>DASPJR010000220.1:0-86699 GCA_035628505.1 Planctomycetota bacterium | reverse complement strand
ACGGTCGTCGATATCGCCGGCGACACGCTCACGGCGCGGATGATCGACAAACACGGCGAGCAGCGCGACACGTTCACGCTCATCAAGCAGGGAAAAGTCGTGCCCCAGCGCATCGAGTCACCCAGGCAGCTCGAAAAGTTCGTGCCGTTACCTGAACCAAAGCCGAAGGAACCGGAAAAGAAAAAGAAGGTATTGGATCTCGATGACCATGACGATGACGACCATGATTAAAAAAAAGATTTCTGACGGACGCTTATGATGCGAAATGGATTCGCGATCCTTTTTCAGAAGCATCGCTGCGCGCTTTCAGCGCGGCGCGGTTCGTTTCTAACATACTGTCGAACGCTGGCTGTGGTTTTTGCGATCGTCTTGCGTCCGCTGCTCGCGCACGACAGCCCGGAACATGTCATCGAACAGCTCACGGAACTGCTGGCCAGAGAACCCGCGCCTGACCTGCTGACACAGCGTGCCATGCATTACCGCCTGTTGCGTGAATTCGAGAAAGCCAGCGGCGATATCGAGTCGGCTCTCGCGTTGCGTCCGGATTACTATCCCGCACAGCTTGAACGCGTGAAGCTGCTGATTGCCGAGGAAAAGTACAGCAACGCAGCGGCTGCCGCGAGCGCATCACTGGCATTACGCAGCGACGGCGAGCAGCGCTTCGTACTGCTCTCGCTTCGCGCGCAGGCGCTCTCGACGTGCGGGCGGCACACTGAAGCGCTGGCCGACTGCAGCAGCCTGCTCGAGAGCCGGCCTGACGACGTGGAAATCCTTCTGCTGCGAGCGAACCTGCGCTGGCGCGCCGGCCAGCTGCGTCAGAGCGCCGCGGAGCTTTCAGAAGCGTTCGCCCTCACCGGAGCGGCAGTATTGCAGGAAGAGTGGATCGAAACGCTGCTGGATTGCGGGGAGTTCGCAGCCGCGCGCGAAACAATCGAAAAGGAACTATCCGAATCGCGCCTGAAAAGTACCTGGCTGATCCGCCGTGCGCGATGCCAGCGAGGGGACGCAGTCCGCAACGATCTGGCGCGCGCCATCGCGGAGATCGACTTGCGTCTGCGCCCTGAGCGTCCGGATCTGCAGCTGCTGCTGGAGCGCGCGCATGCAACGGCATTGCTCGGTTTGCGCGCCGAAGCAGAGCGCTCACTGAAGGCAGCAATGAGCGCCGGCGCCAATGGGATCTGTGTGGCACGCGTCAAAGCAGCGCTGGAGAACTCGCATTAAGTCGCTCGGGCTTGGCTATATTCAGCGAACGGCGGGAAACGTCGCTGAAATCTTCGCCTGCAGCCAGGCGCGTGCATCGGCAACGCCGTGAAACTGGCGCATATTGACGCCGCGGTTCACCGCAACAGTCTCGGCAAATGTAATGCGAGACGGATCGCGCGCCGGGCTGGCATCCACAAACGCGATGTATTGAACATCCGCCGAGACGTTTTCAGTCGCTCGCGTCACCAGCGAGAAAAGTTCCGTGATACTCAGCCGCTTGCCCGTGAGGTTTTCTTCGATCAGCACACACGCGCTTTGTTCCCGCACGCACAGGCTGTGAACCTCGCGCAGGTACGCGAGAATGCTTTCGAACGTGTTGTCGCCGGTAATCCTGACGTGCAGATAGCCTGCCTGCCGTTCGAAACTTAATTGGTACGCCATCGCCGTTTTCTCGCTGCGGAGCGAAAGCCGCTCCACAGCTTCAAGGTTATCTGCGCGGCAGAACTGTTACCAGTACATCCGACTCAATGGCTGCTGCGAGGATCACTTGGGCTTGCCAACGTGCTTATCGGCGAAGTCGAGGAACACGTTCCAATCGGTCAGGTTCATTTCGTGTTTCCCGGGACGGATGAAATAGCCGAGCGTGCTGTCGACAAGCTTGTTGTTCTCAGGCATCGTTTTCGCGTCCAACCCGCCGGCGCCGAGCAGCCGGTAGACGGGATCGGCTGCCTGCAGCACTTCGAATTGTCCACCTGGATTGGCCCAGGAATCTTCGACAGCATTGGCAAAGAGGACCGGGCGCGGAGCGACGAGCGCCACCAGGCAGTTCTGATCGAACGGCAGTTTCTGCGGAGCATCATTGAATCTCTTGAATTCGCCGCAGAACCAATGCGGGAAGGACGTATTGATGCGCTTTACCGATTCGCCCACAGTACCGCGGCTTGGTGCCGTGCCGCCGCAGCCAGCCTGCAGCGGCATCGAGATGGCAATGCGGTCATCCATAGCGGCGGCGAGCATGGCGGTCTTTCCCAGGCGCGAATGGCCGACCGCGATGATTTTCTTTGCGTCGAGATCCTTGTCCGTAACGAGGTAATCCACCACGCGTGAAAGGCCCCACGCCCAGGCGGCAATCGTGCCCCAGCTCTGATTGTTGCGCGTCTCGCCTTCTTTCATGTAGGCCGCATGCACGCCATCCGTGAAGTCGTTTTTATCGGGATCAATGTCGCCGGCGTAGAAGGTCGCCACGGCATAGCCGCGGGAAATCGAATTCTCGATATTCCAGACGTCCACGTTCTTGCCGCGGCCGGCATCCGTGGCTTTGTTTTCAACGCAGCCGGCACAGTGTCTGGGCACCCACACCTGCGGCAGAGGAATTTCGGGATCATTTAAAACCGCGTGATTGCCGCAGAAGTTTGCGCCAACAAACACCGGCGCCGGCTGCGTGCGCTGATTGGGAATGACCAGCAGCACATTCAGCGTTGGCGTATTTGGCGGGCCGAAGCGGATCGTGATCTGCTTTTTCGTCGCCTTGCCGTTGAAGTAGTTCTTGTCCTCACGCTCAACTTTCGCGTCAATTTTTTCAGGCGCGGCGGGCGGGATGCCGTACATGTAATGCTGAAAGAGGGCGCGGAGCTCCGGTCTGCGCTTTTCAAACCACTGTTCCTTCGTGGTAACCTTTTCGCCCGACAGCATCGTCAGAGGATCAGGCAATTCAGGTTTTGCCGGAAGCTTTTCGATGTCCGGGAAGTCCGCTGCGAGGACGGTAAAGGTCATCACAATGAGAACGCTCAAGAGTCCGGCGTGTTTCATGGAATGGATCTCCGGTTTATTTTCCGCGTGAAAGACTCTGCCATTTTGCAAAATAGCGCGTGCCCAGTTCGCGCAGTGAAGCACTGTCGAAGTGCAGCTTATCGCCCCCATGATTCAAGCCGTCGGCGCTCACGCAAGCACACATCGGCACGCTCTCTGGCAGCTTTTGGATGATGGGGTTAATCACGCCATACTTTCCCTGAAAGTCCCCCAGTGTTCCAATGACGAGCGGGACCTTTTCAGCATTCAGCTCAGCGCGCAGATCGGCAAAGAATTTCTGCGCTTTCGCTGCATAGTCGGCGGGATTGGCCGCATCCGATTCGCCCTGGTGCCAGAGAATCCCGGCGAGCGTTCCCTTCTCCATCGCGAGCCTTGCGCGCCGCACGGCCTCGGTATAGAGCTTGCCGCCCTTCTTCCATTGGTCGATCGAGGTGCCGCCGACCGCGCAGGGAATCAGGCCGATTGTGTCGCCCGGATTGGCCTCTGCGGCGAGCTTTCCAAAGGTTGTGCCCAGACCGACGCCGGCGATGCTTTTATCGAAGTGAATCGGATCGACAGCCGGGACCCAGGCATCAGTCTTTGAAAGAGCGAGCACGCGCGAATGCGGCCTTTTGTCCTGCTCTTCAACTTTGCCGCGCCCGGCCATGTTGGACTGGCCGACGAGCAGAAACAGTTTGAATCGCTGCGTGGGCGGCAGAGCCGGCGCGTCAGCGGCGACCGCACTCACAATGGAACCAGCGAACAGAAGGAGTACAATCCGGACCATCGTTTCTCCCAGCAAGAAAAACCCCCGGCTTTCAACCGGGGGTTTCGCTGCGTTCCTTGCAATACATCTCAGTTCTTGAGCTGCATGTAGCGGTAGTACACTTCCAGGCAGAGGCAGCCGAGGGCGGTCTGGCCGACGCGGCCCCATTCCTGGGAGTAATGACCCACCGGGTTCCAGCTTCCTGCATCGTCACCCTGCTTGCACTGATTCGTCACCAGCGCGGTCTTCATGCTGTCGTTCCAGCGCTTCCACAAATCACCGCCCTGCTGGAAGACACAGAGCGTGCCGTAGTACCAGTAGTAAAGGTCGACGCTTTCACCGTTTCCGCCCCAGGTCGGCACGCCGCCCTTGTTCACGAAGAACTCGACGCTGGACTGCAGGTCTTCCTTCTTCCAGCCCAGGAACTGGCGGGAAAGATTGCCGATGGCGCAGACGCGGTGTCCGCCATGTGAGCCAGGCATATAGAGGTAGCTCGACGCCGGGCCGTAGCCGCTGTTATTGCCGCCCTCTTCCTTGTGTTCGCAGGAATCCAGGAACTTAATCGCACCGTCGAACGCAGCGGGATTAACCGCCAGGCCTGCGACTTTCGCAGACTTCAGTGCCATGACGAACCAGCCGCTGACGGAAAGGTCTCCGGCCTGCTTGGGTCCATAACGCCAGCCCAGCTTGTCGGAACCTTCGCCGCACTGATGCTTTTCGGTGCAGTAGTCAATGGCCTTCTGCGCCGCAGCCTTCGTATCCGGAATGTTCGCCATACCGGCGGCTTCAGCGATCGCAAGCGTCGCGATTGCGCACGGATAACCCTTGCCGCGATGTCCGCCCGCGTCGGTCTGATCGAAGATCATGCCCTCAGCGTCCTGCTTGCTCTTGAGCCACGCGACGGCCTTCTGAACGTTGCCTTTGTATTCGCCGACTTTTTCCGTGTGTCCGGCGCCGAGGAAGGCCAGCAGCGAAAGGCCGGTGACAGCCGTGTCGGTCTTCTGTTCAGCACCGTACTTCTTTGCATCCCAGCGGCCGTCTGCTTCCTGGTGATAAGCCAGCCAGCGCAGCGCGCTATCGACGCCGCTTTCAGTGGCTTTCGACCCGCCGTGGCGCTTGACCATCAAGCGGCGTCCACCGCCGTTGCGCTGGCCGAAGCTGCCGTGACCCGCGCCATTGTCGACGCCGGTTCCAGTTCCGTTGCCGCCGCCCCAGCCGCCACCCGTTCCCGGGCTCGCCGCGCCGCCGACACCGATGAGGTCTTCAAGACCAGTGCCGCCAACACCTCCGCCGCCGGCCGCGTCGTCATTGCCCTTTACGCTGTGGAACATGTGAGCGTCAGGATTGCCGAACGCGCTCTGCGTGTCTGGGCGGTCCGGATTGATCGTTTCAAAGTGATCGCCGAGTTCCGCCTTTTCAAGAATGTCCGGCGGGACGACGATGTCGGAGGCCTCCTTAGAGGTGGGATCCGTCGGCGGCGTGTCGTGCTTGGATTCCAGCACGTGAGCCGATTCGACTTTCGGCTTCTCGACCGCCTCCTTAATCTCTGGGCGTTGCGCGAGCTCAGTGACCATGACAACCGCCGCCTCGGGTTCGCCGAGGTCGATTGCCATCGACATCAAGCCTGCGAGCGTGATGACCAGCGCGTGCAGCAGGATCGAGACGATCCACCACGGCGTCTGGCCGGTCACGGAGTACAGAAACGGTTGGTCGCCCTCCGTCTGCTGTTCTTCCTGTACCTGCTCCTCGTCGAGAACTTCCTCTTCGTCCAAGTCGCGTGCCATGACGTGTACCTCAGTTGGGTGGCAGAATAGGGAACCAAGCTCATCAAAAAGCATAATTTCGCTTTTCGCAAAACAAACACAAAAATATTGAAAAAATGTCCCAAAAGCACGGGCAAGCGCACAAGTGCTTTCTTGGGGTTGTCGTGAAACAGAGACGCGCAACAGCCCCGCGAGCGAAGTGGTGTGCATTCGCGTGCGCCTTTGGGGGTAGCACGATTGCCTACACTCGTAATACTCCGTGCTTGCCTGGGAGCGATTGCACGGATGCGGCGGTTAAGGCACACCACTTCTTGGCGTGGCACGAAACAGCACGGCCACCCAGCCGTGGAGCGCGTATTAGCTGACGGACATTGGCCCGGGTCTGGGCGGAGCGAGAATGTTCGCCTGTGGCTGTGCTGCCCGCCCGCTGCCCGCCTGCGGTCCGCCATGCGCGCCACTCGTCACCCGGCACCCTCAGAGCCGCAGAGCAGCGAAGCGGCACCGCAGTTTTGTTTGACGCGTGACGTGCTCAGTCACAGAATGTCGGCTTCCATTTTTCAGGCTTTCGCTTTTTTGATGAAGGAGCACGCCAGACGTGAGCACAGGAACCGCCATTCGACGCACGGGCACCGTAAACGCCAAGATCCTCATTGCCGATCCGCTGAATGACCGCGGCTCTGCGATTCTAAAGGAAGGCGGTCTGCAGGCAGAGACACACGCCGGACTCAAAGAGGATCAGCTCTGTGAGATCATCGGCAATTACGACGGCCTGATCGTGCGCTCGGCAACGACGGTAACCCCGAAAATTATTGCCGCCGCCAAGAAGCTGCAGGTCATCGGACGCGCCGGTGTCGGCGTGGACAACATCGACCTGAAGGCCGCCACGGCCGCGGGCATCGTCGTTCAGAACACGCCGCTTGGAAATATCACTTCCGCAGCCGAACACGCCATCGCGCTGCTCTTCGCTTCCGCGCGCAACATCGCCAAGGCCGACAAGGAAATGAAAGCCGGCAAGTGGGGCAAGAAAGGCCTCACTGGTGTGGAACTCAGCGGCAAAGCGCTGGGCATCATCGGCATGGGCAAAATCGGCGGCATTATCCTGCGCGTGGCCAAAGCGATGGACATGCAGGTGCTCGTCTACGATCCGTTCCTTACCGACGCGCGCGCAAAGGATCTCGAAGTCCAGAAGCTCGATCTCGAATCGATGCTCAAGCAGGCGGACTTCGTGACCATTCACACCCCGCTGACGCCGGAGACAAAAAATCTCATCAATAAGGACCGCCTGAAGCTGATGAAGAAATCGGCGCGCATCGTCAACGACGCGCGCGGCGGAATTATCAACGAAGCCGATCTTTACGAAGCGCTGAAGAACGGCACCATTGCCGGCGCGGCGCTGGACGTGTTCGAAGCCGAACCGCTTGCGGCCGATTCGCCGCTGCGCACGCTTGAGAACATTACGCTCACGCCGCACCTGGGCGCCAGCACCGAGGAAGCACAGGAACGCGTAGCCGAAGACATTGCCAAGCAGTTCGTCGAGTTCTTCCGCGACGGCATCATCCGCAATGCGGTGAACCTGGCGGTCCAGGTCAACCCGGCGCTGGCGCCGTACGTGAAGCTTTCGGAGATGCTCGGCAGCTTCGCGGCGCAGATCAGCAAGGGACCGGTATCGAAGCTGAAAGTCGGAATCAACGGAAAAGTGGCTGCTGGCGAAACGCGCGAGATCAGCCTCTGCGCGCTCAAGGGTTTGCTCAAGCGAACCACCACCGATCCGATCACCATGGTGAACGTCACCGGCATCGCCAACCAGCTCGGCGTGGAACTGATTGAAAACAAGAGCGAGAAGGCAGCGACGTACACCAATCTGATCGAAGTCACCGCCGAAACGGCGAGCGGCTCGGTGACCGTCGCTGGAACATGCTTCGATGGCCAGGAGGGCCGCATCGTCCGCATCAACGACTATGACATCGCGGACCTTAAGCCTTCGCCAATCATTCTGTTGATGTTCTATCCCGACCGGCCGGGCATGGTCGGAAAGATCGGAACGATCCTGGGCGAAGCCGACATCAACATCGCGCATATGGCTGTGGGCCGGCGCGAGAAGCGCGGTCAGGCGGTGATCGCGCTTACGCTTGACGACGCCGTCCCTGCGCCGGTGCTCGAGAAGATCCGCAAGGCGATCACTGTAGATGATATGTTTGCGATTAATCTGGCGTGAATGTGGCGCAGGCTTCCAGCCTGCGTGTAGCCGTTCTCTCTTCCGCTGTTGTGGAAACTCATCCCAACAGCGAGCAGGCAAGGATGCCTGCGCTACAAGTTGAAACGCTGGCATGACTAATGCCAGCGTTTTTCTTTGGCAGACGCCTACGAGAGGAGAGAACGTATGATGATTTCATCGACCGTGCGACGGGTTCCGGAGCACACTTCAAAAAAGAACAACGAACGTATTCAGCGCGAAATCGAGCGCAACATCGCCTATTACTCGGCACATCCCGAGCGCATCCCGGAGCGTCTGAAGGAACTGGATGAGGAATGGGATATCGAGCGCATTTTGGAGGCGCAGTCCAGCACATTCGTGGTGCTCGGAACAGTGCTCGGCGCCACGGTGAACAGAAAGTTTTTCATCATCCCGGCCATTGTTGGATCTTTCCTTCTGCAGCATGCGATTCAGGGCTGGTGCCCGCCAGTTCCGATCTGGCGGCGGCTTGGAGTGCGGACTCAAAGCGAAATTGAGAGCGAGCGATACGCATTGAAAGCGATACGTGGCGATTTCGAAGGGATCGGGCCGGCTGCGTCGATTCAGGCCGATAACGAAGGCATGAACCGACTGCTTGAAACGTTGAAAGGCCGATGCCAATAAGCCCACACAAGTTCTGAGTTCAATGCGACGCCGGAATCGACACTGATCGGTTCCGGCGTTCTACTGCTCCGAGAAATTAATCTCAGAAATTGGTGTGATAAAAGTTCAGCCAGCCTCGTCCCTATTAGGGTCCTTCTAGGATCGCAGGGAACCCGTCTGCAGCCTAATAAAGGAGACGAAAAAACCACATCTTGTGCAACTTTTTACAACTTTTGAGCGTGCAGCGGCGTCTAATCGTTGGAAAGAGTGCCAGATGCGGTGTGTTTAACCGTTGTCAAAAAAGAGTCTGAGGCGTAATGTTGCGCCTGGTTGCTGCACGGCGCGCAATTTTTTGCGGGGATAAAACATGAAACAGGTGAGCTTGCTCTGGACCCTTCCGCTGCTGGTGGTTGTGTTGACTGGCTGCGGCAGTCCACCCCGCGAAGTGCCCAGCGCCCGCAAAGACATTGATGAAGCTCAAATGGCCATGGATAGCTCACGTTCCAAGGAACGCGTGGGCGATTACGACATGGCTCTTGGCGATCTGCGCCGCGCGCGCGAGGCCATCAATAAAGGCAAGACCTACGCGGAAGACACCGACCTCAGCAAGCTCAACAGCATGGATGACGAGGTCCGCAAGCGCATGATGGACCTCGAAACCAGACGCCTGACGAAGGCCAGCGAGCCGGTGAAACCCAAGGCAGTCGCGGCGGCACCGAAGACCGAAGATCCGGAAGAAAAGAAAAAGCGCGAAGAAGCAGCCGCAGAGGCCAAGCGCCTGGCTGCGGCCGCGAAAGAGAAGGCTGCGCTCGACGCAACGTTCAAGGTCGCCGAAACGAAGACCGGGCCGGCCAAGGTGAAGGAAGATGACGAGCCTGTTCCGGCCGATGTCAAGACTGCCGCGAAGAAGAAAGCTGACGGAGAGGAAGAAGTCGCCGAGGGCGAAGCACCCAAGCGCAAGACCGCTGTCGGACCGTTTCCGGAACTTCTGCAGGGCAGCCCGCCGCTTGAAATCGTCAAGCTGACCACGCGCGGCAAATTTGCGATTGCGTATTTTCAGCTCTACAACAAAGACAACAATGGTAGACGCATCATGAATGTGGCCGTGATTTTCAAGAACGCCAACGGACAGGAAATGATCAATCCGCTTTCCGTTGCGACTTTCTCATACAGCGGTTTCAAACCGGACATTACCAATCCTACGGAACAGAGCACTGCGGCCGCCGTCACCTCCGGTTCGCATCAGATTACCGGCGGTGAAGGCATGCAGCTGGCGGCTGTCGGCGAACACGACCGCGCCGGGGACGTGAAAAGCGTCGGCGTGATCGTGGTTTTCGATGATGGTACAAAGGTGTCGGCAGCCGGGCCGGCAGCGGGGGCCGAAGCGGCTGCGCCGGTCAAGGGTCTAAAGTTGAAATAGACAGCACGCTCAGACGTGCGAAGTGCCAGAAGTCGCCGTCGCGCACGAAGCGGGTCAGGCAATCAGCGACCTGCTCGGCAACCATGAGCGCGTTCTGGTTATCGTACGGGCACAGCATGGTCTGGCGTCCGTCCATTTTCTTCATGATGACGGTCGTATCGAGCAGATCTTTTTTGCGCGTCAGCAGATGAGAGTTCGTTGACCGGCGCAGCAGCAGCACAGGCGTCGATCCCATGAACTTTTCGACTTCATTCAACAGCGGCTCGGCCAGGTATGTGTTGACGATGAAGACGCCGGGCGTCATGCCCCGCTTGGCCAGGTTGGAGCTAACCTGAGCGGCTTCCTGCGTTGTGGCGGCGAAGGGGAGTGGGAAGATGCGCTGGGCCAGCAGGGCTGAACTGACCTTGCGACAGATCGAGAACGGACCGCATTCGGCGTTGTTGCCTGCTTCAACGAAAAACGGGATATGCATGATCTGTGTAATCTCCAGCGGCGCCTCGAGTTAGCTCTGGATTTAAAACATGTTAAGCGCAATCATTACAACTTTAATTTAGCACGCACAATGTGAGACCGCAAGGTGCTTTTCAGGAAAAAATTATTTTTTCAACCGTTTCTGGTAATCCAAATGAAAACACATCCCATGCCGATCTCAGCCGCTATCGTGCTGTTACTCTTTTGCGCCGCCACTCGTACTGCCGCCTGGTGGTCGGGTGGCCACCAACTTTGTACGCGTGCGGCCGTACAGGCTCTGCCGGACGACATGCCCAAGTTCTTCCGCGAAGGCGTGCTGGATCTTTCTGAAATGAGCACCGAAGCCGACAATTGGAAGCACGCCACCGCGCCGCACTTGAAAACCACTGAGCAGCCTGAGCACTTCATCGATCTGGAATACCTCGGCAATCAGCCGATACCGGAGCGCCGCTTTGACCTTGCGAAGATTTATGTTCAGCAGAATGTGGATCTCAACCGCGGCGGTTTCCTGCCGTATGCGATCCAGGAAGGCTACGAGCGACTGATGCTTGCCTTTCGCGAGCACCGCAACCGGCCGGAAGCGGAGAGCGTGAAGCGGCGCATTCTTGTTTACGCCGGCTGGCTTGCGCATTACTGCCAGGATGCGGCCATGCCGCTTCACACCACGCGCCACTTCGACGGTCGGCCCGGCGCGAATGGCACGCTCGAACAGAAAGGCATTCACGCGCGCATCGACAGCTACCCGGAACAGAATGGTTTCACGCCGGAGATGCTCTGCGAGGGGCTGAAGATTGAATCAACGCCCGCCATCTTTCCGCTGATTGTAGCTCAGCTGCGTGCGTCACACGAAAAAGTTAATCTGTGTTACGAGCTCGACCGTAAAGGCGCTTTTCAGGAACGCCCGGAGGCCGGCCGCGAACTGATGCTTGCCTGCACCCGCGCCGGCACAAAACTTACGGCTCAAATCTGGTATTCGGCGTGGGTTAACAGCGCTCCCGAAAAAGCTGGTATACGTTGATACTGTATAAATTGGACGATGATGCGGGTGCGGCGGAAAGAATCAGTGGGCGACCTGCTTGTTCTTCTCCCACCAGGCTTCCCATTGCGCGATCGCTGCGTTGCGTTCGTCTTCGGTGCCCTTGGCTTTGAAGCTGATGAACTGCCGCGTCATGACCATCAGCGCATTGGCCGCCAGGCCGCGCACGCGCGGGTCGTGGTCGCGCAGGAAGCGGATGAAATACGGAATGGCCTCCTGAGCGCGCAGCGCCGCGAGGCTTTCAATGACTGGTCCGTAGGAACCGAAGACCGGGTTGTCGAGCAGCCTGAGCAGTGCTGGAACAGCGGATTTGTCGCCGAGCTTTCCGAGCGCCTCGGCGGCGGCAAAGCGCACAGCGCCGACGCCATCATTAAGCAGGCGGATGAGATGCGGAACGGCGCGCGGGTTATTTGCGGCGCCGAGCTCTTCACACGCGTTGCGGCGGATCTCCCAGACGCGATGGTTGAGGTCGCGAACGAGCGCTTCGAAGGGTTCTCCATCGATCGCGTGTGGTGCCGGGACAGGTTCTGTGGCCACGAGGGAAACTCCTCAAATCAGTACCCAGCGATGTGCGGATGAGCGACGTGCCCGCACAGCTTAAAGACACTTTCACAAACAGTCAAGGCGTACACCCGCGAGAACTTGCACAGTGTGCCGACTCCTCGTGCACGAGTGAACATCTTGTCAGGTAACGAATTACATTTTTTCAGGGTGGCGCAAAATTTTTTTCGCGCTAATAGAAAACAGCAGGCGCCGCCAACAGCCACAGTCCAGGCCGTTGAACTTTTTGATAAGGAGAAGAACTCATGTTGCGAACATTCGTTCTTTTTGCTGCTCTCGTTTTGTGTGCCGCGCAATGCCGCAGCGCAGAAACCGAAAAAAAGTCGCCTGTCGATGACGACATTCAGCGCCGTCTCAACGCGTCGCTCGAAAAAATGAATGAGATGGACAAGGACTGGAAGAGCGGCGGCAAGCCGGAGGGCGCGAAAGGAGACGACAAGGGCTCTTCGGAAGCCCGCAAACGCGCACGCAAGATGTCCGAGGATGAAGAAAAGGCGCGCAAGAAAAGAGAAAAGGAGCAACAGAAGGAGCAGAAAGAACTCAAGAGTTCGTCAACCTACCGCCCCTCTTCGTCCGGATCGTATGCCGGCTCATATGCCGCCTCCGGTTCAGTCGAAGCTGGAGGCCTGACGCAGCGTTCCAGCTATAGTTCGGGAACAAACGGCGCCTGGAGCAGCGGAAGTTCGTACAGCAGCAGTTCGATCGGCGTCAGCGCGACAGTAATCCGCTTGGATTAGAAAGTGCGGCATCGATCCGCTCCAGCAGCAGCTTCGGCTCGATGGGTTTTACCATGTACCCCACCGCGCCGACCGCCGGCGAGTACATGCGGCAGAACAGATTGTCGTGCGCAGTGATGAAAATGATCGGAATATCGATCTTGTGCCGGCGAAGCGACTCGGCGATTTCAAATCCGTCCTGCTCCGGCATGCGGATATCGAGTAACAGCAGCGCAGGTGCGTCATGGCCGATGTGATACATCACATCGGCCAGGTTTTCTGCCAGGAGCGGCTGGTACCCTCCGCTGCGTACCACCGCGCCAAGCATCTCCCGGATGTCGTACTCATCATCACAGATGACAATCTGCTTGCTGTCGACGCCAGTCATGGTGAGCTCCTCGCGGCATTATAATTATACAGCTTGCCCTCGTTAGAGTCCAAATTGAGAGGCCTGATTTCCGCAGACTGAGGCTACTATTCTGATTCCGTGTAAATTCGGGACAGGAAATTCATAAATAAGCTAAGCCACCCAGAGGCCACCGTTGATTTCAATGGTCTCGCCAGTGATGAACTCGGCTCCAGCAGCGCAGAGGAATACCGTCGCCGCGATCATGTCCTCTGCCGTGCCCAGCCGTTTAAGTGGCGTGCTAACTGCGATGGCCTCCAGCGCTTCGGGCTTGCTGTGTGTACGATGAAAATCAGTGAGCGCCACGCCGGGCGCAATACCGTTAACGCGGATCTGCGGCGCGAGCTCCCTGGCCAGACCACGCGTGTAGGTGTGAATCGCGCCCTTTGTCGAAGCATAAATTGTTGCACCGTTAGAACCGCCATTGTGGGCGGCGATCGAGCCGAGATTGACGATGCAGGGCTTCTGTCCCAACCGCAGCAGCGGCAGGCACGCGCGGGTGGTGTAAAGCGCCGTGTGAATGTTCACCTTGATGACTTGATCGATCAGTTCATCGGACGCATCGGCGACCGGAGAGCGCTTCACAAGATCACCGGCGTTGTTGACGAGAATATCGAGGCACTTCCAGCGTGCGCCGACTGCCTCTGCCAGCGCGTTGGCCTGCGCGGAATTTGTCAGATCGCCGCCAGCGCTCCACGCGCTGCCGCCGGCGGCAGTGATGTCGCTGACGGCCTCGTCTGCTGCTTCGCGGCTCTTGTTGTAATGGATGCAGACTTCAGCACCGGCCGCGGCAAGGCCACTGGCAATCGCCCGCCCAATGCCTCGCCCGGCGCCGGTGACCAGTGCTTTGCGGCCTTTCAATCCGAAGTAGGTTTCGAAGAATTCGGCCATGATCCTCTCCATGTAAAGTGCTGCGCCGGTGGAATTGAGCGCCGGACCTGTTTACAACAAATGGATGAAAAACTCGCGCCTGCTTTTGTTTATTTTCATGCTTCCGCTGCTGGGCTTTCTGGCCTTGCGGCTGATCCCCCGCTCCCCCTCTGAACCGTTGCCTGACGAATCAAGCCTCATCGCGGGAGCATTCACGCTGCAGGGCCAGACCTATTCAGTCGTGCGCGGCAAAGCCTGGCGGCGCGGCAGCGACGGCCGCTGGAGCTTTATCGAACAGCTTTATGACCCGGATTTCTTCGAGAAGAACTATGTCGTCGAAAACGGAGTGACTTTCCGACGCGATCCGGAAAGTGGAAAGCTCTATCAAATGCGCAAGACCTTTTCGTCGACGTTCGAAGAGGCTGCTTCAGTTCGCGAGCTCATCGGCGAAAAGCACGGCTGGACCGAGTTCACACTGCAGTCGCCACAGGCCCGAAGCATTCCTGAGTACGTTGCGCTGCGAACGGCGATTTTGAAAGGCGAGGCCTCGTTCCGCGACAATCGCGTCGAGCCCTCCGCTGAGCTGGCACATGAAGGCAAGCAGTCCCTGAAGTGCGTTTCAGTAGCGCCGGTTCGTGACATGATCACCGCCAAAGCGTCGCTCGGCACCGAGCTGATTCACTTTGTTAAAGACGATGACTTGTGGTTTTCCGGCTGGTACTTCCTCAAGTCGGGCATGCCGTACACGTTGATGGATCTGGAGTGTGCGTGGATCAACCAGGCGCCGGGCCTGCGGATCATGATCGAAAATGGCGAACTGCTTGTAGAGCTCAAGTGGGCTGACAAGCCGCGCTACACACAGGGAAAACAGAAAACGAAGTTCCCAGCAGGCAAATGGGTTCAGGTTAAGGCCCACTTTAAATTGTCTGAAAAAGAGGATGGCCTAGTCGAGCTCTGGCAGGATGGCGTGCAGATCGTTTCTGTGAAAGGCCGCACGCTCCCGCTGTCTGACACGGTTTATAACACTCTCGAAATCGGCATCAGCGCCACCAGCGGAGACGCAATGCTGTATGTCGATGACATCGAGGTTTCAGACAAACCATTGCCTTAGATGGCAAGCATCAGAGCGACTTTTTCACCAGCGATTTGCCGTCGACCAGCATCTGGATCTGCTCCATCAGCTTGTCTTTAAGGTCCGGAGAAAGCCCTGTGTGGATTGCCTCGATTTTTCCATCACGGCCGATAAGCACCGTAAGCGGAATGCCGCTGACGCCGAAGGCTTCGCCAAGTTTTCCGGCATTGTCGAGCCCGACTTCGAATGCGAGCTTTTTCTTTTTCATGAACGCATCAACCACTTCGGGCTCTTCGTTCTGATTGATTGCATAGAAGACGACATTCTTACCTTTGAAATGGTGTGTGACGTCCAGAACCATTGGCAGCGTCGCGATGCAGGGCGCGCACCAGCTGGCCCAGAATTCAAGCACCACCACGTCCTTGCCTTTGTGGGCTTCAAGATCGATTTTCCCGCCGCCCAGGCGGTCCAGCTTCATTGGCGGCGCGGGCATGCCGATAAGCGGGTTCTTTTCCTCCTGGCCGAACAGGTCTGTCGCCTTGCGGGCCTCAATCGGCGGTGAGAAGACAAAGGCGTCTTCGGTCAATCCGTTCTTTCTCCATTCATTGTAAGTGACAGTAACGACCATCTTTGTTTCGCGCATTTGCGGCATGGCTTCAGCCAGCGGCCGCGTCATATCCACGCTGGCCTGGCGGATCCACGGTTCGTCGCCGTCCTGAATCCACAGTTCCATGATCATGCCGGGCTGCTCCAGGCTGAGCTTGTGGGTCTTTTCGCCGTCGAGCATCTCTTCGTTGACGTACTTCACTTCGCTGACATTGTCGAGCAGCGCCTTATAGACGTTTTTCTTCAGCAGCATGTCGACCAGCAGCAGGTTGCCGACTCCTTTATTGACCAGCAGCGCCTCTTCCTGCGCAAACAGCGCATTGAAGTCTTCGGGGGCTTCTTTCTGGGAAAATTTCTGGAGCGGGGGTACGTAGATGGACATGGTCTTGCCATCGGACACGAGCGTTGGGCCCATGCCATCTTCAAGGACCAAAGCGATCTTGTTGGGCTTGGCCGCGCGGATATCGTACTTGGCCCACATCTCCCGGCGGATGCCGGGCGCCTGCATTACTGCCGAAAAGGACATGTACAGGCTGAACTTCTGCAGCTTCTCGTAGAAGCTGGCCGTCTGGCGAAGAACCTGTTCGGCCCGCTTGTCGACCACAGGCCCGTTCGCCTCATCAGCAGCACCGCGCAGCACGGGCGAGAACAATGTCAGAAAAGCAAGAATGCTGGAAAGAAAAGTCGCGCGAATCATGAATGGGTAACTCCTGCCGTGGGCCGATCACGCGTTTTCCCTGCCGACAAGCTTGCCGCAAGGCGCCGCGCCAGTCGCTTGCTGGTAGACGCAAAGGCTGTTCCGGGTCTGCCATCGGAATTGGCAGTGGCAGCCATGAACGGTTAACCTCAACCGCCACTTGCTTTTCAGGCTGCTTTGGCACAGAATGCCCGCTTACGGCCTATGTACCTGTGGAGAGTTCCGCGGGAGTTCTGGGCTTTAATCAAAGCCACTGCGCCGCGCGCATGGCGGAACGAAGGAAGGACAGCGTTAGTCACATGAAGGCAGCCATTCATCCCAATTACAAGCCGGTTACCGTTACATGCGTCGGTTGCGGCACCAAGGTTGAAACCCGCTCGACGAAGGGCAAGGACTTCAACATCGACGTCTGCTCGCACTGCCACCCGTTCTACACTGGCCGCCAGAAGTTCGTCGATTCCGCCGGCCGCGTCGAGCGCTTCCAGAACAAGTGGGCCGCCATGCAGTCGAAGAAAGATACGGCCGCGAAGAAGAAGGCTGACAAGGACGTCAAGGACGCTTCTGCTGAAAAGAAGTAGTTGCCTGCTCGACAGAAATTTCCTGAGCTCCGGAGGGGAAACGGGGCTCAGGTTTTTTTATTTTTCGAGAGGCGGGATTTACCACGAAGCTCACGAAGAACACGAAGGTGATTAAGGAATCTGTCTGGAACCTTTTTCCTTTCACGTAATCGTCGTGCCCTTCGTGATCTTCGTGGTTAAAGGTTTCTGGTATGTGGGAAGAGATTGAAAAGAAAGGCACGCGCTACCAGGAGCTTAAGAGCTTCCTGGAAAGCTCCGACGCACCGTCGAATCCGCAGTATGCCAACTGGCTGCGTGAATACGGCCGGCTCACGAAGTTTGGCGAGCTCTGGGACCGCTACACGTCGGCCCGCAAGCAGGTCGCGGACGCCGAAGCGATCATCAGCGCCGCCGACAGCGATCCTGAATTCAAAGCGCTGGCCAAGGAAGAACTCGATGCGGGCAAAGCGACGATGGAAGAAGTGCGCCGCACCCTCATCGACAATCAGCTCAACGAAGACGATGACTCCAGCCGCAACGTTATCGTGGAAATTCACGCCGGCGTCGGCGGGCAGGAAGCGGCGCTGTTCGTCGGCGACCTTTACGAGATGTACCGGCGCTTCTCTGACAAGCACGGCTGGAAGCTGACAGAGCTTGAAATCTCCGATGCGGAAATGGGTGGATTAAAAGAAGTCGTCTTCCGCGTCGAAGGTGACGGGGCATTTGGCAAATTCCGCTTCGAAGGCGGCGGCCACCGCGTGCAGCGTGTTCCGAAGACGGAGACGCAGGGACGTGTCCACACCAGCATGGCCCGGGTGGCAGTGCTTCCGGAAGCTGAAGAAGTCGACATCCAGATCGATCCCAAGGACGTGCGCGAAAGCTTCTGCGCGGCCGGCGGGCCCGGCGGGCAGAACGTGAACAAGGTCGCTTCGCAATGCCAGCTTCTGCACGAGCCCACGGGCATTCTCGTGCGCTGCATGGAGACACGCAGCGCCCAGCAGAACAAGGTCCGCGCCTGGCAGATCCTGCGTTCAAAGCTTTACGCTTTGAAAAAAGCCGAGGCCGACAAAAGCCGCTCCGACCAGCGCCTGGGACAGATCGGCAGCGGCGATCGCAGTGAACGCGTGCGCACATATAATTTTCCGCAGGGCCGCGTCACGGACCACCGCATTGAAGGTGAAGACAAGAACTGGCCGATACAGGAGATCGTATCCGGCGAGCTCGATGCGCTGATCCGCAAGCTCGAAGAAATCAGGCGCAGCGCTGGAGTCGTCGGCTCGTAAGCGCGTTTTGTAAGAGTGTCCTGAGGTTGGAACTCAGGACTCAGCACTCCTCTCTCAGGACTGAACCATGCCGGCAGCCAAACGACTGCAGAAGATTGTGGATGTTCTTGCCAAGCGCTACGAGGTCGATGGCAAAAAAGGCGAGCTGACCGAAGTTCGCGATCCCTTCCAGCTGGGCACCTGGTATATCCTGGGCCAGCACGCCAAGCGCAATGGGCAGGTCCGCGCGTTTGATGCGCTGCGCCGCGCCAAAGGCGTCACGCCCGGCCAGCTGCTGGATATTCTGCCGGAGAAGCTTGCGACCATCTGCCAGACTGCTGGCCCCTACGAGGACGCGCGCGGCAAGAACCTGTACGCCTACGCCGACTCGATCGAAGAAAAATGCGGCCAGGACTTTGCCAAGATATTCAAGAAGCCGCTGCCGGAAGCACGCAAGTTCCTGGAGAACGATCTGCGCATGCCGCGGCAGTTTGCTGATTTCCTGCTGATGTACACGGGCGCGGCGGTGTTCGCGGTGGATCTGCGCGTTGCGCGCGTGGCCTCGCGCCTGGGGCTCGGCAAGATTAAGTCCGAAAAAGAGCTCGACGAAAAGTCCTACGCCGCGATTCAAAAATCGCTTGAAGCCGAATGCCCGAAGGATCCCGAATTCATGATCCGCGCTCACGGCCTGCTGTACCGGCACGGTGCGGACGTGTGCCATTCCTCCGCGCCTAACTGCGAAGCCTGCCCGCTGGTCAAGGAGTGCCTGTACGTGAAGAAGCACCCGATCGTTCCGAAGGATCCCGCGCTGGAAGTGAAACGCTGGTCGCGGCAGGGGTAGCTGAAAGTTGGCAGTTGGCAGTTCGCATCACGTCACGGAGGGGGTGTCGTATGGCGAGCACACAAGGCCACAAAGATTTGAAAGTCTTCCAACGCGCGTATGACCGTGCAATGAAGATTTTTCATTCGTCGAAGGATTTCCCAAAGGAAGAACGATACTCGCTTACAGACCAGCTTCGCCGCTCTTCCAGAGGTGTTTGTACGAACATTGCCGAAGCCTACCGAAAACGGCATTATCCGAAAATGTTCGTCAGTAAACTTTCGGATTCAGACGCTGAAGTAGCTGAAACTCAGGTATGGCTCGACTTTGCACATGACTGCGGCTACATCTCAAGTCAATTTCACCGCGAATCTCATTTAGACTATTCTCAAGTTGGAGCGATGCTTGGAAGCATGATGTTAAATCCGGAATGCTTCACTCCCACGGCGCCAGGCAAGCAGGAATAATGATTCAGCAGAGTTTTCCCTCTCTTTTCCCCTGCCCACTGCCCACTGCTTACCGCCCACTGGCCCGGCATTGTATTGCGTCTGTGAACTGAAAATGAACTCCCGCATCCAAAGCGTCCCGCCGCCTCCCCCGCCCGCTCCGCGCATCTGGACGTCGCTCGATCTGATCAAATGGACCAGTGATTTTTTTGCAAAAAAAGGGATCGAGTCGCCTCGCCTCGAGGCGGAGCTGTTGCTTTCGGAAGTGCTGGGCGTGCAGCGCATTCGCCTCTATGTGGATTTCGAAAAGCCAGTCCCACAGGAGAAACTGGCGGTCTATCGCGAGTACGTTAAACGCCGCGCGGAAAAACGGGAGCCGCTGCAGCACATCATCGGACACGCCCAGTTCGTGGATCTGACGCTGAAAGTCTCGCCGGCGGTGCTCATCCCGCGGCCAGAAACAGAGCTGCTTGCGGTGTGGGCCGTTGAAAAGCTGCTGCCGAAAAAGGCGGAGCCAGCGGAAATATCTGCACCGCCTGAAGCTGAAAAAAAGACGGATGGAACGCCGGCAGAGACAAAAAATCCGGAACCGCCTGCACCGGTCGCTCTTCCGCCGGTGCGCGTGCTCGATCTCTGCACGGGCTCGGGCTGCCTGGCACTGTTTATCGCATCAAAGGTGCCGCATGCTGAAGTGATCGCGACGGATATCTCGGCCGATGCGCTTTCGGTAGCTACCGAAAATATTGCAAAGCTTAAGCTCGAATCGCGAGTCACGCTTAAGGAAGGCGATCTTTTCGCGGCACTGGCAACGGATCCTAAAAGTTTGTTCGACCTGATCGTTGCAAATCCGCCGTACATCGATCCGGCTGTGCGCGCTTCACTGCAGCCGGAAGTTCGCGACCACGAGCCGGCTCAGGCGCTGTTCGCCGACTCAGGGGGCCTGAGCGTGCTGCAGCGGATTATTTCTGGCGCGGCCGAATGGCTCAAGCCGGGCGGCTGGCTGGGAATGGAATTTGGCGCAGGCCAGGCCGAAGCCCTGCGGAAGCTTGCGCAGGAAAGCGGCGGCTTGGAAGAGATTTCGATTAAGGAAGATCATCGCCGGCTGCCCCGCTTTTTGCTCGCAAGGCGCAAAAGCTGCGCCTTGTGACTTGACACAGAGTGCAAAGAGGGGTACACGCGATGCGTTCAACTCTGTGATGACGTTCACTTCAACGCTCCGACAGGGGGAGAGGCGCGGGCATGGTTCAAATCAATTTCGCTTCGCGCGAAGTTAACTGCAAGCTGGTGTATTACGGTCCCGGCCGCTGCGGTAAAACCACGAATTTGCAAGTCGTTCACGCCAAAGCGCCCGCCAATTCAACAGGCGAGCTTGTTTCAATCGCAACCGAAACCGACCGCACGCTTTATTTCGACTTTCTGCCGCTGGACCTGGGCACAGTCGCTGGAATGCGCACCAAGTTTCAGCTCTACACCGTGCCGGGCCAGGTCTACTACGATGCTACCCGAAAGCTGGTGCTGCAGGGCTGCGACGGCGTCGTCTTCGTCGCGGATTCCAATCCGGACCTGATGGCCGAAAACATCGAGTCACTCGACAATCTCGCAAAGAACCTGGCTGAGAACGGGCTGGACATCAAGGATCTGCCCATCGTCCTGCAATACAACAAGCGCGATCTTCCCAATGCTCTGCCGGTAGCGGATCTCGATGCCAAACTCAATCGCAACAACTGGCCTACGGTTGAAGCAGTTGCAGTAAATGGCGATGGTGTTTTCCAGACACTCAAAGTGATTTCGCAGCAGGTCATTAAGCGTCTCAACCGTGAACAGGGTTACGACGAGAGCGGTTCGAAAAAAGGAAAACCCGGCGCGGCACCGAAACCTCCGGCGGCACCGCCGCCTCCGCCTCCGCCCGCAGGGAGCGCACCACCGCCGCCGCCTCCACCGCCTCCGGCTGCAGTTGCGCCGCCGCCACCGCCGCCTCCGGCACCGGTCGCGCCGCCGCAAATGGCGCCGCAGCCCGCTGCCATGCAGCCTGCGGCCCAAGTGGGTCCCCAGCCAGGCGATCCCAATTGGCGCTCAAAGACCGACGTGTTCCGCGAGAGAATGGCGGAGATCAAGAAAACTGCATCGACATCAAATGCCAGCGCGACTGCCGTGAAGGATGCGCCGCCGGCGACGGCAGGCGCAGCCCCGGCTGCTCCAAGCGCGCCGCCGGGACCATCGACCAAGCAGGTGCCGGTGCTGCAGCCGCAGACGACGGTGCAGCCGCCGCCGCTTGCGGAGCAGACCGCCGAGCCCAAGAAAAAAGGCTGCTTCGGCATGATTGTGTTCGCCTTGACATTAGCAGGCGCAGGGATCGCAGGGTCCATACAGTGGTTCTGGTCGTAAATGACTCAGGACGCCTTAATGGGTCACGGGTCCTAGGCAGCTGTACTAAAGATGGTTGCATTCCGTGTGCGCCGCGAGCAGCGGAAGTGGGAGGAATGAAATGGCCGAGTTCAGCGAAAAAATGCGCCAGGCACGCCTGGTCTTCTATGAGCAGGATATTGAGGAGATCAATAAGATTCTCTCTGATTTCCTGGATCGCTCGCAGGCCAAGTGTGCGCTGCTGATCGACAAAGAAGGGCATCTGGTGACCAAAAAAGGCTTCACCAAATCCTTCAACACCGATTCAATCGCCGCACTGGTGGCCGGTTCCTTCGCTGCAACCAAGCAGGTCGCTCAGTTGCTGGGCGAAACCGAGTTTTCGGTGCTCTTTCACCAGGGAAAGAACGAAAATATCCACATCGGGCTGGTGGCCGAGCGGGCGCTGGTGGTGGTGATCTTCGACGACCGCACAACGCTGGGCATGGTTCGCCTGTATGCCGAGGAACTGCAGCAGAAGCTCACGGACACCATGTTGCAATCGATCGAACGCAACAAGGATAAAAGCAACGCCGTCAGCCAGGAATTTGGAAACGCCGCCGAGCAGGCTTTGGACGATTTCTTTGGCGATAAGAAATAACACACGGGACAGCCGCAGTCCCGTACTCTCGAATGTTCGTGTGCCGGATTCCAGAGACATCCGGCCTCTTTTCTTGCGCAAGTGCACGCAATCACTTAATTTAGCCTTCCAGCCGCAGCACCGTTATTTGCCGCGGCTGGTTTTTCAGCCCGCTGCAACACAGCCGTTGGCGCATGCTTTTTGCGCCCGCAACGCCAGACCGGCTTAGCCGTCTTAATGGAGGTCGTTCGCGCGCATGGGGTTTAAGGGAAGCGTAGAAAGCTTCAGCCTCGCCGACGTTTTCCAGAACCTGGCGATGAACCAGCAGACCGGGACCTTGCACGTATTCACCGCAACAAACGAGGAAAAGTTCGTCTACTTCCAGTCCGGACAGGTTCGCTACCTTTCGCACGGCCCCAACAAGGTACTCCTCACGCCAGAAATTTTTTACGCTCGCGGCATCATCAACATTATCCAGATGAATTCAGCGCGGCAGCGCGTGAATGAAACACACGAAAGCGCCGGCGCGGCGCTCATAGCGCTGAATCACTGCACGGAGCAGCAGGTCAACGAAATTTTCAAGCTGCAGCTGGAAGAAGAAATCTACGACCTCTTCGGCTGGGAAAAGGCGAACTTCGAATTCAACGAGGGCTCGCCGCAGGAATCCCTCTTCATCGGCCAGATCAGCACCGGAAAGGGACCGTCGCTTCCCATTTCGCACCTGATCATGGAAGCAGCGCGGCGCGTAGACGAGTGGGACCGCCTGAAAAAACAGATTTCCTCGTTCAAGGAAATCTATTGCATGGATCTGGCCGCCCGCAAAGCCATCGAAAGCGGCGAGATGGAGACCGACCCCGTTGAAAAACGCGTCGCGTCACTCATCGATTGCGCGCGCGACGTCGAAGACATCATCCTGGATTCAAACCTCTTTAAATTTGAAGTGCTAACCGCGCTCTCGTCCTTCCTGCAGTCTTCACTGATCCGTCCGGCGGCAGTCTCTGAATTGACTGTTGCCGAGCAGGAATGCATGCGTTCGGACATGCCCAAGCGGCGCGTGAAAGTACTCGAACGCATTCTGGCCCTCGGAGGCGAAAACGCGAAAATCCGCCGCGAGCTCGCTGAGTCGCTGGCGCGTGACAATCAGATCGACAAGGCCTGCATTCACTATACCGTGCTTGCCGAAGCCGAGCAGCAGGCTGGGCGCGAAGAAGCTGCCCTGGATCTTTACCGCCGCGTTCTGGCACTTTCGTCCAAGCACATCAAGGCCCACGAACAGCTGGCGGCGATTTACGCCAAGCGCGGCCAGAAGCGCGAGGCCTTCGTTCACTACCAGGAACTTTTTGAGACGTTCCGCGACCAGAATCATCTTCCGCAGGCCCGCACCGCCGCGGCCGCTGCGGTCGATTGCGACCCCAGCCACATCGATCTTCGCAACGCCCTGATCGAACTGCTGCTGCAGGACAATCAGAAAGACGCCGCCGGCCATCAGCTTGAACTCCTTGGCGATTTTGCGGGCAAGAATGGGAACGTGAAGCTGGCGGTCGACGCTTACCGCCGGGCAATGCACCTCCGGCCGGCGAATAAGAACCTGAAGAAAAAGCTCAACGACGTCATGCTCACCAAAGAAGACCGCCTCGCGCGAAAGCGCAAGGCCGTCTTTGCGATGGTGTTCATCGCGGTTGTTGGCCTTGCAGGCGCCATTGTCGCCTTCAAGGAGCATCTGAACTGGCAGGCTTATTCGGTCGCCGAGCGCAGCGCGCTGGAATTGCAGGTTGAAGCCAGCAAGCTGGAGGCGGACAAGAAATACAAAGAAGCCGGCGGCCGGTACTCGCAGGCGGCTGAAACGTATCTCCCGCTCGCAAAGATCTTTTCTCCGGTGCTCGGATTTAACAAGAAAGCCACGGCGCAGATCGCCCAACTTCAGGAAATGGCGAAGGCCGCGGAGAACAGCGCCGTTAAGTACCGGGAAGAACTCTCGCGCAAAGCAGAGCTCAGCCGCGAGAACGCCGACAACGCCATGAAAGCTAAGCGCGTCTTCGAAGCGGTCGAGCTATACCAGAACGTTCTGGACAACGACGCGGCTTCCGAAAAGGCCAGGTTCCAGGCGGAAAAAGGCAAGGCCGAAGCGCAGGCAATCATCGACCGCTTGAAGCAGGGCAAGGAAAAGGTGACCGCGGCCAAGCCCGACCAGGTATTCGCCAGCGTCGAAGAGGAATACAGTTACAAGCTTGCCTTCATGAATGAGTTCCGAGGCTATCCGGATGTTAAAGTCAGCGAAATTGAAATGCCCGTGATGGTCAAGCCCAACATCAACGATGTCAAAGTGTACCTCGACACGCGCTGGTTTGGAACGGTGCAGGTCGGCGGAACCCGCGAAGCCAACACCTTCCGCTACAGCGCCGGCGAGCCACACAAATTCGAATTCCGCAAGGACGGCTTCAAAACGCAGGTCCTCAGCACCTCCGAACTGCGCAGCTCTATCTTCAATCTGAAGATGGAGCGTGATCCGGCTCTGCGCGTCGATCTTCGATCGTCGATGCCGGCTGACGCCTACCTTTCCGGCGAGCCCCTGATGGCGGGGAATGTGCTGTATGTCGGCACCTCCGATGGCTCGCTGCTGCAGATCAATTCAATCGCAACGAACATGTCGGTAAAGGAATTCAAAGCCGCACCGACTGGTTCGCTGAACATGGAGGTGTACGGTCCGCTGAATCTTGTAAAGCGCGAGGGCAAGAGCGACCTGATCGTTTTCTGCACAAAAGCAGGCGACTGTTTTGGGGTGGACACGGCAACGATGAAGCAGGTCTGGTCGCAGAAGGGTAAAGGACGCGATCTTACCGCTAAACCCAGCGTGCTGCGCCTGCCGCTGCTTGCCAATGCATCCATCCTGGCCGTCCCGCTCGAGAAAAAACTGCTGCTGTACGATTGCGAAACGGGTCTGCCCGTCAGCGGCGGAGCCATCGACTTTGCCGCCGGCATCACATCCAGCGTGACGGGCATCGACAATGATTCCATGGTTCTTGCCGGCTGCCAGGATGGAAAGCTGCGCGGCGTGTCACTCAAGACGCAGGTTGCCCGCGAATGGACGCCGAATCCTGAGGCCTTATCGCTGCGCTCGAAACCGGTTGTTTACGATGGTGATATCGTGATCGCCGCCGACGATGGCGTGATTTATCTGTTTAAGCTCGCGAAGAACAACTTCGAATATCGCGTTGTGCTGGAAAATGCCGGACCGTTTGTGTGCGAGCCGCTGATTGTGCGCAAACGCATCTACGCGGGGACTGTCGACAAAGATGGATTCTGGTGCGCAGACCTAGGCACCCGCCAGCGCCTGTGGAAAGTTCAGGACAACGACATCGGCGATGTGCGGCATAAGCCCGCCGTGCTGGAAAAAGCCGTCTATTTTGGCACCGACAAGGGCCGACTCTATTCCGTTGATGCTGAAAGCGGGGCCATCCGCTGGGTCTACCAATTTGAAAGCAACAAGGCAATCATTGGTTCGCCCATGGTATCCGGCAAGCGTGTCTATGCCATCAGCCGCGACGGGAAGGTTCTAGGGTTCGATGAGTAAGTCGCCGGCTACGCCTTTTATCGAAACCGTAAACACCCTTTCCCGCATTCCAGCCGCGCTGAGCTGGAACAACGGGACGCTGCGCCTGCTTGATCAGACCCGTCTGCCCGCCGAGGAAGCGTACATTGATGTGTCCTCTGTCGCCCTGCTGGAAGACTGCATCTTCCGCCTTGTCGTTCGCGGGGCGCCAGCCATTGGATGCGCCGCTGCGTTCGGCACCGTTTTGATCGCGCGAGAAATTCCGGCCTCCTTGACCGGTCAGGCGTGGCTGAAAGAATTCGACGCGCGCTGCAATCACCTGATTGAAGTGCGGCCGACGGCTGTGAATTTGAAATGGGCCGTCGAGCGCTGCCGTGCTCGCGTTCATGGCCTCAGTCCCCTACCCGCCCCCACTTCGTTATCTGCCATCCTGGAGGAGGAAGCGCTCGCCATTTTTTCCGAAGACCGGCAGATGTGCGACCGCATCGGGCGCTTCGGCGCCGAATGGCTGCAGAAGCGGCTCGGGGCGCGGACGAACGTTACCTTAATGACGCACTGCAATGCCGGAGCGCTCGCTACTGCCGGATCTGGCACGGCGCTGTCCGTGATGTATGCAGCGCAGAACCTGGGCTTAAGCGTAAAAGTTTATGCTGATGAAACACGTCCGCTACTGCAAGGCGCGCGCCTGACGAGCTGGGAACTCTCGCGGGCGGGCATCGATGTGACGGTAATCTGCGACAACATGGCGGCCAGCGTCCTTCGCGACCGCAAACCCGACGCAGTGATCGTGGGCGCCGACCGCATCGCCGCCAATGGCGACACGGCAAATAAGATCGGCACGTACGGCGTGGCAATCCTGGCCAAACACCACGGCGTTCCGTTTCTGGTGGCAGCGCCGAGTTCCACCTTTGACCTCTCGCTCAGCGACGGCAGCAAAATTCCCATCGAAGAGCGCAATCGAAAAGAAATTTCAGAGAATCACGGGAAGCTGGCGGTCCCGCCAGAAGCCGGTGTCTTTAATCCTGCCTTCGATGTCACGCCGGCCGAGTTGATCGCCGGCTGGATCACTGAACGAGGCGTGCTGCAGCCGCCATTTTCCTTTTAAAAACATTAATCGAAGCCAGCCGCCTGCATTCATCGGAATAGCAGGTCGAATTGACTAAGCCAGAATGCCTCTGGAGTCTGACGACTGGTAACTTCTTCACGTAGATCCTTACTTGGCAACAGGTTGCAGATCAATGGCCGTGGCACGCTCTTTGATTGCACTGGCGTGGACCCGTGTTTCTGGAGCGCTCTTAAAATGGCCGAAACGATGCAGTTTAAGACGGAGCTTAAGCAGCTCCTCAATATCATTATTCATTCGCTTTACACGCATAAAGACATTTTCCTGCGCGAACTGATCAGCAATGCGAGCGATGCTATCGATAAAGTTCGCTTCGAGTCGCTCACGAAACACGAGCTGCTGGAAGAAAATTCGGATTGGAAGATCAAGCTCATCCCTAACAAAGACAAGAAGACTCTGACGATCTCCGACAACGGCATCGGCATGTCGCGCGAGGCCATTGTTGAGAATCTCGGCACAATTGCAAAGTCTGGTACACGCGCCTTCCTTGAAAGCCTGAAAGCAGCCAACGCCAAAGACCGGCCCGAGCTGATCGGGCAGTTCGGTGTGGGCTTTTACTCGGCGTTCATGGTCGCGGACAAAGTAACCGTGATCTCGCGCCAGGCCGGCGACAAGAAAGCCGGTGTCTGGTGGGAATCGACCGGCGAAGGCGATTTCTCTGTCGAGAACGTCGAAAAGGAAACGCGTGGCACTGACGTTATTCTGCATCTGAAGGAAGGCAGCGAAGAATTCCTTGAGACATGGCGCCTGCGCGAAATCGTCAAAAAGTATTCGGACTTCGTCGAACATCCGATTGCCATCGATGTTGAGCGCACTGATAAAGACGAGAAGAAGATCGAAGAAGAAATCCTGAACGCGCGCAAGGCGCTGTGGCTGCGAAGCAAATCAGAGATCACGACCGAAGAGTACAATGAATTCTACAAGCACCTGTCGCGCGATTTCGAAGAGCCGGCGAAAGTGATTCATTACAGCGCCGAAGGCAACATCGAATTCAAAGCACTGCTCTATATTCCCGCGCACAAGCCATACGACTTCATGTGGAATGATCCACACAAGGCGCTGCATTTGTACATTCGCCGCGTGTTTATCATGGATGACTGCGAAGCGCTGCTGCCGGAATATCTCTGCTTCGTGCGCGGCGTCGTGGACGCTCCGGATCTGCCGCTGAACGTCTCACGCGAAAATCTGCAGCGCAACCCCCTGCTCGAAAAGATCCGCAACAACCTCGTGAATAAGATCCTCGCCACGCTCGCGGAGATGAAGGAGAAGGAGAACGACAAGTACCTGGAATTTTACGGCAACTTCTCGGGCTTCCTCAAGGAAGGAATCAACCGCGATTACCCGAATCGTGAGAAGCTGGCTGATCTGCTCCTGTTCGAGAGCACAAAAACCGAATCGGGCAAGATGACCAGCTTGAGCAACTACGTCGGAGCAATGCCGGCCGGCCAAAATGAAATCTATTACCTCACGGGCGAAACGCGCGAGCAGCTCGAGAACTCTCCCTATCTCGAAGTGCTCAAAGAAAAAGGCTACGACGTTCTGCTGATGACCGAGCCGATCGATGAGATTCTTGTGCAGTCGCTCAGCGACTACAAAGGCAAGAAATTGAAAGCCGCCGATAAAGGCGTTCAGGACGCAGACAAGGTCGATGAGCAGAAAGTAAGCGCGTTCAAAGATCTGCTCGCGAAAATGAAATCGACGCTTAGCGATGTGAAAGACATCCGCCTGTCCGGCCGGCTGAAAAACAGCGCGTCGTGCCTGGTGACTGAAGAAGGCGAGATGAGCGCCAACCTGGAACGGCTGCTCAAGCGCGCGGGCCGCGAGACCGCCGAAACCCGCCGCATCCTCGAGCTCAACGCCGAGCATCCTGCCGTTGCCGCGATGCAGAAAATCTATCAACAGAATGCTGCTGACGAGCGCGTCGACAAATATGCGCGGCTGCTCTATGACCAGGCGCTTATTGCCGAGGGGTCGAAAATCAAGGATCCCGCCGGCTTTGCCCAACGCGTCAATGAACTGCTGATCAAGGACGCTGAAAAGTAGCCGGTCTCGTTCTCACGCGTTTTTAGCTCTCAGCGGCTGCTCAGGCGATGATTTCCTTGATTGGCTTGCCGAAATCGATCTCCAGGCGTTGACGGCCGGGCACGACGAGCCGGCGCGGATCGAGTCCGAGCTGATGTAGAATTGTCGCGTGGACGTCGGTGACATAATGCCGGTTCTCGACGGCGTGAAAGCCGAGCTCATCGGTTGCGCCGTGAACCACGCCTTTCTTGATGCCGCCACCGGCCATCCAGATGCTGAATCCGAACGGATGGTGATCGCGCCCGTCGGCACCCTGCGCGCCCGGCGTGCGGCCGAACTCAGTGGCCCAAACCACCAGCGTTTCATCCAGCAGCCCACGCTGCTTCAGATCTTTCACCAGCGCCGCAATGGGTTGGTCAACTTCCGCGCAGAGCTTGGTGTGGCTGTTTTTTAAGTCACTGTGCGCATCCCACGCTCCGGCGGCGCCATTGTTTCCATGAAAAACCTGGATGAAGCGCACGCCACGCTCCACCAGGCGTCTAGCGGCGAGGCATTGTCGGCCAAAAGTCTTCGTGTGGGCCGCGTCGAGCCCATACAGTTTTCTGGTCGCCTCGTCCTCGGCTTCCATCTTCAGCACTTCAGGGATTGAGACCTGCATCCTGAACGCCATCTCGTAGCTCTTAATGCGTGCCTGCAACGCCTTGTCGTGCGGGTACTCGAGCAACGACTGCGCATTCAGTTTTTTCAGCAGGCCAAATTCGGCTTCCTGCTCTTTGATCAGCACATCTTTGCCAGGCGTGCTGAACGGCAGCGGAGCTCCCGCATCCACCTTCAGCTGCACGCCACTGTGCTCGGGTCCGAGATAATTGGCACCGTGCCCGCCGATGCCGCCACAGCAATCCGCGATGGGCGTTCCGAGAACAACGAATTGAGGCAGGTTTTCGTTCAGCGAGCCCAGCCCGTAATGCACCCACGACCCGATCGTTGGGAAATTTCCTTCAAGCGCGTGGCGCCCCGTGTGGAATTGGAGCTGCGCGCCATGGTCGTTGTCGGTTGTCCACATCGAACGGACGACTGAAATCTCATCAACACACTCACCGACGTGCGGGAACCAATCACTCACTTCGATGCCGCTCTGTCCGCGCTTTTTGAAGCCAGTCTGCAGTGGATAAATCTTCGGCTGAATCTTGTGCAGTCCTGGAACCACCTCGCGAAGATTCTTTTTTACAAACTTCGAGTCGAGCGTGTCTTTGAACGGAGTTTCGGCGATCGTTTTGCCGACATACTTGTTCAGCGCCGGCTTGGGATCGAAGCTTTCCATGTGACTGGTGCCACCGAGCATGAAGAGCCAGATCACACTCTTGGCTTTTGGCGCGAAGTGCGGTTTGCCGTCCGGCGGCCGCCAGATTTCACCCTCTGCGCGAACGATTCCGTCCCGGTGCAGCATCGAACCGAGCACCAGCCCGGTGAATCCCATGCCCATATCGGAAAGAAACGTGCGCCGCGACGTGCCGCAGCAGCGATCGTGCTTATTCATGGATGGGCCCTCATCGAATCGTCACAAAGTCGTTATGGTTGAACAACACATGGACCAGATTCTCCCGCGCGCGCTGCTGCGGATCGCGCGACGGCTTCACCGTGACAGCGTCGCCGGAGTCAAACCTCTTCAGGGCAGAGGCATCAGAGAACAGCTTCGTCTGCGAACTGAGAAACTCTGCGCAGGCCTCTTTCTCTTCGCTGCTCGGCGGCCGGCATAGAATGCTTTCGCACGCCAACGTAATAAAGCGGCTCGCTGCATCCGCGCCGCTGCCGGCAAGAGAGGTCAGCTTTTCAGCAAGAATTCGCGACTGCGCCATGCTGAGCGGACTATTTGCGAGTGCCAGCGCCTGCTGCGGCACGATGCTTTCATTCCGGCGGTAGCATTCATTCGGATTGGCCGCATCGAATAGCTCGAGGAACAGCACCTGCTTTTCGTTCGCGTGCCGGAAATAAAGACTTCGGCGATTCGATGTCAGACCGGCCATGTGGTCGATCTCGGCGCCGCCGGTGGTGAGATCCAGACTGCCGGCCAGATAAAGAATGCTGTCGCGCACCATCTCACCTTCCATGCGACGCGCGTTCGCGCGCCAGAGATACGCGTTATCGGGATCAATGCGGCGGTTGGCCTCGTTGTCGTCGCGCGTGGTTGATTGCAGGCGGTACGTGGACGACATGACGATCAGCTTGTGAATCGCTTTCATGCTCCAGCCGCGATCTGTCAGCTCGCACGCCAGCCAATCGAGCAGATCCTGGTTCGCGGGCTTGCGGCCGTGAAGTCCGAAATCAAAGACGCTTGGCACCAGGGCCTCACCAAAATGCCGCAACCACATATGGTTGATCGCTACGCGTGCTGTAAGCGGGTTCGTCTTCGCCGTCAGCCACCGCGCCAGAGCAAGGCGTCGGCCGGTGCTGGTCGCCGGCTGAGGCCCGGCACCGATAGGGCTGTACGGCTTGCTGTATGCGCGCGCATCGTCGACGCTCTTCTTTTTCGCGGCTAGCGTCTTCTCGGCCTCCTCAATTTTCTTTGCCTTTTCACCACCGGCCTTTGCTGCAGCCAGCGCCTGCTCGGCCTGAAGCACATCGACCTCCGCCTTGGCCACCATCGCGGCGATCTGCATCTCCTTTGCCTTTTTCGCTAACGATTCGATGTCCGCCGGCGGCGCAGGGGGCTCGGAGAATCTGGCCTGCTCGGCCGCCAGGCGCGCAGCGTAGGAAGCGAGTTCAGCCTCGGCATGCGCGAGCTTTGCCCTGGCAAGCGGCACCGCGTCTTGAGCTTTGCGCAATGTCTCCGCCGGGCTGGCAGCAGATTTTGAGGCTGCTTTGGAATCCAACGCCTCGGCAAGTTTCACCTGCGTTGGCAACGTGTGCACGTTTATCTCAGAAAACTCCGCAGTCGCATCGTATGTCCATAAAACAAGACGCCCAGCCTTTCGGGGACGCGTCAGCGTGTACACGAGCACCAGTTTTTCATCGACGTACACATTCATAAGCTGCTCGCGAACGAGAACCTGCAGCGTGTATTCCTGGTTTGCACGAATCGGCAGCGCGGTTGCGCCTGCCGGCGGATAGTTGCGATTGTTTCCACTGCGCCAGGAGATCTGTGCCTTCGGACTCGGCGCGTGAGCGCTCAGATAAACGGAGTTCTCGCTGTCGGCGTTGGTGTCGAAGTGAAATCCAGTTGAATAGTAAGTGGTACCGCCGGTGATTTTAAATTTCACGCGCAGGCTGAAGTCCTGCGGATGATCGGCATTTGACGTCACAGCGTGCTCAGCCAACCCCAACTGCGTCTGCGCCAGGCGGCCCTCCTTATACTCCCACTGCCCCGCACCGCGCGTCCACAGCTCCGGCTTGGCCATGTCGAACTCGTCATGCAGGAATACAGGTCCGGCGGCAGCCACTGGCGTCTCGGGAGGCGCCGGTTTCTCTTCTTTGCTTTTGTCGAACGCCGCCTGGGCAGCGGCCAGTGCCGTCTCCGCCTTTGTGATTTCACTCTTCGCCTTCTCGCACTCGTTCTTGAGGGCCGCCTGGTCCTCCGCAATAACGAATGGCCGCAGATCGGGGTAGCGGACTGCCAGTGGAAGAGTGACCGGTTTGATTTCGATGCTGCTTCCAAGAATTTTGGGTGGAATTGCGCTCAGCGGATCCTTGTCGGGCTCGGCATCATTGCCGCGGTGAAACAGAAATGTCTTCGCATCGGCGTTTGCGTCGAAGATGCGCGTGAAGCCATCCTTGGTCGTATCGCGCTGCCCCGGTACGCGGTCAATGCGAACGTTGTAAGGTTCAAAGAACGCGCGGAACTGATAGTACTCCTTTTGCAAGATAGGATCGAATTTGTGATCGTGGCACTTCGCGCAATTAAAAGTGAGTCCCAGGAATGCCTTGCCGGTGTGTTCGACAACGTTGTCCATCCACACGTTTCGATTGAAGCGGTGGTAATGCCGGGCCAGGTAACCGGTCGCTCGCAGCGCCTTCAAGTCATCGGGTGAAAGTTCGTCGGCGGCGAGCATCTCATGAATCATGCGATCGTAGGGCTTATCTTCGTTCAGTGATTCAATAATCCAGTCGCGCCAGCGCCAGATGTGCGGCTGGCTGTAGCGCACTTCCATGCCGAAGCCGGCCCAGTCGCTGTAGCGCCACACGTCCATCCAGTGCCGCCCCCAGCGTTCCCCGTAACGGGGACTGGCCAGCAGTTCATCCACGACTTTTTCGTACGCATTGGAAGAGCTGTCTTTTAAGAACGCGCTTAACTGTTCGCGCGTCGGGGGCAGTCCGATGAGATCCAGATAGACACGCCGCAGCAGCGTAGCAGCGTTGGCTTCCGGTTTGTGCGCCAGCTTCAGCCGCTCGTGCTCGCGCGCGACAAACGCATCAACTGGATTGCGCACCCACGAGCTGTTTTTCACCTGCGGCACTGCTGGCCGAACCGGAACTTTGAACGCCCAGTGCTCGCTGGGGTCCGGCGGAATTTTTTCATCGCTCGGAAATTTTGCGCCGCTGTTGATCCAGCGCCGCAGCATCGCGACCTCTTCCTCTTTAAGGGGGCTGCCTTCGGGCGGCATGATTTCCATGTCATGAGTGCCCGTCACAGCATGAATCAGCGGACTGTCGTCAGCGCGTCCGGGAATTACGGCTGGGCCGGCGTTCCCCCCTTTAAGCATCAGCGTGCCGGCGTCCAGACGCAGCCCGCTCTTCTTCTGCAGCGTACCGTGGCAGGCGTAACAGCGTTCAGCAAACAGCGGCTTGATTTCTTTCACGTAATCGACGTCACTCGCGAGCAGCGACGCTGAAGTGATAACGCCGAGTATCAGCAGAGATCGCCGCAGGCCGCGCCGTATTTCTTTGCAGTGCTCAGTTGAATCCGGAATCATGATTCTGGTCTCGCACCTGTTTATCCAAAACTCATTTGAGCAACGCTTCGCCGCGCGTGTACTTTTTCAAGACGTCGGCATCAAGCTTCAATCCCAGCCCGGGTGCGGTCGGAATCGGCAGCATACCGTCTGCATCCAGATGCCAGCCGCCTACAGTGATCTCATCGATGAACGGCGAACCCGTAAGGTACTCGACAAGGTCGGTGCCGGGAATCGCCGACGCCAGATGCAGATCCGCAGCCAGTCCTACCGCCGTGTTCCAGCCGTGCGGAATAAAGCGCACCCCGTTGTCCGCCGCCATCCAGGCGATGCGCCGCTCCTCGCTGATCCCGCCGACTTTCGTCACATCGGGTTGAACGATGTCGAATGCGCGTCCTTCGAGCCACGGCTGAAAGGATTGGCGCCGCGTGAGGACTTCACCGCCTGAAATTGGAACCGGCGAGTGCTCGCGAAGTTTCTTGTAATCTTCCAGCGCGTCCGGATTCAGCGCTTCTTCGAACCAATGCACGTTATAGTCGGCGAGCATCTTCGCGGTGTTCAGCGCCCACTTGTAGCCGTTAGGCCAGAACGCATCGCTGCCGCCGGCATCGACCATCAGAAGAGAATCGCGCCCGACCGCCTCGCGCGCGGCGCTGACGATCGCCCGATCCAGTTCCGCACTGCGCCTTCCGAACGGCCCCCAGCCAATTTTGAATGCGCGAAATCCCTGGGCTTTCACGGCGAGCAAGTGATCGCGCAACTTAGCGGGTTCATCCATCAGCAACGACGCGTACGGCCGTATGCGTTCGCGGTGCCGTCCGCCGAGCAGTCGGCCGACGGGCTGGCCGGTGGCCTGGCCGAGAATATCCCACAAGGCGATGTCGATGCCGCTGATTGCATGCGTCAGCGATCCACCGCGTCCAAGCCAGAAGCTGTGCTGATGCAGCTTTTCGCTCACGCGTTCGGGTTCGAGCGCGTTTTCGCCGCGATAGAGCGGCTCCAGCACGCTGAGTGCGGCCTTGACCAGCGCGTCATTGGTGAACACCGAGCCGAGACCAACCAGGCCTTCGCTGGTATGCACCGCAATGAGCGTGTGAACACAATCATCGGGCCGGATTTCGTTGCTCCAGCCGCCTTCAGGAGTAGCGCCACGCAGGCCGGCGCAACGGATCTCGCGAATTTTCATTGTTGTACATGCATCCTTTTGAAATGTTTTGCTACGGGATTAAATGTTACGTCTGAATCCAACGGAAAGATCGGACGCGGGCAGCGCGTGTGGCCAAGGTAGGGCAGATTGGCGCTCGATGAACCAGGAGCATCCACATTCACCATCTTCGCGCACCATTCGGCATACATGTGATGCTGGCAATGCGGTGACTTCACGACAACCGCATCGAACTGCCGCGGATCCTGCCCGTGCGCAAAGAAGAACGAGCGGTCGTAGAGATTCACTGCGCGGCTGCTCACGACAAGAGTCAGGTTGTTTGACTGCAGCACCGCCGTAGGACCTGCAAGCCACTCTTCACCGAATGACTCGCTGCGGAATCTTCCGTCTGCCAGCAGCCGCACACTCGCGCTGATCTCCAGCGGTTGAAAGCGGCGTTTGTCGAGTGTTCCGCCGATCGCGGTCGAAATCGTCGCACCCACTCCGGCTTTTAGCGCAACCTGCACCGCGCGTTCGTCCACGATTGGAATCAGCGCACGACCGCGGTAACCCGTTTCGATGAGCTTGCGGAGAATGGCGTTGCTGTCGCCGGATGCACCGGAGCTTGTCGCGTCCGCCGCATCGACCAGCGCAACCGTTCCGCTCGTGTTTGATGCAGCGATACGGACTGCCTCATCCAGGCTGACCAGTGGCACGCGCATCTTTTTGTGGTTAGCCCAGAAGCTTTCGGCGATACGCAAGGCCTCGCGCTCGGCAACAGCGATATCATTGTCGGTCACCACAAAGCTGTACGTTTGCAGCGCGGGCACATCCGTGAACGGATTGCCGATGAACATTCCTGCAGAGAGACCCTTCGGCCCGTTTTCCGCAGCTTGTGCGAGGCGAATGGATTTGCCGAAAAGCCCGGTGGCCGTGATCAACTCATCTCCGCGGACGAGCGCCGGAATGGCAATCTTCGCGGTGACCGGCCACACTTCGCCGGACATGATGCGCAGCAGCAATCGCGCCGAGCGCTGGCCGGTTTCAAAGAAGTCAACATGCGGATAGGTGTGATACGCCACGATCGCATCGCTGTGCTCCAGCATGCGGTCGGTGAGAATGCCATGCAGATCCAGCGAAACGACGATCGGAATTTTCTCGCCAAGTATTTTCCGCGCTTGAGCAAGCAGGTAGCCTTCTGGATCAAGCTCTTCTTCGCTCGCCATCGCTCCATGCATACAGAAGTAGACCCCGTCGACAGGGCCCGCCGAGCGCAAGCTGTCCAGGAATTCAGTCGCAATGCGCTGCCAGGCCGCTTTCGCCAACGTCCCGCCAGAGGTAATGAAGAACGCGCTATAGGTTGGAACAAGCTCCACGCTCGAGCAGGCATCGAATACGCTCAGCGCGCCGCCGACTTCGTCGCGGACAGCACGGTGGTAATCCAGGATGTCATTGCCTCGCCGCACTCTGAAGTCGTCGTATCCGCTGAGGTGCGGATTGAACGTCGAGACTTCCTGTTTGCATTCGGCAATAAGAATTTTGGGCATGGCGTGTTTTCCTATTTTCCGCTCAGAATTGGCGCGGCCCATTGTTCGTCGAAAAATCCAGCTCGCACGACTTCTTCAGGAAACGTTGCGTCACCAGTCTTCCACGTGTCGGCTCCCGGGAGTGTACGCATAGTCGCCCAGTCACCCAGACGCGGGAAAAGCAGGTAATTGAACGCAGCGAACTCCTTCTCATGAAAGGTGTGCCCGCTGTTCAGTACGATGTAGCGGTCGGGTGCGAGCGGACTCGCACAGATGAGCACCGGCGCATGATCCTTGCTGGAGTATTGCTCACCGGCGAGCGTGAACTGTTCGGCATTCCATGCCAGCGGAAGTTTGGCAAGTGCTTTCGCGATCCACGCGTTACTCCCCGGATCGCCAAATAGAATGAGATGCTTCGTGCGAACGTCCTCGTCGGTGACCTCAATATCATTCTTCACCGGCAGATCGCCGCGCATGTAGCGAGCCCACTCGTACTCGAAGCGGCGCAGGCTTGCATCGGCCCACGCGGCGATTTGCGGATTCCACGCCTTGCCCGTGCCGCGCACGCATAGAAACGGCGTGGCGAATACGTCATCGATGGGGCCTTGCAATCCGGGCCGCTTGCCACTGAGCGAAAGCTCTCTATCTCCCCTGCATGACCACGCACCATTACGGAAACTGAAGACCAGTTCGGCGTTCTTTACGTTAGGAATAGCGATGTCTTTGCCTGCAATGCGCACTTTGCTGCACGGAAGATGGATCGCGAATGCGGTGATATTTTTCAGCTCCTCGATTTCGAGTGTGCCATCCCGTGAAAAGCTGGCGATGAATTCAGCGCGTTCATAGTGCTGCTTCAGCCCGAGAAGTTCCAGCCAGTGGCAGCGGCTGTACTTCAGCGTCCACGTAACGAAGCGCAATTTTCGCGGCGAGTGTTCCAGACCCTTTTCCGCATACAGCCCGATGAGTTTCATCTGCGCTGCATGAGTGATGGGATCGATGACATGCTTCGTGTGGGGCGAGACGAGATTGATCATCTGCACGCCCTCCCTGGCCATCGCATCGCCCATGATAACGTGCGCATCAAAGAATCCGTCTTTGCCACCAATCGCCGCAATTGCCGGAACCATTGTCGCGTTCGCCGCGTAGTCCACGGAATCCAGCATATGCAGCGCACTTTCCTGGTGCGGCGGCAGCTGACCGACCGGAACGAAACTCATTCCCGGTGTTACTGAGAACCGGTGGGTGTCCACGTAGCCGCAGTACGGGCCCAGCGCCACAAAACGGTCCGGGTGTTTCAATCCCAAGTGCCACGTTCCCGAGGCGCCCATCGACATGCCCCGTAAAACGATGCGGTCGCGATCGATGTTGTAGTTGCGGCACGCAGCCTCGATTGCCTCGAATACATCTGTCTCTCCGGCACAGCGGTAGCAATTTTCAACGCGCCCGAGGGGATGCAGCTCAATGAACTCCGTATCCGGCGCAGGCTTGCCGCCGCTGTCACCATCGTCAAAGCGCGCGCAAAAGCGCAGCTCGCTCATGCCTACCGGCTTAGTGCTGCCGTGCAGTACAACGTCCAGCCGCATCGGCTTGGTGCTGTCGTAGCCGCGTGGAACGATCACGCCGTACGGCTGAGTCGATCCGTCTACCGCGGAGATAAAGCCGCGCAGCACGGCTCCTTTCTTCGTATTCCACGGTGTCTGTTTCGCGATCAGCGCATCAATGCGTTGCTGTCCTCGCAGAATTGATTTTTTCACTAATGCCACGTCACTGGCATTCAGATTTACGTCGTAGCGCAGCGCCCACGTCACGCCTTTCAGGAAAACATCGGCATCAGCAAAAGTATCCGCTGCGACACCGGACGCTCGCAGCCGCGTCATTTTATCCGCAAGCGCCTTGCGTTCGCTCTCGATGGCAGTTCGCTCCTCGGAGCCGTCAGCTAGCCGTGCGGCGCAGAGGACCACGAAGACGAGTCGGCAGCGAAGATTCATGCGCGAATCCTCGCGTAATCGCGGGCGAACAGAAGTTTGATCCCCACAATTAGAGCGACACCAGCGAACACGTACGCCGCGGCGGTGCAGGTCAGCAGGCCTTCGATTCCCAGCGTTTTTTTCCACATGCCGCCGAAAAGTGTTGCGCAACCGGAGATACCGGCTCCGAAAAGATTCAGGACGCCGACGGCAGAAGCGCGCGTGTCAGCCGGCACAATCTCAAAGGCAGCAGGGAAGATGTTGGCCATCATAAAGCCGCTGAAGAAGCCAAAGCCGCAAGCAGCGATGCGCGTACCGAGCAGCGTTTCGCAATGTCCGAGCGCATAGAGGCACGGCGCACAAAAGAGCAGGCTCGTAGCCAGCAGCCACATGCGCGCTGCGGTCGTACGTCTGAAAAGCCAGTCGGCCAGCGATCCGCCGCTCAGCATGCCCACTAATGAGGCACTCTGCACAAAAGCCGTCGCGTTAAATGCTGCATCGCTGAGGCTGAACGAAAACTTTTCGTGCAGAAAATTCGGCAGCCATCCATATAGGAGCCACAGGCCAAACACAAAGATCGGAAAGGCCACGCACAGCAGCGCATAAGTGGGCACGGTCAGCAGATCGAGAATCGGGAGCTTTGCATCCGACTTTTTTGTCTCCACGTGAGCGTCTTCGCGCACGCCACGCAGGAAGAGAAAATACGGAATTGAATAAAGCAACCCCAGCGCGCCCAATGCAAAGAACGCGATGCGCCAGTGTCCCTGATCACCCATCCACCCGCCGAACCAGCTTCCCGCGACGACGCCTGCGATCTGCGCCGTAGTAAGCGCCGCAATGGCACGCGATCGGTTTTCGGGAGCATGCGCATTGGCAGTCAGTGCTATGGCCGAGGGCATGTAAAGTGATTCACTCAGGCCCATCAGCGCGCGCATCACCAGGAGCATGACGGCCGTTGTCGAGAGCCCCGTTGCGACTGTGACTCCGCTCCAGATGACCAGGCTGAGCACAACCAGAAGCCGCTTGGAATAACGATCCCCGATCTGTCCGGCAATCGGGCAGCCAATGCCGTAAACCCAGAGAAACAGCGATCCGGTCAACCCCAGTTGCATATCGCTGAGACCCAGTTCCGTTTTTAAAACTGGGAACAGCGCGAAGACGACCTGACGGTCGCAGTAATTCAAAAAATAAGCGACCCACATGTAAGCGACGAGCGATCCGCCGGCGCGAATTACGGGCGCAGCAGGCAGAGCAATCGCTGGATTCGCCGCGGGTTCGGTCGTCATAGCGCGGCCATAACTTTCTGCTCGCTCACCGGCTGCGCGATAACCGCGACACAATCACCCTGCTGCGTGAGACAGGGAACGCGCATCGTCAAAAGGTAGCCGCTTGTTCGCGCCACGATTTGTTCCGGAGCGCGATCAGGACGTTCGAGGTGATGGATGAAGCCGACAGTTTGGCCGGACTCTACTTTGGCGCCGAGATCGACGCAGATTTCGAAGATGCCGGACTCCGGCGCGAGCAGATAATTGTCGCGATGAAGCGCCTGAGTAAGAATCGTTGGCGGCAATCCCAGACTCTCGCGCGTTTGCTTGCGTCCTTTCAGCGCGCCGACATGAATGAGTACATTGCGCAGGCCGCTTTGCGTGATTCGGTGCACCGAGGCGGGAATCGATTCGCCTCCGCCCATCTCGGTCGTAACAACAATCTTCCCCTGGCGCTCGGCTTCAACGGGAAGCAGGCCCGAGCCGGCGATATCGGCGTAGAGAAAAGCGAAATCTGAATTCCATGCCAGCATGGCATCGAGCATTGCGCGGCGCTGCTTCAGATCGGGAACCAGATGCATCGTCGCCGCGGGAACAAAATCCAGGCTGCGCCCGCCGGAGTGAACATCGATGACGACGTCGGCCATTGGAAACAGAACCGTCGTCAGAAAATGCGCGATTTGACTGGTGAGCGAACCTTCGGCCGTTCCCGGAAAAGCGCGGTTCATGTTCATGCCGTCTACGGGCGAAAGCCGCGTTGCGGCCCGCGCCGCGGGAAAATTCAGTGACGGAATCAGGATGATGCGGCCGCTCACCATTTCAGGTGTCAGCTCGCGCGCAAGCTTCATGATGGCGATCTGACCCTGGTACTCGTCGCCGTGATTTCCCCCGAGCACCAGCACCGTCGGACCCTTGCCACCATTAATCATGGTCACAGGGATAAAAAGATTCGACCATGCGCCGAGATTGTGCGAGTACGGCGCCTGCAGATACCCCTGTTGGCGCCCCAGCTGATCGAAATCGATTGTTGTATGAATCATAGAGTCCTCAGGCGACGCGGAACTTCCGCACCTGCTCCTCATTCAATTCAATGCCCAAGCCCGGAGCATCGGGGATCGGTAGACTGCCTTCGACGGCGCGGACATTATTCGTCGTGAGAAACTCGCGCAGGTCCGTATTTTCCTGCACGACAAATTCTGCAATGAGTGCATTAGGAATCGCGTTGAGCCAGTGCAATGCGGCGTGAACATTGATGTACGTACTGAAACCGTGATTGGCAACGCGCAGCCCGCGGTCGGCGGCGAGGCTCGCGATTTTCATGGCCTCGGTGAAGCCGCCACACCGCGTGAGGTCCACCTGAACGATGTCGATACGACCTTTATCCATCAGCTCGATAAAGGATTGCCGGCCGCTTTCCTGTTCGCCGGCAGCAATGTGAACGGGCGTCGCTTCGCTCAACTTGCGGTAGCCTTCGTAGTCGTCGGGCTGCAGCGGTTCTTCGAGCCAGAAAATATTGAAATCAGCAAAGGCTTTGGCGCGCTGGATTGCGGTGCGCGCATCCCACACCAGGCCCGCGTCAATCATCACATCGGCATCGTCTCCAAGACCGCGCCGAGCCTGGCGAACAAGGTCCACATCCGTCTTTGCGTCTTTGCCCATGGGGGCCCAGCCGAACTTCACGCCATTGAAGCCGCGATCGCGAATGCGCCGCGCCAGCTCGCCGGTCTCCTTGGGAGTGGCTCCGAAAAGAGAGCTCGCGTAGCAGCGGATCTTTTTGCAGAACCCGCCGCCGAGAAGCTTCCATACCGGCAGGCCCAGCGCTTTGCCCTTGATGTCCCACAGAGCCAGATCAATGCCGCTCATCGCGTGCAGTCCGATGCCGCGGCGGCCGGAATAAATTGAGCGCTGGTACATCGTGTTCCACAAACGCTCCGTCTCGAACGGATCCTCACCGATAAGCAGATGCTTGAGGCCCGTGCTGATCGTATGTGAGAATGGCCCTTCGATGACGGCCTTGGCCGCCAGCGGCGCCGAGTCCACTTCGCCGATGCCAGTAATGCCGGCGTCGGTCGAAACTTTAACGATGAGCGCGTCCTGGCCGCTGTCACACTGCGCGCGCACGTTTTTCTGGGACACGTAGATGGCTTCAACGTCAGTAATTTTCATTTCAGAGTTTTTTCCAGACGAGCAGAGAGGAAGTGCCGTAGCGCCGCACTTTTACGCTATTATTTCTTTGACGACGTTGCCCGCCACATCCGTGAGGCGGAAGTCGCGGCCGGAGTAACGGTACGTCAGGCGTTCATGATCGATGCCGAGCAGGTGCAGCATGGTCGCGTGCAGATCGTGCGTGTGAACTTTGCCTTCAACGGGAAGAATGCCGTGCTCATCGGATTTGCCGTAAACAATTCCGCCTTTCACGCCGCCGCCGGCCATCCACGATGAAAAACAGAGGTTATGATGCTCGCGGCCCTTGTGATCGGCCTGCTGATGAAAAGGAGTGCGGCCGAATTCGCTGGTCCACACCACCAGCGTGCGGTCCAGCATTCCCCGTTGCTTCAGATCGGTGATCAATGCGGCGATAGGCTGGTCGATGTTCTTCGCCAGTTTTTCGTGGTCGCCCATGTTGTCGTGGGAATCCCAGTTGTTGCTGGAACCCACGTCGATTAATTCCTGAAAACGAACGCCACGCTCGGCGAGGCGACGCGCTACCAGACACTGCCAGCCGAAGCCGCTCGTCGCGCCGCGCTGCAGCCCGTACATTTTCAGTGTCGCATCGCTTTCCTTTGAGAGATCGAATGCATCCGGCGCTTCGCTCTGCATGCCGAACGCCGTCTCGAAGGAACGGATGCGGGCGTCGAGCGCCTGGTCAGCGGCGCGCTGCTCCAGATGGCTGCGGTTGAGCTTGCGGAGCAGTTCCAGTTCTTTCTCCTGCAGCTCCGGCTTTTTCACGCGGGGCTGAAGATTCGGCAGCGGATCTTTTCCGGGAATCACGTGGGTTCCCTGGTGGCACGCCGGAAGAAAATCGCTGGACCACGTTTGCGCTCCCGCATAGGGAGCGGCGGGGGCGAGCACCATGAAGGAGGGCAGGTTTTTGTTGACGGTGCCCAGGCCGTAACTCACCCATGCGCCGGCGCTGGGCCGAGCGAATTGATCCGAGCCGGTGTGCGCGGCGAGCGTAGCCTTGTCGTGACCATCGCTTTCGCAGCACATCGCGTTCAGCACGCAGATGTCATCAATGACAGAACCGACATGCGGAAACAGGTCGCTCACCCAGGTGCCGCTCTTGCCGTACTGTTTGAAATTCCAGCGGGGTTTGATCAGGAAGCGCTGATACTGACCGGGCTTATTGAGCCAGCGAGAAGCGGTGATCGACTTTCCATGATCGGCGGTGAGCTGCGGTTTGCGATCGAAGGTATCGATGTGCGAGACGCCGCCGGTCGAGAACAGAAAAATAACGCGGTCCGCCTTGGCCGGAAAATGGCCAGGGCGTGCAGCCAGCGGATCTTCGGCGGCCTGAACTTCGCTCCAGAGGCCCGCCAGAGCCAATGCGCCAAAGCCCCCTGAGGCCGCGTGCAGGAAATCGCGCCGGTTCATACGCCCCCTCCACTCTGATCTTAATCCACGTACAAAAACGAATTCCGTGTCAGCAACACGCGCATCAGTGCTGCCCAGGCCGCAACGGTCTGTTTGTCCGTCGCCGTGCCCGGTTCGGCGAGCTTTGCGCGATAAGAATTCACGAATGCCAGCGCATCACTCACGTCCACATCGGCCGGCAGCCGCCCGTCGGTTGTTTCAAACGCCAGCCGCACACGCGCCGCATCGTCCATCGATTCGGCAAGCAGTTTCTGAGCGAATGCTTCGGCCTGTTCATGAACGAAAGGCGAGTTCATGAGAAACAGCGTCTGCGACGGTGTGGTCGTTGGCATGCGCTGCGCGACACTGATGTTCGGATCGGCTGCATCAAACAGCGCCAGATAGGGATGGCGCCGGTTGCGTTGAAGCATCAGGTACACGCTGCGATGATTTGATTCGTACACGGCGTGGAACGGATTATGAATCGTGAAGCCCCAGGATTCGACCGGCGGAAACGGATGCGGTCCAGGAACAGAACGGTTTAGGCGGCCGCTAATCGCGAGCATCGCATCGCGGATTGATTCAGCGTCCAGCGGCTGGCGCGTGAAGCGCCACAGCCAGCGGTTTGCAGGGTCCACTTTCAAATTAGCCCCGCTGTCATCGCTCGCGCGCTGGTAAGCTTCGGAGAGCATGATCAGGCGATTAAGTGCCTTAATCGACCAGCCGGAGGAGATGAACTTCGATGCCAGCCAGTCGAGCAGTTCCGGGTGGCTGGGCGCTTCGCCACGAAGGCCGAAGTCGCTCGGTGTCGGAACCAGCCCCTGGCCGAAGTGCCATTGCCAGACACGGTTCACAAATACACGCGCGATCAGCGGATTGCTTGGGCGCGTCAACCAGTGCGAAAGCTCGAGCCGGCCGCTGCCCTTGTGGTCGGGCGGAAGCTTGTCACCGCCTAAGATCTCGATGAAGCGGCGCGGCACTTCCTCCCCGAGCTTGTCGGGCTCGCCGCGCTTCTGAATACGTGCATTCACCGGAGTTCCTTCACTGACTCCGTAAGCCACCTCGTACGGGTCTTTTACTTTTTCCAGATCGCGTTGCTTGGTCTTAGCGGAAATCTCAGCATCGAGTTTCTTGACGCGGTCCTGCCAATCCGGCGGAAACACGGGTTTGGCAACCGGACCACTGCCGGGAGCTCCGAATGGAGACTCCTGTAAGCCGATATTGTCCAGATCGCGTTCGGGCGCCGGTCCTTCCACGTGGCCAATGGCATCGCAGATGAACGTATCGGCGACCCCGTCCCAGTTTGCGCCCAGAGCTTTGTCGTTAAAGGGGGTCAGATCATTGGGCGTGCCGACCACACCCGAGTACATCTTGCGGGCCGGATCAATCGTCACGCTGAGCGTGTACCACGTGCCGGGCTCGAGCTTGCGAAGAACGCTCCATTTTCCGCCATCGCGGATCGCAAATTCGCCGGGACTGACGCTGAACTCCACGGCCAGGGACTGAACCACTCCGCGCCCAAGATAGAAGCGGTAGGCTCCAGATTTATCCGTCGGCGCGACCGTACGGAAATCGATTGTGAAATGCATCTGCCGGCCGGCGGTGGCATGCAGCGGCTGCTTGAACACGTAGCGCACGCCTTCAGTCGGATGTCCGCTTCCCATCCGCACGCCTCGCGTCCCAGGCGGGTGCGTGTGAGTGAATGGACTCTGCGCGTCCGCAATGACAACGTTGCGCCCGACCGAAAGCCACGGCGCGCCGGGCGCTTTGTCCAGCGCCTGGCCTTCGAATCCCAGATCCACGCCGCCAGCAAAAGACTTTCCGTCGAGCGCGGCGCGTTCGCGTTTTAAATGCGCTATCTCCGCGTCCATGCGCGCAATTTCAGCAGCCTTGGCCTTGTCGCGACGCGCGGCTTCTTCGGGCGGCACCAAGGGGCAGAACTGTGATGGCCTCTTCTGTTCTTCACCGCCGGGAAACGCCCAGACGCTGCTCTGGAATATTCCATACAGCGCGTAGTAATCGGCTGCGGTAATCGGATCAAACTTGTGATCGTGGCAGCGCGCGCAGCCCAGCGACAAGCCCAGCAGCGAACGGCCGAGCGAATCGATCGCGTCAGCGAAATCCAGATGCTGAAAATCCGGCGAGGGCTTGTAACCATAGCGCTTTCCGATGGCGAGGAATCCGGTGGCCGTCACCTTGCGTGCATACTGTTCCGGCGGCGCCGTGCGAGCGAGAATGTCTCCGGCAATCTGATCGCGTACAAACTCGTCAAAAGGCTGGTCTGCATTGATCGCGCTGATCACCCAGTCGCGGTATTTAATCGCTTCGCGCACGGGGTAGTCGGAGCCGTCGCCGGCAGTATCGGCGTAGCGCGCCACATCCAGCTAGTGCCGGCCCCAGCGTTCGCCATAGGCCGGCGTTGCCAGCAGGCGGTCGATCAACTTCGCGTACGCCTCGGGAGATTGATCCTTTAAGAATGCATCGATTTCCGCGGGTGTTGGCGGCAATCCCGTTAAATCAAACGCGGCTCGGCGGATCAGCGTGCGGCGATCCGCGAGCGCATTGGGTTTGAGACCTTCTTTCTCTAACCGCTTGAGGATGAAACGGTCCAGTTCCTGTGTTTTGCCCGGGTTCTGGGATAACGACGGCGGCTGCGGTTCTCTGACTGGCTGAAAAGCCCAATGCTGGCGAGCGGAAGCCATGTCCACACCCTTGGGTGCAGCGACAGTTCCGGTGCGTGGATCCGGTGCGCCCATCTTGATCCATTGTTCGAGCGCAGAAATCTCCTCGTTGCTCAGACGCTTTTTTGGGGGCATCTGCAGATCGTCGTCCTTATAGCGCACGGCTTTCATCAGCAGACTTGTTTCCGCATTGCCCGGCGTAATTGCCGGACCGGTCTCCCCACCCTGCTGCCATCCAGCTTTGTTGTCCAGGCGCAGCCCGCCTTTGTGCTTTTTCTCACTGTGGCATTCGTAACAGTGTTCGACCAGCAGGGGACGTATTTTGGATTCAAAAAACGCAACCCCGTCCGCATCCGCGGCGTGCATCCGCAGCGCTCCAGATAGAAGCACAGACGAGAAGACAGTCATTATCACGGCATGACGCTTTGCGGAGTTCATGATTATTCCGGCCGCTTCGGAGGTTGCTTTGCCGCGCCGGCCAGAATCCAGTCGCGGAACGTAATCATTTCCATGTTCATTTCATATTCAGCCTGTTTAACGTCGCCGCTGCGCAGCGCCGCAAGAAGTCTGCGATGCCCCGGCACGGTAATCTCGACGGAGGAGAGATGCAGCGCCGACTGCGCGCGATGCGCGCGTGCGAGCCAGACTTCAATCTGAGAGCGGATTGTTTTCCAGCACACCAGGAGCTGGCGGTGGCGAGTGATCTGAATGATGCGTTCATGCAGATCTACGTCCTGCACGCTGAGATCCGTCAGATCAACCGCCGTGGCCTGCTTGTCGATCATGGCCTCGAGATCCGCCGAGTCCGCTGCGGTCATGCGCTGAACGGCCAGACGCGCAGACATCATCTCCAGAGCAGAGCGCATGGAGTAAACGTCTTCGAAACCTTCTTTGGAAAAGTTGCGGACACGGCTGCGTCCGCGAGTATCGACTTCGACTAAGCCTTCCAGTTCCAACTGCGTGAGCGCCTCGCGGATCGGCACGCGGCTAACCCCCAGTTGCGCTGCGAGTTGATCTTCCGGCAGCGGACTGCCTTCAGCCAGCTCGGCCGCAACAATAGCGTGCCGGATTCGCGCGAGGGCGTCTTGTGCCAGACTGCGCCGCGTGAGTGGAACCAGATGAGACTTTGTCTCGGGGAGGTGTTCTTTTAAGGTAATCATTCTGAACACTGTATACAGTACACAACGATAAGCAGGCACATCTTTTTTTCTTTTTTTCTACGAAACAGCAATGCACCTAGAGCAGCGCCCGCTAAACGAGTTTTTTGTAGAATCCCATTTACGTTATGGATGATCGAGCTTGGAAGGCCAGGTCGGTTATTGCCGAAATAAACTGGTCAGTGCGAGTAGTCAGAGAGGAACGGTCATGTCCCCTGCGGGATTCGAAAAGTTCCATATGGATGTGCCGGATACGTTATCGATCTAACTTTGAACCATAATCTGCACCGATTGTGTTTGATCCACCGTAGTAGCGGCCTAAAGAAGTGCTGAGTAATACGGTCGAGCTCGCGGTATTTGATGTCGAATGGTATTACCAATGAACGGACCGCTCCAGCCTTCGTCTTGAAAATGAAGTCCAGCCAGTCACACTCCATGAACCAGCTACCAGCTTTCCAACGGTCGGTCTCACTACTGGTCTTTACGCTCACACGAACGATTCCCTTTCCAGACTGCCAATTCGTAGGCACATCCGCTCGGCATCTTGGCTGATGGCGTGCCCGCGAAAGTGAACTGGCTGAGAGGAAGTGTTCTCCAGCATTGCCGAGCACCTTTAATGTGCCAGGGAATCGACGAAACCGCGTTGCAGACGCTTCCCGGCGCATCGATGCATGAGCCCGATTTCTCGCCTTGAATTCATGTGCCGCAGCGCGGTTCTTTCCGGCGCCGCCGTGCTTAACTTGCGGGTGCAGTCGGACGAGCCGTCCTCGATAACCATCGACGATTACCACAGCGGTGGTCGATGGTTTGCAAACAAATGCGGGCGTCTGCGGACGCGGGAGGCGCGTCGGCTTCAGAAGTGAAAGGACGCCCCCATGCCTGTTTCAGAAGCACACGCTGCCTCCCAATCGTTGTCCACGAATTCGCGAACGAAACCCATTAACGCTTTAATAGTATTCCTGAGCCTGCTGACGACTGCGCCGCTTTTCGCTGCGGCACTGGACGCCGTCGCTGACCGCGTTCTCGGTCAGGCCGACTTTGCCAGCGGGGCAATCAATCAGGGCGGAAATCCCAGCGCAAGCAGCCTGTATAATCCCCACGGCATCTGTATCGATCTGAAATCCGGACGTGTGTATGTTTCCGATACGTTCAACAACAGGATCTTAAGCTGGCCCAATTCAGCCACCTTCACGAATGGGCAGGCGGCCGACAAAGTGTTCGGACAGCCGGATTTCGTGAGCGTTCTCCCCAACCAGGGCGCCGCGAAACCCTCAGCAGGCACGCTGAATAGTCCGGAAGGCATCAGGGTGGATTCACTTGGCAATCTCTACGTGTGTGATTCGAGCAATCACCGCGTGCTGGTATATGATGATCCGGCGACGCACGACACCATCGCTGACCGCGTGATTGGGCAGTCAGATTTTCTCTCTGGAAACCCAAATCGCGGAAGCGCGACGGCGTCCCCCAGAAGCTTGAACTTTCCCAACGGATTGGCCCTCGACTCAAATAACAACGTCTGGGTCGCAGATTCACTCAATAACCGCGTCATTGGTTTCACGTCCCCTTTGAAATCAGGTACTCCGTTCAAGGTAATCGGCCAGCCGAACTACTCGACCTCGACAGAAAACGCTGGAGGTCTCTCTGCCAAATCGCTGGCGCGGCCCCTGGATGTCGCCGTGGACGCGAATGACAATCTGCTGATTGCAGACTCCTATAACAACCGCGTTCTTATGTATAGGGATGTACAAAACAACATTCTGGATGACGCCGCGGACACTGTCTATGGACAGCCGAATTTCATCTCCAACGCAAGCAACCGCGGCGGCGCAACTGCCCGTAATTCGCTGGCGCTTCCCATTGGACTTGCCGTGGATGCAGCCGGCCGCGTCTATATCTCCGACTTCGGCAATCACCGCGTCGTGCAACCCGAATCGATTAATAATTTCGCCGGCGCCAGCCGCGTTTTCGGGCAGTCTGATTTTGCTGGGAACAGCCCCAATCAAGGGGGTGCCCCAAGCGCCTCGACACTGTCGGGACCGTTCAGACTATGCTTTGACGGGAACAACAACCTGTACGTGGCGGACTACTTCAACAATCGCGTGCTGGAATACGATCAACCGTTCGCGATTCCGGCTCCCAGCCTGGCTGGATTTTGGCCCAGCACCACGTCTGCCGGCAGCCCCAGCTTTACGCTTACCGTTAGAGGACGAGGCTTTTTAGCCACCTCGGTTGTGCTGGTGAACGGTGTCCCGCGGCCCACGCAACTGATCTCGTTCGAGCGCCTCGACGCGACGATTCCTTCCAGCGATGTGTCCGCCGCCGGCGAATTGGTAATCACCGTGAGTACCCCTGGTGCGGGAGTCTCGAGCTTCAAGCCATTTCCCGTTCATGCACGCTTAGGCCGTGATACTGCTGCTGACGCAGTTCTCGGACAACCCAACTTTTTGGAATCCAGCTCTTTCGCAGATGGCCAATCACCTCGCAGTCTGTACTTCCCGCTGGACGTCGCGGTTAACCCGACCACAGGTCGTCTCTGGGTTTGCGATACAGAAAACTACCGGGTGCTGAGTTGGCCCAACGCCGCCGCATTCGCCGACGGCCAGGGTGCGGACTTCGTACTGGGGCAACCTGATCTCTACTCCACCGGCTCCCGATCCACTGTCGACGATAAGACTATGTATCCCTACAGTGTCGCAGTCGATGCGCGCGGGAATGTGTATGTCGCTGATTATGAAAACAACCGTGTGCTCGAATTCGACGACCCGATTACGACGGACGCGGTAGCCGATCGGGTCTTCGGACAGCCGGATTTCACCACCTCCACCCCCAACACGGGCGGCTTAGGCCCCGCCAGCTTGTCTTCTCCTCAGGACGTGGCCGTGGATGGGGATGGGCGACTGTATGTGGCGGACACATCCAATCACCGCGTTCTGATCTATAGCTCTCCACTGATTTCGAATGTAGCCGATGGGGTGCTCGGCCAGCCGGGTTTTGCCAGCAATACCGCAAACAACGGCGGCGTCTCAGCCAAAAGCCTCTCTACTCCTTATGGCCTCGGGCTTGATGCATCGGGCCGGCTTTATGTGGCGGATACCTTCAACCACCGTGTACTGGGATACGACACGCCGCTCACTATTGGTGCCGCAGCCAACCGCGTTTTCGGTCAGAGCACCTTCGACAGCAATATGGCAAACGCTGGTGGCATCAGCGCCGGATCGCTTTCTCGTCCGGTCGCCGTCTGCGTCAGCGCAACCGGTGAACTGTACATATCTGATTCACGCAACAATCGCGTCCTGGAATTCGACCATCCCTTGGACGAAACGCGTGCGGCCAACCGGGTTTTTGGACAGGGGGACTCGTTCACCGTCAACACTGATAACAATGGCGGCGTGAGCGCCCGCAGCCTGAGCGAGCCGAACGGAGTCTATATCGATGCAAAGGGCACGCTGTTCATTGCAGACTCCAACAACAATCGTGTTCTAGCTTTCGACAGACCAGTGAATCATGCGCCAATCATTGCCGCTGGCATAACGGCAAATCCGCCCGTGCCGGGGTTTGCGAATCCGGTGAATTTCAGTGTTACGGCCGCGGATCCTGACGCCGACGCGCTCACGTTCGCCTGGGATTTCGGCGACGGGAATACCGGCACGGGCGCGACGCCCAGCCATGTCTATGCGCTGGCTGGAGACTACGTGGTCAGCGTGTTGGTGACCGATCCGTTTGGCGAAAGCGCCAGCGCGAACCTGACACTGACTGTGGTACCCCTGAGTATCACGTCGATTAAGGCCGATCCTCCGGCACCGCTGACCGGCCAAACGGTCACCTTCACGGTCGGCGTCGTCGGGCCGCCGGGCGTGACATCGAGCTTTCTGTGGAATTTCGGTGACGGCAGCGGGAGCGTCGAGCCGACGCCGAAACATGTCTATGCGACGGCGGGAACATTCACCGTCTCTGTGACAGTCACCGACAATGCCGGTCATTCGCTCTCTACAAACACTTCCTTGAACGTGACCGAGGCACCTGCGATCTCGGCACTCGAATTGACATCCCCGATTTCGGCCAATCCCGCGGCGCCAGGAATTCGCGAGACCGTCGGCTTCAGCGTCGGCGTCGCCGGCCCGCCCGGAGCCGTGCTGTCGTATCTCTGGGACTTTGGAGACGGCAGCAGCAGCAGCGCGGCTGCGCCGACGCACGCCTATGCAGTCGCGGGAGTTTTTAACGTGACTGTGACGGTCACGGATGATGCAGGACATACGCTGAATTCCAGCATGACTCTGACGGTGAGCGGGCCAACGCCGCAGCCGCTGACGGTCAGCAAGCTGCAGATCAAATTGAACTTCGTGAAAACCGGAAGCGATACAATCACCATCGCCGGAACACTGCCGGTGCCGCAGGGATTTGCGCCCGGAGGACAACAGGTCAGCGTCGATGTTGGCGGCGCTGTGCAGACATTTACATTATCGAGCAAAGGTTCGGCGAAGGTGGCGAAGAGCAGCTTCAAGCTTCAACTGAAAAAGCAGAAAGGCAGCGTGAACGCGCAAAACGCGAAATTCTCCGCGACCCTTAAGGGCGCATTTGCAACGAGCTTGGAGAATGAAGGCCTGGTCGGAACAATCACGGTCAAAAACCAGCCGGTCACGGTGCTGATCGTGGTGCAACTCGACGTTACTCCTTTTTCGAAGCTGCAGCCGATTCACTATAGTGCAAAAGCCGGGAAGAGCGGAAGCGGCAAGTAATTCGTCGATACGCCTGAACGCAAGCTCATAGCAGAGGATTCGGTTTTCACCTTCATTTGCCGTTCTGTGATTCAAAGTGCACGGTCACGCGAAGCCCCAGCTTGAAGGGGACGTTGGGCGGCAGCGTGACAAGGGTTTCAATCACGCGCACATCCCTGCGCTCCCGGGCCTCGCCAGTCAGAAACGGCTTTTCTCCCGCTGATGTTCCCACGCGGTCAACGCACCCGTTAAAACTCTGCCCGGGAAATGCGGTGGCTTTGACTCGCGCGAGCTGACCGCGCTTAATACGCATGTAATCGGCTTCGTCTACCGAGCAGCGCACGCGAAGCTGCGCCAGATTTGCCACGGAGAGCACCGTTGGGTGCTGAATTCCGTCCACCGCTTCGCCGGCATGCATGAACTTCCACACCACCGTACCATCCAGCGGCGAGGTCAGGACTGTTCGCGAGAGCTCCGCTTCGAGCATTGCGACATTCGCACGGGCTTGGGTGACGGCGGCGCTCGCTGCGGCAAGCTGGAACGGGCTGGTGGTTTTTACACGCTCGTATTCCGCGGTGGCGCCGGCGAGCAGCGCGCGCGCCTTGTCGCGTTCTTCGGCGCGCGCTCCGGCTTCCAGTTCCGCAAGTTGCGCGCGAGCGGCCGCCAGGCGGCCGATGGCAGCCTCATCGCGGCGCGCGGCCTGATCAAAAAGGTTTTTCGACCAGTTCTCGTATCGGCCCGCCGGATCGAAATAGCGTTTGCGTTCGTCGACAGCCAGATTGGCTTCAGCCTGTGCCACCGTTGTCGCGGCGCGCGCAGCCTCCAGTTGCTCCGTGCGCGGGCCGTTTTCGAGGACCGCCAGCTCTGCTCGAAGCCTCTCGCACTCTTTCTGCGCGCGAATCAGCTCGGCAGCGAGATTGCCCTCAACGATCTTCTGACGCGCCTCTGCAATTGAACGCTCGGCTCGCGCGGCTTCGACGCGGGCAGCCAACTCGGCATTGTCCAGTTGCGCCAGCACCTGCCCTGCTTTAACGGCCTGTCCTTCCTCAACAAACACGGCTTTGATGCGCCCGCCGACGTCGAATGCCAGGTTGCGCGTTCCAGATGCCGCTTCGACCAGGCCGGGTGCGGCAATGCTGGTGTGAAACGTAGAATCTGCGAGAGCCTTCGTTGACAATGCTGCGGCCACTTCCTTTCCGGATTGGCGCGTCTGAGTGATGACAAACACGCCGATGATCAGCGCGGCCGCGGCGCTCAGCAGCATCCATAGCGGAACAACCGGCGGGCGCGGGGTTGTTTGATGTTCGCCAGAGTCGTCGTTCAGCTCCTGTGTAACCGCTGCTTTGACCGTTTCCTTGCGCGGTGCCACAGGACGCGGAGTGCCGCGCGAGAGCTTGTGTGGCGCAAGCGTGCGATTATGTGCGGACAATCCCATCTTAGATTCCTCCGACTTCAGCAACTACGTTTCCGCTGCGGGATACCGTCCACAGCGCCTGTCTTCCCGCCTGCTCGGGCCGCACGCGGCGCACAATTTTTGTGATGCGGCCGTCTTCCATTTCGATCACGCGGTCTGAGAATTCGCGCACACGCGGATCGTGCGTCACCACGATCACCGTCGTTCCACGCTCCTGCGTCCTCTGCCGCAGCAACTGCATCACGCGCCGGCCCTGCGCCGCGTCCAGCGCCGCGGTTGGTTCATCGGCCAGCAGCACCGGCGGATCGCCGGCCAGCGCGCGCGCGATGCCCACGCGCTGGCGCTGCCCGCCGGAAAGTTCGTGCGGATAGGAACCGGCTTTTGAGGCCAGGCCGACGCTGTCGAGCGCCGCTTCTGCAGACGCGCTGTCGGCGCCACGCAGCGACAAAGCGATTGCGATGTTTTCGAGCGCGGTCAGAGATGACAACAGGTTGAAGTTCTGGAAAATGAATCCGATTTTGCTTCGGCGAAAGCGCTGGCAGGCGTCTTCGTCACAGCGGTCCAGCCGGGTTCCGCAAACGCCGATCGAACCGCTCGTCGGCGCGAGCACGCCGCCGAGCATCGAAAGCAGCGTGGTTTTGCCGCTGCCGGACGGTCCCATCAGCACCGTTACTTCGCCGGGGTAAACGTCGAGCGTGATACCGCGCACGGCCCAGAAGCTTTTGCTCTCTTCGCCGTATCGGCGCGTGACGTTTTTGATCGCAATCGATGGAACGCGCATGGCTCCTCCGCTTCAGGTCCGAAACACCATTCCCGGTTCAAGGCGTTTCAGCCGCCAGATCGAAACGAACGCCGCGGACAGGCACAGTCCCGCAGTCAATATGGCGATGCCCGCGATCAGGAGGACGGGAATCTCGATCGTGGTTCCGGCGAAAGCGGCGAGCGCTGCAAGCCCGTGCGAAATAGCGATGCCCACCGCCAGGCCCGCTCCGCCGCACAGCAGGCTCTGCTCGAACACCACGCGCGAGATTTCCAGCATCGTCGCACCGAGCGCCTTCAGCACGCCGAACTCGGGCAGCTTTTCAATCGTCATCGCGTACAGCGTCTGCGAGACAATCACGCCCCCGACGAGCAGCCCCAGCAGCGCGGCGGCGAGGAAGCTCGCACCCATCCCCGTCTCGACCAGCCAGTAACGCCGCGTGCGCCAACTGAAACTTTCGCGCGAATGCACTTCGATGTCAGGAATGGCCGCGCTAATTGCCGCCTGCACCGCCGACACGTCAGCGCCGCGCTTCAGCTTGACGAGAAAATAGATCGATTGCTCGCGCTCGCCAGATGCCAGCCAGCCGTAGTTCTCGCCGCGCCGCAGCGACGTGAACACGTACGGCGTGGTCGTAAACGAGCGCATGTTGCGCGTGAAGCCAACGACCCTGGCGCGGCGCTGCATGATTTCGACCCAGTCGCCGAGTTGCGGATTTCCGAGCTTGGCGCGGTCGCCTTCGTCGATGATCACCGCATCCTGGTTGTGCAGGTCGGCGACGCTGCCCGCGACGAGATTGAGATCGGCGGCCAGCGTGCCCTGGTCGTCGAAAGCCACGACCTGGATGTTCGCGTTTCCGCCACCGGGCAGCTTCCAGACGCTATAGGAGACGTTGTATTCTTCGACGCGTTCAACGCCCTCGATCGCCTGGAGGCGGTACAGTTTGCGGCGCTCGAAAGGCGTCGCGAAATCGAACGTCTTGACATCGACCGTCGATATCCACAAGTCCGCGCGCGATTCGTCAATCAGCAGCGACGCGTTGCGCACCAGGCCGAGCAACATGCCGACTTCCAACGTGACGAGCACGACCGCGAACACGACTCCGACCACGGCAATCGCCGCGCGCATGCGGTCGCGTTTCAAGTTTCGCCAGCCAATGGAAAGCATGGTCTAAGCCTCCGCTTCAGCGCGTCTGGCCACACGTCGCGACAGTCATTCGACCTGTCCGGCCGCTCGGGGCCGGGGCATACCCAAATCGCAGGATGAACCGGACGCGCTCGTGAAGCCCGCGTGCGGTGAAAACGTCGTGCGCGGAAGTCACAACACGCCATGCCGCCTCAGGCCCGCGTGCAAACGCCGCCAGATCACCGCAGCGCAGCGCGTTATCGAGAACGCACAGCGACATCATCGGCTGCGCGCTGAGCCCCTGGCGCGTCAAGGCGAGCCACGCGCGCTGCATCGCGCGGCCAACGCAGATCTCGCTGCAACTCGACGAGTCATCGGAAGTAATCACGCAGAGACCCGTGGCGCTCTGGACCAGCGAGCGCGCATGCGCGGCAAACATGAGCGCCGCGGGTGAAAGGCGAATCAATGCGTCGGGAAGCCGCCGCAGTGTTTGCAGTGCCAGCCGGTCGATGCCCGAAAGTTCCAGGCTCGACAGTGACAATCCCTCTTCGACGGCAGTGTCGGCGGGAAGATCGAAGCGGACGTTTTTCAGAAACGCGTTGCGAAACGCCGCTTCGCCAAACAGAACCGCGTCGCCGCAGCCGATCGCTGCAGCCAGTGGAACGATGTGGTCGCGTCCCGTGAGCCAGTGCGATTTCGCACCGCTCAACGGAGGCGTCGCCCTGCGCAGCGCCTCCTCCACGCTGGAATCAAGCACGCGCCCGTCATAGCGGCGGCGATTGGTCACTCGCGCGGCGATCTGCGCCATCACGTTGCCCTCAGTTCCAGCCGTCGCGCGCGGAGAAAAGGTCAGGCGTGCGAGGCGCTTGCGCGGCGAGGAGACGTGGATGCCGGTCTCGAGATTGAGCCGGCAGTCGAATCCGTTTTCACGCGCCAGCAGAACAATATTTTCGATCGCGGCACCGCACGAGATCAGCGCCATGCGCTGCCCGGCGTTCAGTACCGAGGCATCGCGGCGCGTGTCGCAGTAGACATCGATTCTCGATTCCTGAGGATGTGCGATGAAAAACCAGGGCTGCAGGTTGTCGCCGGACGGCGCGCGCGTGGCGGCGGCAAGCAGCGCGGAAAAATCCAGCTCAGCCGCGTGCGCTGCGGTCCGGACCACGGTTGGGGATTCTGAAAGTGTCGCGGTCGCCATGCGGGGAATCTCCTTAGTGAGCCACATTGCCGGTCGCTGAAAGCGCAGTGGTAACTGCGCCCTCGCGCGATGCGAATTCGCGCGCGTGCTGCGCCGCAAAGGCGGGAAAGCGCCGGAACGCGATCCAGCGCAGAAGCCGGCCGCGCAGCGAGCGGGTCAGCGACGGTCGCGGTCGCAGCGTCACGCTTCGCCCGCGAAAGAGATCGTAGTGAACACCCTTTGGCGCCGCCGAAATCCGTCCGCGTTTGCAGAGCAGCTTCAGCACTTCGGTGGCCGCCGCGGCGGCGCAGAGCAGGCAGCTCGATGCCAGCGCTGGACCCTTCTGCTCCTCGACATCGACATAGCGGGGATCCACATCGCCTCCGAGCCCCGGCGCAAGCCCCAGCGCGAAGGCGAGAATCTGCTCCGCGCGCGTCATCTCCGGCTCGATGCGGAAAAATGTTTCGAACGGCTGGCCCTCAGCGGTGAAGACCAGCACCGACGCGCCGTAGCCGATCGGGCCGGCCGTGATGATGGGAATGCGCCGTTCGCGGCAGTCGGCAAACAGCATGCGCCGTGTTTCGATGCAGAAGAATTCGAGGCCGTCGATGACAACGTCGGCGCCGGCGAGGAACGCATTGAGATTTGCGCGGCTGATGCCTTCGGTAAAGGTCTGAACGCAGGCTTCGGGATTGATGCTGCGCGCCGTCTCGGCCATGACCTCGGCCTTGTTGCGGCCGAGCGAATCCAGGCGCGCGCCAGATTGCCGGTTGAAGTTGACAACTTCGAACGTGTCCGGATCGGCGAGGCGGAAGGCGCCGATGCCCATCCGCGTCAGCGCCTGCAGATGCGCACCGCCGACGCCGCCCAGGCCGGCCAGCGCCACGCAGCTTCGCCGCAGCGTGTGCTGCTCCTCCGCGCTGAGCAGCCCGCGGTTGCGGGCGAAAGCCCGTTCATAGTTGAATTCAGTTGTCTGCATCATCGGCGTTCTCCGCGTGATTGGAAGATCACTGACCGGCAGCCAGCATCGGCGCCTGCGCCTGCACGTTTCCGAACGGCTGGAGGCCGAAGTAGTCGGCGTCGTCGGCGCTCATGGGCTTGTGGCTGCGACAGAGGAATTCAGCAATCGCGCCTTCTTCGATCCACGAACACATGCTGGAGAACAGGGAGCGGCCACACGCACCGGGATTGGCGCGGCTCTGGCGCAGGCAGTTCTCGCCGTGTGCAAGGTCCAGGCGCAGCAGCACGGCCGGCGCACCCTGCACGCGCGGGCACGGCCGCTCGGGACCGGCGACTTCAAACGCGAGCAGGCGGCGGTAGTACTGCACATGCCGAGGATTGACTTCGATGACGAAATCGTCGTAGCCTTTCACCGGCCGCGCGAAGACGTAGACAAAATCAAAAAGGCGCACGAGCAGCGACTTGTAGCGCTGATGCTCTTCCGAGATCGCCAGACGCGTGACCTCTGCCAGGCGCCGCCCCTGCGCGCGCAACGCGTCCAGCTCGCCGCCATAAATCTCATCCGAGGGAAGGCGCTTGTCGGAATCGAACACGAGCGTGATCGTGGCCGCGTCGCGTCCGCGGTCATCAACCACCAGCAGCGTAAACGTGCGGGGGTCGGCATCGTAGGGCGAGACGATCAGGCCGTCGCTGTCCGATGCGTAGCCGCGTCCGGAGTAAACGCGGTGCGCGAGCTGGTACGCGCGGCGGCGTGTCTGCCGGTCGGCAGCGACGAGCACATGGATGGGCGGTTCATCGGCCTGCTTGCCGACATCCAGATCGCGGCGGCCGTGTTCGAGATCGTCGCTGATCACGCGCAGAATCTGCGAGACCGAGGACGGGCGGCGCATGCGCGTACCGTTTTGAGCCGGCGTTCCGAGCAGTTCAACGTCTTCAGGTGCGAACATCTCTGTGCCCTCCCACCGTGACAAAGGAAGGCACAAGCGCACTGTCCCAGACTATTTTCAAAAAACCGTTTCAGCGCCACCGAAGCGGCAGGACATTATTGTATAAGTCGCTACCGCAAAATGGTTTAACGAGGAAAAGGTCAATGCGGAGAAACTCACCCGTGCATGCTGTGGGGGGCGAGTTTTTCGGAAACTTCAAATGAAGTTGTTCATGTAAGCCAATTGTCTGCATACCCTTATATAAGCCTTAAAGATAAGCTAGAAAATTCCGGTGCAAATCGAAGATCTGAAGCATCTTAGTATAGGTAGAGGCAGGGATATGATTTCAGTGTAGCGAAACTGGATCGCGCAGCGCGCCGTTCGGCTCAAAAAGTTCTTCGCGCTCGCGGGCGCCACATCGGATCAAGATGGCGTGAACCGGACATACATCGGTCAGCGCCGAAACGAGCTGGTTGAATCCGGTCAGCGCGCAGCCCCCCAGCCAGAGCGGACTGTGCAGATAAGCCAGCCCGGCAAAAAGCAGCGTGGCCGTGCCCGCAAGAAGGCGGCCCCAGCGATCGACGCTCCACGGCGCAGGCTTCATTTTACATTTCCTGTAACTGTGTGCTTGATGTGGCTGAAATCGACGCGCTCTGATTTTCCGATCGTGATTTTTCCGGGCTGCGCTTTCAGTCGCGCCAGGACCTGCTCGGGCTCCTCGCCATAATTGGACTGCTCGCCGGGCAGCAGATCGCGCGCGACAAGCGAAACCAGCTCAATGTTCTTCAAGCTGAGAACAATCTGTGCGGCCGGGTAAGGCTTGTCAAACTTTCGAATCGTGATCGGCGTCTTGTTGAAGTACGAAATCGAATAGTTGTCTTTGAAGTGTACGTGAACTTCGAAGCCTTTGGGTTGAACCGGTGGATCCTTCACAGTGAAATGTTCAAACGCAGGGATCGCCGTTTCTTCGCACCACGTGGCTTCAACATTGGCGATGTCTTTGAGATTCCGGACGTTCAAGACAACGACAAAAGGCCGGCTCGGAGCGTTGACCGGCACTTGCGCGATGAAGGTCGGAGTGAGCAGCGCCATCGCGCCCGGTTGATTTCCCTGCGGCCCGCGCCAGGTCCAGCCGCCGCCGATTACTTTGAACTGCGTCGCCGGTTCGTTCAGCGCACTCCAGGTGAAATTAAACGGCACAACCGCGGGCACGGGAGCCGGCGGCGTTGCTACGGGCGCGAGTGCGGCGGGCGCCGGCGTAACCAGCGGCGCTTGTTTGGGTGCGGAACTCAGCGCATACCAGCCGCCGGCCGCCAGAGTCAGCGTTGCGGTAGCGATAAACAAAGGCCCGAGCGTTCCTGCGCCGGCATTCGTCGACTTGGCCGTCCCGAGCTTCGAAACTCTGGCAGACCTCGTGGACTGCTCAGACAGCGCAGGCAATTGCGAGGTGGTGCCAAGCTGGCTGAGCACCATTTCCGAAAGACCCGCCGGGCAGCTCTGGCCGCTCGTGAGCACCTCAGACAGGCTGTCGGGTCGCACGAACGGAATCGCTGCCGAGAATCCGCCGGCGGCGAGCTGGCCCTTCAATGCCGCAAGGATGCGCATGATCTTGTTGTGAAGCGTCTGGCGCGGCACCGAAAGTTCAGCGCTCATTTCGCGCAACGAAAGCCCGGCACCGAAATGAAGCGCCACCAGTTGCTGGTCGTCATCGGGCAGCTTGTCGAGCACCGCGCGCAGCGCCGGCACGACTTCTGAGTGTGCCGATGGGTCATCTTGTTCTTCAGTCTCACTGCTCGGCCTGGTTTCCATGCGTCGTGACCTCTTTTTCTGCGCCTTGAGTTTGTGCAGGCTTTCGCGCGCGACGATCCGCAGAATCCAGCCGCGTGGATTTCCCGGCGTGTACGACTTTGCCGACACCCAGATCCGCAGCATCGCCTCCTGGACGGCATCTTCCGCCAGCGTGCGGTCGCGGGTCAGATAAAGCGCCAGATTGAACGCGGGATTGTTAAAGCGCTCATAGAGCTCCGCAAAGGCGTCCTTGTCGGCGCGTTCGGCGATCGCCTCGATCAAGGCGTCATCTTCCGCCGAGCCCTGGATCTCGCTCGCAAGCGGCTCCTGCGATTGGTCGTCGTTCATGTGCGCGGTCCCATTCTGCAGTTCAAAGGTGCTGAATCTTACGTTGTCCCGGTTTTTTTGCAGAATTATCAATCAGACGGTCGCAGCGCCGCGCATCAAAATGTAACCCGTGCGATAGCAGGATGTTCGATCCATTGCCGCCATGTGCTTTTTTCGCATCTGACCGCGAGGCTGAGAATGACGCCGCTACAGATTGGACTCGCGGATGGAAGGCCGGAATAGCTTCGGGACCGCCACGCGGCGGCTCAGAGCAGTAAGGAACGAAAACTGAGCACTTGGCGAACTTAGAGGCGGAGGCTTGGGAACACTTGCAAAAGATTCCTGCGCTGGTGAGCGCAGATGATGTAGTGCGCGCTCGTAAGCATCTGAGTGATCATCGATCGGAATGGCCAGACTGGCAAGCTCGACTCTACGGCAAGAGGGGCTTCGTCAAAAGGCTTTGCTGTGGAATAAGTGCATATCCCCGGCGGGATTCGAACCCACGACCTCCGGTTTAGGAAACCAGCGCTCTATCCATCTGAGCTACGGGGACAAGGTACTTTGCTGCGATACTTTGTGTGATTGTCGAAATGCTCTTCAGTTTCTTTTGGCTCGGGCCGGCGCGTATCGGCACTGCCGAATTCGACCAGAGCACATCAAATACATCAATACAAATAGTAGATGCCTTTTATGATCCAATCAAGAAAGGAATTGGACGGCACTTTCCGTTCGCTCATGTCTTCAGCATGATCTCGTTACATCTGTGGAGATGGACGTTTGCGTACCCGGAAGCTCGCAGCGAAAAATATCGATCCGCTCTGGCTGCGGGGAAAGTAATTGCTGGCGTTAATGCTCACTTCGGTTCGAAGCCTGGTCGAACTTTGCCGTCGCGGTCGATAAGAGGAAGTGGATTTGTATTCAGCCCAAGCCTGCGGCATCCGGGTCCCGGTCCATCGACGCCCAGATCATCTTTCATTGACGCAGCCAATGACTTGAGCCTCTCGACGATAGCAGGATTTGATTCGGCGACGTTTTGGCTTTCGCTAATGTCACTTTCGAGATTGTACAGCTGCTCGCTGGCTAAGAAGAGCTTCCAGGGTCCAGAACGGACAGCCTCGAGCTTCAGCCCGCGATAGTAAAAGAATTCATCGTGTCCTTTGGCGTCCTGCTGTCCGGCAAGAAGCGGCCAGATATCCATCCCGTCGAGCTTGCGACCTTGCGGCAGATCGGCTCCTGCAAGTCTCGCAAACGTCGGGAGTATGTCGAACATTCCCGTGATGGCATCGGTGAATGTTCCCGCAGGGATTTTTCCGGGCCACCAGGCGATAGTGCAAACGCGGATGCCGCCCTCAAAGGTTGAATTCTTGTGCCCGCGCAATGGAGTGTTCAGACCGCGCGCGGTTCCACCGTTGTCGCTGGTGAACAATACCAGGGTATTTTCGGCCAAGCCTGATTCCCGCAGCGTATTCAGGATTTGTCCGACACTCCAGTCTGTCTCTTCCACCCAGTCGCCGTAATAGCCGTTGGTGGATTTCTTCTGGAATGCCTTACCCGGATAGATAGGGAAGTGGACGGATGAGTGCGGCATATAGAGGAAAAAGCTCTTGTCTTTATTGTTCTTAATGAAGGCGATGGCCTCGTTCGTGTAGAGTTCGACAAGGCGCGTCTGGTCATCAGGAAGAACGCGCTGCAGCACGGTGTCCTGGCGCATCAAGGGCAAAGGCGGCTGGCCCTTACCGGCACCCGCTTTTGGAAGCGGCGCCCCGAGATCGCTTTTCACACCGTCGCTCGCCGGACCCATGTCATTGGAATACGGCAGGCCATAAAAAACATCGAAGCCCTGTTTTGTCGGAAGAAACTCCGGCTGGTCGCCCAAATGCCACTTGCCGATGCAAGCCGTCGCATAACCTCTTTGTTTCAGCAGTTCCGCGACGGTGACCTCATCCGGATGCAAGCCATGTTTATCTTCCGGGAAAAGGACGTGCGGAATTGGGAGGGCTCGTTTGGGATAACAGCCCGTCATCAAAGCGGCGCGCGATGGCGAGCAAACCGGTGCCGCGTAAAAACACGTGAGCTTCCGGCCTTCGGCGGCCATTCGATCAAGATTAGGTGTGCGGTTGAGCTTTGATCCGAATGGACCGATATCGGCATAGCCGAGATCGTCTATGTTAATCACAACGAAATTCGGTTTGCCTGGTTCGGCCGCGGCCGCGGCCATATAGCACGAAACAAATGCGATGAACAGTATCGCCTGTTTAGAACTCATCAAAATTCCTCCTTCGCGGGCAGTCGGAACTGCAAGGGCGCCTGCACGTCTGCCGATGGCATTGACTACTCCGGCAAGTTCCCGAGAACCACGTATTTTCACGTAAGTTCATGTGGCGATTGGCTCCGCCGAGCGGCTTGCGAACTCTAAAAATAATTTTTGTTAGGTTTTCAGGCCTGCTGTCAATAAGCTTGCATGAACACGTGCATGAACCAACAGAATGTCTGGGCCCGGGCTATTGTTGAGCAGAACCGGCGCTGGCTGATGGCTTATTTCCTCGCCGCGACGGGCGATGCTCATTTCTCCGAAGATCTGGTTCAGGAAGTGTTTGCCGAGGCGCTCTCAAGCGCCGACCGTTTCGATCCATCACAAAGTTTCGGAGCGTGGCTGCGGGGCATTGCGCGTAATATCCTGCTGCAGCACTATCGCCAGGCCCGCCATAAGTTTATTTCGATTGACGAGTCTGTTTTGAATCGCTTCGAGTACGCCGCCGAGCAATGTGAAACGGCGCATGCCATTCCCGGCTATGCGCAGGCGCGTCTGGACGCGCTGAAGACCTGTCTGGCTGATCTGACTGAACGCACACGAACGGCGATTGAACTGAAATACACACAACAGATGCGTTCGCGTGAAATTGCTGAAAAGCTGGCCATGCAGAGCACCGCCGTCGACATGCTGATTTCGCGTGCGCGACGCGCTCTTGAAGAATGTATCCTGCGAAAGCTGAGGTCCACTCATGGCTGACGCGCGACATGACCTCTATGACAAGTTTCTGCGCGGCGAAGCCAGCGACCTGGAGCGCGCCGAACTCAAACATTTGCTTGAGACCGACAGCCGCGCCCCAAGTGAACTTTTTTCGGCGGCGGAAGTTGAGCGCGACCTGCGCGAGTTGCTGAAGCCTGAACGCAGGAGAGCATCGACTGGAAGCACAGCTGAGCTCGCCGCGATTGCGGAAAGTAATGCTCATCGGCCGGGTTCGGGCCGTGCTCTGCGCCGTAAGCGCAAGTTTCAGACCCGCTCGCCAGAGTTCGCTATTCCGGCAGCAGTAGCCGCGCTTGCAGTTATCGCAATCCTGCTATTTGCTGCGAGCAGCGGTCGCCGCAGCACACCGCTGGTTTCAACGGCTCCTCACACTCAGCAGAACACCTCTGCTGAATCGGCTGCACAGGCCGAAGCAGCAGTTCGCCGCCGGGAAGCTGAACGCCAGCGCATCCAACGCGAGCTTGCACAAGCCGAAGCGCGGCAGAAGGAAATCATTGCGCAGCTCGAACGCGTCGAGCGCGAGCGTCAAAAGATTGTTCAAACTGCTCCTGCGGTACCTGCTGTGACAGAGAACGTGACGGCTGAAGAACAGGAACGCAAAGCAGCGCTGGATCGCATCGATGCCGAACGCCGCCGCATTGAAGCAGAACTCGCTGAGAGCCACGGGACGCGCAAGCAGGCGAAGGAGCAGCTCGCGAAAGTGGACGCCGCTGATCCCGGCACAGCACCCAAGCCGCCTTTGCAGGCGGCGCTTCTCGGCCGGTTGACGCAGACTTCCGGCGCGTTCGTGCTGCTGCGGCAAGGGGCTCCGGTTGCTGCAGGAGCTGAAAGCGAACTGCGCGCAGGAGACCGGCTCACGTTTGCGCCACGAAGCGACTTCAGCGGTTCCGCCGGCACGCTGCTGCTGGATTCGGGAGTCGCAATGGATGTCCAGGCAGGCACCGAGCTTGAGCTTAGCAGCCTCGAGCACATCAAGCTTAGAAGCGGACGCATCTATTCGGATGTGAAATTTAAGAGTGCAGCGAACAAGGCGGGCATTTATCGCCTCGTTGTCTCCACTGCTGCAGCGGATGTCACCATCGAAGGAACGCGGTTTGACATCCGTGCTGATGGCGACCTGGCGCATCTTCGCATGGAAGAAGGACGCACGCTCTTCTCGAATGCGCACGGACAGCAGCGCGTGAGCGCGTTCTACGAATCGATTGCGCGCAAGAATGCGGCGCCGAGCGTCCCCCGCCCTATTCAGCCGGAGTCGCTCTGGCGCGGGCGAAAGGAAACCGTGCGCATAGCGGTTGCGAGCTTTTCGCTGATCAATACTGAAACAAACGATGTCATTCCTGGTTTTGAAAGCGTGAGCGATGGCGTGCTGATCGATATAGCCAGGCTACCCACGCGCAAGATCAGTCTTCGGGCAAACACGATCCCTGAAACCGTCGGCAGTGTGCGCTTCGATCTCAATGGCATGAACAACTACAAACTGGAGAGCGTTTTTCCTTATGCGATGACGGGCGACACAAACGTGAAGTACAAAGCATGGGAACCGCGGCCCGGCGAGCACCATTTGGTTGCGACGCCGTTCACTGAAGCTTCGGGAAAAGGCCAGACGGGCCTGCCTCTCGAGATTCGATTCACGATTAAGGATGACGCCGCCAAAAACAGAAATGATGAATAAGCTGGATTCGTAGCAGCAGTTCTTGCCGCAAAAAACCGTAGTGGGAAAAGGAGAATCGTCATGATTCGCAGGTGTCTTGTTGTCTCATGTTTTCTGCTCAGCGTCGCGTTGCACGCAGCAACGACGATCAGTGGCGAACTCAAGAAGTGGCATCGCGTCACGCTGACCTTTGATGGTCCAGCGCTCAGTGAAGGCGGAACGCCCAATCCGTTTCGGGACTATCGCCTGAACGTAACCTTCTCAAAAGGTACGCGCTCGATTGTCGTTCCGGGATTCTATGCTGCGGACGGCAATGCCGGAGAAAGCAGTGCGACAAGCGGCGCGAAGTGGCGCTGCCACTTCGCTCCGGATGAAGCCGGCGACTGGAGCTACGTTGTCTCTTTCCGTACCGGAACAGACGTGGCAATCAGCACTGATCCCAATGCAGGAACGGCGACTTCCTTCAATGGCGCCAGCGGCGTGATTACCATCGCCGCGACAGACAAAAGCGGCCGCGACCTGCGAGGAAAAGGAGCGCTGCGTTACGTCGGCGAGCACTACCTGCGCTTTGCTGAGACGGGTGAATATTACATCAAAGGCGGAGCAGACAGCCCCGAAAACTTCCTCGCTTACTACGAGTTCGACAACACGCCGAAGGGTAAAAACATTCTGCACCAATATGTCCCGCACGCGGGCGACTGGCAGAGCGGCGATCCAGTCTGGCAGGGCTCGAAAGGCAAGAACATCATCGGCGCCCTGAACTATCTTTCTTCAAAAGGCATGAATGCCGTTTACTTCCTCACCATGAACGTCACGGGCGACGGCGACGATGTGTTTCCGTGGACAACAAAAACCGAGCGCTACCGTTTTGACTGCAGCAAGCTGGACCAGTGGGAGGTTGTCTTCTCACACATGACGCGCAAAGGCATTCTGCTGCATGTCATCACCCAGGAGACTGAGAATGATCAGCTACTCGACGGCGGCAATCTGGATGTGCAGCGCAAGCTCTACTACCGCGAACTCATCGCCCGATTCAGCCACCACCCCGCCCTTGTGTGGAATCTCGGCGAGGAGAACACGAACACTGATCAGCAGCGCAAAGACTTTGCGAAGTTTATCAAAGATACAGATCCGTACGATCATGCGATCGTCATTCACACGTATCCCGGCCAGCAATCATCCGTTTACACTCCACTGCTCGGATATGCATATCTCGACGGCGTTTCGCTGCAGACGACCGATACGCATGGGCAAACGAAAACGTGGATCGACAACTCAGCGGCCAATGGTCGCAAGTGGATTGCCTGTCTTGACGAAGTCGCCACCGCAAACGAGGGCGTGGTGCCCGATGCGAACGATCCCAATCATGATGGGATCCGCAAAACCCACCTCTGGGGAAATCTGATGGCGGGCGGCGCAGGCGTTGAATGGTATTTTGGCTACAGCTATCCACACAGCGATCTGACGTGTGAAGACTGGCGCTCACGCAACAACATGTGGGATCAAACACGCGTCGCTCTTGAATTCTTCCAGACCCATCTCCCATTCACGCAGATGCGTCACAACGATGGATTGACATCGGCAACCAATGATTACTGCTTCGCCAAACCGGGTGAAGTGTACGCCGTGTACCTGCCCAATGGAGGAACGACCAGCCTGAATCTGGGAACAGTCGCTGCGAGCTACTCGGTAAAGTGGTTCAATCCGAAATCCGGTGGCGCGCTGCAGAACGGATCAGTCACGAGCGTCAGCGGACCTGGCACGGTCGCGCTCGGCAATCCGCCTTCAAACAGCACGGCCGACTGGGTGATTCTGGTCAAGCGCTCGGGTACAGTGACAACCTATCCGCTCACTGTGAACAGCGGCAGCGGAAGCGGAAATTACGCAGCGGGAGCGGCCGTTAATATCGTCGCAAGCGCACCGGCGTCGGGCCAGATGTTCGATCGCTGGACCGGCGACACAAGCGGTATTGCTGACGTGTTGAATCCCAACACTACGCTGACGATGCCGGCTGCTGCGACCACTGTCACTGCAACTTATAAAACGGCAACGGCTCAAGCCGTCTCGAGTTTCACGCTGATCAACGCGGATACGGACGTGGCCGTCCCCGGTTATGATCCGCTGAATAACGGGGCGACTTTGAATCTTGCAACACTACCCACGCGCAACCTGAGCGTGCGGGCAAACACGAACCCTGCGACTGTTGGCAGCGTGCGCTTCGGGTTGGACGGCAACGCTAATTATAAAATCGAGAGCGCTGCTCCTTATTCGCTCACAGGCGACACGAACGGCAACTACAATCCGTGGACTCCAGCCGTCGGCAGTCACACGCTCAGCGGCACTCCCTACACGGGAGCATCCGCCAGCGGCACGGCGGGTACAACGCTGACCATCACGTTCAATGTGATCGACGATGCAAACGCCGGTCTGCCTGCCGCGCCGTCCAATCTTTCAGCCAGTGCAGCCTCGTCGAGTTCGATCAATCTGGTGTGGAGCGATAACGCAACTAATGAAACAGGATTTAAGCTCGAACGCAAAACAGGAACCGGCGCATTCACTCAGATCGCCCTGCTTTCAGCAAATGCACTGAGTTTTTCCGACAGCGGCCTGAGCGCCAGCACGACCTACGTCTATCGGCTGCGCGCGACCAATGCCTCAGGAGACTCACCGTATAGTAACGAAGCGAGTGCAACGACACAGAGCGCCCCGGCACCGACGAATGCGGTGACGAGCTTTACGCTCATCAATGCCGATACCAATCAGCCCATCGCGGGCTATGATCCGCTGAATAATGGAGCAACACTGAACCTCGCCACTCTTCCGACGCGTAACCTGAATATTCGCGCCAACACCAATCCCACGACCGTTGGAAGTGTTCGGTTCGCTTTGGACGCCAATTCCAACTATCGCACGGAGAGTGCCGCGCCCTACGCGCTTGCTGGCGACTCAAACGGCGATTACTACGCGTGGACGCCCGCGACCGGCACGCACACATTGAAGGCAACGCCCTACACCGGATCAAGCGCCGGAGGCACCGCCGGCACGGCATTATCCATCTCCTTCACGGTCAGTGATCAGGCTGCGCTTGCTGCAAAGAGCGAGACTGTGGAAGAAGATAGTGGTGTCGCGGCAATTCAGCAGACTCTGTCACTCAAAAAGTTTTCGGGCAAGCTGGCGTCCGGAGCCGGCAGTTCAGCAGTTTTGCAGGCGGAGCTTCAACTCGCCGGCAAAAATGACTTCAGCGGCGCTTTTGTGACGTTGAATCTGGGCGGTGCAAGTGTTTCGTTCGTGCTAGATGAAAAAGGTTCGGCGCGAACCGCCGAAAACTCTCTTCAGGTCAAGCTCACTCGAAGCGGCTTGTTCCGCGTCAAAGCGACACTGCGTAAGATAAACTTCGAATCCGCATGGATCGATGAAGGCCTGAGTGTGCCGGATGCTTCGGGCGAGCTGCAGGTCTTGATCTCAATCGATGATTACGTATTCAGTATGATGAACAACCTGATTATTAAGCGTGGCCGCTTCGGACTGAAGTGATAATGTGAAATGATGGACAGGCCGGCGTTTTCGATGAGCGCCGGCCTTTTTTATTTCACAAGCAATCGCAGCAACTCACTGAGTGACTCCGCGGAAAGACTAGCTCCGAATCGTTGTCGAATGGCGGCACATAGTTCCGCGTCCATCTGCAATGGCATCAGTGCAAGGTCGCGCTGTGCTTTTTTCAGCGGCCCGAGGCGTTTCTGGTATTCAACATTGCTGATCTGACCGCTGCGAAATTTAAGCCGCAGCGACTTTCGCTCCTCCCGAATCCGATTCTGCTCATCCGATTTCGGGCATGCTGCTGCATGTCGCTGATGCACTTCCTTATATAGCTTCAGGATTTCCCCTTTGTTCTCATCGATGATTCGGCAATTCAGGAACAATTGTCTGAGAAGCCGCTCGGCGCTGCAGCGGCCTCGTTCAGTCAACTTGCCGTCCTCTTCGAATCGAACCAGTCCGGCTGCAAAATAGGGAATGTAACTTCCGTCCGACACGCCTTTGTAGGGCTTGGTTATTTCGATACTTATCCAGCGGCGCGAGAGCTGATTTATCCGTCCTTCGACGGCGACATCATCGATGACCAGGCGCACAGTTAGATCTATCATTGGGAATCTCTAATCAGCTCTTGCGAGTAAAGCGCCGCGACAAATTCATTTTTGCGTTTGCCGCAATCGCAGCTTCCGCTGGGCGTTCGTCTGCAATCTTCTCGGCTTGCGTTTCGCCGTTCTGCATTCCTTCAGGCCAGATGCAGAAGCCGCCGCGCGTGTTCTGGATTCGCCAGGTTCCCCAAATGCGGCGTTTCTCATAAAACCCGCGGTAGTGGACATCGTGGCTGCCCGGATAAGTCTTAACCCAAAGCACTACGTTGGAAGCCGGATCGAATTGCCCGGCCACCCGGAAGAAGCCGATATCATCGTCGCCGTCACCGCTCAGAGCGCCAGCTGGCGAGAATGCCAGCTTCATGCGCTGAGCGTGCCTGGCTCCGCGGGCGGAGTAAAGGTAATAGCCCGCCCACACTCCGGATCTGGGGATACTTCCGTTATCGCCGTGTTCGCCTGGCATAGCTCAGGATTCTCCGGGATCGCCCGCAACACCATGAATAAGCCATCTGCCGCGGACACTGGATGTCCGGGCAAAGGGAACGTTGAAGTTTTCAGTCCATTTCCCCCTCAAGTCATTTTCTCTCAGGCCGCAGTGTCAGATTCCCCATCTATCAACGTAACAGTGTGCAGGGTCCAAGGAGACAGCAGCTATGGCGTAGATAATTGTAAACGTCGGAAACCTGCAGTCGGAACTCGCAGCGCGCAGACTGCTTCAGCGCCTGCGGAGGGAATGCTGGAGCCTTTCCTATTTCCATGCGAGGCTTCGTCAGGCAATCGTCTCCGGCCAGCTTGCGATAAAACGCCTGTTTAACAGCGCCGGCGACGAATTGCTGGTCGTCCGCGCAAGCAGGACGCGAGTCGTCCTCCTGAATTCGACGACTGGCCATCTCGCCTCTCTCAAGCGCACGAGAAAATCCATTCTCTACGACCTCACTTCGGCCGAGGAAGAGGAACTTAAGCAGTCATTGGGCAAGATGTTCAGCGCGGAGCAGGCATTTCAGAAATCTGCAGAAGAGTTCCAGGCTGTGCTTCAAAGGTTCAATCAAGCTTCGCTGCCTGATGCGGTGCAGTCAGAACCTCCTGCTGCACCCCTGGCGGAGCTTCAACGGGATCTTCCGTGGCAGAACGATGAGCAGTGCTGGGAAGCGGGCGCGGCTCTACTGATCAAGGTCCGGGAACTGCGCGGATTGAATTTCTTTCCCGACAAAAACCTCCCGGAAGAGGCAGAAAAAGAGATCATAAATTTCTGCCGCAAACTTCGACGATCCTCCTCAATCACGCTGGGCAGGCTGCAGAAGCAGTACCGCCTCACGAACGTTCACATTGTGTTCGTCCTTGCGACAGTGACGGGATACTTCCAAACACGCCAGGCTCAGCAGTCTGCTCCCGATATTGCGGCTCTGGCCTGCGGCACGTCACCCCAACGTCTTCAGCGGATCCGAAGTGATCTGTCGGTGCAGCACGGCATCGGTCTGCTTGTTTCAGTGGACGAGGATTCACGCCTCTGGCCTACGCCGCTGCTGATCGAAGAGGTCACAGGCGGCCGGAGATCAGACCAGAGCTGGAAAGCCATGAAGGCCCAGATTCAGGAACTTCCTTCGATTGACAAGGAAGAAAAGTGAACCTGAAGGCCGCCGGCCGCCAGACACGCTGAGTGCATCAATGCTTGTACGGCTGTGTCCGCTGCGAAAATGAATTGCACCAGCGCCATGGAAAATCTATACTCCCTCTTAATCACTATTTGTAATGCCCACGATTGCTGTTTGAGCATGCGTGAAGGGCTGCGGATGAGAGTCTTTGCACCTCGTGCGAATCTATTAAAATCTCTTCTTAATCCGCTGTTCGCTATTGCACTCGTGCTCAGTGCCGCCACTCTGGCGGCAGACATCCCCCCGCATGGTTCGGCGTACCTGCTTGTAATCGATCACTCTGAATCCATGTCCGCAAACATGTCCAGCGGAAAGACGCGCTGGGAAGAGATGCAGGATACCTTCTGCGAGTTCATCGATACAACGCCACTCCATTCACACATCTGGCTGGCTGTGTTCTCCTCCAAAATCGAAGTGGTAAAGGAGTGGCGCGTTTCAACCGACCAGGACCGTTCTCAAATCCAACAGTTCATTCGCACTTACTCTGCGCCGCGCGGCCAGACCGCCTTTTACGACGCCTGGGGAAAAGCCCTGGAATACGCGCAGCACCTGTCGAAGGCGCGCAGCGTCCGCTCCATTTTTATCAAAGCATTCACTGATGGCGAGGACACCAGTTCGAAGCTCACCCGCGCTGATTGCGAAAAGAGAATGGCGGAGCTGACGGCTGAAAACAATCGTGTCATCTTCAGGGTGAATCTGATCGGCAATGTGAAACCGCCGCTTGCCAGGGAGCTCTGCACTAACAATCCAAAGGACATTCCCTTGCTCGTCGCGGTGGACGTCTATCCTCCCGGCGATGTGCAGCTCGAAAATCCTAATCTCCACAAAAACCAGTCAATTCGCATGCGCCTCATCGTTTCCGATGAACGCCTTGAAAGACTTAAGGCGGCCTCAGCCGGTGCTGCTCTTGAAAGCACCGTTACTTATATTCCTGACCCCGCCACGCCTGTATCCATCAAAACGACGCAGTTTAAGATTCCCTTTGATAACCGCGAATTCCAGATTCCAGTCGATGTGATCAATGCCGAGCAGCTCAAGATCGATCAGAAATATCGAGCGGCGCTTTCGATAACGTATCCAAAGATCAAGCGCTTTGAGTTTCTCGGAGCTGAGCGCGTGAATGTCGTTTTCAACAAAGGAGAAGGACTCGAGATCGGCGACTCCGATTTCCGCCCACGCGACGGCGAATCCTTCCCCGTTGGTCAATCGATTCTCTTTTACGTTAATAGCGTGCAGAACGGCAAGGTGCTCTGGGACTTCGGCGATGGCAGCCGCGAGCAGGGCGCGGAAGTGCGCTACGCCTACAACAAACCTGGAGTTTACCCCGTTACGCTGAAAGTTGATGCCGGTCCTGGACGCGTGGCCGCGAAAAAAATCAACCTGAAGATCATACTCGTTGAAGCTGCAGTTAATCCCGTGAAAGGCCCCGTGTTCGTCGGCGAGACTGTCGCACTATCCTGTGCCATACGCGGTGAAGTGGACCGCTGCCGCTGGCTGATTGATGGCGATGAGTTCATCGACCCGCGCGGCAAAGGAGATCAACTCGCCCACGTGTTCACAAACCCCGGCCGGCACACAATCAAGGTGGCGGCGATCGCAGACAAGTGCACTGTTTACTCCAGGGAACTCACGATCGACGCACTCCCCCGGCCGGCGATCGCCATTATTGAACCGCAGGCCAGCAAGCATTTCATTTACGGTCAGAAGGTTCAGTTCAGAGCCACTGTAGATGGACCTGTCAAGGCCGTGCATTGGGAGATTACGTCGAAGGATGGCAAATCTGTTTTTCAGGTCGACCGCCCCGTTGCCGACGAGGCCGGTAAAAAAAACGTCATCATGGAGTACACCTTCGAGGAAGCCTCGAAGCTCTCGGATGTGCTCATCACGGCCAAAGCGAAACTGGAAGACGGAATCTCGCTTACGCCACCGAGCGCTACCATTCCTCTTGTCATTGATGCCAGCGGACGGGTGGTGCGCATCATCAAGCCGGCCGCGGGAAGCCGCGTGGAATTCGGAAAGCGTGTTGTCTTTGAAGCCGAGCTTGACGGCCCGAACATGAGCCAGGTGCAATGGGCGCTCCAAGCAAACGGCAAGCAACTGTTCCAGCCTAAACTGGCTAATGCTGTGGACGAGGCCGGACGCAGAATCGCGCGACTGGAACATACATTTGAGGACGGCCCCGCCGAAATGGAAGTCTCGATTGAGGCGTCGGGCGTGCTGCCGGAGCAGCTGAAAGAGAAGACGCCAAGAGACGTCGCCAGGCTTGCGGTGTACTGGCCTGACATTCAGGCCGCGATCGCCGTGCAGAACAAGACTTTTGGATTGAACGAGCCCGTCAGCTTCCAGGTGCAGTGCGCGCAGCCGGTCCAGAGCATCCACTGGGATTTCGGCGACGGTTCAGCGCCCTTAACCGTAACCAACCTGAATCCCGTTCATCACGCGTACTCCCGGCCCGGCGCGCAGACCGTTACGGCGAAAGTCTCGGGTAAAGGAGGAAAAAGCACTGAAGCGACCGCGACCATATCCATTGTTACCAATCCGCCAAAGGCCGCGGCAAAGCTGCTGTCCAATGGAACCCCCATTGCAAAACTTTATCCAGACACGCTCATCGAATTAAAAGACGAATCCACAGGCGACATTATCACGCGTGAGTGGCTGCTGAACGGAAAGCCGCTGGAAAAAGGCGCGGCTTCGCTGCCGCTCAAAACGATTGGCACGCATGAACTCAAACTTCGAGTCTCAGGCCCTCCCGACGCCGCAGGACAGCCGGTGTCCGACGAAGTGGTGTTTTCTCTGGTTGTTCTGAAAAAGCCCGAAACAGTGCTGTTCTGGCTTGGAGCAGCGCTGGGACTGATTATTTTTGCCGTGCTGGCCTATTACATGACGGGCAACGGCGCACGTGACTGGACATTGGAGTACATGACGTTTGATGCAGGCGACGGTAAGCAGGGCGCGGCGCACTACGCCCGGCTGCCTGTTCGTGAAGAAGAGTGGCCGCCGGCGCAGACATTAGGCGAGCTGCATTACAGCGCCTGGACGAAAAAGTCGGTCATTCCACTGAAAAAATTATTCGACAGCCCGCACTGGACCAGCGGCGCGGGAAAGAACGACGATCTCATAATCAACACCGAACTTGGAACGGTGCGCTTCACGAACAGCGACTTTCCACTGGTCGAAATGCCGAACTCGCTCAACGACAAACAGAAAGTTTATGTGCTGATGGACACGCGCGGCGAAAAGGACGAGACGCGAAACATACGGCTGCGCCTGACCCGCGCGGCGTCTGATTCTCACACGCACTTGATCGTTCTGTTCGTCGCGTTGATCGCGTTAGGTGCTGCAATTTGGTGGTGGGCGGAAAGAACGCTTTAAAAATTATTGAGCGGGGAAAAACCCTGCGTCATTAAGGAGGCATGCATGCCGGCGACTATCCTGGTGGGCTGTGGCGGCTCTGGAATCAAGACACTCCTGCGGCTCAACGAGCTGATGGCTGAGGACGCCGATCTGCGTCCGCGCATGGACAATGAACTCTTCTATATCGCCGTCGATACGGAGGTGGCGATGCTCGAAACGTTCGAGCGCACCATTCACCAGCAGATGCATGGATACGGCGTGCCGCATCTGTCACGCGTGTTCCTTTCCATGAACGAAGTCATTCTGCAGCCGCTGGTCGACGAGTACTTCGTCAAACCACTCGCTAAAGGCAAGAAACCGGCGCATGAACGTCTGGTTAAACACTGGTGGCACCAGCCGGATGGTGAAGGCAACCTCATCCCCTTCCGCGCGTCTGATGTGCGCGACCTGGCAGCCGGCGCCGGTCAGTGCCCCGCCGTCTCTTACTTCCTGACCTGGCATAATCTCGAGCGCATGGAACGCATTTTCGAGGATCTGCTGGCGCAGATTATCAAGAGCCACCCGGGAACTGGCGCCGATCCGCTCTCGCAGCTGAACGTTTTCGTCATTGCCGGCCTGGCCGGCGGCACAGGCCGCGGCTGCTGGGAACTGATCGCCCTGAAAATACGCCAGATGCTTCGCGATCGCGGCAAACAGTCGTGCCCCATTGGCTTCCTTTACGATGCAACGGTCTACAAGAATCGTGTGGAGCCGCGCGACAATGAATGGCTGCAGATGCAGGTGAATGCGCTTACCGGAATTTCCGAACTGAGCGCCTGGATTGGGAATATCCACGGCAATCGCCAGGGCGGCGCGAAGCGGCTGAGCTATTCGCTTCCAAATATGACCAACCCCGAACTGAATGTGCTCGAAGCCGACGCTGTACTTTCGGGAGACGAGAAATCGCCTTCGCCCGCGCACAACGCCTTCCTCATTTTCGGCCAGGGTACAAAGTCGATTCTGGACACCAACGACCAGTACCACGAAATGGTCGGAACGGCGCTTTATGCGCGCTTGAGCAACAGCGGTATCAAAGGCACTGAAACAAACACGAACCAGCCCTATGCCTCCTTGGCGGCCGCGGCGTACGAGGTGCCGGCGAATACCTTGCGTCTGTTCTTCGAAGAACGCTACCACCAGATCGTGGCCGAGCGGCTCCTGCATCACGATGTCGAGAAAGTCAATGCGGCTTACCGCAAGTACAACGATGAAACATCACTCGACATCCAGCTGACTGATCGGGCGCAGGGACTTGTTCCCGACGAACGGGGCGATTTCTTCGCCAAGGCCTGCAGCAATCTGCTGAAACGCATCCAGGACAGCCGCGCCATCGATCACCTCGAAAAGGCAATTGCAAGCGACAAGCCTGAAAAAATCCTGGAAGTCCTGAAGAAGTGGGCCGGCGGCGGTTTGGCATCACAGGCGCGCGAAGCTGTGGCACAAACTGTAAAATCAATGAAGAAAGACCCGATCAATCTCGCGTACGACAAAATAGACGAACTGGTAAAGGAAACAGGCTCGGTTGAGAACGCCTGCAAGTTCCTCGAGGCGCTCGATGCACAGCTTGCCGATGACGTCGACCGTTTGCCGACAGACATGCCCCTCCCGCAGGAACGCGATCCGCAGCAGCTGGTTAAGGCGTTTGCGCGGCGCCAGTATTTTGGTGTTCTCGGCACGCGCTTCAATAAGGATGAGGCTGCCGAGCTCGTGTCAAAGACACGCAACGCCAGCCTGTACTGGTGCTATCAGGTGCTGCGTGAAGAGACGAAAGGATTCTACGATGGTTGGCGGGACGAGTTGAAGAAAATCGCACAGCGTCTGAACGCAATTGTCGTCCCCTCCTGCAAACAGCTGCAGATGCAGTACGAGCGGCAGTTGACCACCGCCATGAAGACCGCGCAGGTGGAGCTGCGCGCAAGCAAGAAGTCCGATACACAGAACATCTACTCGGAGCTGTTTTCGGCGCTCTTCACCGATCCCGACCGGCCCGAAGATGGGATTCCGCACAAGTTTGACGCCAAGCGCTTTTACCGCCGCCAGATCAAGCCAGTGCTTTCGCAGGACAAGGTCAACCAGATGCTGCCCGCGCCGCAGATTCCGGAAGGGGCACTGAAGAAACTTCGCTCGGCGGTGCTCGGCGAAGGAAAGAAGGAGTCGTCCGAAACCCGGGCGATAGAAACTCTGCGCGACGGGCTGCGCCGGGAGTTTGAAGAGAACATTCATCTTGAAAACGACTTCATAAAGAACAACTTTTCGATCTTCGCCTGCGTGCAGGAACTGAAAAGAGTCTGGGAAGACCGTTTCGCACGGATTCGCACCAACAGCTCCCGACTGCACGAGGTCGAAGAGCAGTTCTATAATTTCTTCGGCTGCAAACCGAAGGAAGACGAGAATGGCCGGCTGGTGCTGCCTTCAGCCGAAGAGTTCATCTTTGACATGTGCGCCACGCTTGCGGCCACATGCAGCCCATACTGGACAATCAAGCAGGGCGTTGACGCACGCCATGAAGTGACTGTTTTCCCGCCGATAAAAATTGAAAAGGCCTCCGGGCAGACAGCCATTATGCGGCGCCTGAAAGAAGTGAAAATCAACCTGCCCGGCAACGAGAACGGCAGAGTTGGCAATCCTTTCGTCATTCTGGCGTACTCGACTGAAGACGTTGAGAATATTGAAGACATTACTTCGCTGCGTTACTGGGCAAACGCAGATGTCAATGAGTGGCTTGAGTACTGCGAAGACGAGAATGGTAAGTCGATGTTCATCACGAAGCAGAGAAACCGCGGCAAGGGGTACATCGATCCGACGTTCGTTCGCGACCCGAATTTCTCTTCGCTACGCTGGAAACCCTGGGCAAAGAACATCGTCAGCGCACAACAGGAACAGGAGCGCAAGACAGAGATGGCCCTGTCGTACGCACTGCTCGCACCGACTGGCCGCATCAAAGAAGAACTTGATCGCCGCGGATGGAAACTGCCGCTGCTGGCACAGGAAGATTTGAAGCGCTTCATCTTCACACGCAAAGCCCTGCGCTGGGAGAATGGTGCGGGCAGGCCGGAACCCAAAAGCCCGTGGAAAGAAGGTCAGGCAGTCGCGCAAGCCATCTTCCGCGTCCATGATGTGCTCAGCGGCAAGCCAAAGACCGGCGCGGGCGTCGAGTGGCGCGAGAGAATACTTCAGGAATCACAGGTCTTCTGGGAGGAAGTCGCGATGGAAGCCGATTGCGCTCCGGGTTCGGGCGCATACCGGCAACTGATGAGCCAGTTCCAGGATTCGCTTGGACAACTGCGCGATAACGCAGAAGAGGCAGACAAAGCTGTATACGAGAAGCTGATTGACTACGTCGATCAACTGATCCGGCGCTGATCAGAGAGGCGAGTAGCATTCGGCAAACGGACTGGCGATATGCGCCGGTCCAGATGCCGATTGACCTGGCGGAGCTGCAATGTCGCGATTGCTGTTGCTGGCTGACAACCGATGCGTGGCGCAGCTTCGCGACACTGGAACGCTGCCGGATTCCTTTTGGGCAGCGTTCGAGCCTGGGAAGAACAGCTATAGCCCTCAGAAGCGCGACGGCTGCCTGCGTTATTGCGACCCCTCGTTCCTGCACGATCCCGCGCTGGGCATCGAACGGCGCGATGCGTATTTCGCCGAGATGCTGGAATGTGTCTGCTGCCATCTGGTCGTTCTTGAAAATCCAAAGGAAGTCCGCAAAACGGGCACGGATTGGAACGAGTTTTCCTACAAGGGCACTTCAAAAATTCCCGATCTCGTGAGCTGGTACGAGTCGTTTAAAGAGCTCGCCGAGCGGCACCTTGGCGGCCGCAGCGCTCAGCACAGGCACATCCTTATTCTCATCTGCGCTGAGGAAATCCCCAATGAGCAGCTTACTCCTCTCGAGAATCTGCTCAATTCGCCATTCAAAGGTTCAAATCTGTTCGACCGCTGCTACGTCATGCTGCGGCAGCTCGAGTGCGGCCCGGCGGAGGCGTATCATTCGCGGTATGTCTGGCCCATCAGTGTCAGCCGCCTTCTTCTGACGCTGATGGCGACTCCCGCGCGCCAGGCAGATGCCCGCGCCACGGCGATTGCCTGGCGCTGCTTTGAAGCGGCGCCTGAACTTCCGGACGGGTTCGTGGACGAACGTTTTGAAAGTGCGATGAACCAGGTCCGTGCCGCGCTCACTCCGAAAGAAGCCTCCACGAAAAGCGATGGCAAAGCAGAGATCTTCCCGCAAGTCCCGGCTCTCACTCAGAAATTCAATCTCGACGCTGACCCGCCTCAGGCAGAGGGCGATTGGCTGCATTACTCAGCAAGGAGCAGCGTCGAGCGGCTGAAGCAATGGAGCGTATGGGAGCCGAAATTCGTAAAAGCCGGCGCTGCATTCTCAGGCTACGCGAACAATGAGCGGTTGAAGCACGAGCCCGACGCGTTGAGCAGCGTCCAGAAAGCGTGGGACGACGTACATCGTGATCCGGAGAATATTTACGTTCTTCTCAAAGACAAGAGTCTGATCAGCCGCCCTGAACTAGCCCGGCATCTTCGTGCCGCCGACGAAAAGTTCCGCAACATCGAGGCGCAGGATCACGAACGCAAGCGGGTCATTGACGAGACAGGCGCGTGCGCCGAGATTCTGGAGGAGACGCGAAACAGCTTCGTCTCATTGGATAACCGCATTCTGTTCGCTGTCGCCATCTCGCTTTTTGCGGGTTACTATTCGATGATCCTCTTTCACCAGATCCTCGGCATGTGGCTCTGGTCGATCCTTATCAGCGTTGCCGGTGCGCTGACGGCGGGAATCACGGCACTGGTTCTGTGGCACACGGAGTACAAGCGCGGCCAGGCCGGCACGCGTGAATTTCAGAAGCAGCTTCAGCGCATCCACGATCAGACCGACGCGCTCAATCTCAGTTGCCAGAGCGCGGTTCGCGAAGCCCATGCATTTCTCGAAGAAGCCCGCGCAGCAGCCGCCGCGCAGAAGCTGAAGCTGCTTCTCCAGCGGGTGCAGTTGATCCTTCAAACAGAGCTTGATGCCCCAACGGCTCTAGCCAGATGCGCTGGGCGCGTCGAGACAACAGAAGCTGCGGGCGATGCCGAGCTGAGCCGGATGCAGCGCGCCGCGTTTCTGAAAGCGACCCTGCTGCAACTGAAAACATATGACTCAAGGTACCAGGATCAGAGCTACACAGATCTAATCGAGCAGGAAACTCGCGCATTGCGCGAGCAGCTTTGGACCGACTTCTGCTCAAAGGACAGTCATTCGACGGGATTACTGCCAGCCTCCGACCTCGTTGCAATGTTGCGGCGTTTCCGCACGAACTTGCGTGCCGAGTTGCAGAAGCGGATCTTCGTTGAAGCTGCAACACCAGCGCAAAGTACAGGAAGCGAAACAAAGCAGCTATTCGACACCCAGTCGCGCGGCCGTCACTATCTAAGCTGCAAGCCGGAACTTGGGAACCATCTCAGGCAGACGGTCATTGTTTCAGCCAGCGCTCCGGACGAGATCAAGCAAGCCAACACGCCCAATCGCATCGTCAGTGATCTGCTGGATGCTTGCCCCTTCGTGGCGTTAGTCACTGAGGAAATGACCATATCGCTCAGCAAAGGACAAGACGGCGCAATCAAGGCGGTGGCGCAATGACACCGGGTGAATTCAAGAACTTTCTGGGTCCCTGGTCCTCGCACCCGGATTGGCTGCGCCAGAAGGAAGAGCGTTTCCGTGCCTGGGGATTCGCTCTCATTGTTGCACTGCTGCTTTTCGGAGTTGTGCTCTTCAAGAACTTTTCGTGGATGGCCTCGCTTCGCGCCGCGTGGTCGTGTGTCTTCGTTCTTGGAATTGCTGCCAATTGCGCGCTGTGCTGCATTACAACGGTAGCGGTCTGCCGGCTTATGGCCGAGTATTACAGCCGCAATCCGGGAAAGAATGAGTACGCCAGCGCAAGAACTCCTGTCCGCTGGGAGTTGCTGTTCGTGTGCCTTGCCGCCGGCGCCATTGGACCGTTTTTTCTGTCACGAATGGAGAAGCTCCCGCCCGAGATCCGATACGCTTTCCACCTGTTTGCAATTTTCCCGCTCACGGCAGTATTTGCGTCATTGGGGCGCTACAAAAACCGGCCTGGAGAACGCGCAAGAACGCGCCCTGTTTCGACATTTATTTTCGTCGCTCTTCTTTGCGCCACGATTTACTCGGTGTTCCATGATCTGCAGGATTCCGCAAGGCAGATTGTCGAGCGCGAGTGGATCGAACGTCACATGCTGGGCCTGCTGATTCTGACTCCTCTAACGGTCGCAGCCTATGCTGCGATGGCCCTTTTCCCGCTCTACGAAAAAATTCCCGTGGAGGAAGATTCCAGCCGTGAGCGCGAGCAGCGTGCAGAGACGAGCAAGCCTCCCGAGTGGGTGGCCGGTCTTTTGCGAAATCTTCCTGGCGGTACGGCAAGCCGCATCGAGCCGCTCGTGGAAGGCGACACCTCGCCAGTTACCGCGCGTGAAGATCTGCGCATGCTCTTCGGCGGAGTGCTTCCGACAAAAGCACAGGTCCATCTTTTCGAACGCTTCCGCGACTCGCATCATGAGCTCATCGACAAGTTCGGCGCGGGAAACAACGAGCATCTATCACAAAGCTCGGACCTGCTTATCGATGGCCCTATTGGAAGTGGCAGGACAACTGCGTTGCTGGCCTGCGCTGCGTATGCAGCGTTCGTTCGTGGCCAGCGTGTGCTGATTGTGGTGCCCGATGAGACCCGTCAGAACCTTGCTGTTGAGCGTATCCGGAATTTTCTCGAACGCGCCAGGCTTCATTATTACGTCTCGTGCGACGTGGTGCGCGAGGACAAAGTGAACACATGGCTGCAGGATGGCGCGCAAGTCCCAAGTATCTTCGTGGGCACGCTCCTGAGCGTGGAGCATTATCTTTATGGTGCCCGATGTTCGGCCGCCGACGAGCCAAGGCTGCGGCGGCTGATTCTTGGAATTGAAGTCATCATCGTCGATGATTTTATGGATTACAGCGACACGCAGCGCTCGCATATTCCGTTTCTTCTCGACAAGCAGCGTCTGCTCCTGGATGCCGAGTTCATGCCGCTTCAGGTACTCGTCGTCTTCCCGCGGCTGGCAGAACTTGCAAAAGCCATTCTGGGGGAGCGCTTTTTCACAGCCAAACGTTTTAAAACCGAAAACACGGTCACACTGCTGCCGCTGCCAGGCGAACGCGACGACGGGCGGAGAGGATGGCACGTAACGATCGAGTCGGCCGACCCCAAGCGCATACTGGATGAACTTGCCGTCAATTGCCTGAAGCTGGATGCCAATCCGTATGTCATTGTGTACGAAAAAGGCCTGGGTGAAGAGCAGTGCCAGAAGCGTGAGAAAGTTTTAAAAGAGCGTTCGCAGAAGAACTCGCTGGCGGTGATCTCGGATTTGAATCAGCAAATTGAGAACGCTCCGTCCGTCGACGCGGTTTTCTACCAGGTCGCCGTGCATGAGGAGCGCTGCCTGGCACTGCGGCTGTACATGGGTCACTCGGAGACCGTGATTTTCAGTATCCTGAAGAAAGGCGAGATTCTTCAGCCTGGCAGAGTTGATTCAGCCGACGGTGTGCTGCCGGTGGTGACACATCGTTCGGCACGACCTCTGATGCTTGAACACCTGCGCAGCATCATTCGTTTTCTCCGGCCGAAGACGCCGCTATTCGAAGACATGTGGAACCAGCTGGGTTTGAAATTCCCGGAACTCCAGGAACGGGTTCGCGAGGGCAGCCCCGATCTGGTCATTGACCGGGACATGCTTGACGAGGAGTCCTATCGAAGAAGGCTGCTGAACTTTATTTCTCTGCGGGAGACGCGTAGCGGCCACGAGCCGGTGATGGTCGGCGGAGTTCCAGACGAGTCACGCGATTTCTTCCGCCACATTGACGGCCGCTCGTATTTTATCGCCGCAGCCCACGCCAAAGCGCCCGAACGCGAACGGAATCGCCGGCTGATCTGGCATGATGACGCCGGACAGTTGCTGCATGAAGAAGACCTGGCACATCTGCGCGAATTCCGTCTGGTGCGCGGCAGAAACGCCTACGTTCCTCAGCACCTTGAAGCCACTGCCGATGGCGTCGTCGCTACAACTCAGCCCTGGCTGGGCGGCGGTGATGATGAATACCTCCCTGTTTACGATGCCGCCTGGAGCCTGCCACATACAGCGCGCGCGGTTGAACACCAGGGAGGCCGGCAGCGCGGCGTTTCATGGTTTCAATTGCAATTCTCGGAGCGGCCTCTCATCAAGCTGAAGCTGACGCACTTGATGAACGACTTCGGCGGACACAGTTCCAGGGATCAGATCGAAGTTCATTACCGGGCGCGCTTTTCGTGCATCGTGATCAATCCGGAGGAATTCCCCTCCGAAGAGCTCAGCGAAGAACTCGGTGCGTGGATGTCGGGCGACTGGGAGACGAATCCGGATTCCAGTTTCTGGCCCGAGCTGACTGCAGCGATGAATTATGCATTCGAGTCCCGACTGCCGGGGCTGCTTTATTACGCACGCATCTTCGCCTTCAAGCTCAAGCCGCAGCACAAGAGCGTCGGTGAGGCCGTGATTTGGCTCATCGAGCCGAACAGCAGCGGGGACACGGTCATGTCCGTGGTTGGCGAGGTGATGCGAAAAACCGAAGAGCGAAAAGCGCTCTTTAAAACGGTTAATGTGTTACTGGAGAAGCTCAAGCAAAGTGAATCTCCGCAGGCGCTCATGCGGCGAATGGGACGCGTCGGCTACGATGGCGACGGTGCAATGCTGGACTGCAATCTTGCCGTTGGAATCATCGACTCCATTCTTAAGTCTGGTGAGGGCGAACGCGAGCAGCTGCCTCCACCTGTGCGCCGCCAGCCTGTACCCCGAACGCCGCAGATTTCGACACGCGATCATCTGCCTGCCGAAGCCAGTGTTTTCGTGCGGCCCTCTGAGACACAGGAAATCAGCGCGCTCTGGGCCGAAGCGCTGCCTGTGCCACCGCGATGCGGCCAGGGGCAGCTTTTTCGCTGGGAGCACAAGGAACGGAAGTATGAGCTCAAATGGGGATTTTCGAGCGAGGCGCAGCAGAAGAAATATCTGGAGAAGCTGAACAACTTCAAAACTCGCATTCACACCGAACCGCAGTTGTGCTTCACCAATTACGTTCGCAATGATCCCTATGTGGATTCGGTTCGCGAACTTGGCGAGAAACTTCTGGAAGCTTACGGCCGCCGCCCGGATGAACATTTTCCTGGGTTCGCACTCTCATTCATTCAATCGATCCCGTACATTCGCGATCCCAAACGCCCCACAGACTGGCCGCGTTTTCCTTCCGAGTTCTATGCCAATTACGGCGGAGATTGCGAAGACTCAAGCATTGCCTACATGGCTCTGTTAACACAGTTTGGTTACGACGCCGGCTACATTCTGATGGATGGCCATGTCGCAGTTGGTGTCGCAGGCCCATACCAAGGCTTCGCATACGACTCCTTCGGCAAGCGCTATTACTATGCGGAAACAGCGATTGACGGCGGCTATCTGCCTCTGGGTGAAAAGGGCGATCAGGCGCGCCCGGGTCGCGTGCTAGCCAACCCGCTCCGGCAATTCCCAACGCCAAGCTTGATCCAGATTCTGAATGCAGAGTGTTCTGAGGATTGTGCAAGTCTCCTTGTCACACTGGTGAGCCAGGCGCCGGAAACCGACATCACGATCGCCGTTTATGCGCGTAAAGCGTCGGACATCATGAATTTTGACGCAAAAACTACATGCGTTTCCTCTGCCAGGCTGCCGGGGGCACGAACTCCATTGCAGGTTGTCGACCTGGAACTCTCTTTGAACCACGAGGATCTCAGTCCCGGCAGTTACTTTGTTGATGTGATTGCCTTCACACCAAAAGGTTTCGGCGGAGGCTGGACTGGGGCATCGCAGTTCACGCTCTCAAAGATTAAAGTCACGATCTGATTCGCACTTTCGCTTTCGGAGAGAAATGCCGTGCTCAGCGGCAAATACTGGATAATCGGACATCATTGTGCCGACGTTTCAACCAGCGAACATGCGCTGTACGCGCGAAATTTTATGCTTCGGTTGCAGGATTCACCGGAGCGGCTCACCTTGAACAAAGATCTGTTCGCCGCACTTCCTGCTGCTGAACTGGAGAAGCAGCGCAGGCGCGGCATTGGCGAAGACGTTCTGAAATTCCTGGCTCAGCCGGAGAACGATGCGCGGCTCTATGTGATCGAAAATCTCCAGTGGATCCGCACGCGCCAGGATCGCTTTTACCTGTGGGAACTTAACGCAAGGAGCTGGCGGACCCTGCGCGATTGCGAAGCATTCTGGATACGGCAGCCCTCTGCGACACCCGACGACACCGTTCTGATCTGGGAGGTTCGCCACGAGCGTTGGGGGTCCACTTCCGTTCGAAACACCCGCACAGCCAGGACGTTTTCAGCGTTCAAACGAGGACTAAAAGCAGAACAGAATGCCAGCGAATAAGTTCGACTGCGTTTGTAAGCGGTTTTTAAAAGAAAGAAGACGGAATGCAGGCATTTCTTTAAATACTCATCGACTATAATACCGGCCAAGTTGAGGCAGCGGCTGACGTGGCATACCGTCATAAGCAGGAGGCTGAATGCGTTTTCTTTCTCTCTTGTTCTTTATTCCAGCACTCGTTTCTGGCGCGGGGAAAACCGTTTCGGTTGAGTACCCTCCATCCACAGCGCCCGGCGAGCTCATCTTCGGTGTGACGTTCACCGTTTGGATTCCTGACGGCGTACAGAAAATTCGTGGCGTGATCGTCCACCAGCACGGCTGCGGTGAGGGTGCGTGCAAAGGAGGGCGCACAGCCGCGTACGATTTGCACTGGCAGGAACTTGCCAGGAAATGGGACTGTGCGCTGCTGGGCCCGTCGTATCAGCAGCCGGAGAAGGCGGACTGTCGGAAATGGTGCGATCCGCGTGAAGGTTCCGTGAAAGCGTTCTTGCGGGCGCTGAAGGAACTTGGCGAGAAGTCGGGCCATCCTGAACTCGAAACGGCACCCTGGTGTTTGTGGGGCCATTCAGGCGGAGGCTTTTGGGCCAGCATTCTGCAGACGATGTATCCCGATCGCATCGTCGCCATCTGGTTTCGCTCAGGCACCGCCTACTCCGAATGGACCAAAGGAAAAATAGCGAAGCCCGACATGCCGGAGTCAATGTACAAGATTCCTATGGTCTGCAATCCGGGAGCAAAAGAGAACGGCGACAAACGCTTTAACGGAATCTGGACCAGTTCGATTGAAATGTTCAACGCGTACCGCGCGCAGGGTGCGCCGATTGCCGTTGCGCCTGATCCGCGAACAGGCCACGAATGCGGCGATTCACGCTACATGGCGATCCCGTTTTTCGATGCCTGCCTGGGAATGCGTTTGCCAGACAAAGGTGCTGAAGGCAGTCCGCTGAAGCCCGTTGAAAGCAGCAAAGCCTGGCTTGCTCCGCTTCTGGGCGAGCTTGCGCAGCCTGCGGCCGCATTCACGGGAAAGAGCAGCGAGGCCAACTGGTTTCCGAACGAAGCCGTGGCAAAAGCCTGGATGGACTATGTGAAGACGGGCGCCGTCGCTGATACGACTCCGCCTGCCGCGCCGACGCAACTGAAAGCAAAACCTGCTGCAGACGGTGCGGTCGAACTCACATGGGAAGCTGCCGCAGACTTCGAAAGCGGACTCCAGCAATTCATCATCGAGCGCGACGGTCAGCCGCTCGGGGCCGTTCCTGAAAAGCCCAAAGGCTCCTTTGGACGCCCGTTGTTTCAGCGCATGTCGTTTCATGACACCCCGGAAGAGCCGATGCCTGAAATGAAGTTCATCGACAAGACGGCGAAGGCGGGCGAGAAGCACTCTTACAGCATTATCTCCGTGAACAGCGTGGGCCTGAAGTCTGATCCAGCTAAGGTGGAAGTCTCTCAATAAACCGTCACGGCTGAAGATATTATTCGCGCGGCGGCGGAGGACCTTTGAAATTGCGAGGCTGGCGATCAAAATTCTGCCCCTGCCTCTCAAAATCGGGCGGCGGGGGCAGCCGGTTGTTTCCCCCTGGACGCGGGAGTGGGCGCGCTTCACGCAACTGCGCGGCGAATGTCTCGGCAGTCTGCGTAGCCTTAGCGGAAGCAGCCTCGTTGCCCAGGTTGCGGTAGATGTTCGCGAGCGTGTAATGTCCTTCCACCAGAAGCGGACGCAGCCGCGGTTCCGTCAACAGCCCGGACTGGAGGCTGTTCAGGGATGCTTCGACCAGCTTGCGAGCTTCCTCATATCTCCGTTCGCGCGTTAAAAAATCGCCAAGGGTGAGTTGCTCGCGTGCCAGGAAAATCCGATACCGCCGCTCTGCCGGGTTCTTTTCGAAAAGCACTGAAAGCAGCGACACACCTTGCCTGAGCAGCTTTTCGGCATCTGCCGTTTGTCGCCGCAACTGCAGCAGACTTCCCAGCTGGACTGAAACGAGCCCCGTCAGTTCG
>DASPJR010000219.1:0-12728 GCA_035628505.1 Planctomycetota bacterium | reverse complement strand
GAAGCCGCACGCGGCGGGCGCCTTGATCGATCAATTGAAGGAGCTCAGTCTCGCCCATGGATATGCTGTTCCAGAAAGACAACACGTTGCAGGCAATATTCGGGCCAATATATCGTCCTGCGGCGCGGTGCCAACTCCGCCATCTGGATGTACAGGGGCTGCACAGCCGGGTTCGAAAAAGACTGCAGATAAACGAAAACGCCAGGCGCGAAGCCTGGCGTTCGATGTAGCGCAAAGCGTTAGCTTGCGCTTCCAGTGCGGGAAAGAGCTTATTCGACGGAAGCGGCGCCGGCTTCGACTTTCAGCTTCGGCTGCGCACCGTCTTTGAGTTCGATGATCTTGCCCGTAACCACCGCACCCGGCTTGCTGAAATCGATGTTATAGAGTCCCGCGTCGCCCTTGCTGTGGACAGCCAGCACGGCCACTTTCTTGGGAGCAAGGTTCGCAATCTGCGCCTGCGTGCCCGCTTTTACCGTGCACAGCCGCTGCCATTCCCAGGTCGAAATGCCGCGCACGGGAATGCGCTGCGCGAAGTAGACTTCATCGAAGCCCTGGAGGTTCTTGACCTGGTACAGCAGGTAATCGTAGCTGGGAATGCCGCGTTCGTAGAATTCCAGGTTGCGCTGCAGCACCTCAATAGTCTGCGGAACGATCTTGAACGGCAGCACGCGGAACTTTTCTTCGTTCGACTCAGCGAACTTCTGCGGCTTGGTGTTGTTGCCGATGGTGCGCAGCACGGCCTTGATCGAGTAGGTTCCCGGATCGCGGATGGTGTAGTACTTGCCGACCGGCAGCGAGAAGACGGGAGAGGTTTCGCCTGCGGCCAGATACTTGATTTCGGAGAGGTCCACGCGGCTGATGCTGTCGGCCTTGTTGTCGCGGGGAATAATAATCGGCTTGGCGTTCTCGGCCGGCGCCGCTTCGCCTTCGTCCGGCAGCTTCGTGATGATGAAATCGACAACGTCGTGTGGTCCGAGCTGCGGTTCGACGTAGGACGCGCCCAGGCTTTCCTTGTTTACCGGACGAACTTCGATGGACTTGGTGGCTTTCTTCTTTTCAAGCAGCGCGTTCTGCTCTTCTTTGGACAGGCCTTCGAGCTGCGCAATTTCATCCGGGGTAAAGCGCTGATTGGCCGGGACGACCTGCGATTCGTTGCCGAGATTTTCTTTCTTCGTGATGTTGGTCAGCGTCAGCTCGGCTACCAGATCAGCAACGGGGTCGGACGCACCGCGCATGTAGGTGTCGCCTTTGGGCAGGCTCAGCTTGACCTCGATGAGATTCTCACCGAAGAAATCGGCAGCCTGAGCACTCGCGCCGAGGACCATAATGCTCCCCAGCATCAACAGCAATCGGCTTCGTACCATTCGCAGCGCCCCTTCTAGATGGCCCACACGGCCTGATGTGCTCGCTTTAGACCCGTAATGCCAAAGCTTTTAGCCGGATTTTACAGATTCGTCAAGACGGCGAAAATCCACCAGCCATTTTAAACAATTGCGACTGACACACCCGGTTGTGCGATTAGGACTCTCGCCGCGGCTTAAAGCCTTCAGGGAATGCCGGCAACGATCCTCAAAGGTTTGCCGCTACTGCAAGTCTTTCTCGCCAAGGTCGACGCGGCTGCCCTCGCGTCGCGGAATGGGCCGGCCGTGGGGGTCCTCGTGTGGGTGTTCCACCTCGCGTGCGACCTCGCGCAACAGTCCCTCGCTGATGTAATGTTCAGTACGGTCGGCCGGAGCGTGCAGATGATCAGCGGGGAAGCCAAGTACCTGCGAAAGGTACGACTCCCAGAGGCGGTGCGATTTAACGAGCGTCTGTGCCTGCCGTGCGCCCTTGTCCGTCAGTCTCAGACCGCGCTTTCCGTCGGCCGTCGCCCAGGCCTGGATGCGGCCCTCGCGCTGAAGCCACCACAGCGCCAGTCTCGGAAACCAGCCGCCACCGAGTGCGGCTGCAGCCTGCGCGTGCTCCAGCGAGCGGTCAGGAGCGATCTCCTGCCAGCGGTAAAGCAGTGCCAGCGCGTCTTCGCGCACGATTCGCAGCGTCAGGTTGAACTGCCGCATCATTTTCACGAGCAGTCCATGACTGGGCGAGAACAGCACGGCGGCAACGAAGAGCGCTCCGGCGACCACAGCGCCCATTCCGGAAACCGAGGCGCGCGCGTATTGAACCGGCACGTAATCGATCTGCAGCGAGAGCGTGCTCAGCGAATGCCACACCGATGAGCCGATTGAAAAAAAGAAGCTCAGCACCGCACAGACCGCGCGCGCCGAAAGGGAATTGCCCTGAGCCAGGTCGCGGCCGAGCACGGCAGAAATCAAGCCCATCGTGCCGGACAGAATTACCATAGAGGAGAGGCGATCGGTGAGCATGTAGGCGGCGGCCGCTGGTGCGATCAGCATGGCAACAACCAGGATCGAGCCGACCGCTTCAAAGGCGGCAACAGTGACCGTCGCCACCATCGCCATCAGAAGGTAATGAACCAGCTGGGCGTTGATGCCCTGCGCGGTGGCAAGCTGCGGATCAAAGGAAACAATTTTTAATTCTTTCCAGAGCAACGCAACGAATGCAATCACGGCGGCGCAGACCACGGCCATGTTCGCTGCCGGACGCGAGAACTCATAGCCAAACACCTCAACGGTATCCAGCGCGGCCGTTTCAAGCATGCCGTAGAGCACGCAGCCGGGATCGAGGTCTACGTTCCGAGCGAGGCGATGGATCATGATGACGCCGATCGCAAAGAGTGACGTGAAGACCACGCCCATCGCGGCATCTTCCGGAACTTTTGCATAGCGGTGCACGATCTCGGTCAGAAGCGCGGTGATGACGCCAATTGCCAGCGCGCCCACCAGCATGGCAAAATACGGCATGGGAATATGTTCGCGTCCCCCTGGTCCGGTTGGCCCGGTGCGCAGTGCGGCAGTGACGATGAAGCCGAGCACCAGGCCAGGCAGAATCGCGTGCGAGATCGCGTCGCCGAGGAGACTCATGCGACGCAGCACGAGAAAACAGCCCAGCACCGCGCAGGAAACATTCACCAGCGCGGCCGTCAGCACGATCCAGAAGGAAATCTCGTCGTATCCGGTCAGGCGCATCAGCGATTCGATAAACGGCGGAAGCGTTGCAATCATAGCGGCTTGCCTCCGTCGTCCGCAACCTTGGACTCCGGCTGCGCCGGGGTGGGGAAGAGCGCAGGCGTCGCGTGCGCGGAGGCGGGCGGAAGTTCTCCGGCGCCGCGTGGCCAGCGGCCGGCCTCGCGCAGATGCTCTTCGAGCTTGTGCAGCAAATCAGGAGACAGGATATGTTCGATCTGGTCGGCGTCGCGGTCTACGTGATCCGGCGCGATCTCGGCGTTCTCGATGAGGAATGTCTCCCACAATCGGTGGCTGCGCACGACCTGCGCCGCGGCTTCTACGCCACTGGGCGTCAGGCGCCAGCCTCCCGCAACCGGTTCAACGTGACTGCGGCGTGCTTCGCGTGAGAGCAGGCGCTCGACCTGCCCAGCCGACCACGACCGTGCCCGCGTGAGCTCCTCGATGGCGATCGCGCGGCGCTCGGGCAATGCGGGTTCGGTGAATTCGTACATGCTGCGCAGGAGATTCTGGCGCGCAATCGTTGCGCGCAGGCGCAGGTGTTCGATCCCACGCGAAAGAATTCCGCGGCGCGGAGCGAAGAGCATCGAGAACAGAAAGATGATCGTTCCGGTGAGCACGATGACCGGGCCGGCCGGAAGGTCCGACAGCGTGGCGCTCGCGGCCGTGCCGGCGATGCCTGTAATCAGGCCGAAAAGCGCCGCCAGGATAAGCATCCACTTGAGCTGGTCTGTCCAGAAACGCGCGGCAACGCCTGGAATGATCAGCAGCGCCGCCATCAGCACCACGCCCACGGCGGGAAGTCCGATGACGGTGGTGATCACCAGCAGACCCATCATCGCCAAATCCAGCAGAAAAGTTGGCCAGCCCTGCACGGCGGCGTATTCGGGATCGAAGCTGAGGATCGTGAACTCTTTGAAAAAAAGAAGGAGCACCAGCAGTGCCGCCAGCGAGACAGCGATGATTGAAATGAGATCCTGCATCACCATCCCGGCGGTCTGGCCCAGCAGATACGAATCGAGGCCTGCTTTCTGCCCTGTCGGCAAGTCCTGAATGATGCTCGAGAGAACAATGCCCATTCCGAAGAAAACCGACAGCACCAGGCCGATCGCGGCATCTTCCTTGATGCGCGTATTGTGGCGCAGCCAGGAGACGCAAAGCACGCCAAGAATCCCCGTGACAGTTGCGCCGGCAAGAAAAATAAAAAAGTTGCGCTGCTGATAGAGCAGAAACGCGATGCACAGCCCCGGCAACGCGGCGTGCGCCAGCGCATCGCCCATTAAGGAACGGCGGCGCAGCACGGCAAACGCGCCGACAACGCCGGCGGTAAGTCCGAGGAGCCCCGAACCGGCGAGAACGAGAAACGTGTTGTACGACAAGCCGAACATTAAAGCCTCTTCTTACCCCTGAACCACAGATGACACAGAGGCAAGTTTTATTCTCAAAACTACGTCCGTGCTCTCTGTGTCCTCTGTGTGAAAAAATTAAAACCGAATTGACAGCCCCACGAACGGATTGAAATCTTCCGCACTTCGCGTCACGCCGAAATTGCACCCGAAATCGAGCTGTATGTCATCGGTGAAGCCGTAGGTGAATCCGACATCGGCTGTGCCTTCCCATGGCGTGCCGCGGGTGTTGAAAGCGCTGAAGAATTCGACGTAACCGCCCAGATTCCCGATGATGTCGTGTCCGAACGTGATCGTGTGCACGAACTGCGCGTAGTAATCATTATCATCGTCGTCCCAGAGCAAATCGGTCTGATGCATCACGCCCATGCTGAAGCCGTGCGGCAGATCCATTCCAAACGGAATGATGAGGCCGCCTTCCACTTTGTTATTGCCCAGGTTGTCCTGGTTCGTCGGGGCCTTGATGTATGGCATCACGGCCAGCGCGCGCGAGCCCTCGTCGTTTCCGAAAACGTTAATTTTCAGGCGCGTGGTGATGTCGCCGAAGCCATCCTGGTATTCGCTGGTGCGAATGCCGTCTTCGTTGCGCCCGCGCGTATGGACGATGTTGTAGGTCTCGAAGACGAATTGAATGTCGATGCGGTTGGTCAGGCCGATTTTGAAATTCACCGGCATGATCGCAAGGCTCTTCACGCGCTCGTCGGAACGCTCCGGGTTTTCACGATCGATGCTGTAGCTTGCCAGATCCGTCTCAAACTGGAAGTGCCCGGCATCTACCGTGTAGGGACTTTCGGTCTTGTCCGGACGGTCGGTGCTCATTTCGCGCATCTGCTCGCGCGGCGTAGGATTGAAAAGATTGTAGCGGCTTTTGTCAGCTGCTTTCTTTTCTTCCTTTTCAAACGCGCTGCTGCTCACACCGGGCTTGATTGCCGCGCTTTCACCCGCAATGGCACAGGCTGATACGAGAACACAGATGCAGAAAAGATTAAGTTTCACGATGGCCCTCTCCTATTTAACGATATCGATTTGTGGCGACGGTTCATTTTCGAGCAGCTTCGCCATGCGCTCGCGGTCGAACTGCAACAGGTATTTCTGAATGTCTTTGAACATCTTGTGAAAGCCGAAATTGTGCGTCTCTTTGGCCGCGTCCTCGACCGGCCAGTTCTGCTCGAGAATGCGGTATGCAGCTACCATCATCCCCGTGCGGTCGGCGCCGTGCTGGCAGTGTACGAACACGGGATGGTTTGCGGGGTCCTGCATTACTTTGAGAAACGCCAGAACGTCCTCGTCTTCAGGATGCCAGGCTTTGCAATAGATATGGACATACTGCAGGCCATAGCCCTTGAGCTTGCTGCGGTCGCTGTGAAACGAGCGCAGATTCACGATGGTTTTCACGCCCATTTTCTTGAGCTGCGCGAAGCCTTCAGCCGTGGGCTGCTCGCCGCGGTAGAGGCAATCTGAAATCTTGGCGAAGTTGCCGACCCCCGGCACGTCCTTGCGCGGAACGGCCAGTTCGCGCACCGCTTTTTCCGGCGCGGCCTCGCCGGCAACAAGCGCGCAGCAGAGTGCGGCATTGAGAACCAGCAGCGCTTGAATTCCTGGACGTATGGACATGAACGTTCTCCTTGAGCCTCAACGTCCGCCGCGTCGCACGGCTTCGGCAACCTGGTCGAGCAGCGATAGTTTGCCGCCATAAGTCTTCTGTAGATTCTCGTTCGTGAACACCTCGTCCACCGGACCGTTGGCCACGGCGCGCATGTTCAACAGGATGACATGATCAAAGTATTCTTTGACTGTCTGCAGCGCGTGATGCACGGCCACGACTGTTTTCCCCTGCGCCTTGAGCTCGCGCAGAAGCGTGACAATGGCACGCTCGGTTGCGGCATCGACTCCGACGAAGGGCTCATCCATGAAATACAGCCGCGCCTCTTGAGCCAGCGCGCGCGCCAGGAAGACACGTTGCTGCTGCCCGCCGGAGAGCTGGTTGATCTGGCGCCTGGCGTACTCGGCCATGCCGACTTTCTCCAGGCACGCGAGCGCTGCTTCGCGGTCGGCTTTGCCCGGCCGCCGGAACCAGCCGATGCGGCCGTAGCGACCCATCATCACAACATCGAGCGCGTTAACGGGGAAGTCCCAGTCAACCGATTCGCGCTGTGGCACGTAGCCGACGATAGCGCGCTGCTTCTCGTAGGGCTGGCCATAAATTTCGACCCGTCCGCTGGCGCGCGGAACAATGCCAAGAATGGCTTTGATCAGGGTGCTCTTTCCCGCACCGTTGGGACCGACGACGGCGATCAGCTTGCCTTCGGGAATGACCAGGTCCACGTCCCACAGCACCGGCTTGCGGTGGTAGGCGACGGTCATGTCGTGAACTTCCAGCGGCGGCGGCGCGGTCGTCGTCGCCGGCGGGCTCTTTTCAGGGTGCAGCTTCTGAATCATTTTTCACCATTCGAAGGAGTTGAACACGACTTCAATACAGAGGCACAGAGAACTCACAGGGACAGAGGACGGATATTTAGTTTTCCTCCTCGTTCTCCGTGATCTTCGTGATCTCCGTGTCTCCGTGTTGAAGTCGTGCTCCGTTGTTCCGTTACTTCAGCGCCTTTACGATCGTCTCAACGTTGTGTTTCACCATGCCGATGTAAGTGCCTTCGGGCTTGTCGGCTTCGCCCATGGCGTCGCTGAACAGTTCGCCGCCGATGACAATGGTGTGGCCGCGGGCTTTGCAGCCTTCCAGGAGCGCCTCGATGTTTTTACGCGGTACGCTCGATTCGACGAAAACAGCTTTTACCTTGCGTGTGACAATCAGGTCGACCAGTTCATTGATCGCCGCGACCGGCGCCTGGTCTTCGGTGCTGATGCCCTGAATACCGCGCACCTCCACGCCGTACGCCCGGCCGAAATAGCCGAACGCGTCGTGCGCTGTGATCAGGATGCGGCGTTCCTGCGGAATGGTGGCCAGCTCCTTCTTGCACCATTCGTGCAATTCGCCCATTTCTTTAAGCAGCGCTTCGGCATTCTTCTTGTAATCATCGGCGTGAGCGCGATCGACTTCGGCGAGCGCGTCGCGCACGCGTTCGGCGCTCTTCATCCACAGCGATACATCGAACCAGATGTGCGGATCATAGTGGCCTTCCATCTCTGGCGGTTCGCGCAGCAGCTTGGGATCGATGTACTCCGGGTCGGACATGGCGAACACTGGCTTCTTGCGCTGCATTTTCACGAACAGGTCCGACATCTTGCCTTCAAGATTCAAGCCCACGTAAAAAATCACATCGGCGCCGCTCAGCGCACGGCTGTCGTCTTCACGTGCTTTGTACAGGTGCGGATCGGTTCCGGGGCCCATCAGCGACTGAACCTGCACGTGTTTGCCGCCGACGCGTTGAACAATGTCCGCGATCATCCCAACGGTGCAGACCGCCTTCAGTGGTCCGTCCCCGCGCGCAACGGGCGTTGTGGTCCCGGTTGATGCGGGATTAGCACCACCGCACCCGGTAAGCAAAACGCCCAGGCACATCATGGCACCGAGTGCGAGCAGTCGAAAGTCTGGTTTCATCCTCTGGTCTCCCTTTCTAAAAGTTTCTCTTGGCTAACTCTTGTTCCATAAAAACAAAACCCGGCGCGGGATTAAACGCGCGAGGTCCACACGCGCTCGGGCGCGTTGCGGTCCGACTCCTTCTTTTTGCGGTGACGTTTGCCGCCCGCGGCAATTTCCGCCGGTTCCAGCTTCAGCGTGGCGCGGAACTCACGCGTGGCGCCACTGGCATGCTGATCGAGATAGTCAATGAACTGAACCAAGCGTTCGACGGTCTCGGGGCTGATCGCGTGTTCCATCAGGCAGGCGTCGTGCTCGGCCAGCTCCGGCCGCAGCGCCAGCACCTGCTCGAGAAAGCGGGTGAGGGCGCGGTGGCTTTTGACCTGCGCCTGCGCGACCTGTTTGCCGAGCACCGTCACCGCCGCGCCGCCGTAGGGCGTATGCGTCACGAGCCCTTCGCGCTGCAGCCACTTCAACGCCTTTGAAACGCTGGGACGTTTGACGCCGACAGCTTCAGCGATGCTGGAAACGCGCGAGACCCCGTTTTCGCCGGAGAGGCGGTAGATGGCTTCGAGGTAATCTTCCATGTTGGCCGACAGGCGCCGGCGCGCGGCGGTCTTGGCGCGCGGAGCCCGGTCTGGACCAGAATTCTTAGCACTGCTGCTCACGAAACGTCGCCTCGCGATGTAGGGCTCGAAAAGTTACAGTTCAAAACTTAGCCACGGCTAACTTAGCCAAGGCTAACTTTTAAGGGTGGGGGCGCATTATGTCAAGACATATTTTGCACGAACGGTGCACACGCGGGCAGTTTTTCACATGCTGTAAGAGCAGCAGCCTTTGGCACTTAAAGTGCAAGCTGCAACAGCGAGAGCAGATCGATTCTCGAATGCTCTTGCAACTTGTGGCGCCGGTGTTAATTCTACTGTCATGGCAACGCCGAGAAGAATCCCTCCTGTCCGACCGGCCCCTGGAAGTGGCGAGGAACATGGCCCTTCCGCGTCCAAAAAAGAATCTGATCCGCTGGGTAAGATCCTGATCGCCTCGGGCGCCATCACGCGCGAGAAGCTGGATCAGGCCCTGGCGCATCAACGTAAGTCCTTTGTGCCCATCGGGCGCATCTTGAGAGACGAGTTTGGATTGAGCGCTGAGGCCCTGGCTGCGGCGCTGAAGAAGCAGACGCACGTGCCGCGTGTGTATTTGCGATTTTTCCCGGTTCAGCGTGAAGCTGTGGCATTAGTGGACATGGATTTCTGCCGCCAGCACGAAGCTATCGCTTTTGAAAAACTCGGGAAGATGCTGTGCGTGGCGCTTTCAAACCCGTCCCAGCGCAATGTCATCCGCCACATCGAGACGCAAACCGGCCTCGAAATCAAAGTCTTCCAGGCGCCGTGGGAAGATATTCAGAAAAAATTGACGAAGTAAACGGCTCGTCTCACGCAAAGTCGCAAAGACGCTAAGATTTAAAAGAACGTCGAGGAGCTATCCTCGACGTTTTTGTTTGTGCATGGAAATGTTGGCTCAGAGCTGGCCCATCATGAAGTGTCGTTCTTCTTAGTGTCTTCGAGTCTTCGCGTCTTTGTGTTGTAGCAGTTACATCTTGCGTCCGACAGCTTCAGCCACAGCGCGGGACTCCTTCATCAACTTGGCGAAGTCGGCGACGCTCAACGTTTGCGCGCCGTCAGTCATGGCTTTCTCGGGGTTGCAGTGCACTTCGATGAGGATGCCATCGGCGCCGCAGGCGACGGACGCTTTGGTCATCGCGGGGACGAGGCTGCGCACCCCCGTGCCGTGGCTGGGGTCGGCCAGGACGGGCAGATGTGACTTTTCTTTCAGCGCCGGAACCATCGCCAGCGCGAACGTGTTGCGGACATAATTCTCAAACGTGCGGATGCCGCGCTCGCAGAGCAACACTCGCTTGTTACCGCCTGTGAGTATGTATTCGGCCGCGAGCAGATATTCTTCGAGCGTCGCGCTCATGCCGCGCTTGAGCAGCACCGGTGTCTTCACTGCGCCGCAGGCTTTGAGCAGTAAAAAATTCTGCATATTGCGTGTGCCGATCTGCAGGCAGTCGGCGTACTTGGCCACCAGCGGCACATCGGCTGGTGTTAAAACCTCCGTGACGATCGGCAGGCCTGTCGCTTCGCGCGCTTCGGCAAGGTACTCAAGGCCCTCTTCGGCCAGCCCTTGAAATTGGTAGGGACTCGTGCGCGGCTTGAACGCGCCTGCACGCAGCGCGCTGGCGCCCGCTTCTTTCACCGCCTGAGCGACTTCGAGAATTTGCGCGCGGCCTTCGACGGAGCACGGTCCGGCGATGACGGGGATGAACTGGCCGCCAAAGGAGACTTTGTTGCAGGCGGATTTGACCTGGCTGTCGCCGCCGATTTCGAAGACCGAGGGTGTGGGATTCACTTCTTTGCTCGCGAGTTTGTACGGCGCCAGAATGGGCAGGACTTTTTCGACGCCGGGGATGGAGGCCAGTTCTTCAGATGTCGTGACGCGTTCATCGCCGATGGCCGCGATGACGGTGCGCTCCACGCCAAAGAGCGTGTGCGGCTTAAGCCCGATTTCTTTCAGCCGCTCTTCGGCGTGTTCAACTTCCGCCTTGGACGCGCCGATCTTTAAAACAAGAATCATCTGCTCTGCTCCTGAACTTTCTTTTCAAACCGCCAAGACGCCAAGGCGCCAAGGGATAAAAATCCAAATCCGAATTTCAAAATCCGAAACAAACTCCAATGTTCAAAACCCCAATGATCGAATCCGCAGTGTTTTGAGCATTCCCGCTTGTTGTTTTGAATTTGTTTCGAGTTTCGGATTTCGAGTTTCGAATTTTACTCCAGTTCCGTCTGCCCCAGCGTCACCAGCGTGTAGGGGTCCCAGGGGTGCTCGGCCCAGTATTTCTTCACGTCTGCGACGGTGACTCGGTTGATCTTCTCGATAACTTCGGCCAGCGGCACGATGCGGTTTTCGAAAAATACGTCGTCAACCATCTCGCGCGCCCGGTGATTGGTGCTCTCCTGGTCCATCAGCAGATGCGCCTTCAGTGCAATCTTCGCGCGCTCAATCTCTGCCTGCGTCACGTCATCGCCCAGCCGGGCCAGTTCGGTTTTGATGACTTTGAGCGTCTCGGCGGCGCGCGGCGTGGTCGTCCCGGCGAAAACATAGACGGCACCCGCTCCACGGAGCGAGACAGTGTGCGCGCCCACGGAGTAAACCAGTGCTCGCTTTTCGCGGACTTCAGTGAACAGCCGGCCGCTCATCCCGCCCGAGAGCACGCCCACTGCCGTGCGCAGCGTGTAGTAATCGGGATGGTTGTGCGGCACCGCCGGGAATGCCAGCGTCATTTGTGTCTGCTGGCTGTCCTTGGGGAGGTGCTTCCTGAGATGCGTCGTCGGCAAGGGCGGGGGTGACTCAACCGGCCAGGCGGGACTGCTGGTTTTGGCAAATATCGTGTCGAGCTCTTTGGCGAGCGCGTCCGGATCAAACTTGCCCGCGGCGGCTACGACCGATCCGGCCGGAATGAATTGCGCCTGCCAGAAATTGAGGATGTCGCCACGCGTGATCTCGGGGACGCTTGTTTCGGTGCCCAGGTCCGAGTGGCCCCACTGCGAGCCGAAGAAAATCTCCTTGAGTACCACGGCGACCTTGGAGAACGGATCGTCTTCGAGGTGCTTTAATTCCTGCAGCGACTGCGTCTTAGCTGTCTCGCATTCTTTCTGTGGAAACGCCGGCTGTGAAAGGACCTCTCGCAGCAATCCAATGGCTTTCACGAGATGCTCGGGCAGAAAGCGGATCTGCATCACCGTCGTTTCGGTTGCCGTATACTCGCTGTGGCGGATGCCGTAAAAATCGAACGCGTCTGACAGTTTGCGCGCGTCACGTTTCTTTGTGCCTTTAAAAAGTGTCTCTTTGACCAGGTTCGCGAGACCGAACTTGTTCGGCGGATCGTCCTTGGCTCCGGCGGGAATGCGGATGGCCAGCGCAACGGCCTGGCTGCGTTCGATGCGTTCTCCGACAAAGCGCAGCCCGGACGGGAGTACGGTGTCCACTGTCTTGGGCGGTGTTGCGACTTCCTGATGGGACGTGTCGAGCATGATGATGAGCGCGCCTCCGGTAACCACTGTTAAGGTAGCGCAAGCGCTGCAGTGGGGCAATGGCGTAACGGTGGTGCAAGCATCGGTGTCGGGCCCGTGCAAAGGTTTAACGGTAAAACGCCGAGGCACGCAGGAGCCGGTTTAGCTCTGCGACTTTTGACATGCGTTCCCAGCGGCGGCATGGGCGGGACGCCCATGCTACGTGAGGGATATATTGCGCAAGCTGACAGCTTGCGCTACAAGGTCTTCAATGGGAGCCCGCTCGCACACGCAGAAACCAAAAGCAAGGCATGCCTGCCCCGGTCCACAGGCGTGGGGCAAGGGCAATCGCGGCGTACAATCCAAAGAATTCCTGCATGCCAAGGGCGGTCGGCCCAATGACACCAATAATCCCTACCTGCGCGGCAAGAAAATGCAGCCGCCGGGAATCACCGGAAAAGAACGCGCGGCGGATCTGATCGATTCGGCCTTGCTGGCTTATAATGGTGGGCGGTTGCGCGAAGCCTGCCTGCTTTTTACCGAGAAGATGCTGGCTCCGCATGCGACCGTGGGCATGAGTCTCTCCGGTGCGATGACCCCGGCAGGCCTGGGCTGTTCCTCTATTATTCCG
>DASPJR010000218.1:0-40822 GCA_035628505.1 Planctomycetota bacterium | reverse complement strand
TGGCGTCCTTGGCGTCCTTGGCGTTAAAACGAAATGTTGCGGCACTCAGCGCAGCGCTGTTCCTTCCAGCGGCGTTCCGTTCGTGTCGATCACGTGGAAGTGGTGGATGCCCGGCTTGTCCGCCGACTTGAACGACCAGACGATCTTCTTGTCCGGCGTCACTTCAAAGAGCCGCACCTGGTTCGGGCCGGCAGCGTAGCTGTTCACGATCGTGTTTCCGTTCGGCAGGCGCTGAATGCCGCAGGCGTCTTTAATGATGCCGCCGACTTCTTCGTTCGTCAGCTCCCACACTTTTTTGCCGTCCGCATCAAATTCGGCGACGCGATTGGCATGTGTCAGCCCGCAGAGCGTGTTGCCGTTGGCGAGCCGGATCGCGGTGAAAGGCCACGTGTGCGTCTTGCCTTCGGGGTCGCCGTCAAGTTTGGTGTTGATCACTTTCAGAACTTTGCCCGTCTTATCGTACTGCTTCACGGCAAAATCGAGCAGATGGGGGCAAAGGTACGTGCCATCGGCGAGCTTGCGGGCCATGCGCGTTTCCATGTGCGCGTTGGTTTTCTGGCAATCGAGCGGAAACTCAACGACGGTTTTGCCGCTCGCGTCGATTTCCAGCAGCCGCGGATTTTTTCCGGCTTCGGTGAGGACGTACGTGCCCTCGGCCGTTTTCTGAATACTGTTCACTTCGTCCTGTGTGCCCTTGTATTCCCACACGACCGTGTTGTCGCGCTTGACCTCGACGGCGCCGCCGCCCGGGAATTTGCCGCCTCTGGAAACGGCCAGCAGCACATTGCCGTCCGGCAGCACCCAGCCTTCGCGCGTGGAGGCTGGATACGTCCAGACGACTTTGCCGTTCGGATTCTCCTTGTCGGCCTGCAGGATGTAGGTCTTCCCGCCGGTCGCCAGGAGCGAATGCGTGATGCCGCTCGGCGATTCCTGGACGTACTCGCCGGCGAAAAGGGTTGCGGACAGGATCAGAAAAAGACACGTCGTCAGCTTGTTCATGCGGCTCCTTGTTTATTGAGCTAATTCTATTTTGCAATGCGTTTACTTCTGCTGCGGCTAACCCCTCACCCTAACCCTCTCCCGCAAGGGGACAGGGGACCGCGTTTACTGCAATTCAGCTTTGGACCTGAATTCGAACATATTCACCCACCTCTGTGTTCTCTGTGATCTCGGTGGTGAAAAAAAACTCACGCCAGAATCTTCTCGATCAGTTCGCCGTGCACGTCCGTCAGGCGCATGTCGCGTCCGCCCCAGCGGAAGGTGAGCTTCTTGTGATCCATGCCGAGCAGGTGCAGCATCGTCGCGTGCAGGTCATGCATCTGAACTTTATTTTCGACGGCCTTGTAACCGTATTCGTCGGTCGCGCCGTAAATCGTGCCGCCTTTGATGCCGCCGCCGGCGAGCCAGCAGGAGAAGCCGAAGGGGTTGTGATCGCGGCCGTCGCTGCCCTGAGCGAACGGCGTGCGGCCGAACTCGCCTGACCAGAGCACCAGCGTCTGCTGCAGCAGGCCGCGCGACTTGAGATCTTTAAGCAATCCGGCGATGGGCTGATCGACGGCGCGCGCGTTGGCTTCGTGGCCGGCCTTCAAGCCGCCGTGCTGATCCCAGCGGTCACCGCCGGCGGCCGGGCAGGTCAACTCAATAAAGCGCACACCGCGTTCGACCAGGCGCCGGGCAACAAGGCACTGCAGCCCGAACGTTTTCGTGTGCGGGAACTGCGCGTCGAGGCCGTAGAGTTTCTTCGTCGCTTCCGATTCGCCCTGGATGTCCATCAAATCGGGCACGGACGACTGCATCGCGTAGGCGATCTCGTAATTGGCGATCGCCGATTCGAGCTGGTCGTGGCGGCCGGCGCGCTCCATTAAGGAGTTATCGAGCTGCTTCATCAGCTCCAGTTTGTTGCGCTGCAGTTCCGGCCGCGCTTCCTTCGGTGTGATGTTCGCCACCGGATGCGCGCCCGCGCGGAAGATCGATCCCTGGTAGCTGGCGGGCAGGAAGCCGCTGTTGAAACAGTCGAGTCCGCCCGGCGGGATCAGTCCGCCGTTCAGCACGATGAAGCCGGGCAGATTCTGACATTCGCTGCCCAGGCCGTACGACGTCCACGCGCCCATGCTGGGCCGGCCCTGCAGTCCCGATCCGGTGTGCAGAAAATAATTCGCGTTCGTGTGCTCAGAAAAGAGCGACGTCATCGAGCGGATCACGGCGAGGTCATCCACGCATTCGGCCGTGAAGGGGAACAGATCGCTGACCGGAATGCCGCTCTGGCCATACTGCTTGAATTTCCACGGGCTGCCCAGCGTGTTGCCGTTATTGTTGAACTGCGTGGGCTCCATCTTCATCTTGAAGGGCTGGCCGTTTTCTTTCTGCAGCAGGGGCTTGGGGTCGAACGAGTCCACTTGCGAGACGCCGCCGTCCATGTAGAGGAAAATGACGCTCTTCACTTTCGGCGCGTAATGCGGTTTGCGCGGCGCCAGCGGCGAGTTTTTCGGAGCAGGCTGGTCGGCCTTCGCCCAATCACCCAGCAGGGCCTGCAGCGCAAGCGCGCCAAAACCCATCCCGCAGCGCGAAAGCATTGAGCGCCTGGACATCGGTGGCTGCTGATAACGTTTACAGTGCATGGGTGTACCTCTTCGAACAGCGTTGCAAGGGTTCAGGGTCTAGGGTTCAGGGTATTTCGATCTGCGTTCATCTGTATTCACGCTTGCCCCTGAACCTTGGACGCTGGACCCCTGGTTAGTTCACAAAAATGAATTCCTTCGTATTGATCAGCACGTGCGCCAGGTCGGCCCACACGCGCGCGTCGTTCATGCCGTCCTTGGCCGCCAGCTCCTTTGCCTGCTGCTCGAGGAACGCGCGCGCGGCGATCATTTCTTTGTCAGTGGGCGGCCTGGCAAAGGCTGCGACGTACATGCGGGTGATGCGGTGCTCGGGCGATGCGCTCTCGGCAATCACGCGCTTGGCCCACAGCTCCGCCTGCTGAATCACAAATGGATCGTTCATCAGGATCAACGCCTGCGCTGGTACGTTGGACTGCGCGCGCTTGCCCATGGTGTTGAACGGAATGGGCGTGTCGAAGGCGAGCATCATCGGCGAGAGGAAATTGCGCTGAATGCCCAGGTAAATGCTTCGCCTGCCATTGCCGTCAAGAGGACCGCTCTGCGGCCGGCCGCGGCCCTGCATAAAATCGGTGAGGAAGATCGGGACGCTCGGGCCGTACATCTGCGGACTGAGCTTTCCGGAAATCTGCAGAATGCTGTCGCGGATGGCTTCGCCTTCGAGGCGTTTGACGTGCATGCGGTGCAGCAGGACGTTATCCGGATCGACCGGCGCAGCCGCAGCAGACAGCGCGCTCGACATCTGGTACGTCGACGAGAGCATGATCGATCGGATCAGCTTCTTAATCGACATGCCATTGGCGACGAACTGATCAGCCAGGTAGTCGAGCAGCTCCGGATGCGTGGGTTTGTCGCCGAGAACGCCGAAATTATCGACTGACGGAACGATGCCGCGCCCGATGACGAGGTGCCAGACGCGGTTAGCCATCACACGCGTGAAGAACGGATTGCTGGCGGAAGTCAGCTGCTGTGCGAGCTCCAGGCGGCCGCTGCCGCGCGCAATTTTCAGCGGCTCCTTGCCGGCGAGGCCTTCGAGCAGACCACGCGGAGCGATCTCGCCAGGCTTCTTCCAGCTTCCGCGGATCATGACGTACTCGTCTTCGGGCGTGCCGTCCATCATCGCCATCGTCAGGCGTGATTCGAGTTTTATCCTGGAAGTGATCTTCGCCTGCGCCTCGCCGAACGATTTTAATCCCTCATTCGTTTCCTGGGGAACGAGAACGCGATGCGAGACGAGCCAGTTGGCGAGCACCGCATCGTCGCCACTCAACTGGCCGCTTTCAAGTTTTGGCAGAACGCCGGCGAAAAGCGAGCCGTAGGCTTTGGCGAGCGATTCGAACGATCCCGGCGCATTGAACACGGGCGAGATGAAAGGCGTCACCGGGGGAGCCGATGCGCCCTGCGCGACGAGAGCGACGGCAAAGTCGGGGCTCTCGGCAGTGAACTCCAGGTGCGCGCGATGATCCTTGTAGTCGCGCAGCTCGACGCTCTGCCAGTTCCACGCACTTCCGCGCGGCTCGATATTGTGAAGCACCTTGCCGTGCAGCGGTCCGTTTATCAGCGCATGCGAATCGACGGCGGCGTACGCCCGCCCGTTTCCGCGCACCAGGAAGAAAACGCGCTCTCCTTTAATGGTGAACGTGCGCGTGCGCAGCGTTTTCCCTGCGCGCATGTAGGCGAGCCCGACCGGGTCGTTGCTCGCGTTCGCCGCAAGCTTGTAGCCGTCGAAGGTCGGATCGAACTCGGCGGCGGCAATCTCAGCGATGCGTTCCACCGGATTCGCCGCATTGCCTCCAAAGATCAGCTCGCCTCTTTTGCGCGGAGCTCCCGCAAAGGAGACGTCATCGGGAAGCCAGTCGTCGGCTGAAGCATAATCCTGGATAATTTCGAGGTTTTTCAGCGCGTCAGCGGTCTGCTGCTTCGCTGCTTCGGCCTGCTTGAAGAATTCGGAAACGCGCGTCAGATCCGTGGCTTTCACGTCCAGAGCAAACTTGCTCCAGGCGTGCAGCACGTCGCCGGGCTGCTTCGCATCGCCGCGCAGATGAAGGAGCCACTTCTCCAATGTCGCCGCATCGAGGTTTCTTGATTTCGCCACCGCCTCGATCTGCTTCTTTGCTTCCGCTGAGAGAGTCGGCGTCTCTTTCGGCTTCGCGTTTTTCGCCGGCGCGAATGCTTCAGGCGCGGCAAGCACGGCTTCGCGGCTGGCCAGCAGATAATCCGGGATCTTCTCGACCGCCGGGCGCAGCGATGCCGCGAGCGCTTTCGCCACGGCGGGCTGCTGTTCGGCGCGGAATTTCCAGAGTTCCGCCGCAACCTTCTTGTTGTGGTCGAGCGTGTCGAAGCGCGCGAGGCGGTAATTGCTGCTCTGCAGGAAACCGAAGAGGCGGTAGTAGTCTTTCGTGCTGATCGCATCGAATTTGTGATCGTGGCAGCGCGCGCACGCGACGGTCAAGCCGAGGAACGACTTGCACATCACATCGACCATGTTGTCGAAGCGCTCGGCCTCATCAAGGCGGATGTCGACGGGCGAATGCACGCCTTCGCCCAGGAACCAGAACGCCGTGCCAATGATTGATTCGTTGAAGCCTTCGGCCGGATTCATGCGCGGCTCAGGCAGCAGATCGCCGGCGAGATGTTCGCGCACGAACTGGTCGTACGGCAGATCGGCGTTGAGCGCGCGGATAACGTAATCGCGGTACTGGAACGCATTGGGAATGGCGAAATCGAATTCGTGGCCGCGCGAGTCCGCGTAGCGCATCAGGTCAAGCCAGTGCCGGCCCCAGCGTTCTCCAAATTGCGGCGCCGACAGCAGCTGGTCGATCACTTTCTCAAATGCGTTCGGTGAATTGTCCTTTAAAAACGCTTCGATCTGCTCCGGCACTGGCGGCAGGCCGGTAATCGTGTAATGCGCTCGGCGCAGCAGCGTGCGCTTGTCTGCCGGCGGCGCAGGTGGAAGATTTTTCTCTTCAAGCTTCGCGAGAACGAAATTGTCGATCGGACTTTTGGGCCAGGCTGTGTTCTTCACGGCTGGCGGCGTCTGCTTTTTCACCGGCGCCCACGACCAGTGCTCGGCCTTGCGTGTCTCGATATTGAAGCCGTCGTCATGCTTCACGGATGCGGTGCCCGATCCGCCCGGCCACGGCGCGCCCTGGCGAACCCACTCGGTCATATCCGCAATCTGCTGGTCGGAGAGCTTGCTCTTCGGCGGCATCTGCATTTCAGTGTTCTTGTAGCTGACGGCCTCGATCAGGAGGCTTTTCTCAGGCTTGCCGGGAACAACCGCCGGTCCGCTCTCGCCGCCGGAAAGAAGCGCGTCGAGCGCGTCGACACGCAGCTTGGCCTTAAGCTTCTTTGACTCTTTTGAATGGCAGGAATAGCAGTGCTCAACCAGCACCGGCCGGACTTTCTTTTCAAAATGTTCGATGGCGGCTGCGTCCGCTTCGGCGCGGCACACGGCAGAAAGCGTGAGCAGAAGGTAGAGCGTGAGTGCCTGGTTCAGCCGCATCGTTCTGTGCCCGCCGGAGTCTGACGACTGGAAGATGCCTTGTTTTGTTAAGCGTAGCGGCTGTGGCTGACATTCGCAAACCCGCGTTCGCTTGCCAAAGCAATCCTCTGTCACTTCATACCCTGTGCAATGCCTTGGCAGGGATTCGCATTTTACGAATTTTGCTTGTCGTTTTGCGCAACGCCGTGGATGGGCGTGGCGGCCTGAATTCAGGAGCTCTTGATCGATTCAGCTTCCGCCTCTGCAGGCTGTGCAGCGGGGGCTGGCGCCGTGCGGCCGGAGAACTCGCGCTTGATGAGCATGACACCCACGCACAGCAGGACCGCGGCTAGCACGACGATCCCCGTGCTGCTGGCGCGCTCATCAAATTCGCGGCTTTTGACCTGAAAAAACGTGCGCAGGGCGGAGAGAAAAAGGAATCCGGTCAGCGCAATCAACAGGCAGACTCGGTAGCGGTCCGGCCGCCGCAGGTCAGGTATGGCAGCCGTGAACGTCATGACACTGAAGATGAACAGCCCCATATTCAGCAGCGTCGACAGACGGCTGAGCGACAGCAGGCCGTGGTCACGCGCCAGCGCGGCAGTGACTTCCGTGCCGACGAATAGAGCCAGGCTCACCAGAAACAGTGCGCGGAAATCGCCTTCGCTGCGGCGCAGCACGATATAGACGAGCGCGCCGAAGGCAGTAAGCAGCTGAAGCTGCCAGAGCATGTCTCCGTAAGCAGGCGAAGCGAAGGACTTCGACCCGAGCGCCACCAGCACCACTCGCAGCAGGCTCAGGCCCAGGCAGAAAGTGATCACCGCCGTCAGCACCGAACCATGCCGCAGCGGCGTTACCGGAGGGGCTATCGCCACAGCCACAAGGTGGCTACCGCCGCAGTAGGGGCAGGAATCTCCGGCCACGCCCTTGATGATGCGGCGGCAATCTTCGCAGCGCCTGGCGCCTTCCATGAGGTATGATGAACTCCAGAGCCCGGCGGAAGGTTTTAACCGTTCGAGCTAGCCGGGCAACGGTGAAACCGCGTTTCCCTCTCCCTTTGGGAGAGGGCGGACACGAGCGCAGCGAGTGCCGGGTGAGGGGTGGGCGTTTCTTGCAAGAGGCGGTTACCCCTCATCCCGCGTTCGCTCCGCTCACGTCGGCCTTCTCCCCGGAGGGGAGAAGGAATCACGGTTTTCTGGCAGCTTTTGGCTCTTCAGGGCAGTCTAATCGACGTGATGATCACGCTGCGCAAAAGCATTCTTTCAGCCGTACTGTTGATCCCGGCTCTCGCTTTCCAGCTGAGCGCCGGAGAAGGCGTCACGGCGGCGCAGGTCGAAAACGCGCTAAAAGCGGGCGCCGAAGCTGCCCTGCGCAACCTGCCGGCTTACCGTCAGAGCTCCAACCTCGGCTACCGCGTTGTCTGTGTGATGGCCCTGCTCAATGCGGGCGTGCCGCGCAACCATCCGGACGTCGAGAATGCCATCGAATCCATCCTGCGGCAGTCGGATGCGACCGGCGGCCAGTACCAGGGATCCTACCAGTGCGGACTGGTCAACATGCTCCTGGCGATGCTCAAGGATCCGGCTCACCGCCGCGTGGCCGAACGCCAGACGATGTATCTGCGCAGCTACCAGAACGCCGATGGCGGCTGGGGCGATTTCAGCCGCACGCAGTTCGCACTGCTGGGCCTGAAGTGCGCACGCGATATGGGCATCGACGTTCCGGCGGACTGCTTCAAAAAAGCGCGGCGCTATCTCGAGCAAGGGCAGAACGCCGACGGCGGCTGGGGCTACACGCCGGGCTCAAAGTCCAGTTACGGCAGCATGACAACGGCAGGAGTCTCAAGCCTGTTCATCACTAACGAGCAGAACTATAAGGAGAGTCCCGTCTGCGGCGCGGTGCCCAACGATGAAGCGATGCAGAAGGCCATGAAATGGCTGGGCGACCGCTTCACGGTCAAAGAAAATCCCAATCACGGCGGCTACCATTATTACTACCTTTATGCGCTTGAGCGCATCGGCGTGCTGACCGGACAGAAGTACATCGGCGGGCGCGATTGGTACCGCGAAGGCGCCGAGTACCTCGTGCGGATGCAGGCGCTGGATGGTTCCTGGCAGCGCGGCGGGCTGCTGGGCACCGAGTTCGCGCTGCTGTTCCTCGGAAAAGGCCGCGAGCCGGTGGTCATGCAGAAGCTGATGTACAACGGCGACTGGAACACCGATCCGTACGATGCCAAAGACCTTGTTGAGCAGGCCAGCCGCGATCTGAAGCTCCCCATGAGCACGCAGATTGTCAGCACCAAGGCTGACGTGGCGACGCTCTCTGCAGCTCCAATCCTCTACCTGCAGGGCCGCAGAGCATTCTCGTTCGACAAGGCCACGCGTGAAGCAATCAAAACCTTCGTCGACCAGGGCGGGTTTGTCTTCGCGTCAAACTGCTGCGCGACGGGCGAATTCGACAAAAGTTTCCGGAACGAAATGAGCGAGATGTTTCCGGACGCGGCGTTTGAAAAGCTGCCGATGAGCCACGAAGTTTTCAACCTGCACCATCGCATCACGCTGCCTAATGCGTTCATGATCGAGGGACTCAACACCGGCTGCCGGACGGCCGTGCTGTACGCGCCGCACGATATCTGCTGCGCGTGGGGCGGATGCAAGGGCTGCAAGGACAAGCTCTGTCTGGCGGGGCTCGAATCGAAGCACCTGGGCGTGAACATGATCGCCTATGCGTTGAATTTCAAGAAGCTCAAAGACAAGCTCGACAATGACTTGATCATTGGAAAACTGCCGAGCGGAACGACACAGCGCAACGCACTGATCATTGGGCAGCTGCATCACACGGGCGACTGGAACCCCGATCCGTCAGCGATTCCCAATCTGGCCCAGACGCTGAAAAAAGAAATCGGCATGCAGGGCGAAGTGGCCAAGCGCCAGGTCATCCTGGGGACCGATGAGCTTGGCGATTTCCCGCTGCTTTACTTGACTGGCCACCGCGGCTTCCTGTATTCGCCTTCGCAGGTCGACGCGCTGCGCACGTACCTGGATCGCGGCGGTTTTCTGCTGGCCGATCCGTGCTGCGGAAAAGTGGAGTTCGACGTGGCCTTCCGAAGACTCTGTGAGCAGCTTTATCCTGATCGCCCGCTCGCGCCGCTGCCCGCGTCACACAGCGTCATGCAGCAGCCGTTCAATCTGGAGAAAATCGACTACAAGCCCGCGGTGCTGAAGCTCTTTCCGGCGCTCGCCGCAGCGCCGCAGCTTGAAGGCATCAGTGCGCCCGATGGACGGCTGCAGATTTTTTACAGCCGCTTCAATCTGGGCTGCGAACTCCAGGGGCACACCTGCGCCAACTGCATGGGCGTCAGCGGCACGCACGCGTACAACATCGCGGTGAACGCGATACATTACGCCTTGTCGCATTGATCAGATGTTATGATTCGACTTCGACTTGCGTGCGGCAGAGGACGGTTTCCATGTACTCGATTTCACGCCCGAGCTCTCTGACACGCTCAAGCAGAGCCAGCCGTTGTCCAGTCGTGGTTGAATCGCACAACTGCGTGATGAGCAGATCGCGCTTGGCTTTCAAAATGAAAAGTTGGCGTTCTGGTTTACTCATCTCTGCCTTTACGATTACTTCGTAGTTGCTCAATACTGGCGCGCTCTTCCACATAATCTGGCTGTTTGCAAGAGCAAACTTAAACCGGCAAATACGAGACCAACGCTATATTGGCTTCTCCGCGACGCATTCCTGTTTGAAGCGCAATCTTCGTTTTACGTTTACCCGCCTGTTCTTTAAAATACGCAGAGTGATTCACATTTTTCAATGGGAAGACAGGATAAACCATGGCAAGTGACATACTGAGTACAGTGATCATCGGTTCAGGACCGGCAGGCTTGACCGCCGCCATTTACGCCGCACGCGCCAATCTCAAGCCCGTCGTGCTGTGCGGGGGAACTCCCGGCGGACAGCTGACCAAGACGTCCGAAGTTGAAAATTTTCCCGGCTTTAAAAAAGGCATTAACGGTCCTGAGCTGATGTTTGAAATGATGGAGCAGGCCAAGCACTGCGGCGCCGAGCTCATTTACGAGGGCGCTGAAACAATTGACACCAAGTCGAAGCCGATCGCGATCACTTATGGCGGTGGCAAAAAGCTCCTGACACATACTCTGATCTTCGCAACGGGCGCATCACCGCGTTGGCTGGGCCTGCCGGGAGAAGCGCAGTTTTCGCCACCTAAAGGAAGCGGCGTGACGAGCTGCGCGGTCTGCGACGGAAGCTTCTACCGCAAGATGCCCGTGGTCGTGGTCGGCGGCGGCGACAGCGCGATGGAAGAAGCCAACTATCTTGCCAAGCTGTGTTCGTCAGTGACAGTAATTCATCGTCGTGAAGAGTTCCGCGCATCCAAGATCATGATTGAACGCGCGAAGGCCAACCCGGTGATCAAATGGGAGCTCAACCAGGTCGTCGACGAGATTCTCGGCGACACCACAAAGAAGCTTCCGGTCGTCACCGGCGTGCGCTTGAAGAATGTAAAAGATGGATCGACTAAGACCCTCGACGTCGCGGCCGTGTTCGTCGCGATCGGCCACATCCCCACGACTGGCATTCTCAAGGGCCAGCTTGAGATGGACCACGAAGGCTACATCATCTGCAACGACAAGCAGGAGACGAGTGTCCCCGGTGTCTTCGCCGCGGGCGACTGCCACGACCGCCGCTATCGCCAGGCCATCACCGCCGCCGGCATGGGCTGCAAGGCCGCGCTGGAAGTGGAACGCTACCTGACGACGCACGGGATTCATTAGCGGATAGTGCTGAAGCACTGCGAACGGAGTTGCAGAGGCGGCATTGAAAGCCGGACAGACGGTCCCCTCTCCCCTTGCGGGAGAGGGTTAGGGAGAAGGGTTAGCCGTTCTAGAAGTGGACGCGCTGACCTCTCCCCCTACCCCCTCCCCTAAAAAGGGAGGGGAATACAACAGCGAACAGAAGTTTGGAATGGAAAGGGGCATCTTGAGCAGCACGAAGGCCGCGATTTCACTGGAAGACTCGTACGCGCAGTGCATCGACGTGACCGCTTCGCGTGCGCGGAATTTTCACTTCGCGTTCAAGGTACTGCCGAAGGAGCGCTATAAAGGGATCTGCGCGCTGTACGCCTTCACCCGCACGGCCGACGATCTCTCGGACGACGAAAGCGATCCGGCCAAGGCTCTGGCCAACTCGCAGGCCTGGCGCGCGGCTTTTGACAAGGCTCTCGCCGGAGACACGTCAGGCCATCCAATCATGGCTGCGGTCGCCGACACGTTCGCGCGCTACAAGATTCCACCGGTCTACATGCACGATCTGCTCACCGGCACCGAGATGGACGCGCACAAGAACCGCTACGAAAAGTGGGACGATACGTACCTGTATTGTTACCGCGTCGCTTCGGTCATCGGCATGATGACCATTCACGTCTTCGGCTTCGAAAATCCCAAGGCCATTCCGCTCGCGGAGAAAACGGGCATCGCCTTCCAGATGACCAACATTCTGCGCGACATCGTCGAGGACTCCGGCCGCAACCGCATCTATCTTCCCCTGGAAGACCTGCGCACGCATCTGGTCAGTGAAGAGATGATGCTGGCGGCCAGGGACACTCCGAATCTGCGCGAGCTCATCAAGTTCGAAGTCGAGCGCACGAAAGTCTACTACTCCGCCGCGCGCGAGCTGCTGCCGATGATCGATCCCAAGAGCCGCGATGCGCTGGGAAGCCTCGTGGCCATCTACCAGCGGCTGCTTGATGAGATCGAGCGCCGCAAATACGACGTGTTCAGCGAACGCGTCTCGCTGAGCACCGCCGAAAAAGCCAAGCTCGCCGCCGGCCTGGCGTGGAAACGCTTTCTCGGCTTCGGGTCCTGAAGAAGCTCACGCAAAGGCGCAAAGACGCTAAGAATTAAACTGGGTAACGCCGGTTGCCAACGGCTGTGACCTTTACCCGCGACGATTCGCGGCACGTTGCAAACAGGCACCTTGCCCCTTGGGCAAGCGGCGGTACGAACCGAATCGTGTTGCTGAGCCTGGCTACATTGCTCCTTTATATCACATCGCTTTTGAGTTCTTTTCTTTGCGTCTTTGCGCCTTTGCGTGAGACGATGCCGTTCTTCGTGGTTGAAAGAAGCCGGAAATTGGATTAACCTTGCGGCCTTGGAGCACAGGAACGAGACGACTTCATGAGCAGCGCTTTTGGGCAGGCAGCTTCGGGGCTTACGCCGCTTTCACCTAAAGAAGCTGCCGGACTTCTGGGCGCATCCAGAAATGCTGCCGAGCCCGCTGTGCTCACCGACACTCCAGCTCAGCCGCAACTGCGCCAGAAAATTGCAGCGCTCATCCAGAACATGGAAGCGGCCATCGTCGGCAAGCGTGAAACGGTCAAGTTCACGCTCGTGGGGCTGCTGGCCCGCGGACACGTGCTGATCGAAGACGTTCCCGGCGTCGGCAAGACGACGCTCGCGCGCGCACTGGCCAAATCGATCGACTGCCAGTTCCGTCGCATTCAGTTCACGCCCGACCTGCTGCCGTCGGACATCGTCGGTGTCTCAGTATTTGAACAGAAAGAAAGCCGCTTCAAATTCCACAGCGGGCCGCTGTTTGCAAACGTCATCCTCGCCGACGAAATCAACCGCACCACGCCCCGCACGCAGTCGGCGCTTCTGGAAGCGATGAACGACTTTCAGGTCTCCGTTGACGGCACCACGTACAGCCTGCCCACCCCGTTTATCGTCCTGGCGACGCAGAATCCGATTGAGTACTCCGGGACCTTCTCGCTGCCTGAAGCGCAGCTCGACCGCTTCCTGCTGCGCGTTGCCATCGGCTATCCAGACCGGGATAGCGAACGGCAGGTTTTAAAGGGCCAGCGCGTTTCGCATCCGCTCGATTCGCTCAAGCCCGTGATCAGCGCCGCTGAAGTGCTGCAGCTCCAGGAGGCCGTGCGGCATGTCACCGTCGCCGACGCGCTCGCCGATTACATCCTCGAGATCGCCGCGCGCACACGCGAGCACAAAGGATTGATGCTCGGCGTTTCACCGCGCGGCTGCCTGATGCTCTACCGCGCCGCGCAGGCCTACGCCACGATCGAGTCGCGCGCCTTCGTCACGCCCGACGACATCAAGCGCCTGGCTCTGCCCGTGCTGGGCCACCGCATCATCGAAAAAGGCCGCGACGCCGGCGCCAGCCGCAAAGACAGCGACGCCATCCTGCGCGAAATTCTCGATGACGTCCCGGTGCCGATCTAAACTCCAGGCTTAGACTTCAGGTCGAAGCCATCTCGGGCTCCCGCCCTGTGAGCCGGCAGAAAGCTCGGCCGCGGAGAACCAGCTATGAGACGCGATATCCTCATCGTGGGCGGCGGCATAGGCGGCGCGGTTCTCGCCGGCTTGCTTGCACGCGGCGGGAAGAACGTGCTCGTTTTAGAACGATCATCCGGCCCGACCCGCCTGGTTCGCCCCGAGATACTCGCCTTGCCCTCTGTCAAAAGACTGGCGGCACTCGTCCCCAAATTTACCCTCGATGAACAAGCGCTCGTTCCGCTTCAAGGCGTGTTGCTGACGCACGGCACTGAAGTCCTGCTGAATGCCGCGCCGGCGATCGCCTCTACCGGAATTCATCCATTCTCGACCGATCCGGCCCGGACACGAGAGCTGCTTCTGCAGTCGGGAAACTTCGAACTGCAGCGCGGCGTCGAAGTTATCTCCGTGTTGAAAGAACAGCACCGGATCATCGGCGTGCGTGCCCGCCGTTTGGATAGCGGCGTCGAAGAGGATATTCTGGCGGAGCTGACTGTCGGCGACGACGGCGCGCACTCGCAGGTGCGCTCGGCCTGCGGAATTGGAATCCGTGTGCGCCAGTTTCCATTCGACTTTCTGTGCTTCGGCTTTGACTGGCCGCAAACGTTCGAACCCGCTGTCGTGCGAGGCTGCATCAATGTCGCGGAGCTGCGTTCGGGCATCGCCGCGCTGGCCTGCATGCCCCTGCCCGCTGCAAAAGGTGCCGGGCTGATTCCCGTGCGGCCGCGCATTTTCGAAGACACTTCGTCAGCACAGGCCGCTTTTGCCAGGCTGCTTGACAATAATCCACAGTTCGCCTGCGTCGTAGCCGGCCGTCGCTTTCCGGATGACTTTGCGCGCGTCCGGCGGCACTGGGGCCATGCTGAAACGTATAGCGCGCCGGGCGCAGTGCTGATCGGCGACGCGGCACATCCGGTCAGTCCCGCCGGCGGACAAGGTGCGAACATGGCCATCGCAGACGCTGTCGTGCTTGCCGAAGCGCTGCTCAGCGGCGCGCCTGGAGCGCTGCAGGCGTATGAACGACGGCGGCGAGAAGCCAATGCGCGTTCACTGAGCATCACGCGGCAAACGGCTTTATTGCTGTCGCTGCCGGAGTGGGCCGGAGCCTCGCTGTTGCCGCTGGGAATCCGCTACGGTCTAAGCCGCGCGGATGTTATCGAGCGCGGTCTGCGCTTCATTTCCAGCGCGTTCGAGGATTCATGAATTGTAGATGCGAAAGTACTTTCCGCGCTATCTCTCCTGCGACCGCGGGTGTGAAAAATGCTTATTTGAGAGAGTTTGTATCCGCCTTGGGCGAAAATGTGTGGTTTAATTAGAGCGTGTTCTGCTGCGTTAGCGTTGTTGCCTGTATTGTCCTCAGGATTGCAGCACAGTAATTCACCCAAAGACGAGAGCCAACGAGTATGAAAAGGGACCGCACACGCAGACGGAAACGGGTCAAGGCGATTCATGCTGAAATAGAGCGGTGTGAGCGTAAAAAAGACAAGACACTGAACTTGTCGGCGGACCCCGAAAAGGGCGTTGAAAGCGGAATAGCCAAATCGTCGGCTGATGACGCGTGATACGGTCAGGCTCAGGGCTTCAGCACGGGCTCCGTTGGAAGTACGACGATGAAGTCCGTTCCCTGTGCATCTGAACTCTCGACACGAATCGTGCCTCGGTGAGCTTCAACCATAGCCGACACGAGCGCCAGCCCCAGGCCCCATCCGGTTCCACTTATTGCATTCGCGCTGCGCCGGTAGCGCCGAAAAAGCTCCTGTTGCTCAACTGGGGGGATCGGGTTCCCGTCGTTGTGAACCGTGAGCGTTGCAGAGTCGTCTTTTCTTTGCGAGACCGTCACCCGGACCCGCCCGCCCTGCCGGCCATACTTGAGCCCGTTGATAGCCAGGTTTTCGATGACGCGGCGCAGACCTTCGCGATTCCAGTGGCCGGTGACCGGCTGAGTCGCCTCGACGTCGAATACATCTCCGTGCGTCTCGGCCATTTCCACCATCACTTCGCCGGCGAGCAGGTCCAGCCGCATGATTTCGCTATCCAGCAGAATTCCATGTCCAGCACGGAAACGGCTGACATCGAGGAGCTCGCGAATCATTTTCTCGAGCCGATTCATCTTCTCGTCGATCTTTTCCGCGGCGCGCACGACATGTTCGACGTCTTGCGGAGTGCGCTTGATCATCTGAGCATTCAGTTTTGCGACAGCGATTGGATTTCGAAGGTCGTGCATCAGTGTCATGGCGAATTTTTCGAGATGGTCCTGCTGCGTAGAGGCGAACTCGCTGGCGGCATTCATTACCGCAGCTTCCATGGCTCCGAAAATAATATCCTTCTCTTCTGCGGAGAGCGGCGCCTCTTCTTCCACCACATCAAAGACGACTTCGCGCAAAATATGCATTTCCGAAATCATATCGGCTAGTGTGTAGGCTACGGTGGCGGCGCGCACGCTTCCGTGATTTCGAGCAAAGTGAATTGACTCGATTTTCTTCTGCTTCAGATCAAGAGCCGACTGGATTTTCCTGGAGGTTAGCGAGTTCGCCAGTTGCGTCAGAAAACCTCTCAAATCGTTCTTCAGCACCGGGGAGGTAACGGATGTTGACGATTGAATCTCCTGAAGAACACGGCTCTCCCACAGTTCCAGGATTCTCTCAATATTCTGCTTTAGGTATGCGCTCGGATTAGCCATGAACAGCGGCCCCTTTCGGGAGCAATTAAGCAACTGCCGGGCTATCTTGCAGACAGCGACCGCGACCTATGTTTATCAGCGTTTATATGATCAGAAGCAAAAATACATAAACGTTGCAGCGGACGAGAAAGCGCCCGCACACGCGCTAATAATCAGAGGAAACATTCGGATCACATCGAATACGCGAGAGGGCCTAACGATAGGTCCACGGGAATTTATGCATTCCGTTCCGAAGCTGACATCAATAGTTCGATTGTTTTAGACAGGACGGGGTGCAGAACTTTGCGGGTTGAGATGAAGCATCAGGCGACTCAATCACGCGGCGCGGTCGGTTTTGGCGGGCTTCGTCTTCGAGAACGGGTAGCCCTCGGAACGGCTGCTCTGCTCGGCGGCAGAGAGCTTGATATTGCTGACGTGAGCGATCAGCACCGGGTCGTCGGCGTCCGAGACCAGGATTGAGCAGGCGTCTTTGTAAATCTGCTGGCTGAGCATCGTCGGTGCATTCATGGCGGCAATCTCCTGCTTTTGTAGCGTCCTCAGCGATTCCTCACTATCCATTTGCTTAAAGAGCGGCAAATCAAACATGAATTCTCAAAAGATTTTTGAAGAAGCATCATAATTTTTTCTGCACGTGTGATTGCACGTGCAATTCACCTGTGCACGCAGGGAACAAGCGCCCCAAGCGCCCCCTTGCCCGGCCTTGGAGATTGCACTTTCCCGCTGGGGTGCTCTTGCTAAAAAAGGCAATATGAGCAACGCGAATCAGCCCATCGATCCCAGCCCTATCCTGCAGACCGCTTTCGCCTTCTGGTCTTCCAAGGTCCTGCTGACCGCCGTCGAATTCGGTGTGTTTACGAAACTCGCCAACCGCAGCATGACCGGCGCGGAACTCGGCGCCGAGCTGGGGTTGCATCCGCGCGCCATCAGCGATTTCTTTGACGCGCTCCTGGCCATGAAATTCCTTGAACGCGACGGTAACGGCTCCGCGGCGAGATATTCCAACACGCCGCTGAGCGCGCTGTACCTCGACAGCAACAGCCCGCGCTATATCGGCGGAATCCTGGTGATGCTCAACAGCCGCCTCTTCAAATTCTGGAACGATTTGCCGGAGGCGCTGCGCACCGGAAAGCCGCAGAATGAAATCAAGCACGGCCAGAAGGGCCTTTTCGAAGAGCTCTATGCCGAACTGCCGCGGCTGGAGCAGTTCATGGCCGCGATGACCGGGCTTTCGCGCATCAACTTCGAAGCCTTTGCCGCAAAGTTCGACTTTTCACGCTTCACGAGTCTCTGTGATGTCGGCGGCGCAACGGGTCTGCTCAGCATTGAAGTGGCCAAACGGCACCCGCAACTGCGCTGCATTTCGTTTGATCTGCCGGCCGTCGAGCCGATTGCGAAAAAACACATCGCTGCCGCGGGGCTGAGCGACCGGATCAGCACGGCGTCCGGTGATTTCTTCAAAGACGCTCTGCCGCGCGCCGACGTGATCACGATGGGAATGATTCTGCACGACTGGAACCTCGACAAGAAAAGACATCTGATCCGCGCGGCCTATGACGCACTTCCGCCCGGCGGCGCACTGGTCGCGATCGAAGCCCTGATCGATGACGCGCGGCGCGAAAACGTCTTCGGGCTGCTGATGTCGCTGAACATGCTGATTGAGCTCGGTGATGCATTCGATTACACGGGCGAAGATTTCCGCCAGTGGTGCGGCGAGGCCGGCTTCAAGCGCTTTGAGATCATCCCCCTCGCCGGCCCATCGAGCGCCGCCGTGGCGTACAAGTAACATCGCAGGCAATTCACGATCGGCAAAGTTGTGCACGCACGCTCCGCTCAGTCTGCGCTTTGCGGTTGCTTGTTCAGGATTCTTGTCTTCTTTTGGCTCCAACCTGCAAATAGGGTAAGGGAAGTCAGCGCGAAGTTCGGGAGTAGACGAATGACTGACGACATGCAACGCAATTCTACCGTCAGGGTCGATCCGCTGAAACCTTATGCGGCGGTTCTGGAAGTGACCACGGAAACGGTGTGGTTTCAGGATCACACTATTGACGAGGCGATTAAAGTTACCGAAGAGCGCCGTTGCAAGCATGTCCACCTTCAGACCAGCCGAATAGACTTCCTGGCGTCTCCGCGCCTGCGGCAGCTTCAAGGCGTGACAATTCAATTTCCCGTCGAGGACCTGTCAGCGCTCTACAGTTTGCCACATCTCACGCACCTGGCTCTGCCCGAAGGGCTAAAGTCGCATGTTGATTATTCATGTTTCAACAGGCTTCTTTATTTAGGGGGCACGATTCCGAAGAACTACGAAAACCTGCATGCGGCTTCCCGGCTGAAATACGTTCACGTTTTCAGCTATCCGAAGGCCGATCTCACCGAATTCTCGCACTGCCCGGATCTTCGCGAGTTACGGCTGCATGGCGCGGCGTGCAAGTCGCTGCACGGGTTATCCGGCCTTCAGAAACTTGCGCGCATTCATCTTGAAAGCTGCCGCAAGCTCGAATCTGTGTGCGGCGTGGGCCCTGCAAATGCCAGCCTGCACGTCTTTGATGTCACCAACTGCAAAAAGCTCATAAATGCAAACGCGATCGGCGAGCTTCCACATTTAAAAAAACTCTTCCTCTTCGGAATTCATGAACTCGATAGCCTCGACTTCCTGAAGTCGCTTCGCGAACTTGACGACCTGGGAATTCATCCCAGCCGAGTGGGTGTAAAAAACGGCGACTATCGTCCGCTGATCGAAGCGTTGCAGAGGCTGAATAAACTTCATCAGCTCAAGGGATGGAAACCTCTAAAGGATTTTTTAGCAGGCAACACACCCGCCGTGAAGAGCCCGGCAGAACCAGATCGCGCAGCCGCACCGAAATCCGACTTACAAGCCATCCGCGATCATCTAAAAATCACGAGCTGGACCGAGAAGCACAGGGACGGCCTGAAACAGTATTCAAAAGAGAACTGCGCCAGGGTGCAGCAAGTCTTTGTGAAGCTGTTGACCGCACTGGAGAACCTTCCGACAGGCAACAACGCGCAAGCCGAAGCTTTGATCAAAGCCGCCGTGCTGGAGCTTAACAGGCTGAACGAGTCAACCGGCGGCGACGTGCTTGAAACGTCCGAACGCGAAGAGCTCTGCGAACTCTTCGACGACATCGCAACCGCAGCCGGACTGGACGTCACGAACTACCCCGACGGCATCGCCAGCCAGTGGCGGGCGTGGTAAGCTCAATCGCGACAATCAGCCGTTGAGCATTGACGATCGGGGTGAAACGTGAGTGGACGATTCAGCACCGTAGAGGCTGGAAGCATCCATCCGCCGACCGCACTGATCTGCTCCGCAGCTCAGTGGCACCCCTGAACAGACGGAAGCCGCGATCGGAAAGCAAGCAAATGCCACCCGCCCATTGTAACTTTTCTCGCTATCGTTCACGACTTAGGCGACCCACTTCGCCGAATGACGTACTCGCAACCAACGCAAGATACTACTACAGTTACTGCTCCAATTATTAGATTTGCGACTATCCAACATTCGCTCAGTTGCGCCCCTGGAATCCCCGTTGGCAAACGACATACGTATCCACCGTTGTGTAGATAGAGCGCCCGGTAGTAGTTCTCCTTTTCCCAGTTCCCAGCAACGTAAGCTTTATCTTCATACGTTCTTACATCCTCGCGCAAAACAAACATGACATCAAACCGTCGGGATTCAAAAGGCCACCCAAAACATTCCCGTGCGTATCCAGTTTCGGTTGGAAACCGCCCTAGTCCGTTGACGACTTTAGGGCTTAGATTCAGCCACATCAGTCCGCCAGCCACAAACATCAGTACGATCGCCGTGCTCAGGTGAATTTGAAACCAGCGGCGGCGAGGTGGCGGCTCTGGCGGGCTCATGCTTGAAAGCGTAGCGCCTCGCGTGGCGGTCAGTCAATGGAGAACCTCTAATACGCGGGTGGCGCCGAAAGCTGCACAGCAGCTATCGGGGTCGAGCGCAGCGAAATTTCAACGTTCATGAGACGCGTTGCACGACGTATACCGCTCGCGTTTCGAAGGGCTCTGTTCGACGTTGAAATGCCTTCGGCACATCGATAGCAGAGCTATCGGTGCCACCCGCGGGATGAAACATTAGTGGACGATCCAGCACCGTAGGCGCTGGAAGCATCCGTCCGCCGATCGGAGCGCAAGCAAATGCCACCCCCCACCCGCCTGGTACGGGTAAGCACCACCGTCAACGGTGGAGTTTAGCGTTGAAAGAGTACTTCCAGATAAGTGCTAAAGTGAAAACCGCGGTCTGCCCACACATCGACTTCTGGTGGAAGCACTTTTGGAAGTCCGTAAAACTCACCAGCTTCGTAAACTATGAGCTTTACAACGCTCCCAACGTAACCTTTTTCAATTTCCTTAATTTCAAGATTGCTTAGGCTGGATGCCCGTTTTCCCTTTTTCATTTCATAGAGTTTAAAGTGGTCATTCGCCAGCTTGCCATTACCAAATGGAAGTTGAAATGTTAGTATAGGTTGAGTTCTCAGTGGGACTCCATTCACTGAAGAAACTTTTAATAGATAACGTCCCCAATACTCTTTCATCTTCATTGATTCGCCCGAGACAATTTCTGCCTCTATATCTGCTGTGTGACCCAAAGGAAGACCCAGTTTGCCAATTACATCATGTTGATTCAGCATGTCGACGTGTATCGGCTCCCCTGTTTTCATGATATGAGGCACCTCTTCGGTTTTGACTTGGGTTCGAGAGCTAATTGGTTCTACCCCCGTCTTTATGACATGACGCGCCTCGTCTATCTTACCTGGAGTGCGAGAGTTAATCGGTTCTACAGAAATACCTTTAGACTGCTGATAAAGGAGTGCGATTAAAATCAAGACCACGATAGAAAGAACAATGCATGCAATTTTATACATAAATTACTCCGATAGGTCATTGGATCGTATGCTCGCCGTGCTCAGATGAAATTGAAACCCAGCGGCGGCGAGTATGGCGGCTCTGGCGGGCTCATGCTTTAAAGCCTAGCGCCTCGCGCGGCGGTCAGTCAATGGAGAACCAGCTAGTACGTCGGCCAGGTGATCTCGTCAGAGTCAGAACCGTGTATGAGCGAGTTTTTGAACGCGGGCACGGGTAGATTATGGTAGGACGTATAATACAACAGGTCCTCAGAGTGATCTAACTCCGGCACTGCGGCGAGCCAGAAATCCGGGGACTGCCGGAACGCTCGCGCTAACAGACTCATCTTCTCTTGCCTGTCAGTAAAGCTTGCGATTCCATTTGAGTTTGTGAAAGCAGCCATCTCTGCCTTTGAGACACCTGCATGGAAGAGCAGGACACGCCTGCCTCGCAACGGCTCACCTGTTTCTTCGTGGACCAGCCGTACCCGCAGCGCTCTGCGCGTTTCCCACTGAAACGGAAAGAGCAGTACTGCGCAGCCCAGGATGCACAAGAGCAAGGCTCGCAGCGAATATCGAACACGAACTGCAGAGCAACTCATGTTTTCGACTCCGCGCCTCCGACTCGTATTCTTCGGCAATATCACCTACTCAATGCGTTGAAAAAACCAACGAGATTCTGACAAAGAAACAGCCGGCCCATCCGTCATTTAGGGTAGAGTTTGGTTGGCAAATACGGATACTGCGGAGGAACACAACGTTTCGCGAACTGAAGTTCGCGCCACATGAGCAGTAAGCAGTTTTTAAACTATTTTATACGTTTGTTTTCTGCACGTGTGGGGTCAATTCAGAGGAGGGTCAGCAGCACTCTGGGATGATTTTGTAAGGCTAAGGCCGCCAAAGGCTTTTCGCCACAGTGGGAAGCGCCGCCAATGCACGTGTGCAATTAATTACAGATTGCGTTGCCACTTCCGGCGGCAAGCTCAAGCTTGCGCCACATCCCTGTAAGGCTTTGAGGGTCAATTCCGGTCTCTCAAAACACAGAATCGAAGCACGATCCGATTTTTTGCTCGATTGACAGGATGTGATGCATTACTACAATCGGCTCTTTACTTTAGCGGATGAACGGAGATGGGCCGTGGAGACGGGGGGAGCCGGCGGCGCCGGAAGCGATCCATATTTGGACGTGCCGCCTGAGATTTTCATCGGACGGCTGGAATCCTACGAGCGCGTTCTGCTGGATTTGAAAGACCAGCTTTACGAGGGCTCCTGGGAACGGATCCTGGACGATTTGCGCGCGCGCATGGAGAACAAGCCCTACATCTTCAAGCTCTCTCAGACCATCGCGCGGGACCTGGCTGCGATCGAACGCATGAAGTCGTACGAGATGCGCCAGAATGTGAACTTATCGAAGTTGCTGCACGAGAGAAAATGAGGCTGGCTCGCGGATAACGACGGCGGACTGAAAATCGGTTCGGAGGAAGAAAGTAATGAGTGCACCTGCACACAAGTTGACCTGGATGATGTCCCTCGCGCTGCTGGCGTCGCTGGGCCTGGCCGCGAATGCCGCCGACAAATCCGAGAAGAAAGAAGAGAAGATCAAGAAGGTCAAGGAGGACAAGAAGCTCAAGAGCGAGCCGAAGACTCCCGCCGACCTCTTCACGCCCACTCCGGCGTACGAAAAGCAGCAGGAGAATGCGCGCAACATCGCCGCGGAGATCGAAGCCGAAGTCGCCGCTCGCGCGGTGCCTGTCCCGGCCGGAATGGACCTCGAAGTCGATTGGTACTCGCCGCACATCAATCCACAGACCATCGGCCGGGTGCTCAAGGGCTGGGTCATCGACGACGTCGTGCTGCTCGAGACCGACAAAAACTCACTGCTGTGCATCAACCGCGCCGATGGCGTGCAGAAGTGGCGCTGCGAGCTCAGCGGTTCCATCCGCTATTCGCCGGCCGTCTCGCGCAACAACGTGATCGTGAACATCAACAACTACCTGGTCGGCATCGAGAAAAACGCAGGCTACATCCGCTGGAAGCTGCTGCCGGACTTCGTGATGAGCAGCACGCCGATCATCGTCGATCCCGCGGCGTACCCGAAGGAATACACGAAAGAGTGGAAGAATCTCGAGTCGATTTACGTCGGCGGCTGGGACGGCCGGTTCTACTCCATGTTCGTGCGCGGCCGCATCGGTTACTTCATCAAGCACGTGACAACTGATAATTTCTCGGCGCCGGAGTTCGACCTGTTCAAGCCCTGGCACAAGACGCACAAGAACCGCGGCATTATCACGAGCAACATCATCCTGAAGGACAACATTCTCTACTACGTCGCCGATGACCAGAACGTTTACGCCGTCACGCGCGAAGGTGCCGAGCGCGAACCGTACTACATGCTGGGCGCGCCGACAACGGGCCTGACCGTCACCGCGCCTCGCACGGCAAACAATTCCGACAGCGTGCTGAACAGCATCTATGTCGGCGCACGGGACAATTATGTCTACTGCCTCGACCGCTTGACCCTTAAAAAGAAGTGGGCTTACCCGGCCGGCGTGCCTGCCAACGGGCCGATCTACGCCGACGAAGCAGCGACGCCGTATGTGTATGTTCCCACGGCCGACGGCAATCTCAATGCGTTGAAAGTGGAGCGCTCCCGCGTAGAGAAGGGCCAGCCGGAAACGCCGGAAAAGTACAATGTTGCCTGGAAGGTCAAGGGCGACGGAGCCATCACCGCCAGCTCTGACATCGTTTACATCGGTACCGGCCGCCTCAAAGACAACTGCAGCTACATGGGCATTCAGGCGGTAAACAAGGAAACGGGCAAGGTGCTGTGGGCGACCGAACCGGGCAGCTTCTTCAGCCAGTTCCTTGAAACACAGAGCGCCTGGTCGGTGCCGGGCAACGATACCCGCATCTTCGCCATCGCCTCCGACAACCGCCTCATCAGCCTGAAGGAAAAGGTCCGCGACACGGGAATCCGCGTCATCAAGCCGACGGCTGAACCTGAAGCGCCGAAGATGCCGGCCAAGAAAGCCAAAGCCGGCGACGCGCCTGCTGCCGACGGGGCTGCTCCGGCTGAGAAGAAGGAATAAGAGAACAACTGAGAGCGCCGGACGGAATAACAAACGAAATCGCAGGCGGCCTTCGGGCCGCCTGCTTGTTTATTCCTCGTCGCGGCCCTGAAGTGCGGCCAGAGCCAGCACGCGTTTCCGGGCGGCGTCTTCAACCAGTTTGGCGCGCTCCTGCAGCAGCCACTTCTGCCACGCGGCGGGATTGTTTGGAAGATCAACCTTGAACGGCGTGACCTCGCGGATCGTTACGTAATACACGTCGCTCTCGACTTTAAGAACTTTCGTGTCGAGCACCACGCCGGTTATGAAACTGCGCACCACCGGGTCGTACGAATCGCCGGAGATATCGTAATCGGCGACGTAGCTGCGCATCGTTCCAATGACCATGTGGTTGCGCGGCCCCGCGCCCCAGGTTTCTTTCCAATGTTCAATGATCACTTCGAAGATGCGCGGCCCGCCGATGGCCTTCATAGCAGCCGCCGCGTTAGCGCGCATCAGCGCGTCGCCGCCGCGCAGCGCCATCGCCAGCAGCTTCGGGGTGCGCTCGTCATTGCGCACGACCAGGCCATTGCGAGCCAGCTCGCGCATGGAACCATCGCCATCGCCGACAGCGACGCGGGCGAGCGCGACCAGCGCGTGTCCGTCTTTGTCCTCGGACGTGCTGAGACGCGCCAGGTCCAGCACGGCCTGCTTGCGGGCGCTGGAGCCCTCGCGCGTAACGGCCAGTTCGGCCAGCAGCGCATAGCGCTCCTGCGCTTTCTTCTGATTCCACTCCTGCCTGGCCGCGTCGTCGCCTGCCACAGCTTTGCGGTAGAGATTGATCTGTTCGAAGCGCTCCGCCCGTTTGGCGGCCTCAGGCGAAAGCCCGATCTGCACCTCTTCGCTGGGCAGCGGCGGCTCGGCGTCGTCGGCGGCAAACACGGGAGCGGCTGCGCCGAGAATCGCGCCGAGGGCCGCGCTCAAGAATCTGCTCGCTCGTGGGGCCATTTGCGTTCTGCGTCCTCAGGGCGCGTTCATGCGGTCGCGCGCCGAACGGTTGTGCTTGTACGCGTCGCGGTCGTCAGCCGAAATTTCACCCGTCTTTTCACGGTACCAGTTGGCCCAGGAAAACGGCATGTTTCCAATGTCCTTTCCGGCGATCAGCTTCAGCAGTTCGCTGGCGGGCGACGAAATATCCGTCGCAACGCCGCTGACTTCACCCTGCGGCAGAAAAACAGGCAGCGACGTGCCGCCCGGTCCCACCGGGAGATTGTATGCGGGCGTTTGTACGCGTCCCTGTTCTCCGAGGTTCGCATTCACCGAGGGCATCGGTATGGCGCGGATCAGCGCGGCGAGCACACGGTTGTCGTCGATCTCATGAAGGGCGACCGCCGCCGCCTGGCGCTGCTTGGGATTTTCGGACGTGCCGTACTGCATGAGCATGCGAATGGCGCGGTCGTCCTGCAGGCGCCGGATGGTCACACACGCTTCGCGCCGCGCTTCTGGATACGCATCGAACACGGCGCACCAGGCGAGCGTCTGAACAGCCTGATCGGGCAGTGGCGCCAGATCGGCCAGCGCGCGGAAGACGCTGATATGCGTCCACTCGTCGGTTGGAGTCTTCGGATTGACCATCGCGAGCAGAACGGGCGTGGCTTCGGCTTTTTTCTGCTTCGCGGCGTCGAGCGAGGCCTTGCGCTTCAGCGGATCGGACGAGCCGATGTCTTTGAGCTCATTGTAGAGCGCGCTGACTTCTTTCTCGGATATCTTTGCGACCTGCTCTTTGGTCTCGACCAGCGCCGCGCCTTTAGCGGTCGCGGCTTTAACAGTCACGCGCTCGATTTTCGAAATGCGGCTCTTGGCAATCGCGCGCGACTCGCCGTCTTTATTCCGGATAACGATGGTGTCACCTTCGTCTTTGGTGATGGTGCCCTTCACGACCTTGCCATCAACCAGCGTGATCGTGTCTTCAGCGAGCAGTGCGGCACTCAAACACAACAGTCCCGCAAGGAATGCCTGTGAATAGCCGAGACGCTTTGTGGCGATACGCATATGGTTTTCCATTACGGTTTAAAGGCGAATTTCGCGCCTTCCTTATGCCACCAGACGAACCAGGTCTTCATGTCTTTCTCGCCTTTGTCGAAGCTCACGCCGGTCACTTCCTTCACCGCGCTGAGCACCGGATAAAGATCTTCGGCGCTAAGCTGCAAGTCGGGCGGCGCGTCCGGAATGGCCAGCGGGTTTTCAGTCCCGATTCCTGCAGCCTTGCCGCGAAGCTTGTTGTTTTTATCCAGCGGATTTCCCGCAGCCAGCTCATACGACAGCTCTTTAAGAAGCCGTTCGAGCGCTTCCTTGTCGCCGTACCGCCGCAGTGCCTGGCAGGCGGATTTGCGCACCGCCCACGGGTAGCGCTGACGGTCTTTCGCAACGGCCAGATCGACCAGCTTTCGCACGGCAACTGGCTCTTCAAGCAGCCGCAGCGACGCGGCCGCGGTTGCCCGCACTGCCTCTTCCGGATCGTACACGCTCGAGTTGATCAGCGGATCGAGGGCGCGGCGGTCACGGCACTGGCCGAGCACCGCAGCGGCACGCACACGCACCTCTTTGCTCGCCTCTGCGACTGCATTCGGAAAGCCTGGCGGAATCAGCAGCCGCGCGTAAAGTTCCGGAACGTTGCGGGCATCTTTGATGAACGCCTGCGCTTCGTCATTCTTTTCCCACACCGCTCCGGGGATCTCGTTAGTCCCCGCTGCGGAAACAGGGGGCGGAATTTTGGCCAGCCGGCGCGAAACGTCGCGGTAAACTTCAGGGATGAACTCGCGAGCCTTCGTTTCATTGCGCACGCCGACGCGCAGGTCCGCGTCTTCGCCGCAGAATGCCGGTCGCAGCAGCACGGCAAATGCAAGAAAAAGAATTCGGACCTGCGGCATGCTGTACTCCAGTTGCCGGATGCACCCGTATTCAGGACGCATGAGCCGGGTGTCCGTAACCATGTTTTGACGGCTATTATAGACTTTCTGCTGCCAGAGTTGTTCAGAAAAATGGCGCCTGTCCTCTGTGCTGAAGCTCATCCGGCCGGCGCTGAATTACTCATTGGATACCTGATGCGCGCGCTGACTCTAATTTCTATTGTGATTCTATTGAGCTGCTCCGGCTGCTTCCGCTACAGCGAGGCGCTGACAGTGGATCAGGACGGCGCCGGCCGAGCGATCACGGTTATGCTTTTTCCTGCATCCAACAATGGCAACGCGGAAGTTTTCGCGGCGCTTGAGAAGAAATTGAACTGGCAGGAGGGTGCAGGCGCGCCACCGGATGGCATTCGCATCGAGACAACTGAAATCCAACAAGAGGGACGCCGCGGATTCAAGACCACCGTCGAGTTCGATGACATTCGCAAGCTGCAGAGCTGGGGTCAGAATTCACCATTCAACAACATGGCCACACTTCGGACAGGCTCAACGCTGGAGTATTCCCGCCGCTTTGCGCCGCTCGGGCAGGAAATCCTGGAAGTGCCCGGCGAAGAATGGCAGATTACGTTCTCCTTCACCGGGCCCGGGCGCCTGGTCTGGCATAATGGAACGCGAGCCGATGGGAACACAGTGATCTGGCAATTGGGCCTGCGTGATCTTTTCGGTGGAACGGGCCGGTCACTGGGCGCAAAGTTCGTTTACGGCACGCCCGTTTGGATTTATGTGTTGAGTATCATTCTGATCATTTTTGCAGCCGTGGCCGTCTATTTGTCTCGACGGCGGCAGGTTTAGGAAGAGAGCGAACGCAAGATGCCCAACGACAAGCACAAGCAGGAACTTGAAAAGCGCCGCTCGGCCGCACTCGCAGGCGGCGGGCCCGAGCGCGTCCAGGCGCAACACGACAAGGGCAAGCTCACCGCCCGCGAGCGCATTGCGGCGCTGCTCGATCCCGATTCGTTCCAGGAAATAGGCATGCTGGTCGAGCACCGCTGCACGGACTTCGGACTCGACAAGCAGAAAGCGCCCGGCGACGGCGTGGTCACTGGCTACGGCGCAATTGGCGGCCGGACCGTGTTTGTGTTCAGCCAGGATTTCACCGTGCTCGGCGGCTCGCTGGGTGAAGCGCACGCAGCGAAGATCTGCCGCATCATGGACCAGGCGTTGAAGGTTGGCGCTCCTGTCATCGGGCTCAATGATTCTGGCGGCGCGCGCATCCAGGAAGGCGTCGTGTCGCTTGGCGGTTATGCCGATATTTTTCTGCGCAACACGCTCGCCAGCGGAGTCATTCCGCAGATCAGCACGATCATGGGGCCGTGCGCGGGCGGCGCGGTGTACTCGCCGGCGATCACCGATTTCACCATCATGGTCGAGAAGATCAGCTACATGTTCGTGACCGGCCCGAACGTAGTAAAGACGGTCACCAATGAAGACGTGAGTTTCGAAGATCTCGGCGGCGCGCTGGCTCACGCGACAAAATCGGGCGTCGCGCATCTGACGGCCGCGAATGATCTGGCCGCGCTGGCAATGACGCGGCAGCTCATTTCGTTTCTGCCGCAGAACAACCAGGAACGTCCGCCGCGTCTTGAGACCAGCGACTCCCCCACCCGCCGCGCGCCGGCGCTCGACACGCTTATTCCTGAAGACACCAAGAAGCCCTATGACATCCGTGAAGCGATCAAGGCCGTGGCCGACGACAATGCGTTCTTCGAGATCGCTCCGCTTTATGCGATGAACCTTGTCATCGGCTTCATTCATCTCGATGGCGAAGTCGTCGGCGTCGTCGCAAATCAGCCGGCACATCTGGCCGGATGCCTCGACATCGACGCGGCCATGAAGGGCGCGCGCTTCGTCCGCACTTGCGATTGCTTCAACATCCCCCTGCTCACGTTCGAAGACGTTCCGGGTTTTCTGCCCGGCGTGCGGCAGGAGCACGGAGGAATCATCAAGCATGGCGCAAAGCTGCTCTATGCGTACTGCGAAGCGACGGTGCCTCGGATTACGGTGATCACGCGCAAAGCCTATGGCGGCGCGTACGACGTGCTGAATTCCAAGCACATCCGCGGCGATATGAATTTCGCCTGGCCCACGGCTGAGATGGCCGTGATGGGACCGAAAGGCGCGGTCGAAATTCTCTACAAGAAAGCGATCGCCGAAGCCGCTGACAAGGGAGCTAAAACGGCCGAGCTCGAAGCGATGTTCCGTGAGAAGTTCGCCAGCCCGTACATCGCCGCCGCGCGGGGCTATGTGGATGAGGTCATCGAGGCCGCCGACACGCGCCCCAAACTCATTGCGGCATTCCGCATGCTCAGCACCAAGCGGGACAGGAACCCGCAGAAGAAGCATGGGAATATTCCGTTGTGAACGGCGATATTCACCACAGAGGACACAGAGAACACAGAGGATTTCTTTATTTTCTTCTGTGTCCCCTGTGTCCTCTGTGGTGATTCCTTGTTTGGCTGGGATACTTCGCAAACGCCCGATTTGTGTTAAGATGAACACCGAAAGAGAGGATCAAAATGCCCGCGGGATTAATGCAGGATTTGGCTCTTTACGAAGAAATCGCCGAGCTCAAGGAGAAGCGGCAGGCGGTCATTCTTGCGCACTACTATCAGGACGGCGCGATCCAGGAGATTGCGGATTTCACCGGCGATTCGCTGAAGCTCGCACGCGAAGCCGTGAAAGTCACCGCTCCGGTCATTGTCTTCTGCGGCGTTCATTTCATGGCCGAGACGGCCAAGATTCTAAACCGCGAAAAGACCGTCCTGCTGCCCGACGTTACCGCCGGCTGCAGTCTCGCCGATTCCTGCCCGGCTCCAGCACTCAAGAAGTTTCAGGATGAGTTGCGCGCAAAAAACATAAAGTTTCAGACCGTGACATACATCAATTCGACGGCGGCGGTGAAAGCGCTCTCGGATTGGATCGTCACCAGCGGCAACGCGCGTGAAATTATCGATCGTGTGCCGAGCGAATACCAGATTCTCTTCACGCCCGACGAACACCTTGGCCGCTACCTGATGGAAGAAACAAAGCGCCCATTCATCCTGTGGAAGGGTTCGTGCATCGTTCACGAGGCGTTCTCGGTCATCGACCTGCTGAAGCTGAAGAAAAAGCATCCGAAGGCGATCACAATTGCGCATCCGGAATGTCCGCACAACATGCTCGAGCAGGCCGATTACATCGGCGGCACAGAAGGCATGCTGAAATTTATCTCGGGGCGCAGCGAACCCACGGAATTCCTCGTGGCGACTGAAGTCAACATGCTCTGGCAGTTTGAAAAGCGCTTCCCTCAGCACACGTTTCATCCGATTCCCGGAATCGCGTGCGCGTGCAACGCCTGCCCGCACATGGCCAAGAACACGCTCGAGAAGATGCGGGACTGCCTGCGCGACATGAAGCCGCAGATCGAATGGCATCCGGATTTCGACCGCGCCAAGGAAGTCATCGCCCGCAGCCTGCTCGAAAACCAGCGCGCCGCACGGGACTAACCTTAACGGCTCAACACGAAGACACGACGACTCAAAGACACGAAGAAAAAAGGGAGGATAAGCACGGATGCTTCTCCTCCCTTTTCTTCGTGTCTTAGGACTTTGAGTCTTTGTGTTGAGTCTGTTCGCCGTTACTTCCCAGAGACGTCCAGGCAGATCGCCTCTTTGTTGCTGCGCGCGTAGATCTTGCCATCGGCGACCACGGCCATCGTCCAGAACTTGTTGCCGCCCAGCGGCTGTGCGCGCGCGACTTCCGTGTACGCTTTGGGAGTTGCTTCGACGAGCACCAGCGGGCCCTGATCGCCCTGCACGAGAACATACTTGCCGCCAACCAGGATGGTGCCGCCGCCCGAACCGAAGCCCGGCTTCGACCACATTTCCTTGCCCGTCGCGATCTCAATGCACTTCAGCGGAGCCGAGCCGTATTCCTTAAAGCCGTAAATGCCATAGAGATAGCCGTCTTTGCAGACCGGCGTCGTCCAGTGATTGGGGAGCTGGCCTTCTGCGCGCCAGAGCGGCTGCGCGGCGAGCGCGTTGCCATTCTTGACGATCTTGCACGCGCCGGCGCCGACGCCGTAGCCGGCCGAGCAGTACACGATGTCGTTGTAAACGATTGGGTTCGACGCCGTGGAGACCTTCCACGGGAAGGGGAAATTCCAGAGCGGCTTGCCGGTTTCCGGAACGACCGAGACGAGGCCCGATTTGCAGAAGAAAATAATCTGCCGCACGCCATGAATCGTGGCTGGCACCGGGGACGCATGTGTCAGCAGTTCATCGGTTCCCTTCCACGCCACGTTGCCTGTTTTCTTGTCAATGCCCAGCAGCGATTCGCCTTTTCCACCGCCGTTCACGAAGATGAGATTGCCGTCGATCACCGGCGATGCTGAGTTGCCCCATGAATTGATTCCGGCCGTCTTGAGCTGCACGTCGCCGCCATGTTCCTTCGCCAGGTCCTTCTGCCAGATCACTTTTCCGTCCGCCGCGTTAAGACAGGCAAGTTTCAAGTACGTGCCAAGGACATAGACATTATTGCCGTCGACGGTCGGAGTGGTGCGCGGGCCGTTGCCACCCTGCTTTTCAAAGATGGTCTTGTCGATCGGCGTCGCCCAGAGTTCTTTTCCGGTGTTGGCGTCCATTGCGACGCAGACTTCGTTGCCGCCGCGTTCGAAGAAAATGAATGCTTTTCCGCCCGCAACAGCGAACGAGCCGAATGCTTCGCCGACCGGGGCCTTCCAGAGGACCTTCGGCCCTTCTTTCGGCCAGTTAATGGCGATGCTTTCGGTCGTGCTGCCATCATGATTAGGCCCGCGGTATTGCGGCCAATCTGACGAGGCCAGCGCCGAAACACTCAGCGCCGCGGCAAGAACGCCTGTGACGAGTGACGGGTGACGGGTGACGTTCACGCGCATGCGACGGATCTCCTGAAGGGGTTAAGGTCTAAATTCTTATCATTGAACGTGACTGTTATCCACGCCTATTCCTAGAGATTTTCTGCGGACTTTGCAGCTTAAGCACTCTCGCTTAAAGTACCCTTTGATCATTTCGCACGATGGTGGACAACTCCCGGCAAGGACTGACGTTTTTGCAGCAGGCTTTATTCAATATTGCTTCGTATTTGCCGCAGCGTGCGCGCGAAGCGCCGGGTCGAGCCGCCGTCATCTGCGAGCACAGCCCGGACGCGCTCGGCCGCACGCGCCTGAGCTTCCAGGAACTGAACGCCGATAGCGACGTGATTGCCTCCGGTCTTTCGCGCAGTGGACTGAAAGCCGGCGAGCGCACGCTGGTGATGGTTCGGCCGGGGCTGGACTTTATCAGCATCACTTTCGCGCTGTTCAAGCTGGGAGCCGTTCCTGTGCTGATCGATCCAGGCATGGGCAAGAAGAATCTACTGGATTGCATCCGCCAGGTGCGCCCGCAGGCTCTCATCGGGATTTCCCTCGCCCATGCCCTGCGCGTGCTCTCACGCAGCGATGCATTCAACGATGTGAAGCTGAACGTCACCGTTGGCCGGCGCTGGTTCTGGGGCGGTGAGACGCTATCGAATCTACGCCAGCTCGGTGCAGCCGAAACCAGGCCCTTTCCACTCGCCGAGACTAGCATCGATACACCCGCCGCGATCCTCTTCACAACGGGCAGCACGGGCATTCCAAAAGGCGTGCTTTATCGGCACGGCATGTTTCTGGCTCAAGTGTCGGCCATTCGCGAACAGTACGGCATCGAGCCGGGTGAAATCGATCTGCCCGCGTTTCCGCTTTTCGCGCTGTTCTCAACGGCGCTCGGGACAACCTGCGTCATTCCCGACATGGATCCCACGCGGCCGGCGCAGTGCGATCCGGCAAAAATCGTCGGCGCCATCCAGAAGCACAACGTCACCTATACGTTCGGCTCGCCGTCGATCTGGAAACGCGTGGGGCCTTACTGCATCGAGAACAAGATAAAGCTGCCGACGCTCAAGCGTATTCTCATGGCCGGCGCGCCCGTGCGCGGCGAGGTGCTCGCGCCATTCAAAGAGATTCTCCCGCCGGGCAGTGACACGCATATTCCGTATGGTGCTACAGAGTCGTTGCCCGTCAGCAGCATGCGCGGCTCGGAGGTTCTCGCCGAAACGTGGGAACTCACACGCCAGGGCAAAGGGCACTGTATCGGTCGCCCGCTGCCGGGCGTGACGGTGAAGATCATTCGCGCGGATGAATCGCGCACCGCGGAGCTCCCCGGTCTTGGTTCGGTGGAAGTCTGGGACGACTCACGCGTGCTGCCGGATGGGGAGATCGGCGAAATCTGCGTGAAAGGGCCAGTGGTCACGCGCGAATACTTCGAGATGCCCGAGCAGACCTGCAAGGCGAAGATTTACGAGCGACGTATCCCTCTCCCCTCTGGGGAGAGGGCCCACATGAGCGAAGCGAATGAGGGGGTGAGGGGCAACGCGTCTCCTGCAGAACACGCGCAACCCCTCACCCCGGACTCGCTGCGCTCGCTCGGCCCTCTCCCCGGAGGGGAGAGGGAATACGACGTCTGGCACCGCATCGGCGACATGGGCTACTTCGATGACAAAGGCCGTCTCTGGTTCTGCGGCCGCAAAGCGCATCGCGTCTTGCTCGAGGACGGCAAGGTGCTGTATAGCGTGTGTGTGGAAGCGATCGTTGAATCAATGATAGAGAGGGAATGCAACCAGCCTATACGCGTTGCGCTCGCTGGTATTGGTCCTGCGGAAGAGCAGGCTGCGGTAGTCATCGCTGAAGCACCAAAGAGCAGCACGCTGACAACTCTGATAGACGCTTTTGACGATGTTGAAAGAAACGCTGTAAAGTGGTGCGGAGCGGATTTAGCCAGGCAACTGCGAACCCTCCTGTTTTATCCAGCGCCCTTCCCTGTCGACATCCGCCACAACGCGAAGATCAACCGTGAGGAGCTCGCGCGCTGGGCCGAGAAGGAACTCGCGCGGCGGAACCAAGAGCTAAGAGCTAAGAGCCAATAGCAATGCCCATCAGAGCACTGGTTACAGGAGGCGGCGGATTTCTCGGCCGCGCGGTCGTCGAGATGCTTCTCGGCCGCGGCGACCACGTGCGCATCCTTTCACGCCAGCGCTACCCGGTGATCGAGGCGCTCGGCGCCGATGCCGTACAGGGCGACATCCGCAACGTCGACGACTGCGTGAAGGCCTGCATGGGCATGGATGTCGTCATTCACACCGCGGCGCTGCCGGGAATCTGGGGCGATTTCAACACGTACAAGTCCATCAATGTGGACGGCACAAATAATCTGCTGGTCGCGTGCAAACGCCGCGGCGTGCCGAAGTTTGTCTACACCAGCTCGCCCAGTGTCGTGTTCGACATGAAAGACGAATGCGACCTGGATGAGAACACGCCGTATCCGAAAGTGTTTTTTAATCCGTACTCGTGGACCAAGGCCATCGCTGAGGAACAGGTCCTGAAATCAAACGGCCAGGATGGCCTGCTGACATGCTCGCTGCGGCCGCATCTGATCTGGGGCCCGCGCGACAATCATCTGATCCCGCGCATTCTCGAGCGTGCGCGCAAGCGGCAGCTGCGCATGATTGGCAAGGGGCAGAATAAAGTTGATCTGACGTACATCGAAAATGCCGCGCTCGCTCACGTGCTTGCGGCGGACGCCATGAAGCCCAACCGCGTCGCCGGACAGGCCTATTTTATTTCAGACGATAAGCCCGTTGTGATGTGGGAGTGGATCAATGCGCTGCTCAAAAAAATGAATCTTCCGCCGGTGACGAAGCGCGTGCCCGTCCGTGTTGCTTACGGCGCGGGCTGGTGTTTTGAGAAATTTTATGAGCTGCTGAAGAAAAACGATGAACCGCGCATGACGCGCTTTCTGGCCAAGGCGCTGAGCTGCTCGCACTATTACAACATTTCAAAAGCCAAGCGCGATTTCGGCTACAAGCCGCGCATCAGCAACGAAGAAGGCCTCACGCGCACCGTCGAATACTTCTCGAAGAAAGACACGGTTAAAACCGGTTGATCTGGTCGATCAGCAGCCGCAGCCGGCCGTAATTTCGCCGGTTGAACGGAAACGCGATGCGCGGCAGTTCCAGCAGCTCCGGCTCGCTGGCCTCTTCCGGCAGCGGCTTGGTCTCAACGATGCGCCCTTTGCCGTTGGTGGTCAGCGAACTGAAGCGCGTATTGAGCTCGTCGATGTTTTCTTTCGTCAGCTTGCTGAGCATCCGGATCACGAGCGTGTCCTTGACGAAACGGCTGGAATGATAGCGTTTGTAGAAGTTGGTCACTTCGTCGGCGGCCCACGTCGCGTCATCGGTGATCTTGAACAGATGCATGTCTTCTTCGCTGATCAGGCCCTTGCCGAGCAGATGTTCGACCACGTAATCGGCCCACTCGCGCCAGTACTCGCCGCCCTTCTGATCGATGAAGACAATGGGAATCATCGATGCTTTGCCGGTCTGCACCAGCGTCAGCGTTTCGAAGCATTCGTCGTGCGTGCCGAATCCGCCGGGGAAGAGCGCGATGGCAGAAGCTTCTTTCACGAAACAGAGCTTGCGCGTGAAGAAATAGCGGAAGTGGATCAGCTTCTTGTCGCCTTCGATGTACGGATTGGCGGACTGCTCAAATGGAAGCTTGATGTTCACGCCAAAGCTGTAATCGCGCCCGGCGCCGCCGTTGGCCGCTTCCATGATTCCCGGACCGGCACCGGTGATCACCATGAAATTACGGCGCACCATTTCTTCGCTGAACGCCTGCGCCTGCTTGTATTCGGGCGCCGTTTTCGGCGTGCGGGCGGATCCGAAGACGGTGATCTTCCGCTTGTTCTGGAACGGCCGGAAAATGTTGAATGCGTAGCGCAGTTCGCGCAGCGTTGACGCCAGGATCTTCAACTCGCCGCGTGTCGATCCGTCGCGCATCATCTTCAGGGTGGTAATAATCATGTCGCCGACCAGGTCCTGGTCGGGATGTTCACCTTGCAGCGCAATCAGGTCCCGCACTTTTTCTTCGAGCAGTTCAATCGAGGGGACAGGCGTGGCCGGCTTGAAAACCGGGGGCGGACGGCGCTTAATTTTTTTCACCACTTGTGGCGGTGCGCCGGCTGCGATGAGTTCCTTCTTGGTCGGCGTCGGCGACGTAGGCGTAACCGTTTCCGGCCGCAACGGCAGCGCGTGAATATCGGCAACCGCCGAGCCATCCGTGTGCGCTTCGTCAGTGGTCGCTCCCGGACCGGCGCCCATGGCACCGGGAGTCGGTCCGCCCTGCGGCGGAAGCGTGGCGCGATCTGGAGCGGTCGCGGCGGGAAGTTCTTTTCTGAGCGTGCGGGCTGATTTCTGAGGAGTGCTCTTCGCCATAGCCGAATGGTGTTCCTTGTGATGTGTTAGCGCGTGTTCGCGCGAATGTTCAGGATGTCGCCATCCTTGACCACGTAATCCTTGCTTTCCAGCCGCAGAGGGTGTTTGGCCTTCATGGCCCGCTCATCGCCGCCCGCGGCATCCAGATCCGCATAGGTGAAGACTTCGGCACGGATGAAATTCTTTGCCAGGTCCGAATGAATTCTGCCCGCGGCCTGCTGCGCGTGGTCGCCCTTATGTATCGTCCAGGCGCGCACTTCATCTTCACCTACAGTAAAGAAACTGATAAGCCCGAGATCCTTATATACCATCGCTGCGAGCCGCGGGGCAGCAGCTTCCTTGATTCCCAGTTCCTGCAGGAACAAAGCGCGTTCCTCCTCGGACAACTGCGAGAGCTCCATTTCAAGCTTGGCGCACAGTGCGATCGAGCCCGGAAATTCCTTTTCAAGCTGTTCCGCTTTTCCGCCAGGATTCAGATCGCCTTCGCCCACGTTGAAGACCGTGAGCATCGGTTTGGCAGTGAGGAATTGAAATGCGGCGACGATTTTCTTTTCATCTTCATTAGATGTCATAAACGCACTGACGGGCTTGCCGGCTTCAAGATGCTTGAGCCGGTGTTCCAGCACCGCCAATTCTTTGAGATCATGCTCCTGTGTTTTCGAGTGCTTGGCCACCTGCGGCTTGAGCTTCTTGATGCGCTGGTCACACTGCGCCATATCGGAAAAGAGCATTTCGTTGACAGTCTCGGCCATGTCGCGGCGAGGATCGATGCTGTCGAGCACGTGCGGAACGGCGCTGCTGTCGAACGCACGCACGACATGGATAATTGCATCCACCTGCCGCACGTTGCCCATCACTTCGGCGCTGATCTGCTTGTGCTCGCCTTTGCCGTCGATCAGGCCCGAGACATCGGCGCATTCCATGTGCGCGAGAACAAAACTCTTGGGCTTGTAGAATTCCTTCAGCCGGTACATGCGTGGATCGTGTACGCGAACGGTCGCCATGTGGATGCCAGGTGTGTTGCTGTATTGCCCGACCGGCAGAGCCGACCCGGTGACAGCATTGAAGAGGCTGGTTTTTCCGCAGGCTGGAAATCCGATCAGGCCAAGTTTCATAAAAGCCTCTCTCCTATAGGAGACGATATCGCGCGGAGCATAACCACATCATACGCCCGTTTTTCGTGCTGTGCAAAGACGCAAAACAGCCGCCCTGCAGCTTCAGCAACCGTGAAATGGTTTGAGTAAACAGCGAAATCGCCGCTGCGGAATTCACGTACCGCGCGACTGCAGCGCATTAAGAACCTGCTCTTCGACAAAGATGGGACATTCGGCGCGCACCGCAAGCGCGATGGCGTCGGAAGGCCGCGAGTCGATCTGAATCGTCTGTCCGTCGCGTTCAACCTCAAGCATGGCAAGATAGTAATCGTCACGCATGTCGTTGACGATAATTCGGGCTAGCCGACCGCCCATTTGCTCAATTATATTATGCAGAAGATCGTGTGTAAGCGGCCGGGGCACTTGGACATCGTTGAGCTTGCGATCGATCGCCATCGCCTCATTATGTCCGATGTATATCGGAAAAAAGCGGTCGCCGCTCTTTTCTTTTACTACAATGACCTGTGTTTGCGAACCTTCGGTGATGATGACTTGGAAGAGCTCGAACTCAATGAGCATGTGAACATTACCAGCTTTAGGTGAGCAAAATTGCCACCTCATATCTAAACGTAGCTCTAAAACGATATGAAGTCAAGGCTAGCGAACGTGCAGGCCGAAGGACGTTGCCTAATTCGAATTGCTGATCGCGCAAAGCGATTTCAAGGCGGCAGAGGCGCGTCCCGTATCAATGCTCTGTCCGGCGAGCGCGAGGGCCTCCTTCCAGTCATTCGCTTTGCCTGCCACAATCGCAGCTGCGGCGGCGTTAAGACATACGATATCGCGCGGCGGACCCTTTTCCCCGTCGAGAATCTTGCGAATCGTCGCCGCGCTTGATTCGGCGCTTTGCGCCTGCAGCGCGTCGCGTGCGGGCACCGCAATTCCCAGAGCGCGTGCGTCCACCTGCTGAACGGAGATGCGGCCGGCTTCAAGACGCGCAACGGTTGTTGGACCGAACGTCGACATTTCGTCGAGACAACCTTCTCCGCCCGGACCAGCGCCGCAGACCACCATCGCGCTGCGGCTTCCGAGGGCCTGGAGCACGCTGGCAAACGTCGAGCACAGAGCGGGCTCAAACACTCCGAGCAGTTGCAGCTTTGCCCCCGCCGGATTGGAAAGCGGGCCGAGCAGATTGAAGATGGTTCGCACGCCAAGTTCTTTGCGGATCGGCGCGACGTGTTTTGCCGCCGGATGATGCGCCGGCGCAAACATGAACCCGATGCCAGCGTTCGCGATGCAGCGTTCAACGCACGTCGGGGAGGCGTCAAGATTGACCCCGAGAGTTTTCAGCACATCCGCTGAGCCGGTGCGGCTGCTGACTGAACGGCCGCCGTGCTTGGCGACAGGAATTCCCATCCCCGCGACAACGAAAGCCGTCGCGGTGGAAATGTTGAAGGTATCGCTTTTGTCGCCGCCGGTTCCGCAGGTATCCAGCACCTTGTCGGGCGCGTTGACACGTACCGCGCACTGCCGCATGACGCGTGCGAACGACGAGATCTCATTGACCGATTCACCTTTGGCGCGCAGAGCAATCAGGATCGCCGCGGTGCTCGCCGGGCTCAGGCGCCCAGCCGCGATTGCTTCCATCAGTTCCGTCGCAGATTCGGGAGACAGATCGCGCCGGGCCAGAAGCTGTTCAAGCGCAGGGCTGGCGTTGTACGTGCTGGAAGCCGGAGAATCGGGAGTCGATGCCATGGCGAAGAGTTCCTACGCTACTGTGTCGGGCCGCAGCTTTGTGCGCAGCTTGTCGAGCAGTCCGTTGACAAAGGCGCCGGCGTCTTCCGACGAGTATCGCTTGGCCAGCTCAACGGCTTCATTGAGAATAATCTTGTGGGACGTTTCGGGATGAATGGTCAGCTCGGCAAGGCCCAGACGCAGGATGTTGCGGTCCACCGCGGCCATGCGCGTGATGTTCCAGTTCGTTGCGACGTCAGCGATTTCCTGATCCAGCTCCGAGCGATGCTCGATGACGCTCTGGATGAGCTGCCGCGCAAAGAGCGCGCTTTCCTTGTCGGGCGGCGGCTGCTGCTGGCTGACGTATGTGTCGAAGTCGTGTACATCTTTGCCTTCAAGTACGTCGTGCATGTACAGATACTGCAGGGCAATTTCACGCCCGCTGGTTCGTGGATGACTCATCGCTTGAAACACTTTCCTTAACCGCGTCTGGCGCAGAAGCGTCAGCAGCGGTTGTCACGTTACCGGTTGAACCAAAATTGAAAATCGCTGCGGTTGCTTACCGTTTGCCAATTTTGCTGAGCAGGTCGACCATTTCGATGGCACTTGCCGCGGCTTCCCAGCCTTTGTTTCCGCCCTTCGAACCCGCGCGTTCAAGGGCCTGCTCCAGATTATCGCAAGTGAGCAGCCCGAATGCCACAGGAATCCCCGCGTCAAGTCCGGCCTGCGTGATGCCCTTGCTCGCCTCTCCGGCGACGTAGTCGAAATGCGGTGTGCCGCCGCGGATGACGCAGCCCAGCGCAATAATGGCGTCGTATTCTTCGGTTTCACTGAGCGCCTGGACGGCGACCGGCAGCTCATAGGCGCCCGGGACGCGTACTACGGTGATGTTGCCATCTTCGCCGCCGTGACGAACAATGCAGTCGATGGCACCCTCGAGAAGCCGTTCGGTGATCAGGCTGTTAAAACGAGAGAGGACGATTCCAAAACGGACGCCCTTTTTGATTGTAAGCTGACCTTCTATGACTTTCGGCATGAAACCCCACCCCTGTACGTTGTGAAAAAGCCAAGTTTACACGAAGGCAACAAAGACTCAAAGGCACAATGGGAGTCTGTTTCCGCGTCGACGCAGCACCGAAATGCGGTGTACGCAGAACATATAAAAGGAGAGCTCTCGATGGAAAAAACGCTTTCGGGCGAAGTAGCCTTCGTTTCAGGATCGGGCCGTGGACTGGGTCACGCAATCGCCACGCGTCTGGCGCAGGCCGGCGCGGCGGTCGCCATTCACGACATTTCACAAAGCGCCCCGGCTGAATTCGGCGAAGCGAAAGATCTCAATGAAGTCGCGGCAAAGCTTGGCGAAAAGTTCGGCGTGAAGACTGCAGCTGTCACCGGCAATATCGCCAGCGAAACGGAAGTTCAGGCCATGGCGGAGAACGCACAGAAAGCGCTGGGCCCGGTCAGTGTGCTGATCAACTGTGCTGGCGGCGATATTGCGGCGCGGGGCGGCAAGCCAAAGCCCAACGATGCGCTCGGAATCCCGCTTGAGGACGTGCGCGCGATGCTCGATCGCAATTTGATCGGCACGATGCTGGTCTGCCGCGCGTTCTGCCCGGGAATGATCGCGCGCAAAAAAGGAAGCGTGGTGACGATCGCTTCCTCGGCCGCGCACATCGCTGTTAACGATGGCGTCGTCTATTCCGTCG
>DASPJR010000217.1:0-16338 GCA_035628505.1 Planctomycetota bacterium | reverse complement strand
ACAAGCACCTCAAAGCTGCGCGTGCCGATCTCCAGCCGCACCGGAATGTCCTTCTCGACGATGTCCGACGGATCGCCGTGGGCGGTAACTCCCAGTTGATTGAAGCCAAGGCCGAGGCTGGCCTTCTTTACTTTCAGCGTTACTACGACCGTGCCCGCCGGCTGCTTTCGGACATTGGCTTTCACCGTCCACTTGGCATCCGCATTGGTGAAATCGCGCAGCTTCTGGTCGAGCTTTCCCGTGAAGCGCTGGCCGGCGACTTCCACTGCCAGCGTCGTATCTTTGCCGACGACATCGTCGCCGACATTCACGCTCGCGTTCAAGCTGAAGTTGTCTTTATTGTCCGCAGTGCGGTCCCAGCCCACTTTGTAATTGATGAAACCATTGAACAGTCCAGCCTGATTCGCGGGCAGCACCTCGACGACACGCGAAATGGTCGTGCTGACACCCGCCGCGTCGGTGATCGTGAGAGTCACCGTATACGTGCCAGGCTGCTCATAGATTTTGGAAATAACCTGCCCGCTGCCATTCGGCGAGCCATCCCCAAAGTTCCACACGTACGAGACAATCGCATTCTCCGGATCGGTGCTCGTGCTGGCATCAAAGGTGAACGGAAGATTACCAAACGCAACCACGTCGCTCGTCGTCACCCTCCCTGTCGGGGCCTTGCTGACCTGAACGAGCACCGTCGCCGAAGCCGTCCCGCCCGCCGCGTCTGAGACGGTCACCATCGCCGTGTAGCTGCCCACCGCCGCGTACGCGTGCGTGGCGTTCGGGTCGGTGGAGGTGCCTCCGTCGCCGAAATCCCAGAGGTACGTGAGTGTGTCGCCGTCGGCGTCGGTTCCCAATGATGTGAACGTGATGGGCTCAAGGGGCGTAGCGCTGGTCGGCGATGCGGCGCTCAGAACCGTCGGAGCATTGTTTGTAACGTTAATCGTAACAGTTGCCGGCAAACTGTCGGCGACGCCGTCGTTGACGGTGAAGGTGAAAGAGTCGCTTCCGGTAAACGTGCCGGTCGGCGTGTATGTCAGATCAGGCGCGGTACCGCTCAGAGTGCCGTGCTGCGGCTGCGCAACGATCGTAAACGTGAGTGCGTCATTGTCGGCGTCGCCGCCGGTGAGCCTCACCGTTTTTGCCGTTCCCCAGTGCGTGGAAACGGTCTGGTCTGTGGCTAACGGAACGGTGTTGGCAACGTCGATGATGATCGTCGCCACATTACTGTCCGCCACGCCGTCATTCACTTTGTACGTAAAGCTGTCCGCTCCCGTAAAAGTGCCCGTTGGCGTATAGGTCAGATCAGGCGCAGTGCCGCTGAGCGTGCCGTGCTGGGGCTGCGCAACGACGGCGAAAGTGATCACGTCACTCTCAGCGTCGCTGCCGGCGAGCGTTATTGACTTTGCCGTTCCCCAATGTGTCGAAACGGTCTGATCTGCATTTTGTGGAGCGGTGTTGGTAACGTTGATCGTGATCGTCGCCACGTTACTGTCGGCTGCGCCGTCATTCACTTTATACGTAAAGCTGTCCGCTCCCGTGAACGTGCCCATCGGCGTATAGGTCAGATTCGGCGCGGTGCCGCTGAGTGTGCCGTGCTGGGGCTGCGCTACTACGGCGAAAGTGATCACGTCATTGTCAGCATCGCTGCCGGCGAGCGTTATTGACTTTGCCGTTCCCCAATGTGTCGAAACTGTCTGATCTGTATTTTGTGGAGCGGTGTTGGTAACGGTGATAGTCACAGTCCCAGTATCGGGAGATTCTTCGCCAGTGCTGATTGTATAGGTGAATGAGTCGGAACCGACAAATCCTGCGTTTGGCGAATAGGTGACTTTAGTACCCTGAATGGTCACCGTTCCGCTCGTACCCTGTGTTACGCCAGTTATCGACAGCGTTCCGCCATTTAAGGTAACATCATTGTCGAACACGGAGAGCTGAACGTTGTTTCCCTGGTGTGTGCTGGCGGCGTCATTTACGGCGAGCGGACGGAAAACGCGCTCGTAGGCACCCTGATCGACGATAGAGCCCGTGCCCGAGCCCGTATTTGTTACATTTGGATCGTCATCAAACCGGCGGTTGCCGGCAAGATCGGTGATTACGCCAGCGGGAACCTTCGCGTTGTCACCCGCGTCGATGCTCGGAGAGTTTGCTTGCATTCTGTAGTCATCGTCGTACGTGCCGATGATGTTGTCGGCTCCGTCCGCGTCGACAAACAAAGGGTCCGCGCTGATATTTCCGATGCCGCCTCCGGTCCAGTCTTGCGAGTTCGTGTACGTCACCGCGGGAAAACTATTAGCATCGCCGGAAATGTCGCCGCCGGAATTGCCAGAAAATATCGAATTTGAAATGGAGGGACTAACCGAGTGGTTGTAAATGACTCCAGAATTTGCCGCATTCGCATTGAATGTACAGTTAATAATACTTGGAGATGTGCTTTCGATCCATAATGCCGCTCCTTTTAATTGCGCCGTATTTCCCGCAAAGACACAATTGATGAATTTCTGACTTGCACTGAACGATACAATTTGTATTGCCCCACCTTTATCGTTCGCCGAGTTTTTTAGGAATAGACAAGCTTGAAATGTCGAGTCCCCACCTCGCAATTGAATCGCGCCGCCCGCACTCGCAGAGAAGTTTCCTTTGAATCGACATCTGGTTGCAAATATTTGTCCGGTAAGAATTGCGCCCGCAACGTCCTTCGCAGAATTATATTCGAAAGTGCAATCCGTTAACTCAAGCCTACTATGGGTGAAGATCGCTCCGCCCGCCGACCGAGGCCACGGCGCGACTGCCGCACCGTTTTTAAATATGAGCCCATCCAGAGTTAAATCGGACAGAGAATTAATAATCTCGTAACAGTTCTCCGAGTTGTTTCGCGCGGGATCATTGCCTGCCTTGGTATGATCATCGTCACCATTTAAATCGCCGTTGAAGATAGTCGGGTATGAAACAATGTCGCGAATCGACGGATCCTGGTGTCCAGTTCCCGCATATCCCCCGCGTACAGTAAGTCCGCCTTCGATGGTGAAATTGGCAGTTCGAGAATTATTGATGTCGGTGCGCTTTGATGGCTTATACGTGCCTTGCGCGACTAAAACTTCGTCATTGATCGCAGCTACATCAATCGCTTCCTGGAACGTCCTGAACGCGGTTGCCCATGATTGCCCGTCCCCACCGGGCTGAGCCGCGGCATCGACAAAGATGGTCCCGGCGTGCGCCGTGGCGGCCATGACGAGCGCAAGGATCAGCCCGCCAGCGCGGCGCGCGGTGAATCGGTTCGGCATACGTGAGTCCTTTGAAGGTTGAATAAGACACAGAAGTATACCGCACGAGGTGCGATGAGTAGTAATCAAATCTGAGGCGGCGTGCGAAATCTTTGGCGCGCTCTGGCGTACCTTATCCTCGAAATTTCTTCCAAATAAAACGCGAGCCGGGCACGTCCGTGTTAGGGTGGTTTCGGACACGTTCTTTGACAATCTATATGGGCAGGCTCAGGCGTATGGTTTTAAACGTATTTAAACAACCTATACAGTTTTAAACGATTTTAAGCCTGCACCTGTGCACGCTTTTGACGCCAAGCCCAGCCTTCACCCACGCTCCCCTATGGAAGAAAGGCCCCGGCGGCCTGAACATGTGCAAATGTTTGCAGCTCTCATCCCGGAAATCCCGCGCGGGAGCTTGCCAGTGGCGGAGTCTCCCTGTAAAGGAAAGAGCCCATAAATCAGCGGGCGGCGGCAATTTCTTTTGAATGACTTGCCGCCAGAAGTGTAAAGAGAGCGGGAGTTTTTGTTCGTCACATGCTGTTTCGTTTGGATTAGTAAGGAGAAGCGATGAACCGTTCCAAGTACGCCTATTCCTTTGTGGCCGCACTGCTTGCCGTCGCGTTGCCGCTGTGCCATGCCGGTGAGAAGCCCAAGCCGCGCCACATGCAGATGGATTACGGCCCGTTCCTGTCCGCCTCCATGATGAGCGACCCCAAGGCAAAGTTCGTCAACGGCAACGGCCACTTCGATGGCAGCGACGTGACGCCAAGGGGAATCGCGGTGAAGCTGGCCGACGAGTGGATGGACGGCATCGTCTTCGACTGCGATACGCTGCGCTATTCGGCCGGCTGGATCGGCGGCACCTTTAAGCTGCTCGGTGTTCCCTTCGACGGCGCGCACGGCCCCGGACCGACGCTCGGAGTGCCTCCGACGTTCGTGACGCCGCACTGCCCCGGCTGGGCGGACAAGACGGGCAGCTTCAAGGACCCTCGTCCGGACAGCATCAAGCCGCTCCCGCCGCCGGGTCCGATTCCCGCCGCGTGGGGCAAGTACAAGGGCCTGTACAAACACGGCAACCAGGTGGTCTTCTCCTACACGATCGGGAGCTGCAACGTTCTGGACATGCCGGCGATGGAAGGATCGGGCGACGCCAAGGGCTTCGCGCGCTGCTTCACGCTGGGCGCCAGCGACGCGGCTCTGGCGCTGATGGTCGCCGAAGTGGCAGGCGTGACAGCTTCAGCGGATGGCGCGACGGCGACGGCCGGCGAGCTGAAGGTGGCCCTGGTCAATCCTCCGGCGGGTGCCAAGCTCGCCGCTCAGGAAGGCAAGATCATCCTGAACATTCCGCAACTGACGGCTGCGGTGAACTTCAAGGTCATTATTTCGAAGGGCGACGCGGCGGCGATCGCGAAGGCTTCGCCGGCGCCGATCGACCTGAATACGCTGACCAAGGGCGGACCGCCGAGCTGGACTGAGAAGATCACGACAAAGGGCGTGCGCGCCGAGCAGGAAGCAATTGAAGAAGCGAAGAAGAAGGGCGCCGTAACCGCCGAGCAGGAAGCGGAGATCATCAAGAATCTGCCGGCGTATGTGGTCGACCGTATCACCATTCCGTACGACAACCCGTACAAGGCGTGGATGCGCATCGGCGCGTTCGACTTCTTTGCCAACCAGACCAGCGCGGCGATGAGCACCTGGAGCGGCGACGTGTGGACCGTTTCGGGGATCGACGACAAGATGGAGAACCTGGAGTGGAAGCGCATCGCCACCGGCCTGCACCAGCCGCTGGGCCTGCGCATTGTCGACGAGAAGATCTACGTCGTGGGCAAGGATCAGATTACGCGCCTGCACGATCTCAACGGCGACGCCGAAATCGACTTCTACGAATGCTTCAACCACGACTGGGAACTGACCACCGCGTTCCACTCGTTCGCGTACGATCTGCAGTCGGACAAGGAAGGCAACTTTTATTTTATCTTTGGAGCGCCAGTGCGCGCGGGCGGCAATGGCTTCCACCACCTGACGGCGCACCACGGATGCCTGATCAAAGTAAGCAAAGACGGCAGCAAGGCCACGACGTACGCGACGGGCTTCCGCTCGCCCAACGGCATCGGCATCAGCCCCGACGGACAACTCACCAGCAGCGACAACCAGGGCACGTGGGTGCCGGCGACACCGCTGCACTGGATCAAGGAAGGCAGCTTCAACGGCGTGTGCGATACGGCACAGGGCAAACCGACGTCACAGCCCAAGCCGCTCTGCTTCATGCCGCAGAACGTGGATAACTCCGGCGGCGGGCAGGTCTGGGTCACCAGCGACAAGTGGGGCCCGTTCAATGGCGAACTGCTGCATCTCTCGTACGGCCAGTCGGCGCTCTACAAGGTGCTGAAGGAAGAAGTGAATGGCCAGATCCAGGGTGGCGTGGCGAAGATTCCACTGAAGCTGACCTGCAGCGCCATGCGCGCGCGGTTCAACACCAAAGACGGCCAGCTCTACATCGGCGGACTCAAAGGCTGGCAGACCAACGCGGCGAAGGACGGCGGATTGGACCGCGTGCGCTACACCGGCCGCGCCGTTCACATGCCGACGGGTCTGAAAGCGACCGAAAAGGGCGTCGACATCACCTTCACCGGTTCGCTCGATCCGGCGACTGCCAACGACGTTCAGAACTACGGCTGCGAAGTGTGGAATTACAAATGGACCAGCGGCTACGGTTCGCCGCAGGTCAGCACCCTGCCGGAAAAGACGGGCGAGCCGAAGAAGAAGGGCGATCAGCGCGATCCGATGACGATCAAGTCGGCGAAGCTCTCACCGGACGGCAAGACTGTTTCACTGGAGATCGGTGACATGCGGCCGGTGATGCAGATGAAGATCACCTATAAGCTCAAGGCCGCGGACGGCACAGAAATCAAGAGCGACATTCACAACACGATTCATAACCTGGGCAAATGAACAGAAAAGAACTCTGAGCAGGACGGCGTGGCGCGAGACTCTTCGCGCCACGTTTTTTTAGAGAATCTCCGTGAAAATGCGCAGGCTTGTGTGGCTCTGAAAACAGTGTGTGTTCGTAGACTCAGCGGGCCGGTAAAGCCGCGGCCTGCCATGATCGGCTGATGCAACGAAAGTGATCTTCACGGGTAAAAGGCATATCCTTTCCGCCCACTTTTGAGAAGCGGACTGGTGTATACAAGCTTGGTTTCGTTGCGGCCCTCCGCATGGCGGGACCATTCGAGAAACGGGGAACTGTAAATGTTTCGATATAAAATTCTGTGTGCGGCAGTTTTGATGCTAATGCTCGGCAGTTTACATGCCGGCGAAGCCAAGAAAAAACCGCCGCATAAGTGCTCCGAGATGGACTATGGCCCCTTCATCTCCTGTACCTGCGGAGCCGGCCAGAACAACGTCGCCCTGAAAGGCATCATCGTTAAGCTCGACAAGGATAAGCCAGCCAGCATCTGCTTCGATACCGAACTGCTGCGTATCTCCGCCGGCTGGACCGGCGGCTACATCGACTGGGCCGGCACGGCCTTCAACGAATCGCATGGAGTAGGTCCCAACGCTGTCGGCAATTTCCAGTTCGCGACCTCGCGGAATCCCGGCTACGCAAAAGACGGCAAGTTCGAAGATCCGCGCAAAGACAAAGACGGACCGCTTCCCGAGGACTGGGCCAAGTACAAGGGCCTCTACCTCCATGGCGACAAGGTGATTTTCTCGTATACGGTCGCCGACGCGAAGGTGCTTGAAAATCAGAGCGTGCAGAGCCAGGGCGATCTTGTCGCCTTCAATCGTAATTTCACGTTTGGTCCGGCCAGCAAAACAACGCAGCTGGTTGTCTGCGAGAACGACAAGGGCACGGCCAGTGTCGCCGCGGACAAGCAGAGCGCCACGCTGACTGTCGGAGCTGATCAGATCACGGCGGGACTCGTCGGAGCGCCGAAAGGAACGGAATTCGAATCGGCCGGCACGCGCGTCTACCTCAAGCTTCCGCCGCTTACCGCGACGGCCTCTTTCAAACTCGTCATTGCAAAGCTCCCTGTGGCCGACGCGGCGAAGTTTGCCGGTTTCCTGACCGGAACTGCCGAGAATCTCGAAGCGCTTACCAAGGGCGGTTCCGCCCGCTGGACGCAGACGATCAACACCAAGGGCACGCTCGGGACAGGCGATGGCCCCTACGTTGTCGATACGTTCACGGCGCCCGACGACAATCCGTGGAAATCGTGGATCCGCTTCGGCGGCATGGACCTGTTCTCCGACGGCAAGCGCGCGGCGCTCAGCACGTGGAGCGGCGATGTGTGGATCGTCTCCGGCATCGACGACAAGCTTGAGAATCTTACCTGGAAGCGTTATGCGACCGGACTCTTTCAGCCGCTCGGCTTGAAGATTGTCGACGATGTCATCTACGCGCTCGGCCGCGACCAGATCACGCGCTTGCATGACCTAAACAATGACGGCGAAGCGGACTTCTACGAGAACTTCAACAACGACTGCATCGTCACAACCAACTTCCACGAATTCGCGTTCGATTTACAAACCGATGCCGAAGGCAACTTCTATTACTCCAAGGGAGCGCCCGTGCGCGGCGGCGGTCGCAAGTTCGAACGCATCAGCGCGCACAGTGGCGTGATCATGAAAATCTCAAAGGACGGCAAAAAGAGCGAAGTTTTCGCAACCGGCGTGCGCGCGCCGAATGGAATAGGCGTTGGGCCCAATGGCGAAGTGACCAGCAGCGACAACCAGGGAACGTGGGTTCCCGTGTGCCCACTCAACTGGATCAAGAAAGGCAGCTACCTGGGCGTGAAAGACGCTGCGCACCGGGACACAGTTTCTGAAGAACGCAATGAGCCGCCGATGATCTGGTTTCCCATGAACGTGGACCGCTCAGGCGGCTGCCAGGTGTGGGTGACCAGCGAGAAGTGGGGTCCGTTCAAGGGAGACTTGCTCCATTTGAGCTATGGCATGTGCTCGGTCTTCAAGATCATGCCTGAATTCATCAACGGCACGCCGCAAGGCGGCGCAGTGAAATTCCCGCTCACGTTCTTAAGCGGCATCATGCGCGCGCGCTTCAGTCCAGTCGATGGACAGCTCTACGTCGCTGGTCTGAAAGGCTGGCAGACATCGGCTGCGCGCGACGGCTGCTTCCAGCGTGTGCGTTACACGGGAAAGCCGGTGCACATGCCGAAAGATCTGCGTGTGACCAAGGGACAGATCAACGTTACGTTCACTAATCCACTCGATGCCGCCAGCGTCAACGATGTCGCCAACTGGGGCGGCGAATGGTTCAACGTCAGCTACTTCGAATCGGGCAATCCGGGCGTCGACAACGATCCTTACGGCTCGCCGGAATTCACTGTCTCCGATCCGAAAAAGAAGGGACGCGAGCCCTTCCCTATCAAGGGCGTAAAACTTTCAGGTGACGGAAAAACGGTAAGCATTGACGTACCTGATTTGAAGCCTGTGACGAATATAGTGATTAAGTTCAAGATCAAAGCCGCCGACGGCACGCCGATCAGCAGCGAGATTTACGAAACGATCAATGTAATTCCGTAACGACGAGGATTCGGGTTTCTGGTTTCTAGTTTCTGGTTCGAAGACCAGAAACCGTTAAGGGGAGAAACGAATGCAACGAGCAGCACTTTTACTTATCGCCATCATTGCGGCGTTCAGCAGCGCCGTTCGGGCGGAAGACGAGTTGGTTCCCGGGCTGGTTGGCGAATACCTGGACCTGGGTTCGCCGCCGAGCGACTTTGTGGACCTGACCGGCAAGAAGCCGACGTACGTGCGCGTCGACAAACAGGTCAATTTCCCCCTGGTTGCCGGCGACTTCCACGGCATCAAGATGAGCGACAACTTTGCCGCGCGCTGGACGGGCATCCTCAAGATTGAGACGGCCGGCAACTACCACTTCATGACCGAGTCTGACGATGGCACGCGCCTGTTTATCAATGGCAAGAAGATCGTCGACAATGGCGGCATCCACGCGATGCAGGAAGCCAACGGCAGCGTCGATCTGAAAGCCGGCAACCACGAGATCAAGCTTGAGTACTTCGAAGGCGGCGGCGAAGCCGGTTGCATCCTTTCCTGGCAGCCGCCCAAAGGCAAGCAGGAGCCGATCCCGGATAAAGTTCTCTTCCACAAAAAGGGCGCCGGGAACATTGAGTACGACAAGGCCGCTTGGGAAAAGCGCGTTGGCGGCAAATCAGACAAGGTTGCAAGTGCTCCCAAGCCGCCGCCCAAGCCCGGCAAATTCGAAGCCATGGAGTTTGGCCCGTACCAGACCGGGACGCTGATGGCACAGTACCCGCACAAGAACAACTCCACGCACAAGGGCCTGGCAATCAAGCTGGGAGCCGACAAACTCAGCGGCATCTGCTTTGACACCGACGTGATGCGCGTTTCCGTCGGCTGGACGAACAGCGACGGAAAGTTCATCAAGATGGCCAAGGGCCGCGACGGCCTGGAAGGCCAGCCGTCAATCAACGGCGCGCCGGCATTCGGAACGAAACACGGCAACCCGGGCTGGGCGAAGGGCAGCGAGTGGAAAGATCCGCGCGCCAGGCCCTTTGGTCCACTGCCGGCAGACTGGGCCAAGTACAAGGGGCTCTACCTGCACGGCGACAAGGTCGTCGTTTCCTACACGGTCCAGGGCGCCAATGTCCTCGAAGGTTTCGAGATGAACCCGAAGGACAATATCAATGTCTTCTCGCGCACGCTGAACATCGACAAATCCAGCGCGCCGCTGGCGATGCTCGTCTTTGAAAAGGAAAAAACCACCGGTGCTGTCGCCGCGCTGGGTGCCACGAGCGGCACCGACAAGAGCGGCCCTGCAGGCACACACTTCGCGTACCTCGACGATGCAGGCACGACCGTTGCCGCTGCCGCCGTTGGCGCGCCGGAAGGCACGACCTGGGAAGTCACCGCGGAAGGTTCGGTGCATCTCAAGCTGCCGGCGATTTCGGCTCCCACAAAGCTGCAGGTGCTGATCGCCAGCTGCCCCAGCGCGGATCTGCCGAAGTTCGCCAGCGCCGTAAAATCCGCGGCGCCCGCTGCTGATCTGACGGCTCTGACCAAGGGTGGCCCGGGACGCTGGAAAGAAGTGCTGACGACGCAGGGCGTTGTAGGCGAAGACATGGGCGGCTGGGCGATGGACGTGCTTACCGTGCCGTACGACAATCCCTACAACAGTTACATGCGCATGACCGGCGTAGACTTCTTCAAAGACGGCCGCGCCGCGATCGCCAACATCGACGGCGACGTGTGGATCGTTTCGGGAATCGATGCCAAGCTCGAAAAACTCGAATGGAAACGCTACGCCACAGGCCTCTTCCAGGCGCTCGGCTTGAAGATAGTCGATGACGTGATCTATGTCACCGGCCGCGATCAGATCACACGCCTGCATGACCTCAACAACGACGGCGAAGCCGACTTCTATGAAAACTTCAACAACGACTGCATGGTCCAGGTGAGTTACCACGAGTTCGCTCATGACCTGCACACGGACAAGGACGGCAACTTCTACTACATGAAGGGCAGCGACCTTGGCCACCAGGGTACCATCCACAGCGGCACGATGCTGAAGGTGAGCAAGGACGGCAGCAAGACAGAGATCGTCGCCGTCGGCTTCCGGGCGCCGAATGGCATGGGCCTTGGCCCGAATGGCGAGCTGACCACTGGCGACAACCAGGGAACGTGGACGCCGTCCTGCCCGATCAACCTGGTCAGACCCGGCAAGTTCTACGGACACGTTCAGAATCTGCACGAGAATGCGAAGAAGGAATCGCCGCGCGATAACCCGATCTGCTGGCTGCCGATGAGCGCCGATAACTCTTCAGGCGGACAGATCTGGGCGGGCCCGAAAGCTGGACCTTTCGCCGGTCATCTCTTCCACATGTCGTATGGCAAGTGTCTCTTCTATCACGTCATGTACGAAACTGTGGACGGCGAAGTGCAGGGCGGCGTGACGAAGATGCCGTTCACCTTCCCCAGCGGAATCATGCGCGGCCGCGTTCACCCGATCGATGGGCAGATGTACCTGAGCGGCATGAAGGGCTGGCAGACGTCGGCCGGCAAAGACGGCTGCTTCTGCCGCGTGCGCTACACCGGAACGCAGGCGTATATGCCGATGGAATTCCACGTCAAGAAGACTGGCATCGACATTACCTTCAGCTGCGCGCTGGATCCGGCGTCGGCGACCGACCTGCAGAACTGGGGTGCCGAATGCTGCAACCTGAAGCGCACCTCCGGTTACGGTTCCGACGACTACAAGCCTTCCGATGAAAAGAAGAAGGGTCGCGATCCGGTGACGATCAAGTCGGTGAAGCTCTCCGCGGACGGCAAGACGGTCTCGCTGGAGATCCCGGAAATCAAGCCGGTCCACCAGCAGTTCATCAAGTACAAAATCAAAGCCGCGGACGGAAAAGAAATCGTCCAGGACCTCCTGCACACGATCAACAAGGTGCCGCAGAACTAAGCGGCGCACTTTACCAAGCTGGAGCAGGCGTCCAGGGGCAGTCCGCCCTGGACGTTTTTATTGGCGGCCTTTCGTTTCTTATTGAACGGCCAAGGCGCTAAGCGTCATTCACAACGATGGCAAAACGCTGCGCGTGCGGCTCCGCGGCGTGGAGTTTGAAGGAACCGATTTCGACAGCCTGAGGAGGACAATGACGAGCGCGCCAGGTGAAACGCTCAGCTATTGCAGGTGATCTATTATCAGGGCGGTCTCGGCGCCTTAGCGTCCTTGAGGTTTCTTAAAGACTACTTCACCGAATAAGCCTGCAGCAAATTATCTTCCGTCGAGACGAACGCGCGCTCGCCGTCGGACGTAAGCGCCACAGCTTTAGCAGGCAGCGCAGCGCGCCAGAGAATGGCATCGGCAGCGGGCGAGAGCGCGTAGAGGAAATGTTGCGCGCCCGCATCGGTCTTGTGTTCTGTGGCGACGAGGATTGCGGCGACCTGAGTGGTGCTGCCAGCGACTTGAGCGGGCAGTACCGGCGTGCCGCTAAGTTCCACCGATGCGCCTGGCGTTCCTGTGTCGACGGCGAGCACCTTCACTTTCCCGTCCGCCTGCAGTGCCAGGAAGCCGGAAGTGAGCGCGAGCAGTCCGAAGCGGGCTTCGCCGCCCAGCTCCTGCTTCCACTTTTCCTTTCCGCCTTTAAGTTCAAAGCCGCTGACGGTTCCGTTCACGGCGGCAACAGCGACGATGCCGCGGGCCTTATCGAGTGCCGGAGCGCCCGAGATTTCACCAGAGGCGGCGGCGTCCCATTTCTTCAAGCCTGTCAACCCGCTGACGGCGCTTAAGATCTTTTCAGGACGCGGCAGATAGAAGAACTCGCCGTCGTAAGCGATGCCAATCGGCGGCGAACCCGCGCCTGCAAGGTGCGTCTGGTGCTTCGACTTTCCATCTTCGTAAACATACGATTCGAAACCCGATTCAGTCGCCAGTCCGAGCAGCTTAACGGACGTTTCATCTCGCGTTTCATAGAGAATCGGCGTGCTGGTCGCCGGCTTGTCCAGAAGAATGCGAGTCACGCTGCCTTTCATTGGCTCGACGCGGCACAGTGCGTTTTCCATCTTCTGCGGAATGAAAACTTCGCCGCCATAAGCCAGCAGCGGCGCCGTGTTTTCGTTATCACCCGTTTTGGCAAGACGAATCCGGTTTAGGGGTTTGAACGTCCGGCGCGGACAGAAGATTGCTTCACCGCCTCCGGCAACGATGATGTTGTCGTGCATGATGCTGAGACCGTTGCGGGCAGGCGCCGGAAGGAGTGCCGTCGTGGCCGCTATACGATTTAGCGCGACGCTCAGTTGCTCGTCCCGCCAGTCGGTCTTCACGGCGTCCGCTGATTCAAAGCCCTCGCTGGAGACCGTAAGCCGCACGAGCCCAAGCGCAGGAACGTCTACATTGGCGGGGGTTGTGCCGGCATTCTTGCCATTCACCAGAACCGCCGCGCCGGCCGGAACGCTGGTCACGCGCACTTTAAGCGCGGCATTCTGCGCCGTGCGCGAGTAGCGGTTCTGCTCGGCCAATTCGATGATCTTTTTGCGCGCTTCAGCCGGCGCCTTGTCATACTGTGCCTGCGCTGATTTCAAGGTTGCGACAAGTGCCGCTTCGTTGTCAGTGCTCAACCCCTGCAGAGCCATAAGCGCGCGAACGAACTGCTGCTGCGGTGGCTTTTCATCGAGGAATTTCTGCAAAGCGCTCGCAGCTTCCTGAGTTTTGCCCTGCGTAATCATTGCCTGTATGCCATCAAAGCGCGTCTGTGCCGCGGCAGATGCCGAGGACATTTCAGCCAGAGCCTTCTCCGCTTCCTCAGCTCTTTCGCTGCCCGGTGCCTGCTGTCGAACGCGCTCGTAGAGCATGCGGGCAAATTCGTAGTCACCTTCTTTTTTGTGTTCAGCGGCCTTGGCTGAAAGCCTGGCGGCCTCCGCCGAGGTGTTTCGAATCTGCAGGATCGACTCCCGCAGCGTCGCGGCGATGGATTCAGGCGGCTTCTCTGCGAGCAATTTCTCATACTCGGCACGCAGGACATCTTTGTTCTTATCTTTTGAAGCACCTTCAATTTCCTTGAGGCGCGCCTGGAATTTCTGGGCCATCTCGCGGTCGTGCAGAGCATGAACGTCTTTTCGCACGCGCGCACGCAGCTCTTCAAGCTGCACAGCCATCACTTCGATGTCGATCAGGGGCTCAATGCGCTGAAGCGCCTTTTGAAGTTCCTCAGGTTTGCCGGATTTCTGCGCCGCCGTAAAATTGTCGATCTCCTGGATGAGCTTGGCTTCGACGTCCTTCTGCCGGTTTTGGAAGAGCTCGTTGGCCTGCTTCTGAATGTCGGGATCGAACGAGCGGAAGCCGCGCAGCAATTGAAGGCCTTCGCGGTACTTTTCCGCGACGATGAGTTCCTTGGCTTCGTTGGCAACACGCTCCAATTCCTTGCGGCTGGTGGTGTATTCGCCGCCCTTCTCGCGCGAATACAGGAAATACGTACCGACGCCGGCGCCGGCGAGCACCAGGACCACCACGAGGATTACCGGCAGCCTCGACTGCTCCTTTTTAATGATGAGCCCGGGCTGATTGCGGCGAATGACTTCCGAGCGCACTTTAGGATCGGCTTTGACATAGGCGCTGGTCGTCGGAGCCGCCGGCTTGCGCATCTTCAGAATTTCCTGGACCAGCGCGCGCCCGGATTCTCGTTCCTGGGAGCTTCCGAATTCGGCAAGGTACTCGGCGACACGCTGCGCCTCGTCGAAACGGTTCAGGCCCAGGTGCTCGCGCGCGACACGTTCGTAGGCTCCCAGGGGCGCAGGCGCAATGATCCCCGCGTCGGTGAGTTCCAGAAGCATGCGGTTTGTGGTAAAGCGGCCGAGACACGCCTTCTGAACCATCGCTTCCACGGTCCGGTGCGTCTTGACCAGGCGTAGAAGAATCATGCCTTCAGGCGAGAGCCCTTCGCCGGATTGCAGCATGGCATCGCCATCGGCGGTTGTCTGGAAAAGCGCCGACTGGCTGGGTATGCGCTGCTCGATGATTTTCCACTCTTCGGCCCGGTTGGCTGCTTCCTGCAGCAGGCGCGGCAGATCGAGCTTAAGCTTCACCAGTCCGCCGGCGGGAGCGATGCGCGTGTCCAGCCCGGCTCCATCGAGAAAGTCGAAGTCTCCGGCGCGCAGCGTGAGCAGCTCGCAGACTTCCTCTTCAATCTGAAACTTCAAGGCGTTTTCAATCTGTTCAATGGTGACGGTGCCGGTTTGCAGCAGGACCTCGCCCAGCATTTTGCCGGATTCCTTCTGCTGTCGCAGCGCCTCCTCGAGGCTGGCATCATCGATCAGGCCGCGTGCGATGAGAAGATCGCCAAGCATCACTCGGCCGGCCGAGCGGCCAGCGATGGAAATCGCACCATTCTGGAGCTCGACGAAACGCGGACCCTCAGGTGCCTGAACGCGAAGCAGCCCGGTCGAGTTGGCAGACGCGAGGTTTTGAAAAACCTCGGACAGGTTAACAGTAGTAAGATTTCCTTTAAGACCCATGCGGCGCGACGGTCCTGATGTCCGTTAGTGGCTGAAAACAAGGTGCACAAAACGATTATAGAGGCTTTTTTGCACACTGGCCACCTCTTCTTTGGAGATTCCTCATAGGAAGGTGACGCGAAAAGTCTCTCCTCGCAATTTCAGAGCAGGTCGCTAAGGTCAAGCATCAGCACCTGATAGAGGAGCATCCGTTGTCTGATTCTGCACCTTTGAAGCCTATCTCTGCAGCGCCGCTGCCTGTTTTTGGGCACGGCCCAGATAACGCTATCGCCGCTTCGATTCGAGAGCGAGTCGATCGTGCGCAGCATATTGTGATCACCGGACACGAGCGGCCGGACGGGGATTGCCTCGGCAGTGAAATTGCGCTGTGCGCTGTTCTCCGTCAGCTCGGCAAGCATGCAGAGATCATTAATTCGGATCCCGTTCCGCGACGCCTTGAGTTCCTGCTCGAAAGTCCGGCTGAGCGCGTTCCTCTGCGTACACTTGTGCCTGGCGACAAGTTCGACTCCGATCTGCTCTTTGTTCTGGACGCAACGGATCTGCGGCGGCTGGGCAATGTGCAGCTCGAACAGTTCGCCAACGCTGCCGTCATCGATATCGATCATCACCTCGGCAACCCGAATTTTGGAGCCATCAATTGGGTTGATTCCCGATGCGCGGCAACCGGCGAACTCATTTTCCTCCTCGCCGCATACAACGGCTGGCCGGTGCCCTTTACCGCCCTGCAAGCGCTCTATGTCGCGCTGCTCACCGATACAGGCCAGTTCGCTTACAGCAACACGTCCCCGAGAGTAATGCGCATGGCCGCGGAACTTCTCGAGCGGGGCGTGGACAGTGAAACGGTTTGGCAGAAGGTTTATCTGAATAAAACGCTGCCCGAGCTCGCGCTTGAAGCACGGGCACGGACGAGCCTGCTGTGTTCAGCGGGCGGCCGCATCTGCAGTATTGCGTTGAGCGCAGAAGATTTTGCCGCCACCGGAACCGGACCGCATAATGCCGAAGAGTTTTCGCAGATTCCAAGGTCACTAACGGGTGTAGATCTGTCGCTCTTTTTTTATGAGATCAATGG
>DASPJR010000216.1:0-2987 GCA_035628505.1 Planctomycetota bacterium | reverse complement strand
ATCGAACATACGGGACCAGCAATGTGCTCTTTGCCATAAGTTCACAGCCGCAGTCTGAACTGTTCAGCGTATTTCCCGATATTGGAGAACGTGCCCTCACCTGGCTCCGCTCCATCCAAAATCCAGACGGCGGCTTCGGCGGGTGTAAGAGCGCGCCGAGCACGGCTGAAGAGACCGGACTTGCCTTGCGCGCGCTGGTTGTCAGCGGTGTAGACCCTGAAGAGGAGTGCTGCACGCGCGCGGCGAAATGGCTGATCGAAAAGCAGAGGCCGGATGGGAGCTGGAATCCGGCGCCAATTGGCTTTTATTTCGCCGTCTTGTGGTACTATGAGGAGCTGTACCCGTTGTGCTACGCGCTGGGCGGACTGGGGGCGTTGGCGGCCGCGCTGAAAAAGAAGAATTCAGCGAATATCGCTGAGGTGAAAAGCGTCACTTCATGACACGCAATGGTGTGTGCATGCGAACTCTTGCCGCTCTTTTGATGCTGCTCAGTACGCTTGCCTGGTGCGGAGAAAATGAGGAATATGCGCAGGCGCTTAAAGAGTTGGGACTGAAGCCACCCATCGATGTTACTTTCGCCGACATATTCACCGATGGGGGAACGCTCTGTGCCACACTCACAGGCGCTGAGAACACCAAGATTGACATTAGCGTGGGGCATCACGGTGAAAGCCTCGGCCAGTTTGTGACTGGGGCTTTGCATCGCGAGTTCGACGGAGCAAAGGTTGTCGAGCGCGGGAGTGCTAGAGAGACTGCAATAATCTTTGTTCTCAGGCGATGGCTTAATGACAATTACACCGTAAAGCAGCAGGAGAAGTTTTTCCAGCGGACTGGTGTAAATGGATTGACGAAGGATGAAGTAAAAGCGCTGCGAGTTGCGCACATGATTGGTACTGCTGAGATTGGAATAAAGCGCATTAACGTTTACGTTCTGCTAGGTGTGATCATCGTCGTCGGAGTCGCAGTGTACGTGAGGAGACGGACCCTTGGCCACCGTTGACGTAAAAGATGTACTGTCTTCAGATGCAACTCGTGCGACTCAGACAGCCTCAGCGCTTGATGCGCTTCACGCCGCCGCCGCGAAGGGTGTTTCGCTTCCCGACACGGCGCTCACCAGCGATCTCGTTTCGCGAATGAAGGCGAAGCACGCCGCACAACCGGTACTCGTTGACACCAACGGCGCACAGTCTGAAACGAATCTCGTGCAGGAAATAGTGCGCCATCCCGAACAGGGCACGGTTGAAGCGCGCGCTCCCCTGCCCTACCGCCACGATGAATGGCGCCCGGCCGGCGAAAACTTTAAGTCGATTCCAGAAACGAAAGAGCAGCGCGAGATCATCCGTAAGAAAGCGGTCGAGGTCGCCGCACGATTGCCGCGCAACCGGCCGCCGAACAAACAGACACTCTTTGCCGCCGCGGAAGAACTGCTGAAGCCGCTGGGTTACGACCAGACGTACATCGGCTTCGCGATGGTGCTCCTTAATAATGAGTACTGGCGCGAAGAGTTTGCCGCGCTGCCGTTCGAAAAGCGCTTGTTCCTGATGCCGCACTGCCTCAAGCAGGCCGAGAATTGCACGGCGAAGATGGACGACGTTCAGCTTCACTGCAACAATTGTGGTCTGTGCTCGATCGCCGATCTCAACCAGATCGGCAGCCGCATGGGCTACAACGTCCTCGTCGCCGAAGGCACGCCGATCGTGCTGAAGCTCATCGCCAGCGGCCAGGTGGACGGCATTCTCGGCATCGCGTGTTTGAATGTGCTTGAGAAGGCGTTCGACAAAGTGCTGCAGGTCGGTATCCCGTCGCTCGCGATTCCGCTGCTGCGCGACACCTGCCACAACACCGAAGTCGACGAAGACTGGGTGCTGACAGCGATTGGTTATCAGAAAACCGGCGTGAAGCGCACGCGCAGTTTTGTTCCGCTGCTGCGCGACGTTGGCCACTGGTTCGATCCAAAGCCACTGGTGGAGATCGTTCCGCCCGAACGCGAGAATCTGCCGCGCAACGACAAGGTCGCCGAGATGGAACGCATCTCGCTGGCGTGGATGCGCAAGGGCGGCAAACGCTTCCGCCCGTTCGTCACCGCCGCCGCCTGGCAGGCGCTAACTGACAATGACGACGTGCCACTTCCAGTAAAACGCGTTTCGGCGGCGATGGAAATTTTCCATAAGGCCTCGCTGATTCACGACGACATCGAGGACGACGACGATTTCCGCTACGGCACCGAGACGCTGCACAAATCGCACTCGGTTCCCGTCGCCATCAACATCGGCGATTATCTGCTCGGCCGCGGCTACCGCATCGTTGCCGACGAAATTCCGGCAATTGGCGCCGAAAAAGCCGCGAAGATTCTGCAGAAGCTGGCTTACGCGCACGTGAAGCTTTCGGAAGGCCAGGGCGCGGAGCTGCTCTGGCGCAAGGGCCGCGAGAAGAATCTTCCTGCAATCGAATGTCTGCGCATCTACGCGCTCAAGACAGCGCCTGCGTTCGACGTATCGCTCTATGCCGGAATTGTGCTGGGCGAAGGCGATCTGAAATGGGAGCGCGAGCTGTCTGAATTCGCCAAGCACCTGGGCGTCGCATACCAGATTCAGAATGATCTTAAAGACATCGAAGGCGACACGCAGAACAAAGTGACGACCTGCGGCGACATCATGAAAGGCCGCCCGACGGTTCTGTTCGCGATGGCGCTCGAAGCGGCAACCGACGACGAGCGCGCCGACCTGATCAAGGCCGCGGTCGAAGCCGAAAAGACGACGGTGAAGCTCGACCGCTTGCGCGACATTTACGCCAGGCACGAGATCCCACTCCAGGCCGCGCTGCTGGCCGACCACCAGCGGCAGCGCGCGATGAAGGCCGTCGAAGCGATCAGCCACGACGGAATGCACGCACTCTTCACGTTCCTCGCGGCGACGCTGCTGGACTGAACGCTACGCGTATCGCACAAAGTCGAGAAATACCCCCGCAATTCGTAGAAGAAATACTCG
>DASPJR010000215.1:0-69057 GCA_035628505.1 Planctomycetota bacterium | reverse complement strand
GGGCACTATGGTCGGGCCTATTACCATTGTCGAGGGCGGTGATACCGTTGATTGCACGAGAGCTGGCATCGCGGGAAAAACAGTGCCGTCAATTGTTGAGCCCGGATACTTGGACATTAAGAAGTGTGACGCTGACTTCGTACTTCTGATTGAAAAAGACACTCAGTTCAGTCGCCTCTCCGAGGATAAATTCTGGAAGAAGCACAACTGCATTCTGCTGACTGGAAATGGCCAGCCACCTCGGGGCGTGCGTCGCCTTGCGCGCAGGCTCCACGACGAATGGAATTTGCCGATTCTACTGCTCGTCGATAATGACCCATGGGGATATTACATCTATTCGGTTGTAAAACAGGGCTCCATCAACCTCGCTTTCGAAAGCCAGCGCATGGCAATCCCTGATTGTAAGTTTGTTGGGTTCTCAAGTCGCGATCCCGAGGCATTTGGACTAACGCGCAATGTCGGCATTAAATTGAATGAAAAAGACGTTGCGCGCGCCAAGGAAATCATGGCCTACCCGTGGTTCCAGAAGAAAGAATGGCAGCAGGAAATTACGTTAATGTTGAAGTCAGGCCTGAAATACGAACTCGACGCGCTGGCCAACAAAGATTTCCGCTTCCTGACCACCGACTACCTTCCGCGCAAACTTAAGGAGAAGGATTGGCTGGATTGAAGCATTCGCAAATTCCTGCAAAAAAGCCTGCTCGCGCGGGCTTTTTTTGTTCGTGCGCGATCTATAGACTTCCTCTCATCCGAGGATACGATTGCTGACTGGAGGTGCGATCATGACGCAGAAAGTGCGCCAAAAACTCTTCAAACTCAGCATTGAGCAAAAGCTTGAACTCATCGGCGAGCTCTGGAATTCTATCGGCGACGAAAACATCAAACTGAGTCAATCACAAGAGCAGGAACTGGACCGGCGGCTTCAAGAATATCGAGACGGCAAGGTGAAATGGGTTCCTGCGGAAGAGGCTGAGAAAGAAATACAGCGCTGAAAATGCATCGGCCCGTCACCTACCACCCCGAAGCCGTTGCGGAACTTCGAGAGGCGTATCGCTGGTACAGAGACATACGTCCAGCTCTTGGTGAGAAATTCTTCAAAAACGTACGCGATACAATCCACAAGATCTGTGAACAGCCGCTTGCGTATCCTGTTTTGAAGGATGTGGCAAGATGCAAACGAGTAAGTCACTTTCCCTACAACCTCATATTCATTCCAGAGAATGAAAACATTCGCATCATTGCAGCATTTCACGATAGCCGCGATCCTCAGCAATGGATAAAACGGTTGTAGCCGCGAGCTCAGCTCCCCCCATACGCTTTCCCCAGCCCTGCCGGCGCCGAGGAGCGGCCGAATTTAATGCAGAGCGCTACCAAGGTCAGCGCATAGGGCAGCATCTCCACCAGCTCGGTCGGAACATTCAGCGACGGGAATGCGTCGCGCGCGTAAAAAGCAGCTCCGAAAAACAGGCACGCCGCCGCGGTGCCGCCCGTGCTGTAGCGGCCAAGCACAACCGCGGAGATCGCCACAAACCCGCGCCCGCGCGTACAGCCGTCGGAGAAACTGGCGGTCTGCGAGATTGTCAGGAACGCGCCGCCAAGTCCGGCTAAGGCACCGGCGGCAATGCACGCTTTCCATCGGCAAGTCAGAACCGAAATCCCGCTCGCTTCAGCCGCAACCGGATTTTCGCCCACCGCACGCAATTCCATGCCGCGTTCGCTGAACTCAAAATACCAGTAGAGCGCGGGAACCAGCAGAATCGCCAGCCAGCTCAGCGCAGTCTGCGAAAACAGCAGCGGGCCGAGCAGTGGGAGATGCGATAGAGACGGAATCATCGGTTCGAACGTCACGGCTTGAGGTGCGATGCTCGAGGCGCGTCGCAGGATTTCGTTGCCGGTGCCTGTCAGACCGAGAGCCAGAAGATTCAGCGCCATCCCCGTGACAATCTGGTCCGCTTTGAAGCGAATCGCAAACGAAGCGAAGAGCAGCATCAGGAAAACGCCTGCGATCATTCCAGCGCATGCTCCAATCCAGGGACAGCCGCTGCCCCATCCGGCCAGAAATCCAAAAAATGCGCCACAAAGCATCACACCTTCGGCGCCGATATTGATGACTCCGGCGCGCTCGAGAATGAGCTCGCCCAAACCCGCAAGCAGCAGCGGCGTGGAGATACGCAGGATCGCTTCCATCGCCGCATCCATTCCGCTCATGCGACCGCCTTTTCAGCGCTCTGCGCTTCGATCTTCGATTTCTCGAACACCTGCACGCCGCGAACCAGAATCGCCAGAATGATCAAGCCTTCGATGATGTGAACGACCCAGTAGGACACGCCCGCGCTACCCTGCATGGATTTTGCGCCGACTTCCAGGCCGGCAAACACGATGGCGACCGGAAGAACGCGCAGCGGCTTCAGGTCTGCCACCAGCGCGACGGCGATGGCCATGAATCCATAATCGGCGTACGTTGGCGTGCTGCTCAGATGCCACAGACCGAGAACACCAAGCGCTCCACCGAACCCCGCCAGCGCGCCGGAGAGTACAAACGACGCCAACTGCACACGCTCATTGGCTATGCCGCATGTGCGAGCCGCAATTGCATTCAAGCCGACCGCTCGCAGCGCAAATCCAGATCGGGTATGGAAAAGGAAAAGGTGAGAGGCAACTGCTGCTGCTATGCCAAGAAGCAGAACCGGATGAAAGCTCGTCTCCCAATTCGCGAGCCGCAGCGGCTCGGCGATGTAATCGCTTTTGTATTCGCTGCTCTTTGCGCTTCGTAGAATTGCAGGCGTGCTCAGGAAATACTTCACGAGTTCCAGCGCGACGAAGTTCAGCATCAATGTTGATATTACTTCTGGAACTACGCGCCACTGTCGCAGCCATCCGGCGAGCAGCGACCAGAATGCTCCCGCGGCCATCCCTGCGAGAAGCACGACAACAATCCCAGCGACAGACAGCCGCGCTGTCCAGATACCGAACACTCCGGTGGCAACAATCGCCGCCAGCGCGGCGCCCACGCGCGATTGGCCCTCCGCGCCAATGTTGAGCATGCCCGCCCGAAAGCTGATCACGATGCCCAGCGCGTACAACGCGAGAATCATGGCGCGTGTTGCCGTCGCCGCCAACCCGCTGCGGCTCCCGAATGCGCCGCGCCAGAGCGCATCAAGAGCGACGCGCGGATCCTGGCCGCTTAAGCGGATGATCAGAGCAAGTGTCACGAGCGTTCCCAGCACCAGCAGCACGAGCCACACGCCATCGTGAGCTGCACGAATGCGCCCGGCAGAATCCGAAGTGGCGGAAGGCGTGCTCACGATTGGGCTCCGACCATGGCTTTACCCACCTCGTGTTTAGAAACACCGCGCAATCCAAGCTCAGTCATGCGTCCCCGGAAAAGAACGGCTACACGGTCAGAAAGCGTGAGCACCTCATCGAGGTCTGACGAGATGAGCAGCACGCCAGCTTCACTCTCACGTGCCGCTTTCAGGAGGCGTGTGTGAACCTCGGAAGCAGCTCCCACGTCGAGCCCGCGCGTTGGGTTCAGCGCAACGATGAGCCGCGGCTTGGGACTCAGTTCGCGGGCGATCACAACCTTCTGCTGGTTGCCTCCGCTTAGCGCATGTGCAGCAAGGTTTTCGTCAGGCGGAGACACGGAATAATCCTGCAGCACCTGTCGCGATCGCTGTGACATGGCGGCATGATCCAGGAATGCCACTCCCGCACGCCGGCGCGTCAAAGGCTCGCGCAGGTGAAGATTCTCGTTCAGCGTCATTTCGAGGACCAGAGCTTCGCGCTGCCGGTCGGCTGGGATTAAGGCGAGTCCCGCGTGCGTGCGTTCTGCCACCGTTGCACGTGAAATAGATCTGCCGTTCAGGGATAACTCCATGCCGTCCGGTACAACATCAAAGGTTCCAGCAATGACGGCGGCGAGTTCCTGTTGCCCGTTGCCCTCTACACCCGCTACTCCGACGATTTCACCGCATTTCACGGCTAAGCGATCGATTTCGAGAGTGCCAGGAATTCTCACACGGCTAAGCACCAGTGCGGTAGCGTCATTCACCTCGCGCAGTGGAGTTATAGGAAGCTGCGGCAGTGAACGACCGATCATTTTTTCCGCGAGCGCCGGGGGCGTTAACGTATTCAACGCACCGGAAAAAACGGTTTCCCCTGAACGTAACACAGTCACCGAGCTGGCCAGGGCGAAAACTTCATCGAGTTTATGCGTAACGATCATGATCGTGCGACCTGAATCGCGGAGTGCACGTAGAGTCTGAAAAAGCGATTCAACTTCGGGCGGGGCGAGCACGGCAGTAGGCTCATCCAGCAGCAGAATTTTTGCACCACGCGAAAGCGCCTTAATAATTTCGACACGCTGCCGCAAGCCGACAGACAAATCACACACACGCGCGCGCGGATCGATGTGCAATCCCGTCTGACTGGCCAAGCGCTCGGTTTCTGCAAAGATTCTTGCCTGATCGAAGCGCCAGCCAAGCGGGCTCGTGCGCATTCCGAGCGCGACGTTTTCCGCAACAGTCATGGCTTCGGCGAGGAGAAAATGCTGGTGCACCACGCCGAGTCCTGCACGAGCGGCATCGAGCGGTGAGCGAAAGTGAACAGTTTCACCAGCGAGGGCGATCGTGCCACGATCTGGAGCAAGCCGGCCCGACACTATGTTGATCAGTGTCGATTTTCCTGCACCATTTTCGCCAACGAGCGCATGAATGCATCCGGCGCTTACTTCAAGCGTCGCATCACGAAGTGCTGGATTTCGACCAAACGATTTTTGGAGCGAAATGCAGGAAAGCGCGCTGCTTTTTTCGACGAAAGAGCCTGCCTGCATTCAGTTTTTCTTTCACGCGCCGATGCTGCGCATTCCTATTTTTCACGGTGAAAATTTCAACTACTACCAGCCTGATGGAATTCTCCAAATGGCAACGCTTGCGTAAAGGAAAATATGCAATTTTGCCTATAACGAAATCGCACGGCGTTTTGGCGAGCTCTTCAAATTCAAACATGAGTCTGCCACAGCACTTAGCGATTCGCCTGTCGTGGCATCACTCTTGCGAATAGGGGGCAGTCAAGCTGGACGGGATTTTCACGCACTGAAGCCGAGGAGGTTATTGTGTCCACAACGCTAGTTAACAATGTCGTCGAGAACGCAAGTCAGCCTGCTGCACTGGTCATGCCTGCTGCGGTCGAAGGAAATTACGTGCCGCTCTCAAGCCTTCGGCGTGGCGCAACGGTGTGGGGGATGGTCGGCGTCAGTGAAGCGCTTCGCAAGCTGCAGGACCGCATTCGATCCGCTGCCACGAGTGAACTTTCGGTGCTGATCATCGGCGAAACGGGCTCGGGCAAGGAACTGGTCGCCAATGCCATTCACCAGGAAAGCAAGCGCAGCCATCAGCGGTTTGTTGCGGTGAACACCGGTGCAATCCCGCGCGAGCTGGTCGCCAGCGAGCTGTTTGGCCACGTGAAAGGCTCGTTTACAGGTGCGTTGAAAGACCGCGACGGCCGCTTCGTTGAGGCCGACGGCGGAACGCTCTTCCTCGACGAACTCGGCACCATGGACGCACGTACGCAGATCGGCCTGCTGCGCGCTCTTGAGCAGCGCGTGATCCAGCCCGTCGGTTCGAGCCGCGAAATTCCCGTGAACGTCCGCATCGTCGCCGCCACGAACTGCAACCTGGTCAACGAAGTGAAGGCCGGCAGCTTCCGCGAAGACCTGTATTATCGCCTCGAATCGTTCGTGATTCCCGTTCCGCCGCTTCGCCAGCGCAAGGAAGACATTCCCGCGCTCGCCGCGTATTTTGCCGAAAAAGTGGCAAGCGAAGACGGCCGCGAAATGAAGGGCTTTACGGCCCAGGCGCTGCATGACCTGTGCAGCTACGACTGGCCTGGAAACGTGCGCGAGCTGCGCAATGCCGTTTCCCAGGCGGTGATCCTCAGCGCCACCGGGCTGATCGATTCGTCGCATCTGCCCGACAAGATCTCAGCCGCGCGAAAGATGCGTGAGAGCGAGAGCATCGTGATCGATGCGCCGCAGCCGGCGATTGCGCAGCCGGTTCAGCCGCGCATCGACGACAAAGGCCGAACACAGCGTCTCAACGGCGCTCAGATCCAGCTTTCGCTTGAAATGGGACTGGACTCCATGGTCGTGCAGATCATGCAGAAGACTCTGGAAGTCTGCAACGGCAATGTGACGCGCGCCGCGCAGATCCTGGGCATCAGCCGCAAGACGATCTACAACCGTCTGCGCTCGGAAGGTCTCGGCAAAGATCGCATGTTCGCTGAGAACGAGGCGAATGAACCCATGCCGCCACAGCAGCCGCGTGCGATTCACGGCAATTCCGCGCCGCTGTTCGATCCGCCGCCGCCGGTTCCGGCACAGCCCCCGGTCATGCCGCAGTCGTCGGTACCCGCCCCTCAGGCACCGCAGCCGCAGGCGCCGCCATCGCCGAACCAATACAGCGTTTAAAAGCATCAGTCGCCGTCGATTTTCAAAAACTCCGGGGCAAGCATCTGCCCCGGAGTTCTCTTTTGCCGGGCCGGATTGTGCTGCGACTTGACTGCGCCGCGTGCGTCGGCGACAACGCTGGCATGGACGCAAGCTCCTGTGACATCAGCATCCTTATCCTGGCGCACAACAAATCGGCTTACACGCGCCGTTGCCTGGACTCGCTTTTCGTCAGCACGCTGCGACCGTTTCATGTCGTGCTTGTCGACAATGGTTCGTCCGACGACACGCCGGCGGTGCTGGATGCTTTTGAAGCACGCGCCGCCTCTGAACGCATAGCCGTCACGCGGCTGCGCCTTGACGAAAATCTCGGAGCGATCGTGGGACGCAATCGCGGCATGGAACGGATGACAGGAAAGTACTGGGTATTCCTGGACAACGACATCGTCATCCGCACGCGTTCATGGCTGGAAAAGCTTCGTGCGACACTGCTGAGCGATGAACGAATTGGCGCTGCCGGGCCCAAGCTCGTGTACGCGCTCCCTCCGCATGATATCCAATGCGCCGGCTGCGCGGTAACGACAGGCGGTCGGGTGATCTTCAGCGGCCGCGGTCACGGCCGGCTTGATCCGCGCTTCAACACCGCGCGGGATTGCCAGACACTGATCAGTGCCTGCTGGATGATGCGGGCGGATGTTGCGCGTAAAGTGGGAGAACTGGACGAGCGTTTTTCCCCCGTACAGTTTGAAGATATCGATTACTGCTACCGCATTCGCCAGGCCGGCTATCTCTGCCGTTACGAACCGGGAGTCGAGCTCTATCATTTCGAGAACGTAACCACCGGCCGCACGGGCGCGCTCAATTATCCATATCTGACCGTGAAAAACGGGCTGAAGTTCAAGCAGAAGTGGGCTCAGCAGATTGCGACCGAACACGGGCCCGCCGACACGGAATGGTCGTGGGCACAGATTGACATGGTTAAGCTTGAAGACGTTCCCACGACTCTGGAAACAATGGACTGAGATCAGCCCTGCTGCTTGGGGTGCGGCGGCAACGTCTCAGTCTTTGCTCGCGAAAGCACGTCGCCGAAGAGCGTATCGGCGCGGTGCTGCACGACAGGGTTCGGCAGCCGCCTGGAATCCATCGCGTCCGAGCCTTGTCCCAGGAAGTGGTGCTTGAGGTAATTGCCCAGCGTCACATTCGTGGGGCCGTAGCGGTTGTGGTACATGTAATACTCCAGCGCCACGCCCATCTCGCCGGCAGTCTGGTAGCGCTTGGTCAAATCGCGCTCGAGCGACTTCATCAAAACGTCGCGCAGCATGTCGGGCATGTCCGGCCGGAATTTTTTCGGATCGGGGATCGGCTTGTCCTTGACGTTCTCCATCGTCTCGTAGATGTCATCGGTCTCGAAAATGTGATGACCGGTGAGGAGTTCGTACATGACGATGCCGAGTGAGAAGAGATCTGAGCGCTTGTCGGTGTGTTCGTAGCGGGCCTGTTCGGGCGACATGTACTCGACCTTGCCCATCAGGACTTCGCCTTCCTCCTGTTCCATCAGCTGCCGCGCCTTGGCGATGCCAAAGTCCGTGAGCTTCACGACGCCTTCGTAGTTGATCATGATGTTCTTGGGTGAAACATCACGGTGAACGATGCCCAAATGCTGTCCGTCGCGGCCGCGTTTGTTGTGCGCGTATTCGAGACCCCGGCAGACACGGCTGATAATGAAAGCGCCGAGCTCGATGGGGAACTCAAGCCCGCGGTCGATGTGGTAATCAATGAAGTGTTCGAGGTTAATGCCTTCGACAAACTCAAGGGCGATGTAGTAAATCTTCCCCGTTTTGCCCAGGTGATAGACCTGCACGATATTCTCGTGAACGAGGTCGGCGACGAGCTTTGCTTCGCCGATAAAGAGGCGGACGAACTCGGGATTTTCCGAAAAGCTTTCCAGAATCGTTTTAATCGCAACTGTTTTCTGGAAGCCTTCTGCGCCGTACTGCTGAGCTTCGTAGACGGCACCCATACCGCCTTCGGCCAGCAGGCGCACCATGTAGTAGTGCTTGGATTCGGAGATCGACTTTAGGTCATCCGCCTCCGACATACGCGCCTCGCAGGAGAAGAGTGAACGTTTGGCATGGGCAACCCACGCCTGCTTTTCTGAAGTCTGTTAAACTTTGCGCGATGAGCACAGTTCTGTCAATTGAATTCTATTGACGCACCGAACACATGCTCTCATCCGGTGCAGCAACGTGCTCGACGCGGGAATCCTGTGAGCACCGAGCGGCGGATTTCCACCGCTCGCAGCCGCAAGATTTAGAACCCGCTGGGGAAGGAGAGTCCCTTGCGGCCCATGCCCTTCTCGCCAGCCGACGCGTTGTAAACAAAGCGCACAACGGTGGTCAGCGGCGTGTTTCCGTTCACGACAATGCTGATAGGCACATCGACATTGCCGTTCACAACGGTATTGCTGGTGAGCTTCAGGGCACTGACGAGCGCGGCACGTGTCAGCGTCAAGCGCAGCAGCCTCTTGCGGCCGTTGAAATCGAATTTCAGGCCGAGCGCCTGATCCCTGTAACGGCCGCGGACGTCCGTCTTGAACGCCGGAAGCTTCAAGGCCGTGGGGCCCGATCCAATCGTGAGCTGCACCGAAGCGTTCGACAGCGTGTCGGCAAACACGTTCGACGTCAGCGTGACATCGAGTTTGTCGCTGTTCGGGTTGGCGAACGAGACATTGAACGTTCCCTTGGTCGCAAACATGCTTCCGGAGACCTGCACCAGCAGGAAGTCCTGCTTGAGCATCGGATTGAACTTCGCGTCCTTAAACTGCACCGGCAGTGTTCCAAGCGTGCTCTGGAAATTCGTGATGTACGTCAGCGCGGCATTTGGATCATCAGCGGCGGGAGTCTGGTCGAGCACGGTTCCCGGCTGCATTCGGCCGTTGTCAATCACAGAGAGCGTCACTTGGTAGATGCCCTGGTTCGTGTAGGTATGGCGCAGGATCACAGGCGGGGTCTGCGGGGGAAGCGGCGAAATCAATTCGCGGCTGCCATCACCCCAGTCGATTGCGGCCCAGATGATCCAACCGTCCGGATCCTGGCTCGCGTTCGGATTGATTACAACTTCGACCGGAAGAACTCCCGTGTTGGCTGAACCTTCCTGCAGAATAACAGGCTGCGGCGGCAGATTGAAGTTCGTGGTCTGTGCTTCGCCCGTGATGAACGCCGACGCGCCCTCGCGCATGTTGCCGCTGCCGATATTTCGTACCGTAACATCCAGCCGCAGCGTAATCGTATACTTCTGGTTTCCGCAGTAGGTCTTGGTCACCGAAGAGAGCGCAATGGAGGGATCGGCCGTGGGGCTTCCCGGAACAACGACCGGCGGTGTGCCATCGCCGAAATCCCAGATGGCCAGGTACAGGTATTCTTCATCGGGATTCGTAGACACGGGCAGGTAGCTGCAGGCCGGGTTGACAGTTACCGGTGCGGCGAACGAGCCACCATTCTGGTTCTTGGTGAAACACGGAATGGGGATGTTGCCCTGATTAGGCTTGGCGGTGCTGGCGTTGGCCAGACCAATGCTTACGCGGCCGGGGCAATCGAGCGAGTAGGTGAAAATTCCCGTGCCGTTCGTGCCGAACACGCCCTGGCCCGTAGTGCCGCCTCCCGCCAGTGTCTGCTGCACTTTCTGCAGCGCTTCAGGCGAGCCGGGCACAGGCGTTGGCGAGGTAATCTGGCTGATGAAACGGACGCGCTCGTTGAGAATGTCCGAGAAGAACACGTCGCCGCGGTTGTTGACGATAATTCCGGGTCCTGCCGAAGTGAGCGAGACCTGCGCATTCACCGCCGGGCCGCCGTCACCGGAGAAACCCGCAACGCCGTTTCCGCAAACCGTTGAGATCTTGGCATCGAGAACGCTGACCAGACGAATGCGCTCATTGAGTTCGTCCATGATCCACAGGTTTCCAGCACCATCGAGCGCAATGCTGGTGGGATCGTCGAGGCTTGCCTGAATGGCCAGTCCGCCGTCGCCGGCGAAGGCGTCGGCTCCATTGCCTGCAACTGTGTCGATAATGCCATTCTCTACGTTCACAGCGCGGACGCGGTTGTTGTTTTCGTCGGAGAAGAACACGTTCCCGGCAGGATCCACGGCAACGAAGTTTCCGCCGATGTCAAAGCTGAAGGAGGCAAACAGGGCCGGGCCGCCGTCTCCGGCGTACGCCTGAGCCGCGCCGGGAACGCCGGCAAAGAGCGATATGGTATTGCTGCCCAGATCGATGCGGCGGCAGACGTTGTTTCCGCGATCGATAATGTAAAGGAGTGTCGCGGTGTAATCGAGGCTCACGCAAGTCGGAGTGTTCAGAAGCGCCAGTGTAGACGGGCCGCCATCTCCGCCGTAACCGGCCGCGCCTGTTCCGGCGAGCGTCGTAATAATACCGGTTGCGCCATCGACCCGGCGAATACGATTATTGCCGGTGTCGGCAATGTAGAGATTGTCTTTATTGTCGATCGCCACGCTTTCGGGAAACGCCAGTCGAGCATTCGTCGCCAGGCCGTTGTCTCCAGCAAATCCACCCTGGCCGCCCTGGCCGGCGACGGTAGTGACGATTCCGGTGGTCACGTCATACTTGCGAATGCAGTGATTGTCGCGGTCGGCAATGTAGATGTTGCCGTTGTTTCCGGCTGCAAGACCTTCAGGCGAATTCAACCGTGCCTGCGTGCCCGGGCCGTTGTCGCCGGAAAACCCGAAGGTTCCCGTGCCCACTGCCGTAAAAATATTTCCGGGTGTGGCCGCGTGGGCGGCAGTCACTGCCAGCAGCGCCAGGCAGAGTACTGCGTTGAGGTATCTGCGGCCAGCCGTTCCTAATGAGCAGACGTGCGACATTATTTTTCCCCTTCGCCCTGATCTCTCAACCGGCGTGGCGCCGGCGCACAGTCTTTATTTCGAGTTTCGCACAAAATCCGTCGGTGACTTCTTGGTCAGCTCAAACCGTGACGCGCCGCTGAAGATCTGGCCGTTCTCCGGAGTAATGGTGAGGCCGAGTACCAGTACCTGCACACCGACGGCCGGGTTGAGCCCCACCAGTTCATTGGGAATGGCATTGGTCTTCACCCGGAAATCGCCCGCTCGGTTGGACCACTGCAGTTGCGCGATGCCAGTCTTGCCCAGCGTCTTGCTGCGCTTGAAGCTGAAGCGCAGATTCGGAGCCTTGCCCGTGGCCTTGAAGCCGGTGGTGCTGGTGAAATTGAGCGTCTCCGAATAGCCGCCGATGGAGACAACCACATCGCTGTTGTCGGCCGGCCGCAGGCCATCTCCGCCGTAGCGCGACAGTTTGCCCTTGATATCGGCGTACACATTCCTGCCTTCGAGCTTCAGCTTGGCGTTCAGAACCATGAATGCGCCAGAGATTAGCGAGGTGGTGCCGCCCGGCCGGCCGCCATTCTGAACACCGCTGACGAATCCATCCAGCGTGTGCGCACCGAAGCGGTAATTGCCGATGCCCGATCCGGTGACCGGCGGACCGGGATTGAATTCCTTGGAGCGCCAATCGTAGGTGATCAGGGACCCCTGCGGGCTGGTCGGCGGCGGATACAGGTTTTCAACGCTCAGCCCGATGAATGCCGGCAGCAGCCGCACTTCGGTCGTGTCTGAAACACCGAGCAGCGTGTAGAGGCTGCGCTTGACGTTGCAGTAGAAGGCACCTGATGGAAGCGAAATGTTGAATACACCACTGCGACCGGTCACAGGATCATTCATGGTTGCGGTGCCGGCGGCATCTAGGATGCCGTCGAAGATCGCTTCCACGCCGTTGAGGGTCACCTGTACACGGCGGCCGAGCAGAGCCGACTCGCCGATTCCAGGCAGGCTCAGGAAGCCGCGAACGAACAGCGTATCGTTTTCGGGATTGTCGGGAAAGCCCTGGCCCGGAGTTGTGTTGCCGGCGCCGCCAGGGCTGGTGGACAAGCCGTCCGGATCCGGGCCGTCGCGCTTTCCAGCCCAGTCGACGACCACGCGCGATTCGGTAATGACCAGCGAATCCTCAATCACATCAGTCGGAGCCGCGACGAAGATGTAGACCGTGCCCGTTCCCGTCGTCGGCAGGCCGCTGGTCGTATCCGTTCCCGTGAAGGTGACTGTCACGCGGTAGATGCCAGGCGTATCCAGATGCGCCTGCACCGGGGTGCCTTGCGTGGTGCCGATGGTCGTAAAAATTCCGGCCTCAGCCTTGGCCGTCAAGCGGTCGACGACCCACAGCGGGTTGCCGGTGATGGTCACGCTGGCTGACGCCGCAAAGGCGTCAAGATCCACGATCAGCGGGGCCACGCCGCCCTGCGGGGTTGCCGAGATCACTACGTCCGGCACGTCGCAGATCTGGATCAGGAAGTCCAGGGTCAGCGGCACGCCGAACTCGTCGGTAATCGTGAGCTGTGCACGGTAAACGCCTGGCGTCACCCAGGTGTGGCAGACATTGGGAGTGAAGCCTTCGGCATTATCACCGAACACCCAGTTAAAGCCGAAAGACTTGTTGTTGGGTCCGCCGCCGCCTGTGCCGGTTCCGGTACCGCCGCCTCCACCGCCGATCCCGCCAGCCAACCCGCCGCCGCCGGTCGTGGTCGTAGTCGTGGTCTGCCCGGCTGTCGTACAGGACGAAACGGGAATGGTGATCGTCGACTCAAAGCAGACAGTATGCGGGATACAGCCGGTGCGCGGCGTAGACGTCACGGTCAGCAGTCCCAGCGCTGAGCGCTGAAAGACCAGCGACGTGCCGGGCGTAATCGGCTGACTGGTGTTGCCGACGTTCGGCGTGTTGTTGTTCGGTACCGCGCCGCCAGCGCCGCCGCCGAAGCCGCCGCCAAATCCGCCGCCGCCAAATCCGCCGAAGCCTCCAAAGCCCAGGCCTCCGCCACCAAAACCACCGCCGCCAAAGCCGCCGAATCCACCGAATCCACCGAAGCCGCCGCCGAGGAACGGATTGAACTGGCCGCCCTGATTATTTCCCAGCAGCGCGCCGCCGAGGGCGGAATTGAATTCATACTGGATGCCAATGGCGCCTGTCGGATCTTCGATTCCAACCGTTGCCAGACCGCGTTCGGTTTCGTTGGTCTGACCGATAATGATCTGAATTTTGTCTTCGCACTCGTACAGCACCAGATTGAAGCTGATCACTTCGTTGTTGTTGGCGCGCGAGTAGCCCATCTTGAACCATTCGATCACCAGGCGCCGCGTCGGAGCTACGCCGTCGATGAAATAGTAGATGCCGCTGCCGGGCGTCGTGGAGAAGCGCAGGTCGTCCCAGTACGCAAAGAACGCATTGTCAGGATAGCCGGCCGATGGAATCTGCGTGTTGTCGGTGTCCTGACACGGATTGGGATTCTGCGGGAACGGCCGCGGCTGCTCCCAGCCAGCGAAGCCGTCGATGTGAACGTAAAGCGGCGAGCCGACCGGATGGTTTGTGTTGTAGTAGTTGAACGCAAAAGGCATGGGAATAATGCCGTAGCCGTTGTCCGGCTTGTTGGGGCAGGTATCAACAATCACCAGCGGAACGCCGCCCGTGTCGGCCGGGATCAGCGTATCGGAACCTGAGACGCCGGTGTAGATCGGCGGATCGCCGTCGGCCAGACCAAAGGGGCCGAAGTTCGGATCGATAACGACGGGGTAGGCGCGTTCAGGCGCAGCCAGCCAGCTGCCGGGCGTAAGAATCGCGAGGGTGACGCCGGAGTCATCGAAATCGATGTGATAAGACAGACCGGTCGCGCAGCGGATATTCGCTTCGCTGCTCTGCTTTTCGGCATCGAGCGTACCGTCAGCGGCAGTGACCGACGCGTCGTAGGCCAGTGGCTTGCGCAGGCAGAAAACTGTATTGCCCTGGCGGTTCTTGAAGCGGATCTCTCCGCGCGTGGTGTGTGATTTGGTGATCTGCTGCCTGCCGTCCCACAGCGTCAGATCACTGCTCATGGACAGACGGCCGGTGTACGCGAGCGTATAGCTGCCATCGATGCCCAGCGGCGGCGTGCTCAGCAGGAAGTCGTGTTCCATTCCGCCGTCCGGGCGGATGTACATGCGTTCATCGGTGTCCGGATAAGTCCCGGCGTAGCTGACGCGGCTGAGACCCCCAACGTCTTCAATCTGCGCTTTTGACGATCGGGTTTTGCCCAGCAGCGCAACCGTCGACTGTCCGCGGCGCAATTCCTGAGTCTGCGGAACCCAGCGCACAAAAGCATCCTTGTGACCCGGGGCGGTATGCAGCACACCTTCCAGAACGTCGGTGGCCAGGAAGTGGGTCATGCGCGCATTTTCGTTCTGCACGCCGCCGGCCACTTTCTTGAACTGGCGATCAACGCTGCGGAATGGCAGCGGAGTCTGTTGCGGCGCAGCCGTCTGCGTCGCTGCCGTTGATACGGCTACCGCGGGCGCGGGAGTCGTAGAAACCGGAGTAGCAGCGAGCTTAGCGTTGGGCGCGGAACTGGGCGCGAACAACACGCGTCCGAGTCCAAGCGCGATGCAAAACGCTAACACGGACCTAAGGGCCAACCGTTGACGCATACAGATGTCCTCCAACTCAGATGACCGGTTTGAGGCCGATCATATGAGCCACTTTTCCTCAAAAAAGGAAAACCCTGAAAAGGTTATCCCTGCCATTATGTCGCAAGCTCGCGATCCTGACAACGCGAAAAAACATAAATAGCGCACGTCCCACGCACGCTCTTCTTTATAGGGTTGGTGCTGTTTTCCGTGCAACCGTTTACCTTCTTGTGCAAGCAGCTTATATATTTGACGCCCAGCGTGCTCTCTTGTTACTGGTTGCTTCTGCAGAGATAAAGGGTTCGGGCATCTTGTGCACCTCGGGCATAAAAAAGCCTTCTCCCCTGTCGTCCAGAGGAGAAGGCCGTTTTCTTTTGTATAACGGGCGTTTATCAGACCAGCTCGGCGATCTTCTTTTCGTACTCGGCTTCGGTGATTTTACCCGCCTTGCGATCGCTCGCGAGCTGCTCAATCTTTTTCTGCTGCTCTTTCTGCTTGGTCGCGATGACATCTTTGTTCTTCGCGTACTGCTCCTTGCCTTCCTTCTCTGCATCCCTGAACGCTTTCTTGAGCGTCTCCATGTCAGCCTTGCAGCCGTTCTCGAAATAGGCCACGGCCATCTTGCCCACTGCATAGGTAGCAGCAAAAGATGCAGCCGCGCCGACGGCACTGCCAAACATAGGCACGAACTTGCACAGATTCGTAACCGCGATCCGAGCTCCCGTGCCGATTCCAACCCCCAGCAGCAGTGACTTGGCAGCGGGCTTATCGATCTGATGCCCGAAGTATTGCCCGATATCGCGCACGAGTTTCACCTGCAGACCCACCGCCGCCAGATCGGTCAGGATCGCAAGACCAGGAATCGGGAACGCGCCGAGTACGCTGCACATGACCGCGTACTTGAGCGTATCTTCTTTGATCTCCTCGGCGCGCTTCTTCGGATCGTTGATGGCCTTGATATTCGAAGGCAGGACCGTGTCTTTGGCCTCGGCGAAAAGTCTTCCGACCAGCGTGGTCTTCTCTTCGGAAAGCTTGTAGGTCGTCTTGATATGCTCGAGAATTTTCTTCTCTTCAGGCGTGCAGTCTCCGTCGGCGTTGGCAATCGCGTAGGCGGATGTGTAGCAGGTTTCCTGTCCTTCGGAAGAGGTGATTAGCTTCAGCTGCGCATCGAGATTACTCTCTTCGTCGAGCAAATTCTGCAACGACGCGCCTTTGGGCAGCGGGATGCCCTGCAAAGCAAAGCTCAGCGAGGCCCGTTCGTCCTCGTGCAGGGTGCCGTCTGCTTTCGCAACCAGGATCATGATGCGAAGACTTGCTGTCGCTTCCAGTTCAGACATAGCCATCTTGACTGTCCTCCTTAAGAAAGGGGTGGCAATTCTTTGTGCTTGTTGGAAAACAACCGCTTTTAACTATGCCGCCGCTGCAGACGGACGCAACAGTTAACTTGCACATGGGCACCAGCGCTGCCGCTGAAGCTTGCAAGTACTTGCAAAGCAAACTCTTGCATTATGATTAAATACTCTTAAAGGGCAGGAGTTTTCATGAAAACAGTGCTGTTTCTGTGTACGGGCAACTACTTTCGCAGCCGATTCGCCGAACACCTTTTTAATCACCTGGCACCAATTGACGGCCTTGCCTGGCAGGCCGAGTCCCGCGGACTGGCGCCTGATCCGGCCAGCCGCAACGTCGGCCCCATTTCAGTGTATACGCTTCGCGCGCTCAAGGAACGCAATCTCGTGATTGCCAATCACCGCGACCCGCTGGAAGTCACTGTCGCCGATTTTGAGCGCGCAAAACGCATCATCGCTGTGAAAGAGGCCGAACACCGTCCGATGGCCCGCGAGCGCTTTCCTGCTTGGGAACAGCGCATCGAGTACTGGCACTGCCACGATCTGGACTGCGCACAGGCTGACGAAGCATTGGACGCCGTCGAGCGCTGCGTGCGGAACCTGCTTGCGGAACTTAAGCGGAAGCAGCCGTCCGGCCGGATTTAACTTGCCGCCACACGGAAACAATCAACGTGATCACCGTCAGCGGCACAACATACCAGAGCACTAGGGAACGGAGCGCCTGCAGACGCGTATCATTCATTGCCTCAAGAATCAGATGCAGCATATAGAAGGCAAAGTACGCCAGAAACAGCAGTCCTTCCCAGCGGGCGATGCGATGTCCGGCAAAGAAGATCGGAAGGCATGAGAATGCGACGGCGACCATCACAGGAATGGCGAAGCCGAGCATACCCGGATCGACTGCAATGCCGTCTTTCGCCACAAGCCCCCCAACGCCGAGTACGCCGAGGATATTGAACAGGTTGCTGCCCACAATGTTGCCGACGGCAATGTCTCCCTCGCCGCGAAAGCTCGCCACCAGACACGCGGAAATTTCCGGCGCGGTCGTCCCGATCGTGACGATCGTCATGCCGATGATCAGGTCGCTTAAACCCAGGGCTTTCGCGATCCCGACTGCTCCGCCGACCAGCAGGTCCGAACCATACGAGAGCAGAACAAGCCCGACAACGATCAGCAGGACGAGCAGCCACTTACGCGTTTCAGGCTGCTCGAGCGACTCCTTCAGATCTTTTTCATACTCGGCTTCCACGCCTTTCTCTTCCTTCTTGCTCTGCACGATTACAAAAATCGTGTACGCGACGATAGCACAGGCGAGCACGGCTGCGTCGAGCCGGCTGAGCCTGCCGTCGAATGCCAGTCCGTAAAGCAGCGCCGAGGCGCAGATCATCAGCGGCACATCCATGCGGATCAGCTGCGGAGCCACGGTCAGCGGCGAGATTGCCGCGCAGAGGCCAAGGATAAACAGTACGTTGTAGATGTTGCTGCCCACCACGTTGCCGAGGACGATATTGGTATTGTTTGAAAGGCAGGATTGAATGCTGACCGCCAGCTCGGGCGCGCTGGTGCCGAAAGCCACGATGGTCAGCCCCACGACCAGCGGTGAAATACCGAGGGTCAGCGCCAGCTTCGACGCATTACGCACCAGAAACTGCGCGCCCACCACAAGAAGTGCCAGACCAAACAGGATGGAGCCTACGTTTGCAACCGTCACTCGAACTCTCCGGATGAAATGTGTTATCAGCGAGCGATAGGGCATCTTTCCATAAGCTGCGGACTGATCAATGGACTTTCTTGTATGGGCGTGGAAAAAACTCGGTCCAGTTCGCCAGCATTTACGTTCGGGAACGAGCGGACTAAGGTCTTTACAAAACTTAATCTGAGCTAAACTCCACTGAAAAGCCCCCCGCATTTTTGATGGAGAGTTCGTATGCTGCGCTTCATCTTCTTCATCTTTTTGATCGGCTCTGGCGTGCTCGGTTACATCCTGGTCATGCACGGAGTCGCAGCGTTTCTGCAGGCACTGGGCATCGCTTTCGTGCTCTTCATCGCGGCTATCGTCCTCGGCCTGGTAATGCTGAAGATGTTCTTCAAAAAGCTCGCCGACAGCCTCGGCTCAATGTCCGCATCAATGACGCCGCGCCGCATCAAGCTCAGCCAGATTGACCAAACGCAGTGGGAAGATAAAGCGGCCGTGGAAAAATTCGCGCGCGAACTTACCAGCCTCGGCTTCAACAAGATCTCAGACTTCGAAATTGATCCCATGCCCATGGTGAAGATGTCTGCATTCACTCACGCAGCACAGGCCGTCTATGGCGTCATTTATGAAGTTAAACCCGTGGGCGTGTGGATCGACCTGGTCTCGCGCGTGCGTGAGGGCGACAAGTTGCACCGCATCAGCTACACGAACAGTTCCAACCCGCAGATCGGGCTTATGGACATGCCCCCAGACTGCATCAGCGTTAAACGCTCGGACCTCGGCACATGCGATCTGTTCAATCTGCTGATTTCTCAGCGCCCCAAAGGCGAAGTCGAAGCGACGCCGGCTGAAAAGTTCACGGAGTGCTTCGAGAGCGCCTGGGCGTATGAACGCGACTGGCGCAACGCGCGAGGCGGACCGACAAAGGACGAAGTGCGGCGCGTCGCCAGGCTCAACGGTGGTGAGGTGACTGAAGAGGCGATCGAGATGACGCACGAGCAGCAAACGCTTGAGGCGCTCGAGCAGCTTGATGAAACATTGCGTGAAAAATTCCTCGAAGGCAAGCGCCTGCATAGCGACGCCGAGCTCGTGATCATCCATGACAAGCTGCGCGTGAAGGATATGCAGAGCAAAATTGAACCCTATTCACACAGCGATAAAGGAGAAGAAGAAGAAGTAGCTGGAGACGAGCCCGAGCCGACGGTTTTCCCGGACGGCACGCCTCGCCAGGCGTTTTCGGCGTTTAACGAAAAACTGCCGGCCGAAAAGAAGTACAAGCTGCTCGGAACCGTCGATCATCCGCTCCCCGCGGACGTCTACGAGCCGCCGCGCGCAGCATGACCAGTGTCCGTTATTTGGCCGGAACGAAGTCAAGCTGCCGCCGCAGGAAAGCGGCAGCCTGTGGGGAAAGCCCGAAACTGCGCATCTCCTCCTCGCTCACGGCTCGGCGGCTTAAGCCGATGAGCCCGTTGATGCGCGCAGCGGCCGTTGAATTCACAATGTCGCGCTCGTCTGGATACATTGCCGTGAACTCGCGCCAGAGTTCCGGCTCGGCGCGCAGCATGTACTTCTGGTTCTTGTCTTCGGCAATATGGAATGTCCCTGCTTCGCGAATCTCGGCGTGGACTTCCTTGTTTTCTGCGCGCCGTGCCGCGAGTGCTTCGTTTGCGATCTTCTTCTGTGAATCGCTGTGAACGAACACAACCGAGCGGATGCGCTGCCAGGTCTGGCTGCGGCAGACGTGGCGGCTGGAGAAGAACGTTTCAAGCAGGCGAGCGTACGAAACCTGCGCCGGGTCGAAGTCGATCTGAATGGCTTCCGCGTGATCGCCGGAACGCTCGTACGTGGGATTCGCCAGCGTACCGCCCGCATATCCCGCGCGCGTGCGCAGCACTCCCGGGATACTCCCAAACTGGGAGTCCGCGGCCCAGAATCACCCCGCTGCAAATGTTGCTGTCTCGGTCGTAATTGCTGCAATTTTATCGATGGGCGGCACCGGACGGCTCGCGCGCGAATGTGACGTGAGCGCATAGAGCAGCAGCCCGGCACACACGCAGGCGGCAGCGCTCACTGTCAGCCGCACCCGCCCCCGCATGAACGTTACTCCGCCACGGCCGCGGCGGGCTCGACGACTTCAACCTGCTTGCGCAGGTATTTTTCGCCGTCAGGAGAGAGCCCGAGACTGCGCAGTTCGGCTTCAGTGATCTTGCGCCGCCCGCCGCCGAGATAGCCGTTGACGCGCGCGGCGGCGGTGGAGTTCACGAAATCGGCGTCGTTCGGGTACATCGCTTTGAATTCGCGCATCAGTACGCGGTCGTTGCGCAGCATGTATTTCTGATGATAGTCCTCGGCCAGCGTGAAGGTGCCGACGGGAAGGATCTCGGCGTGCACTTCCTTGCCCGTTGCAGCGACCGCTTTCTTCGTTTCCAGCGCGAGCTTCTTCTGCTCGTCATTGTGATAAAAGATCGCCGACATGTACTGGCGGCTCCACGCGGCGCGGCACGACGCACGGTTGTTCCAGAACAGGCTCAGCAGTTTTTCGTAGCTGATCACCGCCGGATCGTAGTCGATCTGGAACGCCTCGGTGTGGTCGCCGAGGTCGTGGTAGGTCGGATTTAGCTTCTTACCGCCAGCGTAGCCCACGCGTGTGCGGTAGATTCCAGGAAGGCTCCCAAACTGGGAGTCCGGGGTCCAGAATCACCCTAGCGCGAACGTGGCGGTCTCAAGCTTTGGCGGCAGCGTTGAATCGATCTTAGGCTTGCCCATAGGTGTTGCTCCAGATGTGTCGCCGGCATCCGCCGTCCGTCCCCGCAACAGCAAGGCGCACACAAGGAGTGCAGAAGCGGTGAGAACGATTAAAGCCGGCACATGCAGCATTTTCATGAAAGCCATCATACCACATCCTTCCCTGGATTAGATGTGCGCTCCATAACAATATATTCATCTGTGTGCCTGCGGAACTCCCAGATTGTATCGCGCACCGCATGTTGATGTGCACACGTACTTTTCCTTAAACATCACCGTCGTTTCAGTGTAATCGTTGGAGTCAATCAGCGCCCATTTAAGGAATCGTGCATGAACAAACAGCTCTACTCATCCCTCTTTATAGTGGCTCTCGCCTCGGGACTGCTCTGCGCGGGCGAAGAGTACAAGCATGGGCCCGATTCCAGTTATCAGGAGGGCGTTCCGAAAGGCGTTGTCACCAAGCACAGCTGGACGAGCAAGATTTTTTCCGGCACCACGCGCGATTACTGGGTCTATGTGCCGGCCCAGAAGGAGAAACCGGCTTGCGTCATGATTTTCCAGGACGGCGGCGGTTACCAGGACGTCAAAGGCAACTGGCGCGTGCCGGTTGTGTTCGACAATCTTATCCATAAAAAGGAAATGCCGGTTACTATCGGCATTTTCATCAATCCCGGTGTGCTTGCCGCTGCCGGAGAGAAGCAGCTCCCACGATTCAACCGCAGCTACGAGTACGACAATCCGACAGACCAGTACGCGCGTTTCCTGCTCGAGGAGATTCTTCCGGAAGTCGGCAAGACCTACAACCTGAGCAGTAATCCAAACGACCGCGCGATCTGCGGCGCGAGTTCCGGCGGCATCTGCGCCTTCAGCGCAGCCTGGCACCGTCCGGACGCCTTCCGCCGCGTGCTCAGCACGATCGGCAGCTTCACGAATCTGCGCCGCGCGCACGATCTGCCGAGCCTGATCCGCAAGAACGAACCCAAGCCCATCCGCGTCTTCCTGCAGGACGGCAGCAACGACCTGGACATTTACGCCGGAAGCTGGTGGGTGTCGAATCTTGATATGGCCGCGGCGCTGAAGTATGCCGGCTACGATTACAAATTCGTGGAAGGCACCGGCGGCCATGACGGCAAGCAGGGCGGCGCGATTTTCCCGGACGCCATCCGCTGGCTCTGGCGCGATTACCCGCAGCCAGTCGCCACGCCCGCGCCGAAACCTGTCGACGACAAAGTCTGGTGGTCGCGCGCGCATCTGCCGCTGATGAAAGTGCTGATCCCCGGCGAAGACTGGCATTTGCTGGGCGAAGGCTACAACTTCACCGAAGGTAGCGCGACCGACGAGCAGGGCAACGTGTACTTCACCGATCTGCCCAACAGCAAGATCTTCAAGATCGATGCTGAAGGCAAGATCACTCTCTTTAAGGAGAACACAGGAAATGCGAACGGTCTGAAGTTCGGGCCTGACGGCAAGCTCTACGCCTGTGCCGGCGGCAAAAAGCAGATCGTTGCCTACGACGTTTCAAATGGCAACGAGACGGTGATCACCAGCGACGTTGAGAGCAATGATCTGATCGTGAATGCGAAGGGCGAAATCTATTTCACCGACCCCAACAAGAAGACAGTCTGGTTCGTCAACGCGGAGAAGGAACGCAAGGAAGTTGATAAAGGCCTCAACTTCCCGAACGGAATCATCCTCACACCCGACCAGGGCCAGCTCATGGTCGCCGAGATGAATGGCGCGCACGTCTGGGCCTACCGCGTCGAAGCCGATGGGACGCTCGGCCATAAGCAGCCGTACTTCTCGCCCTTCGTTCCTGAAGGCAAATCCACCTGCGGCGCCGACGGAATGACCGTGGACACGAATGGCAATCTCTACGTCACCAGCCACGCGGGCATTCAGATGTTCGACCAGGCCGGCCGCGTGGTGGGAATCATCAACAAGCCGCAGAACAAGTGGCTGGCCAACATCTGCTTCGGCGGGCCGAATATGGAGTACCTCTACGCGATGTGCCACGACAAGGTCTACCGCCGCAAGACGAAAGCGAAAGGGGTGCTGCAGTTCAAAGCGCCGGTCCAGCCTCCCGCGCCGCGGTTGTAAAAATCCCTGCAGCACAACTGGTAAATCCGGATGCGAGACAGGAGAATCGCGTAGCGGAGAGTCGCACCCGTGAATCGCAACGAACACACGGCTGAGCAGCCTTCGGTTCTGCGCCACGCGTCCACGCACGCTGTCAGCGCGGATGCCCAGGTTATCGTCGAGAGGCTTACGCGGCTTCAGGCGATTACGTCTGCGTTGTCCAAAGTCGTCACGCCTTCCGAAGTCGCCGAAGTAATCATTGGGCAGGCCTCGCCGGCGCTTGGCGCTGAAGTCGGCGTCGTAGCGCTGCTGCATGATGATGGCAAAACAATCATCAACGTTGCGTTCACGGGCGTTCCCGTTGAACTGCAGGATGCCTGGCGCACGTATCCTCTCGAATCCCCGGTGCCGGTGGCGGAAGCAATCCGTACCGGATTGCCGGTGTTCGTCCGCACGCGCCAGGAAAGAAACACGCGCTTTCCCGCTCTGGCCGAGGCACACGGCGCGGAGCACGGCGGGGCAGTCACGGCGCTTCCGCTGATCATTCGTGAACGGGTCGCCGGATGCATCGCGTTCTGCTTTCCGGATTCAAAGGACTTCGCTCCCGATGAATGCTCTTTCCTGCTCTCCATCGCCGAGCAGTGTGCGCAAGCGCTGGAACGCTCCCGTCTGTTTGAACAGGCGCAGCAGGAAATTAACAGGCGCAAAGCATCCGAGGCGCGGCTGCAGGCGATCATCGACAACGTCAGCGCGCTGGTGTACGTGAAAGACCGCGAGGGGCGCTACCAGCTGGTTAACCAGCATTTCATCGATTCGCTGGGTATTGCGCGCGAAAAAGCAATCGGAAATACCGACTCCGTGCTTTTTGAGAGCTCGATGGCAGCGATTGTGACTGACAACGATCGCAAGGTAATGCAATCCGGAGAACCGAGCCGCTACGAGGAGAGCCTCACGCTCAGGGACGGTCCGCACACCTACATCTCCCTGAAGTCTCCGCTGCGGGACGACAGCGGGCAGGTTTACGCAATATGCGGAGTCTCAACCGACATTACCGAACGCAAGCGGATTGAAGAAACCTTACGCGAAGGCAATCGGCAGAAAGACGAGTTCCTGGCGACGCTCGCTCATGAGTTGCGCAACCCCATGGCACCGATCCGCACGGCGGCATACGCGCTGAATCTTCAATCAAGCCCCGATTCAAAGCTGCGGCAGCTGGGCGACATCATCCTGCGCCAGGTCGCTCACATGTCGCGGCTGATCGACGACCTTCTGGATGTTTCTCGTATATCACGCGGGCAGGTCCTGTTGCGAAAAGACACCGTCGACCTCGTAAACCTCGTTGAGCTGACTGTTGCCGATTACCGCTCGACGCTTCAGGCCAGCGGTTTATCGCTCGAACTTGCCCTTTCGCCCGTGCCGCTGCGAGCGGAGGTGGATGCCACACGCATCGCCCAGGCGCTGAGCAACCTGCTGCACAACGCCCGCAAGTTTACTCCATCCGGCGGGCACGTGCGGGTGGAGCTCTCGCGCAACAATGGCCATGCCGTTGTGCTGGTCGCCGACAACGGGCGGGGAATCAGTCCGCAGCTGCTCGACAGGATGTTTCAGCCGTTCGTCCAGGGTGAGCAATCTCTGGACCGCAGCTTTGGGGGATTGGGGCTCGGTCTGGCGCTGGTCAAAGGCATGGTCGAACTGCACGGCGGAAAAGTGGCGGCGTACAGCGACGGCCCCGGAAAGGGCGCTCGTTTTACTTTCGCACTGCCACTACACGCCGGAAGTTGAACGGCCGCCAAGCCCGCTCAACGTATGGCGAAGTGAACATGAGCACCGTCTGGCTGGAGCTCGATGTCTTTGATGTTTACCGTCATTCCGTTCAGCTTCACATCGCCGGAAAGATTCAACGATTTTATAAATAGCGCCAGGCCCATCTGCCGCTGCCTTAAATTCAATTCCCCGTCGCCTGCAGGCGAGAGCTCCACGCCGTAGCGGCGCAGCAGATTCTGCAGGGACGGCAGGTCTAAAAATAAAGTAGCCATTCTCACGGCTCCACGTTGAACGAGATCTTCAGAACGCGGCGCTCCGGCTCGGGCAGAGCCACGGATCTTATCTTCAGCGCCTGCGCCCACGGGTTCTCCTTGCGCAGTGCGTCGAGATGCACACGAATGCGGCTGCGGTCCAGTGAAACCAGGTGTTGTGCTTTCGTGGTCAGTCCCAGCAGCGAAGCCAGTGCGAGCACCGTCCGATTGCCCAGATTCAATCCCGCGACTTTCAAAACGCGGTAACGCAGCGTCAGATCGCTTCCTCGCAGGCGCGGCGAGGCCAGCGCAATGCTGGCTTTCAGCGTGCGCAGCCCGGGAACGCGCATTCCCGTCGCCTTCTGCAATTCGATGACGAGACCCTGCGGCTTCGGAACGCAGCGTACCGCCGCGTTCAGGCGGTTCTTTATAAGCGTCTCGAGACTCGCGACGTCGATGAGCAGCTCGGACACGAGCAGCCTCCGGGACGAGCGTTTTCTTCAACTGATCGGCAACCCGCCGTCCGAGCCACCCCAGAGCTATCTAAACGTTCACGGCCTTGCGCAGCGGCTTGCGAATGGACTTCGGCAGCGCTTTGACAATCTTGCGAATGCCTTTGCGTCCTCCGCGCGTTCCGCCCAGCGCCACCGCGATCAGCGCGCCCGCGCCTGCGGCCATGGCCAGCGCCTGCATCGGATTCTCTTCGACTTTTTTCAGCGCAAACTCTTTGAACTTTTCGGCATACTCTTTGACGCCGTCTGGCAGATCTTCAAGCAGCCAGTCCATTGTGTCGTCATCGTGGTGATCGGCGCCAAGTTGGGCATGAATATCGGCGTCATCATCCTCGTCGTCTTCATGCACGTAGTCCATTTCGTGACGCTGGTTGGACGTGTGCTCTGCGATGGGCGCCTCGTGTTTCTTTTCGTCGTCTTCCGGTCGCTCAGCCATAGTTCTTTTCCTCTCAATCAACTCACCGCTTCAACAAGGAAGCAACGATCGGACCGTGGAGTTGCTTAAAAAGAAAAGCCCGCCTGATGGCGGGCGTGGCGCAAATATGTCTGGCAGCTGGCGCTTAAGGCTTACCACTCAGCCGGCGATGCAGCTTCTTATAGAGTTCACGCAACTGCCTGAACTTCTTATGCGCTTTATCTGAAGGCATTTCCGTCGGCAGAAGCAGCAGCTTCTCAATGCGGGGCATATCGCGCTCTTCGCACGACACAACCAGCACATCGGCGTCGAACGTCATTCCCCGGGAGCGCTCGGCAGCGTCCAGCGCCGCATCAAGTTCCTCACGCGAAAGCTTTTTCACCACCGGCTCGGGTTTAGGATTTTCAGTTAAGTAATTAATCGTCTCCGTGATCTCCTGGAAGGTCTCCGTATCCGACTCGTCGTGCGATGCTTCGACTAAATCAGGCAGCGCCTCCTTATACTTCAGTTCATAAATACCGTACGCCGCGAAGAAACGCGTGCGGGCATCGGGGTGCTTCAGTAAAGGTACCATGTCCTTTGCTGCGTCCTGGATTCCCATCTCGCCCAGCGCGAACGCAGCTCCGCCTGCAATCAGATCATCCGACTTCAGCGCAAAGCGAAGTATCGCAACCGATTCGCGATCGAAGAAATAGCCGAGCAGAATGGCCGCGTTACGGCGCACAACCGGATAGGGATCGTTCAGGAGCGTCCGCAGGTAAGGAACAGCGTCTTTACCGTATGTGCCGAATACGTAAAAAAGACAGTCCTCGAAGGGTATATGCCACGAAAGAAACGGCAGCCGGAGTCGCCCCTCGCTGGCCTTCATCATCAGAGTGATGGCAGGCAGAACTTCAGGCTTGCGCTCCCTGGCCAGGCCACGGGCGATGTAATAAAACTGCTCAAACAGACTGGGTGGAAGGCTTGTCGATTTCGCCATCGCCCAGTGCAGATACGTCGAACCATTTGCGGCCGGGGCCAGCAAGAGCCCCAGCGTCAGCCGCTCCCAATCGTCGGTGGTTTTGCGCAGCAATTCCGCGGCGACCGCGTATGACGCGTCGGCATTTTTCTGAAGAGACGCATAGGCCTCATTCAGTTTCTTTGCAACCTGCTCTTTTTCAGCCTGCGTGGCTGACGCCTGCGGCCGGCTGGCCAGCACAACAGCGAGGTCATCTGCCGCGCGCTTCTTTGCCGCAGGATCAGCGTTTTTCCATGCCTCCCAATCCGGCTCTTTGATCTGCGGCATCTCGCCGGCGCTGAGCGCACATGAAGTCAGCACGAAGACGGCGCAGAGAATCCGCCGTGCAGTTCCTGTTATAGACGCTCTCGTTTTCACGCCGCACAAGTATACGCTGGACCGGCAAAAAAGCCGCTCCGAAGAGCGGCATTTTTCCGAGTTCCTTGGCGGGTGGCATCAGCTTGCACTCTACTCGCGGCTTGCGCCCATGCAGGGGTCACCTTACTCAACTTTTGAATCAGAGACTACTCTTTATTTCGCCCTGTCAGGGCTCAGGATCTCGAAAGGGGCGCTGACCCAGGGCGGCGCTCGCGCGGCTCGCTTTGCCCTGGGCTTTCGTATTTCAGGCTTTCAGCCTGAAGGGCAGCGAAACCCAAAACCCCCGGCGGTGCTCCGTCTCACCAAAAACCAAAACCGAAACCGGAACTAGAAACCAAAAACAAAAACGAGAAACCAAGGACGCGTCGGCGCCGTTCTTTGCGTCTTCGCGGCTTTGCGTGACGCGTGCCGTTCGCACTGGATATAACATTTCAGCTACTTGTCTAAATATTGAAAGTTCGAAGTTGCAACGTATTTTCACCCCTCGGTTTGCGTGTTGCGCAACACGAAGCGCAACATTTCAATTTTTTTACTCCTGTGGCTACCACGACTTAGTCAAACTGTTATGCAACAAATCTACCCTCTAGTGTAAGGCGAGGAAAAGTGGATGAGACAACAGGCAAGCTCAGGCGGGTGGCATCTTTCTACCACCTCCCACATCAGCTTGCGCTCGTTAATTTCGGGTGCCACCCGTCCCGCCGTTGGGACGGGTGCGGGTTGGCGCTCAGCCTTCCAGAAGAGTTTCGTCCCATACATCAACGCGTAGCGGCGCATCCTCGCGCTTCCCCTGCACCAGCCAGCAGAAACTCGACCAGCGCCATTCCTCCGCTGATTTCACCAGCCGCCGCTTCACCGGATTTCCGTGACAGTACTCTGCTTTTTCAATCGCCTTCTTCATCGACCAGATGTTCAGATCGTGTCCACCGCCCTCCTGCCAGACGCGGTACCCGTTCTTGACGCGCAGCGACTGCAGCAGGGGCGAATTCACTCGCGACAATTGAACAATCAGCTTACGCGAAAAAGAAAGTTTAAAGCTCTGCTCGAATTTGGCCAGATTCGTACATCTCACGGCGCGGCTTGAGCAACAGATGAACGTGCTCAGGCATGAACACATACGCCCACAACGCGTAGTAAAACTCGTCACACTTTGCGCGGATGGAGTCTGCCAGCTACCGGCGGAACGTGTCGTTGGTGAGAAACGCCATGCGGCGGTAACATGAAAAAGTCAGAAAATGAGCGTGCCCCGGGATATTGTATTTCTTGTTGCGCTTGCGATGCGGAACGGGTTGATCCATAGCGCTTGAGGATGCTACACCCAACCCGCACCCGTCTCAACGGCGAGACGGGTGGCACCCAAAATCGGGAGCAAGCTGATGCAAGAGCGGCAGAAAGATGCCACCCGCCTTGACCCGGGAACCTATTCAGACATGGCACCCCTGAACGGAGGCAAGCCGTGATCGGAACGCAAGCAAATGCCACCCGCCTGACTGCCCTAGTTTTTCGTCATTTTCCCGAGCTCTGAAGTAATACTTTTGTCACTACATCACCTTTGATGGTAAAACAAAGAGAAATCCCACCTAGCCTGGTTAAAACATTTACCTTATAATTATCTTTGTCGATTGCCGAAAGTGGTCCAAAAAAAGCTTCGATCTCTTCCTTAGTACATCCGATTGGATTCTGAAGAGCCAGAAAGCCCAACGCCGAGTCGACAGCCTTGATTAGTTCATCCTCAGAAGCATCCTTATGTCGCGCAGCATTATACCCCTCCTTCAATTCTAACACCCTTTTTTTCACCTCACTTGAAAGAACAGCGCCGAACATTTGCCGTGTTTCAACAAGTCCCCTGATTAGTCCATCGCAGTACGCTGCAGCAATTCCAGGAAATGCTTTCACTTCATCCTGGGTAGATTCCCGAGTTATTGAAGGCAAAGTCAATCCGATTAGTCCGGTTATCACAAGCGCTGCGCGACCTGCGACAATTTCAAGGTCATGTTCACTTCTACCTCGAAAGTTTCCGGTTTCGCGAATCCTTTTGAGATCAGTCAAATACGAAGCAGCTTCTTGGGCGGCAGCGATTCTTTGATACAATGGGGCCCCGCGCCAAAGATCTACCCTTTTCTTTAGCAGTTCGTAATGAATCGCCTCATTTCCTATTGCAGACATCTCTCCGCTAAAAATATCCTGAGCATTTGCATTCGAAAAAAGAATGATTGCTACTACCAAGAATATCCACATGCTTCATCACCCTCAAATGTCTAATACTCTGAAGTTTCTCTGCATTCTGTCTTGCGATCTTAGCATCGTCATTTGACATTTCACCCGATAAGGGAACGTAAAACGGACCCGCGGGTGGCACAAAGTGCCACCAGCCGCGCACGACCTCAACATCTGGTCGATGAAAAAGGCGATTGAGAAAGCGGAGTACTGTCACAACAATCTAGTGAAGCGGCGGTTGGTGAAGTCCGCAGCCGACTGGCGCTGGTCCAATTTCGCGTGACTGGTGCTCGGCAAGCGCGACAATCAATCGTTGAGCGTTGACGACTCGATGAAAGGTTAGTGGACGATCCAGCACGGTAGCGCTTGGAAGCATCCGTCCGCCGATCGCACTGATCTGCTCCGCAGCTCAGTGGCACCCTTGAACGGACGCAAGCCGCGATCGGAGTGCAAGCAAATGCCACCCGCCACTCCGGAATTGGAAGCAAGCTGATGTGGAGCGCTAGAAGGATGCCACCCGCCCGCGGGACACAGATCGCCGCTGCGCGTCTGTGCCATCCGGTCGTATCTGTGCCCACCCGCGCAAGAGGAGAGATCAAGATGATTCTTGTTCGGGACGCGATGGGGTAGTCTGGCGAAAGGGCGGTTCTAGACTTTCTTCAACAAAATGGAATATTTACTAACGAGAACGTTCGATGAAAGCTAACGATATCATATTTGAGGAGCGTGGGCCAAAAATTACCTCTGCCGACCTGCGTGCTGTGGAAGGGCGACTTGGCGTTGTCCTTCCTGACGATTACAAGCAATTTTTGCTTGTGCATAATGGTGCTTGGTCAAAACGATGTAGACTGAAGACTACTGGCCAGGAAATTAGGCAATGGCTCCGTGTTTCAGATTCAACGAAATTGCCGATCTATTCGATAGTTCTAGCAAATGAAAATATCGTCAGCGACGTGCCCAGTTTCAGGGATTTTCTGAGTATCGCAGTGACCCTTGATGATTGGGAGGTCATTATGAGTATGAAGGAACCACAAAAGTATGCTATTGGTTTATGGTACCCGTATGGCGCCGTGGAAGATACGCCTGATAAGGTCCCACTACCTTTTGCCTCATTTACAGAATTCGTAGAAAATTTGAAGCATATCGAGCTTAGTGATGTTGTGAATAGGTTCCCTCCCCATTGACGATAACGGGCTCAGTGACTGCAATCACATGTCCGAAGGTCAAGAGGAGGAGGGAACAATGAAGAAGATTAATTCACTTCGCGCGCGTTTCAATGGGCTGAGCGTGGGTTTAGACATCCACAAAACGTTTATCGCGGGTGGCACTCTCTGAAAAGGGCGGGTGGCCCGGATAGACGCGGAGCGGCTATCTCTATGCATTGAAAAGGCGATTGTCTCCGAGTTGTCGAAGGGATCATTTAACTCAAACCAGGGAGGCGGAAACTAGGGACAGTGACCTACTTCTGGGAAGTTCCGGGGACATCTTACTCAACTTTTGAATCAGAGACTACTCTTTATTTCGCCCTGTCAGGGCTCAGGATCTCGAAAGGTGCGCTGACCCAGGGCGGCGCTCGCGCGGCTCGCTTTGCCCTGGGCTTTCATATCCCAGGCTTTCAGCCTGACGGTACCGAAACCCAAAACCGCAGGCGGTGCTCCGTCTCGCCAAAACCAAAATGCAGAGCCAGAAACTAGTAACCCAGATGGTCATCCAGATATTAGACTACAGCACCGGGAACTAGGAACCATCCGTTCGCAGCTTTGCGTGACGCGTGCCGTTCGCTCTGGATATAACATTTCAGCTACTTGTCTAAATATTGAAAGTTCGAAGTTGCAACGTGTTTTCACGCCTTGGTTTGTGTGTTGCGCAACACGAAGCGCAACATTTCAATTTTTTTACTCCTGTGGCTGCCACGACTTAGTCAAACTGTTATGCAACAAATCTACCCTCTAGTGTAAGGCGAGGAAAAGTGGATGAGACAACAGGCAAGCTCAGCAATGGTGGATTGAAAACGAACGCCCCCCATTACGAATGGGGGGCGATTGAAAGACTGAGTCTTGTGGTGCGAGTTCAGATCTCGTCGCGCGGCGTGTTCTCGTCGGGCAGTTGCTTGAGCAGCTCCGGATCGACGATGTTCGCGGGCTTCGGGGCTTCCTCTTCCATGACAGCTGCAGCGGCTGGCGCGGGAGCGGGCTGAGCGCCGGGGTTGTCTTTGCTGCCCTTCGGGCCCCAGGCTGATCCATTGTTATTCGCGCGCACGCGCTTGAAGCTGTCCCAGCCTTCCTGGCTGATAAGCAGCTCGCGGCCCTTCGCGCCGCGATCGGGACCGACGATGCCGCGCGCTTCCATCTGGTCGCACAGCTTCGCCGCGCGCGTGTAGCCCAGGCCCATGCGGCGCTGCAGCAGCGACGTGGAGGCGCGTCCGCAGGCCAGGAACACTTCGACGGCTTCGTCGAACTTCTCGTCGAGCTCGATAGCCTGGCGGTTGTTCTCTTCGATGGGCTCGCCGTCTTCGCCCTGCGCCGCCTGCGCGACCACTTTCTCGATCTCGTCGCTGTAGATGGGCTCGGCCTGGTCTTTGCAGAACTGCACGATCGGCTTGATTTCTTTGTCGTCCGTGAAGACGCCCTTGGCGCGAACCAGGTTCGAGTTGCCGGGTCCGATATAGAGCATGTCGCCGTGGCCCGCGAGCTTCTCGGCGCCGCCGGTATCGAGAACGATGCGGCTGTCGATCTTGCTCTTCACCTGGAAGCAGATGCGGCAGGGCAAATTGGTCTTGATCAGGCCGGTGACCACATCGGCGCTCGGGCGCTGCGTGGCGAGAATGACGTGAATGCCGGCGGCGCGCGCTTTCTGCGCCAGACGCGCGATGGCCTGCTCGATTTCCTTGCCGGCCGTCATCATCAGGTCGGCGAATTCGTCGACGATGATCACGATGTACGGCATCTGGTCGATGTAGTCGTCGGGCGGAACGTCGGCCGGCAAACGCGCAAGGCGCTCTTCGCTGGTCATCTTGTTGAACGTCGCGATGTTGCGGACGGCCACGCGGCTCATACGTTCGTAGCGCTGTTCCATCTTCTGCACGGCCCAGGTGAGCACGCCCGACGCGAGCTTCATGTCGGTGACAACGGGACAGAGCAGATGCGGAATGCCCTTGAAGTCGGTCATTTCAACCTGCTTGGGATCGACCAGGATCATCTTCACTTCATGCGGCTTCTTGAGAATCATCAGGCTCAAGATGATCGAGTTCAAGCAGACCGACTTTCCGGAACCGGTCGTACCGGCGATGAGCAGATGCGGCATCGTCGCCAGGTCGGGGAAGAGCGGATTTCCGACGGCGTCGCGGCCGAGAATGAGCGGCAGCGTGCCGGCCTTGGCGCGGAACTGCGGTGATTCCAGGATCGGCCGCATGCAGATCTTGTGCTTCTCGCTGTTGGGGATTTCAATCCCGATCGTCGCCTTGCCCGGAATCGGCGCGATGATGCGCACGCCGTGCTCAGCTTTCATCGCCATCGCCAGATTATCCTGCAGGCTGAGCACGCGCTGAACCTTGATGCCCGGATCGAGCTCGAGTTCGTACATGCTCACCGTCGGGCCGGTCTGGATGCCAACGAGCTTGGCGCCGAGCTTGAAATCCCAGAGCGTCTGGATCAGCGTCGCGCCGCGTTCTTTCAAACCCAGGCTGTCAGGCGGCGGTGCTTCATCTTTCTCAAAGAGCAGTTCAAACTTCGGCAGATCATAGTTGACGGGAAGCTGCGGCTTCGGCTTTTCGGGTTCGGCTTCGCCCTCTTCGGTCTTCTCGGCGGTACCGTTAGCTTTCGCTGCGGCAGCAGCGGCATCGGCCATCGCCTGCTGGAATTTCTCCTGCTGCTTGGCGAGCTTGGCTTCTTTTTCGGCGCGCTCCTTCTCGAGCTTCTCAAAAGCCTTGGCCTCTTTCTGCTCTTTGAGGAACTGCTCTTTGGCCTGTTTCTCGCGCTCCAGGCGTTCGGCTTCGGCGGCCTCCGCCTGGCGCACGGCTTCCTGCTTGCGGCGCTCGGCTTCGTCGGCTTCACTGATCGCGTCGAGCTCCGCCTTCGATTTCTTCTCGGCCTTCGGCTTCTCTTCTTCGACATCAATGCGCGACTTGGCCAGCTTCTCGGCGGCAATCTCGTCCAGCGCTTCGGCCACCTTAGCGCGCTTGGCCGGCGTGACCTCTCCCCCACCCTTCTCGGCCTTTTCGATTTTCTCGGCTGATTTCTCGCCCTTCTCCGGCAGATCGCCAAAGGGGATGCGGATCTTGCGCGTGTCGGGTGCGGGCAGCATGTTGACGCGCGAAACTTCCGAACCGATATCTTGAACGTTTTCGTCACGGATCGCCTGCCGCCGTGCGCTGACGCCCGAACTCGACGCACCCGCCAGGGCCGGTTCAGCCGGCGTGAACGGAGCCGTCGCCGGCGTCGCGTGCTTGCCCAGCAGATAATCAACTCCCGCATGCAGCCCCTGAACCACGCCGCGTCCAACCATCGACAGCAGCGATTCAGTGAGGCTCGGAGCAATCAGCAGGCAGCAGAGCGTGCTGGCGGCCGAGAGAATCAGGAACACGCCGACTTTTCCGAAGTAACTCACCAGCGGCGGCGCGAGCACCGTTCCACCGAGCAATCCGCCGGGGCCTGCTGGGAAGGACTCGGAAACGGCGCCTTTTACGTCCATTGCTCCCGCCCAGGCGCAGACCAGCAGCGTGAGCAGCACCGCGCCGATGGACTTGCTGAAGGCGCCTTCCATGGAACGCAGCGAGCACATCACGCCGCCAAAGACGAGCAGTAGAACGGCGATGACCCATGCGCCGACGCCATAGACACAGAAGGCGTGATGCGCGAGCCAGGCGCCGATGAGTCCGGCCTTGTTTTCGATTTCATGGGACTGCGCCGCGCTGTAGTCCATCACGTCGTAGGGTGAATGGGTGTAAAGGCTGACTCCGGCAAAAAGCGCGAAGCAGACCAGCCCCATGCCGGTGACAATGGCGCGTGTTTCCCGGGCGTTGTCGCTCGTCATTACTCCCTCCATTTTGACATCCCCTCCACTTCTTCCCCCCCAAGGGAATACGGCAGAGTTCAAACAAGCTCGCAGGCTGCCCGTTGCGACAGTCCATCCGAGATAGGCTGTTATCGGCATAATGGAGAGGGGACGTTAGGGTTTGTCGGGGGCTGTTGGCGGCTCTTGGCTCTTGAATGGAACGGCTCAACACGAAGACACAAAGACACGAAGAATAAAGACGGGAGTGTGACGGCAAGCTGCCGAAGATTACTTACTCATGCTGGTGGCCCCGACAGTCCTGTCGGGGTTGGCGCCGGCTTTTGCTGGTAATTTTGGATTTAATGAATCAAAACTTCTTGGCGTTCTTGGCGCCTTGGCGTCCTTGGCGAATATGTCAAAGCGCGCTCACAATCCCACGTCGACGTCGAGCTTGAAGGGCACGCGCTTTTTCTGCAGGTCGCTCCAGAGCAGCAGCTTCACCGTCGCGGCGTCGACCTTTTCGGCGAGATTGTAGCTCCATTCGACGGTCAGATTCCCGAGAATGCCCATTTTTGCGGTGCTCACGCGTGTGGCTTTGATCTCACTTCCGTCGGCCTTGAGAAAGCGCACGTCGGCGACTTCGTCCAGTTCGCGATACGCCCGTAGAATCAGTCCCAGCGGTTCCGTGCCGACCTCGGGCTTGCCGACCAGATCCACCGTCAGTTCCAGGTTGGGCCCGGTGATCTTGGATCCATTCTTCAGCGCCACGTCTTTGACCACGTGTTCGATCGTGTTCTTCGCGCACAGCACGGTCAGCAATCCTTCAAGCCGCAGTTTTGTCGTGCCGGCTGCGGGCGCGTTGGGACCGTTCACTTCAACGGCGCCGTTCTTGCCGTCGCGGGCGATACGGAACATGCTGAAGCCGCTCTGCGCGGGGCTGGACGGATCCTTGCGCGTAAGCAGATCGTTGCCTTTGTCGTCGGTGAACTTCGAGATCGTACTGTTCTTGTTGTCGATGTGGACCAGGCCGCCGGCGGGCGCTGAAATCAGGAGGGATATCGTCGCACCCGGTTCGCCGTTGAATGCGCGCAGCACTTTGTCGGGGCTTTTGTCTTCCGCAATCAGTCTCACACCGTTGGGCTCGATCTGGATGTCTGCCGGCTCTTCCGCGCAGAGATATCCAGACACAAGCGCACACGCCGCCAACGCGGCCCACGAAAGTTCTCGCATAACCCCTCCTCCGCACACCGTTGTAGCGAGTCTTGAGTCGGGAGTCTAGGAGTCTTGAGTCGGCAGTCGGGACCTCCTGGACTCCAGACTCCCGACAATTAGACTCCGGACCCACTTCTGAGCCACTCTGACGGTTGAGACCTTGGCTGAGCGGGTCAGTCTGACGTGATTTTGGCGAATATTTTATCTCTTAGGCCCTCTCAAGCATGATAACCAATTGTCGATTATGGACTTAGAACAGCTTTCGGGTGTGGCCTTCAGGTTGCTAAACTTCGCGCGCGTTGACCGTTCAACGAATAAACGATTCAGTGTTTCAGTAAGGAGACTGCACAGACATGGCCACGAACGTCAATCCTTTGGGAGACAAGATTTTGGTCCGCCGCCTGGAGGCTGAAGAGAAGACCGCCGGTGGTATCGTTCTTCCGGACGCCGCTAAAGAGAAACCGAAGGAAGGCAAGGTCATCGCCCTGGGTTCCGGCAAACTGCTCGACGACGGTTCGCGCGGCGGTTTCCAGGTCAAGAAGGGCGACCGCATTCTGTTCGCCTCCTATGCCGGCACCGAAGTGAAGATCGACGGCGAAGAACTTTTGCTGATGCCGGAAGAAGATGTCCTGGCCATCGTAAAGAGCTAATGTCGCCGCGGGCTCTTTGCCCGTGTTTAAACCAGATTCCGGATTTCTAAAACTTAAGGAGACCGACACACATGCCCGCAAAGAAAATTGCCTTCGATCAGGAAGCTCGCGAAGCCCTGCGTCAGGGCGTCAAGAAACTCGCCCGCGCGGTGAAAGTTACGCTCGGACCGCGGGGACGCTGCGTGATTCTCGAGAAGTCCTTCGGCTCGCCGACTGTCGCCAACGACGGCGTGACCGTCGCCAAGGAAATCGAGCTCGAAGACAAGTACGAGAACATGGGCGCGCAGCTCGTGAAGGAAGTGGCCAGCAAGACCAACGACGTCGCCGGAGACGGCACGACCACCAGCGTCACGCTGGCTGAAGCCATTTTCGATGAAGGCCTGAAGAACGTCACGGCCGGCGCGAGCGCGACGGCGATCAAGCGCGGCATCGACAAAGCAGTCGAACGCGTCGTCGAGCAGCTCGGCAAGATGGCCACGCCGGTGAAGGGCCGCAAGGAAATCGCCGCGGTCGCCAGCATCGCCGCCAACAACGACACCGACATCGGCACGAAGATCGCCGATGCGATGGACAAGGTCGGCAAGGACGGCTGCATCACGGTCGAAGAAGGCAAGTCGATCACGACCGACGTGAACCTGGTCGAAGGCATGAGCTTCGATCGCGGTTACCTCTCCCCGCACTTTGTCACCAACATCGCTGAAATGAAGGCCGTGCTCGAAAACGCCTTCGTCTTCATCTACGAAAAGAAGCTCTCGACCGTCAAGGACATCGTTCCGCTGCTCGAGAAGATCGCGCAGTCCGGCAAGCCGCTGCTGATCATCGCCGAAGAAGTTGAAGGCGAGGCGCTGGCGACGCTGGTCGTCAACAAGCTGCGCGGCACGCTGCAGGTTGCGGCCGTCAAGGCTCCGGGCTACGGCGACCGCCGCAAGGCGATGCTGCAGGACATCGCGGTCCTGACCGGCGGCAAGGCGATCACCGAAGACCTCGGCATCGGCCTCGATTCGATCACGGTTGAAGACCTCGGCCGCGTGAAGAAGGTCGAGATCGACAAGGAGAACACGACGCTGATCGAAGGCGCCGGCTCCAGCGCCGAGATCCAGGCCCGCATCGGCCAGATCAAGAACGAAATCAACGTCACCACCAGCGACTACGACAAGGAAAAGCTCCAGGAACGCCTGGCCAAGCTGGCCGGCGGTGTGGCGCAGATCCGCGTGGGCGCGGCGACGGAAACGGAAATGAAGGAGCGCAAGATGCGCGTCGAAGACGCTCTGCACGCGGCGCGTGCGGCCGTTGAAGAAGGCATCCTGCCGGGCGGCGGCGTGGCGCTGATCCGCGCCTCCGAAGCGCTCGATGGACTGAAGCTGAAGGGCGACGAAGCCGTCGGAGTCGAGATCATTCGCCGCGCGCTGGAGGCTCCCTGCCGCCAGATCGCTGAGAATGCCGGCCACGAAGGCGCGATCGTCGTTCAGAAGATCCGCGAAAACAAGGACAAGAACTTCGGCTTCAACGCGCTGAGCGAAACCTATGGCGACATGGTTGCCGACGGCGTGTTCGATCCGGCGAAGGTCGTCAAGAGCGCTCTGCAGAACGCGGCGAGCGTCTCGGCGCTGCTGCTGACCACCGACGCGGCGATCAGCGAACTGCCGAAGAAGAAAGAACCGGCGGGAGCTCACGCTGACCACGGCGATTACTAATAGCTGCCGATAAGTTCCTGAAATAACGCGGGGCGGATCAAACGACAGGTCCGCTTCGCAATTTGCCAGAAGAAGTGTTTTTCACCTAGCTGGACCCCGGCAGTCTTTCACTCCCGCCTCTTGGGGAGAGCGAAAGGGGGCATGGAACCGTGCGGGCTCGAGTGTTCGCGACACTCGAGCCCGCTTTTTTTATTCATAGCGCCATTCTCATACTCATTTTGCACGGCGCTGCTTTGCAGACGCTGCTAAATGACCAATGAAAACTGAAACTGTGAAACGAAAACGTCTGTTTCAACTGTTGTCGAGGTTCGTTCTGCCATCGGCGGCTAACCCCTCCCCCCAACCCCTCGCGCAAGGGGAGGGGAAAACAAAAGCAAAGCACTGACACCAATTTCTCAAAGCTTAAGCTTCTTAACCAGCGTCGCTTCCTTGTCGGCATCAGTGATGGGCTTGAAGTCGACTTTCACCTGCGGCAGCGCGGCTTTAACGGCATCGATATCCGCCGCTGAGATGTCGCAGGTGTGGATCGACAGCAGCTTCAACTTCGGCAGTTCCTTCAGCGGCTGAAGATTTTCAGCGGTGAGGCGCGCTTCGAAAAGCTCCAGGCGCTCGAGCGATTTCATCTGCGCAATCAGCGGAATCGTGCTGGCATCGAAACTCGGCGCAGGCGTCGTTCCCCACCTCGGCAGGCGCTGCCCGATTTTCAGGAACGTAAGGCTGAGATTGAGCAGATGCTTATTGCCGGCCTGAGTCTGCATTGTGTGCCAGATCAGAAACTCCTTGAGCTGCGAGATTTGCCCGATGGCTTCGAGCCCCGTGTCGCCGACGGTGGAGCCTGCAAACGTGAGCCGCGTTAGATTGGGGCAGCCTTTGAGATGCGCCAGGCCCGTGCCGGTGAACGTCTTTAGATCCCACGAGGGATGATAAAGCGCCAGCGAGCGCAATTTTTTAAATGCCTGGAAGCCTTTGTAGCCCTCGTCACTGAGCTGCGTTTCGTTGGTGCTGAGCTCTTCAAGCTGTTCAAGGCCCGAAAGCGAAGCCAGCGCGGCATCGTTGAGTGTCTTACCGTTGATGGTGAGCTTTTTTATCTGCGTGCAGGCGTTGAGCGTCTTGTAATCGTCTGCGGTGAACTTGGCCGCGTCGACCTGCACCTGCGTCACCACGCCGCCGGCTTCGGTGACCTTCGCGCCAAGCGCCTTAAGTTTCTCCGCGGGGGTTTCGGCGCGGAGCGAGAGCAGCGAAAGAGAAAACAGACAGGCAAAAGCGAGCGTTGCCGGCTTCATCGGCGGATCTCCATGTATGCAACAAACGGGACGTTTGAGCGCGCGAGCGCATTCAGCGTGGCGCATTATAAGGAGACGTCGCGGATTTTCCGGGCTCTTTAGCAGCTAAGGGCATTCGGAGCGTTCAATTCTTGGTCGTGGTTGGTGTCCTGAGATAATGGATCAGGTCGGCGATGTCCTGCTGGCTGAGCCCGGCTTCAAGACCTTCAGGCATCAGGGAGACATTCGTGCCGCGCAGAACCTTGATCTCGCTGCGCAGGATCGAACGCATCGTGTTGTCGGCCAGTTTCATCGAGATGCTCGCGCCGCTCTCGGCGGTAATGAGGCCGTAAACCTGCTCGCCCGAGTTGAGCACGCAGGCAAACGCCATGTAGCCGGGCTCGATCGCGCGGCTCGGATCGAGAATCGACGCGAGCAGTTTCTCCGGCGCATGTGCGGCGACCGAGCGCAGATCAGGCCCGATCTCCTGCCCGACGCCATCGAGCTTGTGACAGGCAATGCAGGCACGCGCGAAAATTTTCACGCCATTGTCGCGGTTAGGCGTGAGCTTCAGCGCCGGCGTGAAAGCATCGACGACTTTCTGCCGGTCTTCGTTGACCGTCGCCGCGAAGAGCTTTTTCGCCTGGTCCTTGATCGCCGCCGTCTTGTGCTTGAGCAGCCGCTCGCGGCGCTGCGCGTCAAGTTCCATTGCAGCGACCTTCTTCGCTTCAATGCTTTTCAGCAGCGCCAGCGCCCATTCGTCGCGGCTGAGCAGCTCATCGGCAATCGCCGAGCGCAGTGAGGGCCCATACGTATTCCAGCCGCCGAGCAGGTTTTCCGGGACGCGCTCACCGCCAAGCCGCGCCAGCGACTTTACCGCCGCAAGCTGCAGGTCGGTGGGCGTCTGCGGCGCGAGCAGCGGCTTGAGAATCTCCGCTGCGCTCTCGCGCTGTTCATTGTCATAACCGAGCAACCGGACTGCTGCGGCACGCAGAGATGCTTCGGTATCAGATGCCGCCGCAAGCGTGCGCGCATTCTCGCGAATGGCCGAAATTTTTTCGAGTTCCGTCGTCAGCGCGTCCGCGGCCGATGAGCGTAGTTTTTCAAGCGAGGCGCCCCGCCTGCGGATTGCTTCGAGCAGCACCGACAGCGCATTCATCTGGGCACTTTTTTCAGGAGCCGCGAGCGCGCCGCGCAGCAGCACCGCAAGCGCCTCGCGCTGCTGCGTGGCCAAAGCAGTGTTCAGCAGCGGCTCGAAGTAGGCCTGCCCGGCTGGCCCAGCGGCGAGGAGTTCACTGGAAAGAGCCGCGCAGTGCGGCACCGCCGAACTGAGTACAGCCGCCGTGATGTATTTGTCGCTCACATCACGCAGGGCAATCGAGGCCAGCGCCTTGCCCGCTTCGGCTTCCTTCCACGTACCCGCTGTCCAAGCCAGCTGCAGGCGGACTTTGGCATCGGGGTCGCCGGCCAGCTTAAGCGCCGCGCCGCGTACATCGGCTTTTTCGCCGTGAAATTCGGCGATACGCACAGCCTGCTCACGAACAGCAGGCGAGGCATCGCTCAGGGCAGCGATAAGAACGTCCGCCGGTGTCTCGCCAAGGCAGTGCAGTGTCCACAGCGCTTGGGCGCGCGACGCAGGCCGCTCGCCGCTGCGTGCGATTTTCGCAAGTTCCGGCTCAACCATTTTGTCAGCGCGCCAGAGGAGCATGCGCTGGACGAGGTCACGCTCAAATCCATTTGCGCTGCTAAGGCGCGCCGTGAGCTGCGCGGGCGTGAGCGCGGAAAGATTCGGGATCGCGCGCCGCGCGGCGTTTTTCGGCACGATGCGGAAGATGCGACCGGTATCTTCTCCGGCGCGGTAGATCGGCGCCATCTCAGCTTTGCCTTCGGCCGGCAGCCATTCGGGATGCTCGATCATCAGGCGGCACATGTCGGCGACCCACAGCGCTCCATCCGGGCCCATGCGGACCATGACGGGCTTGAACCAGCGGCTGGACGAAGCGAGGAATTCGCTCTCCTTTTCATCATCCGGCCGCTGCGCACTGAAGCTCACGCCGTCATGACGCAGGATTTCGTGATGCATCAGGCTGTGAAAGGGCTCGCAGGTGAAAGCATGCATGTCGGCCGACGCCGGAAACAGGAACTCATCCCGGTAGATCATCGTCGAGCACGCGGAAGTGAAGCGGCCGGCTTCGTTGAAGCTGTGATAGCGTTTTTCGGGAGGTGCGATCGGGAAGATCTTGGGGTTGCGCGGCAGAACAAGCTGCTTGATCGGATCGAGCGCCGGGACGTGCGGATTGCGCTTGGCGTACCGTTCGTTCAGCACGTAATGCCACACGGGAAAGCTATTGTTCACGCCGAACCAGTGGTCAAAGTCGTCGCGCTCGCGGCCGAACTGCGTCACGCCGGAGATCGTTTCCATCCGCCCCGTGTCGGGCTGAATGCGCAGATCGCGCCCGCTGATATCGACGCTCTCGCCGGTCGCTGCGGATTTGACCGTGCCGTTGCTCCAGCCGTTGGCGCAGTAAACCCAGCCATCGAGCCCCCAGCGCAGGGCGTTGACGCGCAGCTGCGGATTGCCTTCCTTGAAACCGCTGTAGAGCACCTTCCTTTCGTCGGCCTTGCCGTCGCCATTTGTGTCCGACGCAAAAATGATTTCAGGCGCCGCGCTGACTAAAACGCCGCCGCGCCAGACCATGATGCCAGTGGGCATGCGCACGTCGTCCATGAACAGTGTCGACTTGTCGTACACGCCGTCGCCATTCGTATCTTCCAGTACGCGGATGCGACCGCCCGGCTTCATTTTTCCATCCATACCAAGCGGATAATCGGCCATTTCGGCAACCCAGAGGCGTCCATCAGGCCCCCAGTCGAAGGCGACCGGATCGAGCGTGAGCGGTTCGGCCGCAACGAGCTGAACCTCAAAGCCGTCTTTGACGCGAAGCGCCGCGAGTGCTTCCTGCGGCGTGGGCGCTTTCAGATTCTGTGCCGGGGTCTTGGGAGCCGCTTCGGGCGCAGCGGCGATGCCAGGCATGCCAGACGCCGCAAACTGAGCCGCGACTTCGTCGGCGCTCAACACGCGATCGAAAATCGCCGCTTCGTCGAGTTTGCCTTCCCAATCAAACAAATGATCGTTGCGTCCGCCAAAGAAGAACTCGGCGCCTTCGGCCGGAACGCTGCTGGCTGCCTCGCCGGTGATTTCAGGTTTGCCGTTCAGATAAACGATGACGTTTTTGCCATCGCGCACGAGAGCGACATGTACCCACGTCTTGAGCGGTATTTCAGTCTTGCCTTCAAGAACCTGATTGAGCGTGTCGCCGTTAAAAAAGAGAACCTTGCCTCCGGCAATGGCTTTGCCGCCGATGGCCAAATGATCTCCTGGCGCTTGCGCGGCCTTATCGGCGCCATAGGAGAAGGCGTAGCCGGCAACGTCGCGTACGTCTTTGGGCAAGCCATTCCAGAGCCAGAACGAGACCGAGTATTTGCCACCTGGCTTTGCCGGCGCGCGCAGGCGGCCGCCCGCGAAATGCGGCGCACGGTTGACTGCTTCGCCGGAGAACGCTGCTGAGTCGGGGCCGCTGAGATAGAGCGCGATCTTCTCTTCGTACTGCGCGTGGCGGCCATTGCCGCTCGCGTCGAGCGCCTGCGGCAGGCTGATCTCGTTCAAGCGGTAATACGCAAGCGGCTTGGCCTTGAGCACATTTTCAGCGTACGCGCCGTGCGTGTCGATGAGCTTCTGGCGCGGCTTACCCGAAACGTCCTCCAGCAGCTTGAGCAGCGCTTCGACTATGCGTGGCTCGGCCTGAACCTCAAGTCCGGCGGTGCGCGCGGGCCATGTTGTGTAACCGCCTAGCGTGTGCTGCTCGGGCGGAGGAATGTAGCCTTCAGAGCCGTTGGCGAGCTCAATATTAAAGGTGGGCTTCAGGGGGCTCTGCGCCTTCAGCTTGAGGCCGGTGATCGAATACACCTCGTTGGGAATCGCTGTGAAAGCCATGTCCCCGATGCGAACAGCCTGCAGCTTGAGCTCCGCCGTGGGCCGCTCGGCCAGAAAGATCTGTTCATGCGCGTAAACTTCGGGAATCGTTTTCGGCAGACGTCCGTTGAGTCCCGCGACAACGGATTTCGCCCACGCCATCCGTTTTTCATCGGCGAGCCTGAAGCCAAGAGTCAGCTTCGCCTCGCGCATGGCGAGCGTCAGTGAATCCTGATGCTTGATTTTTTCGTAGACGGCCTGGGCCTTGGCCGCCATTGCTGCGGCGTATTCATCCATGCCGAGACTTTTCGCCGGCTTGCTGTAATCGGCCCAGTATAGATCGCCGCTGGTGCCCTGCGACATGATGACTAGAAACGAATTCGCATCCTGCTGCGGAGCAATGCGGCGGGCGACCTCCTTCGCGAAGCGCCCGAAGTAGTCCGACGAGAGCATGCCCGCACCGAAGTAGTGCATCGAATAGTTGGCGAGCAAAGCCAGCGGCTTGCCGTCTGCCGTCTGCACCGACAGAATCCCCAGTTCCGAATCGACGGGCCCGCTCGGGCCGATCGCATCGGGACTGAGGTAGCCCGGATGCATGTTCGCCTTAACGTTCTTTTCACCGAACGGGTCAGTGAGCAACTTGTCGAAGCGGCGGATCCAGCGCCGGCAGTTGGTGTACTCCGGCGCCTGCACGGAGCCCCACCCTACCTTCGCGGGCTGCAACGCCGCGACGGCGTTCTCGATAACCTGCGAAATTTTGCCGGGAAGCAGCTGCGGGTAAACGTCATCAGGGGGCGTGCCTAAACAGCCCATCGCGGACGGCGCCGAATGCGTGTGCGTGGCAGCCACGAGCATGTTCTCGGTCGGGATTTTTGTAGTCTTCGCGGCGAGTTCCTTGGCTTCGTCTATCAGCGTGCGCGGGAGCATGCAGGAATCGACGAGGACAATCACGATGCGCATTTTGCCATCGTCGAGCGCCAGCGCTTTGGCTTCCAATGTATCGAGAAGTTTGCCCGCTTCGCGCGAAGTGAAGCCACCGTTGACGCGCACCGGAAATTTCTGCGGTGAGATGTCGACACTCGCGATGCCTGCTCGAAAGGCGTTTTCACCAGACACGCACGTCCAGGTCAGCACGCAGAACAGAAAAGACAAAGGAATGCTAAAGCGCATACGCGTTCTCCGGGTGGCAATCCACTGTTTATACATACAGTTGCCTCCAGCGCACGCGGCTTCCTCGTCTTGCAAAGAAGGGTAAATTTTTGTACCGTCGCGTGTATGCCGAAAGCCAGCCCGGAGCAGACGTGGGATCGGGCCGCGTGCCTCCTGCAGAAACCGCCAGAGGATGCCTGGACACGCGCACTTGAACGCGGCCTTTCGGCGCTCCCGGTGCTTTATGAGCTCGATGAGGTCTCTGTCGGTGACCAGTGGGCAGAGCGCTTCCATGCCACGCCCACGCATGAATTGATCCAGGTCCGGCAGGGACATGCTCGCATCGAGCTGCGCAAGCGGACGTTCGACGTCGGCCCGGGTGACGTCTTCATTATTCCTCAAGGCACGCCGCACAAGGACATTCGTGCCAAAGGCGAGGACTATCGCGCGCTCTATGTCTTTTTCCGCGCGCCAGGCCTTGAAAAAAGCCTGCGGGAGCTCGGAGCAGGCGTGCCGTTTAAAAATGAAAGCGCGCGCATGCACCTGCAGATGATGCTTAAGGAACTTGAGGACGAGTACCGCGGCGAGAGCGCAGGCGCGCCGCAGCGGATGCGTGTGACGCTGCTTGAAATCCTGCTCGCGCTTCTGCGTTACGCGCACCACCGCTATTCGCCCGATCCGGAAGCACGCCGTGCCCTGGCCCGGCGCAAGCGCAACGATCTGATGCGCCGCGTCCATGACTACCTTGTCCAGCATTGCGCCGAACCCATCGGACTCGAGGGTCTCGCGCTACATTTTGATGTCAGCCCGTTCCATCTCTGCCGCGGCTTTTCGCAGGAATACGGTATCGCCCTCTTTGAAATGCTGGCGCAGATTCGCATTCAGCGTGCAAAAGACTTTTTGGTGCGCGGCGGGGTATCCATGAAGGAGATCGCGCGGCAAACCGGTTTTGCCAACGGAAATTACTTCGCCAAGGTTTTCCGCCGCGCAACGGGGTTGTCGCCGTCCGAGTACCAGCTTTCGCTGCGCCAGAAGCGCTGAGCGCGCTGTAACCACGAAGGAGAAAACGTGCACGTTTTTGCGCTATTGATTGCTTGCGCGCTGGCGTCGCTGACGCTTTGTGCCGGCGAGCCGGTCAAACCGAACGTCCTGTTCATCTGCGTTGACGATCTCAAACCGCTGCTCGGCTGCTACGGCGAAACATTCGCCAGAACGCCCAGCATGGACAAGCTCGCCAGCCGCGGCGTGCTCTTTGAACGCGCGTACTGCAACCAGGCGGTCTGCTCGCCTTCGCGCAACGCATTGATGCTCGGCCTGCGTCCGCAGACGCTGGGGATTTACGATCTGGCAACAAATTTCCGCAAGGCCGTGCCGGATGCCCTAACGATAGCGCAGCATTTTCAGAAGAGTGGCTATCGTACGGAAGCGATGGGGAAAATCTTTCATACTGGACACGGCAATCGTGAAGACGCGGCCTCCTGGAGCGTGCCGCACTTCTCACCGCGCGCACCGCAATACGCACTAAAGGAGAACAACGCGCCGCCGGCGGACCCGAACGCCGACAAGTCTAAGCCGGAGAACCTGCCGCGCGGCAAGGCGCTGGAGTGCGCGGATGTATCGGATGACACGTACGCGGATGGAAAAATTGCGGCCGAGGCCGTGCGGCGTCTCCAGGCGGCGAAAGATAAGGACGAGCCTTTCTTCATGGCTGTCGGATTCATCCGCCCGCACCTGCCTTTTGTTGCGCCGAAAAAGTACTGGGACCTTTACGATCCGCAGAAGCTTCCGCAGGCCGCACGGTTGACTCCGCCGGACGGCGCGCCAAAGTTCGCTCCGCAGTTTGGCGGCGAGCTGCGGCAGTACGCCGCAATTCCACAGGACGGCCCAATGGGGCCGGATCTTTCGCGCCAGCTGATCCACGGCTACTATGCCGCGACCAGCTACGCCGATGCGCAGATCGGTCGCGTGCTGGATGCGCTGGACGAAACAGGCTTAAGCAAGAACACGATTGTCATGCTGTGGGGCGATCATGGCTTTCATCTCGGCGACCACGGAATGTGGTGCAAGCATACGAATTATGAGGAAGCCGCGCGCATCCCGTTCATCCTCGCGCTGCCGGGGGCGAAAGGCGCGCGCACGCAGGCGCTGATCGAGACGGTCGACGTTTATCCGACGCTTGCTGAACTCGCCGGCGTGCCTGTACCGACAGGAATCGACGGCAGAAGTTTCGCAAAAGTCGTGCGTGATCCAGCGGCTGCGGCACGCGACCACATCATTCACGTTTATCCGCGCGGCGGCGGGATGCTGGGACGCGCAATCCGCACCGAGCGATACCGCCTGGTCGAATGGAAGAAGCCGGGTGCGCCGGCCAGCACGGCCGTGTTTGAGCTTTACGATTATCAGGCTGATCCGGGCGAGACGAAAAACCTCGCTGCCGAACAGCCGGAGGTCGTCGCGAAACTTACCGCGCTGCTGGCTACTCATCCGGAAGCCAAACCGCAGGTCCCTGTCGGGGACAAGAAAAAGTAATAGCAGCCGTGCTCCTTACGTTGCTCGCTCTGCCACTTGCGGCAGCGGAGCCGCGTGTCGCCATAGAACTGACGACGCCGGATGTTGATCGAAGATAAACGCGGGCGGTTTCGACACTTTTGCCAGCATCGGCGTATGCTGGAGTGACACTGGTGACCTGAAAGTGGTCCGAAATGCCCGGAGGGAAGCAGTGACTACTCATAAGTACATTCTCTGTGTGTTCGCCTTTGCCGCGTTTACTGCCTGTGCGGGCGAAGGATTCTCGGTCGAAAAAACCGAACGCGGCGTCACGGTGAAGCTCAATGGCGAGCTCTTCACGGATTACCTGATCGGTGAGGAGAACAAGCCGTACCTCTGGCCGGTAATTGGTCCGACCGGAAAAGCCATGACGCGCGCTTACCCCGTGAAGAAAATCGACGGCGAGCAGCATGATCATCCCCATCATCGTTCCATTTATTTCGGACACGAAGTCGCCAATGGCTCTGATACGTGGCACGAGAAAACAACCTTTCTCGAAAACCCAAAGCTGACGCACAGATTGGCGAAGCTTGGTGCAATCAAGCATCTGGAATTCAAAGAAGTGAGTGCGACCACGGACAAGGCCGTTATCGTCGCAAGCAACGCGTACATGGGTTTCGACGGGAAGAAATCGTTTGAGGATCTGCGGCGACTGACGTTCCGGGTTGACGGCGAGGCGCGCATTATCGATTACGACATCGACTTCATCGCCACCGATGGGCCGCTGACGTTTGACGACCGTAAAGACGCCGGCTTCAGCGTGCGCGTGCCCACGTCGATGGCCGTGGATACCAAACTGGGCGGCCGCATTATCAACAGCGAAGGCCACACCGACGCGGCTGCCTGGGGCAAGCGCGCAAAGTGGTGCGACTATTACGGACCGGTGGACGGCGAAACGCTCGGCATCGCCATCCTCAACCACCCCTCAAGCTTCCGTTATCCCACTCCGTGGCACGTTCGCACCTACGGCCTGTTCACCGCCAATCCGTTTGGTGTTCGAAGCCTGGACAGGAATGCCGAGGACGGAAAAATCACAATTCCCCCCGGCGAACGCATCGTCCTGCGCCACCGGATTATTTTCCACAAAGGCGATGAGAAAGCTGCGGGTATCGCAGCCGCGTTCGAGAAATACGCTAAAGAGGAATTCCCCGCCGCAAAGAAATAGCGCCCGCTCATTTGCGATCGCGCGCAACCACGCTCGCCGGGAGCAGCAGCTCTTTCTCATTGCGTGCAAGATAAGGCGGCACCGTCATGAGAAGGCGCTGCCCCTCGCAGTTTTCGAACTTCCAGAGCCCGCCATCGCTACCCGGCGGCACGGGCACGCTGAAATACTGCGGCTCTTTTTTGAATACAAACGCGGCTTTTCCCGATGGATCACGCAGCGTGCCTTTGCCTGACGCGAAGCCGCCAATGATCTGCGTGCCTCTCGGCACGTAAAAATAGAGCGTCCACGGGCGCCAGAACGTGGCCGGAACATCCGGGCTCGACTGCACACACATGGGCGTACCCTCGGTCCACGAGACTTCCGTACCCGCCATGCGGTCGCTGATCTCCACGCGATGATGGCCGGGATAAGTCGAGGAGAGCTGAACCTCGTGCGGCTGCTTGTCAGGCTCGACGTCAGCGTCGGCGACTGAGTTGCCTTCGGCTTCTGCCTGAGGAAAGAGTCCGAGCTTCGCTGCGCCTCGGCTGTCGTAGACGAGGCCAGCTGTCGCGGTCAGCCGCACCGTGCCGGGCGCCGCGCTCAGCCAGGTGTGATACACACGCGAACCGCGGCTGAGACCTCCAAAGCTACCCGTCGCGACTGAGGGAAGATTGAGCGGCGTTGCCGGTACGAGGTTGTCTTCGAAAGATACCGGCTGGAAGTCGAAGGGCTTGCGGCGCTCGATTCCAGCTGCCAGCAATTTGTCGATTTCCTCGGCCGTGAACGGTTCGCTGCTCATCCAGATGTTTTTTCCGGGCGGAACATTGCGTTCGGCTTCCTTCGGAACCCGAATGGTCTTGTCGCGCTTGGGCAGGTCACGTATGAGCCCGCTGGTATGAACCATCCCCGTTGTGCGAATGCGGTAAGCAAAACGCGCGAGCGCCTCAAAGGCGTCCTGCCGTTTGGAGTTTTCAGACAGCGTGTAGTCCGACCAGAGTTCAACGTAACGCGTATAAAGAATCAGATCCTCGCAGCGCCTGCGAATGGCTGGAACGGTGCTCTGCGAGCGTGCTTCGGCGAGCAGGCGGTACATGCGGCCGATCAGATCATCCGACAGCAGCGGCTTGCTCGAGGCATCGATGAGCGCATAAAAGCGCGACATCGTTTCCTTTGCCGGGCCGAAAGCCTTTTCAAAGAAGTCGACCTTGAGCTGCTCGACGCGGGCGCCCTCGCGCACATCCCAGAGCATTCGGGCAGCCAGGTAATAGCCGAGGCCGTTGCAGCCCCAGTTATCGCTGGATTCAGCGGACATGAAGCGCGCTCCGCGTTCGTGGAAGTGCGGAATCGTTTTGCGCAGGTACTCCGGGTTCGCGCCGCGCGCGCGACCAGGCAGGTCGCGGTCCCACGCGTGAACGCTGTAGTATTCGCGAATGCCGGTTGTCGCGCCCTGCTTCTGCCAGCCCTCCAGCAGCGCCTCGACAGTGTAGTCACCCTTGATGAAAGCCGTCGCAACGTTGATCACCACGCGCGGGTGAACGCGTATGGTTGGCGGCGGGGAATGATGATTGTAGGCGTACATGCCCACGAATTTGTCCGGGTATTTTGCGGTGAGTGTCTCCGCCAGCTCATTGGCGAGCATGACGGCATGGTCGGAGATGCTCCCCAGCTTTCTGCAGTTTTCGCACTCGCACCAGCCGCCGCCGTCGCTTGGATCGATGGAGACGCTCTGCAGCGCCGGGTTTTTCTCAATCTGCCGCAAGGCGTCCTGTTTGACCAGCTCGCGCAAACCCGGGTTGGATATGCAGAACTTGCTCGACGTTCGCTTGCCATCCACCAGGCCGAGGTACTCCGGGTGCTTGTCGAATTCCGCCTGGTTGCGCTTGATGATGCCATCGTAAGCATGCCCGCTATTCACTTCGATGCCGCTGACAGCGCGGTTGCGCGCACACCAATCGGCGTAAAGCGGCTTCGACCAATCGCCCATTCCGTTGGCGTACCAGATGCGCCTGGCGTTGTAAGCGGGGTGCTCTCGGACCTGAAAATTGATCGTCAACGTGCGGCTTTCGGGAATGACTTCCCACGTCGGCCCCGGAAAAAATTGACGGTACCCGAGGCGGTAAAGCATATCCCACACGGCATGCTCAACCGCGAGTTCGCTTGCGCCGATCAGGAGAATCCCGCGAGCGTGAGTATGGATGAGATAGTCTTCGCGCTGAGCTGGATTGGCCGGATCCCACGGCTGAGCGAGCTGCAGTTCCGGAAAATCCGAGATAGTACCGACAGCAATTCCGCTGGCTCCGTCACCCGTAACTAATTCAAAAGCGGCACCGCTGATCTTCTGCAGGTAGCTCGCGAGCGTGGCCGCACTCTTCTGAACACGCGCGGTTGCAGCTTTCGCTGTGACGATCGGCAGTTGCGCCTTGCCGTCCGCAGCGAGCGTGACAGCAGCGCCGGCTGGCTCTGCGGCCCATCCCCGCAATATCGCCAGAGCGACTAACATGGGCAGCACGCGTTTCATGACACGCCTCCTTCACGCCGGGTCAGGCAGGGACTGAGGCTGTATACCCCCTGCCACGCTGACGCGAGTGAAGAATCAGGAGACTTGAACACAGTGTTCGGAAAGTTCGTCAGGAGCTTCGCACTGGGCCCAGTTCCTTCAGCAGCCACGCGCGTACTTCATCAAGAAGTTGGTTCGCAGCTTCGTCCAGACCGTGGCGAGTATGGGGCAGGAGCAGAAGCTTTCTGCGGCCGCGCGTCTCGTTGTAGACATACTGCGAGCACTCCGGCGGCAGGATTTCGTCGTCCGCACCGTGTGCCAGCAGGATTGAGCAGCGCCGGCCCAATGCATAAATTGCCGGAATGGCGCCGTAGCTCTGTGTCGAAAGTGCCACGACAGTGCGAACCAGTTTGCTTCGTGCCGCCGCGGCGATGACGACCGCGCCGCCAAACGAGTGCCCGACAACGCCGGCTCGCTTAATGCCTTCGTCCTCAAAGAACGCAAGGCCGGCGAGTACGTCTCGCGTGGCCTCCTCCAGAGCATGAGGATCACGAAATTTTATCTGCAGCGCGGCGATGCCGGCATCGTTCAGTTGCTCAACCAAACGTCCATACAAATTATGCGCCGGCGAATGCCAGCCGCCAATCGCCCCTGGGACAAACACCACGCCTCGCGTAGCCTCGGGTGACGGGAAATAGCGTGCTTCGGCATCGCCTAATCCTGACTGGAGTTTCACTTCAAAGAATGCAGTCTTCTGTTTCATGTGAGTTGCCCTGGCGCAGCTTGATATGCGATTGGATAAGCGCAGGCATCGTGCCACTTGGAAAAGATTGCCAGGAGTCGAACGGGGATGTCCTGCGAAATTGAAAGAAAATTTCTCTTGTGTTTAAAGATAAAAGGCGCCGACTGCAGTTCAGAGTTACTCATTCGAAAGAGGTCTTCACGCAGGCAGTCGTGCGCAATGAAAGCCTTTCACCAGCGCGGCTATGGAATGCAGCGGATGTGCCGTGCATCTGCAGCGCAGGGACAAGGTGCAAAACCGTGCTCGCGGGTGTAGTCGTATAAAGACCCCTGCCATTGCCAAACTCGGCTCAGGTGAGAGGACAAACTTTTGGAGCAGCGCATGAATGTTCGTTTGAAAGTATGCCTGGCGATCCTGCTCGCGAGCGCCGCTGCAGTTCCCGTTTTCTGCGGCGAAGACGACGACGTTGAAGCGAAGCAGCCGCCGTCGAAGAAGAAGGTGGACTCGCCCGGCTTTCACATGGACCACGGGCCGTTTGTCACCGCGTCGATCAGCGATGGCGTCGCGAGTTTTGCAACCGACTCGTGGCCAAACTCAAAAGGCAATCTGAATTTTGCCTACAAAGGCATCGCCGTTCGCCTGAGCGGATCTGCGCCGGCTACCATGTGCTTCGACACAGATCTAATGCGTGTCGCATTCGGCTGGACCGGCGATTACCTCAAGCTCGACAATACGATGCTGGGCATGCTGCGCGGAACAGTCAATCCGTCCATCGCCGGCACAATCAAGTTCAGCACGAAAACGCTGCCGGGGTGGGCGATCAACGACGACCGAAAAGATCCTCGCGCGCAGCCGTACGGTCCGCTTCCGAAATCAGCGGCACATTACAAAGGGCTTTATCTGAACGGTAACAACGTCGTTTTCTCCTATACGGTTGGCGGCGCCCAAGTCCTTGAAATGTTTGGCAGCGAGGGTTCCGGTTCCAGTTTTGTTTTCACGCGCACGATTCACATCGATAAATCCCCGGCGCCGCTGACGGTGTTCATCGCCGACACTGAGGGCGCCAGCGGCCCGGCTCCGCGAGATGCTGAGGGACTGCTGAGCGCCATGCTTGAGAAGGATTCCTGCATCGGCGTCGCAGTCGCGGGGACTCCTAAAGGAGCGGCCTTGACCAATGCAGGCGGCATGCTGTCGTTGAAACTTCCGGCGCTCACGGCACCAGCGACCTTCAAGCTCTGCATCTGGTCGGGCGCAAAAGGCGGCGCAGAGTTTGAAGCAGCGGCAAAGGCCGCAGCGGCAAAAGTCAGCGATCTTCCGGCGCTCTGCAAAGGCGGACCGCGCCGCTGGGATAAGCAGATCGACGTGCGCTGCGAAATGGGCGCGGATAACGGACCGTACACGGTCGATACGCTGACGCTGCCGGTCGACAATCCCTGGAAGGCCTGGGTGCGCTCTTCGGGGTTCGATTTTCTTCCAGATGGCGGCGTTGCCATCTGCGAGATCAGCGGAGACGTCTGGATCAGCTCGCCCATCACACCGAAGCTTGAGACGCTGACGTGGCGGCGGTTTGCCACCGGAATGTTCGAGCCGCTCGGGCTGAAAGTCGTCGATGGCAAAATTTATGTACTGGGACGCGATCAGATCACGCGGCTGCATGATCTCAATAGCGACGGCGAGGCCGACTACTACGAGAACTTCAACAACGATCGCGTTGTCTCGCCCAATTATCACGCCTATGCGTTCGATCTTCAGACCGACGCCGCGGGAAATTTTTATTACGGCGTGTGCGGACACCGCGTCAAGCCGGGGCTGCCGAACCACGCATGCGTGATCCGGGTTTCGAAGGATGGAAGCAAGCTGGAGGAGTACGCCACCGGGCTGCGCAGTCCCAACGGCTTCGGCATGGGTCCTGGCGACGTTCTGACTTACAGCGATAACCAGGGAAATTACACGCCCTCGAGCAAAGTCACCCGCGTGAAGCAGGGTGGTTTCTACGGCTACAAGTCGCATCTAGTCAACGCCAACGCGATCACCAGTTACGATCCGCCCATCTTCTGGCTGCCGATGACCGCCGACAATTCCAGCGGCGGGCAGGCCTGGGTCCCAGACGAACGCTGGGGGCCGTACAAAGGCCAGATGATCCATCTTTCGTACGGCAAAGCATCTCTGTTCCTCTGCTGCACCGAAGAGATTAATGGCACGATGCAGGGCGGCGTGGTGAAAATTCCGCTTCAGTTCGCATCCGGCGTCATGCGTGCCCGCTTCAACCCGGCAGATGGCCAACTGTATGTGGTCGGCTCGCGCGGCTGGCAGACGTCCGGCGCCAAAGATGGCTGTCTCAACCGTGTGCGCTACACCGGAAAGCCGGCGTTCTATCCGTCGTCCCTGCGCGTCAAACCCACTGGCATTGAAATCGGTTTTCCGGTGGCGCTCAGTTCTGCCGATGCCGGAGACGCCACCGCCTACAGCGTTGAGCAGTGGAATTACAATTACTCATCGGCGTACGGTTCACCGGAATTCAGCGTCTCAGATCCAAAGAAGAAAGGCCGTGACACGGTCGAAGTTAAATTGGCGAAGTTGTCGGCGGACGGCAAGAGTGTCTTCCTGGAACTGGGCGAGATGAAGCCCGTGATGCAGATGATGATTAAGTACCGCATCAAATCCGCCGACGGTGCGACGATCGCTCACGAAATTTACAACACCATCAACGTCGTTCCGGGAAAATAAATTAATGACGATAAAGCATTTGTGCCTGACAGTTCTCCTTTGTGCCGCCTGGTCCGGTTTTGCTGGGCAGACGCACACAAATCCAGACACCGCGGCCGCCGATCCGGATTTTCTGATCCAAGGCGAATACGATAAGCCCGGCGAAGGTCTGCAAATCGCCACGCTCAGCCCGGGAAAATTTCTGCTCTCGAAGCTCAGCGGCGGACTGCCAGGACAGGGCTGGGACGAAAAAACTGTCGCCGTTTCGACAGCAACCTCCGCCGACGTAAAGACCGTCATTGAAGGCTACAAGCGTGTGCAGCGCCAGAGTCCCACCCTGGGCGAAAAGGCTCCTGCGGGCGCAGTCGTCCTCTTCGATGGAAACGCAAACGAACAGTGGGAAGGCGCGAAGCTGGAGAGCGGCCTGCTTTGCGAGGGCACGCGGACGAAGCAGAAATTCCAGAGCTTCAAACTGCACATCGAATTCCGCCTGCCCTACAAACCCGATGCGCCGCTCGGCGGCCAGGGCCGCGGGAACAGTGGCGTTTACATTTTCGATCGTTACGAAGTTCAGGTGCTCGATTCGTTCGGAATTCATTACTTCCCTAATACGCACAAGGCTAACTGGAAAGAAGCGTTCCAGAGGGATCTCGGCGCGGCTGCGAGTTCCGATCGCACGCAGTGGTGCGGCTCGCTGTATCACTTTAAGACGCCAGATTTGAATATGGCCTACCCGCCATTGGCCTGGCAAACCTACGACATTGACTTCACCGCGCCGAAGTTCGAGGGTGAGAAGAAGGTGGCAAACGCCCGCATCACCGTTGTTCACAATGGAGTCAAGATTCAGGATAACGTCGAGCTTGCCAAAGGAACCGGAGCGGGCGGCACAAAGCCTGAGTTGTCTGAAGGGCCGATCTACCTGCAGGGGCACGGAAACCCGGTACGGTTCCGAAACATCTGGATCGTTCCACAGAAGTGATTCAATTTTTTGAACAACCTCATCAGGAAAAATGAACTGAAAGAAAGCCGAAATCCTTGTAACGCAGAGCCCGCTTAGCAGGTATAAAGAGCTGGCTTGCCAAGTGGCGTTTAGAGGTCGGCATTATGCACATCCTGGCATCGAAAACTGCCTTCGTGCTGAGTCTGCTCTGCCTGACGCTTTCACGTTCTGTCCACGCCGACGGAAATAGCGAAGAATTCTTCGAAAAACGCGTCCGGCCAATCTTTTCCGAGCATTGCTTTTCCTGTCATTCTCTATCCGCAGGAAAAGACAAAGGCGGGTTGCGGATGGATTCGCGCGAAGCGCTGCTCGCCGGCGGCAATACTGGCCCTGCCATCGAGCCCGGCAAGCCTGAGGCGAGCCTGATCGTCAAGGCCATCCGTCGCACCGATCCAGACTTGTCGATGCCGCCCAAGAAGCCTCCGATGCCGGAAGGCGCCATTCAGGACATCGAGCGCTGGATCCGTGAAGGTGCCGCCTATCCCGCCAGATTGTCTGCGGTGAAGAAAAATCCAGCCGAGACGCACTGGGCGTTCCAGCCCGTCAAGCCCCAGCCCGTCCCGGCAGTACGCGACGCGAAGTGGGCGCGCACGGACATCGACCGTTTCCTCCAGGCGCGAATGGAAGCGGCTGGCCTCGCGCCCGGCGGCGATGCTGCGCCGCACGTGCTGGCCCGGCGCATGTATCTGCTCCTGACCGGCCTGCCGCCAAAGCCTGAGGAACTCGATGCTTTTCTGCAGGCGTATGCGCAGAACCGCGAGAGTGCCACGCAGCAGCTGACAGAAAAGCTTCTGGCTTCGCCCGCGTTTGGTGAACGCTGGGCCCGGCACTGGATGGACGTGGTGCGCTACGCCGATAGCAAAGGACATGAGAACGACTACGAAATCGAGGGAGCCTGGCAGTACCGCGATTACGTCATCCGCGCCTTGAACGCCGATCTGCCCTACGACCGCTTCCTGCGCGAGCACATCGCCGGCGACCTGCTGCCGGCTCGGCTGGATCCCGCCAGCGGCCGCAATGAAGCGGTACTCGCGACGGCGTGGTGGAACTTCGGCGAAACAGGCTTCTCGCCGCTGGATGTGGCGGTTGAAGAATCCGATCTTCTGGATAACCAGATCGAGGTCTTCGGCAAGACCTTTAACGCGCTCACAATCGGCTGCGCGCGCTGCCACGACCACAAGTTCGATCCCATATCCGCGCGCGAATACTACGGCCTGTTTGGCATGATGAAGTCATCTCGCGTGCGCCGCGCCTGGTCCAATGAGGTGCAGTTTGAGCAGAGCGCCGCGCGCTTACGTGCGCTACGCGACAAGGCCGACGCCGCGCTGCAGCCAGAGCGTGCCGGGATGGCCTTCCCTGTCCCCCCTCTTGAGCTCGACGGCTCCAAGCTTATGGCCGATTTTTCGAAGGGCATTCCCGAAGGCTGGATGCTCACGGGCCATGCCGAAGTCATCGATGAAAAGAATGCCGCCTCGCGCGGGCTGCCTCACGGGCTCTGGAGCGGAACACTGTCTCGGAAGCTGCCGGCCTCGCTGCGCTCACCGTCCTTTGTTATTGAAGACGAGCATCTTCACGTGCTTGTCGGCGGGCAGGACGCGATGGTCCAGGTCATCATTGCCAATCACCAGACCATCCGCGAGCCGATCTATGGCGGGCTCAAGCATCGCGTTGGCAGTGGCAACATGGGCATGCGCTGGCACCGCTTCTCGATCGGTCGCTGGAAAGGCCTGACCGCGCACGTTGAAATATTCACCGGCACCGTCGACGACCAGCTGCGCCTGTTCAAGACCAACGACTCCCCACACAACCAGTTCGGCATTCGCGCCGTCATTCTGAACAACGGCAAGGTCCCGCCTGCGCCGCCGGGCGTCTGTGAAAGCGGCATGCCGCGCCTGGCGCCTCCGCCGGAAATCGCTGCTGAGATCGCGGCGATCGAAAAACAGATTCCTGCGCCGGAACGCTACCTTGCGCTTGCGGACATCAATGGCTCCGACGTGCCGATTTACGCGCGTGGCGACGCACGCAAGCCGCGCGAGGGCACTGTGCCACGCAAGTATCTGGATGTGTGCGGCGGCGGAAGCACGCCCAAATCAGGCAGCGGGCGGCTGGAGCTTGCTGAATCGCTGCTCTCGACGAAGAACCCGCTGACCTCGCGCGTGATCGTCAACCGCGTCTGGCACTACCTCTATGGGCGCGGCATTGTGCCGAGTGTCGATAATTTCGGCGTGCTGGGCGATGCACCCTCGCATCCGGAGCTGCTCGACTTCCTCGCGACGCGCTTCGTGACCGAGTACCGCTGGTCGATGAAGCGCCTGATTCGCGAAATCGTCCTCTCGCGCTCCTGGCAGCTTGCCGGCGGCAGCGCGCCGGCCGCGGATGCCGATAACAAGCTGCTCTCACGTTTCCCGCTGCGCCGGCTGGAAGCGGAGGCCATTCGCGATTCGATCTTTGCCGTCGCCGGCACCCTCGATCCAAAGATCGGCGGACCCTCGATATTTACGCCGCACCGCTTCAAAGGCACTCTGACCAACGGCGTTGATCCGCCGAGCGGCCCCATCGACGGCCAGCGCCGGCGCAGCCTGTACCTGACCGTCTGGCGCAACTATCCGTACACGTTCATGGACGTATTCGATAAGCCGCCGCCCATGAACACGTTCGGCAAGCGCGATATTTCAAACGTGCCGGCGCAGGCGCTGGCGCTGCTGAACGAACCGTTCATCGCCGAGCAGGCGAAAGCCTGGGGCCAGCGCATCAGCAAGCTGGAGCTCTCCAGTTCACAACGTGTTGAACGCATGTACCGCGAAGCGTTCTCGCGTCCGCCCAGCGAGAGAGAAGCGCAGCAGGCGCTTGAGCTGGTAGGACAGGAAAAAACAGGCTGGGAAGACCTGGCGCTGGCGCTGTTCAACCTGAAGGAGTTCATCTATGTCAACTGAGTGCTCCTGCGGGCGGCCGCACACGTTTCCCGAACTAAAGTTCGCGCCACATTCCCGCCGCGCATTCCTCCAGCGCGCCTCGCTGGGCGTGGGCAGCCTTGCGTTGGCTTCGCTTTTTGCCCGAACAGCGTCCGCCACGGCGACTGGGCTGCATCACGCGCCCAAGGCCAAGCGCGTGATCTGGCTCTACATGGACGGCGGCATCTCACACGTTGACACGTTCGATCCCAAGCCGCGCCTGACCACCGATGCAGGCAAGAAATTTCCGATGAAGATCGAGGCCACTCAATTTGACTCGAACGGCCCGGTGATGGCGCCGCTGTGGGAATTCAAACCGCGCGGTCAGAGCGGCATACCAGTCAGCTCGATGCTGCCGTACATCGCCGAGTGCGTCGACGATCTGGCTGTCATCCGCTCCATGACCAACGAGAGCGCCGTGCACGCCAACGCCAATTACTGGATGCACACCGGCTGGGGCACTGCCGGGCGGCCAAGCATCGGATCGTGGATCAATTACGGACTGGGCAGCGAAGCGGACGATCTTCCCGGCTTCGTCGCCCTCAACGCAGGGCTGCTCCCGACCGGCGGAATCGACAACTACAAGAGCGGTTTTCTGCCGGCGACATTCTCAGCATCTGTTTTCGAACGCAAGGACCCGGCCGTTTCGAACCTCACTCCCGCGAACCCCGAGAAGCAGAAGCGCCAGCTTCAGTTCATCGCGGCGCAGGATCATGAATTTTCGCAGCAGCTTGGCAAAGCGGACGCCATCGAGTCGGCGATCAAGAATTATGAGTTGGCCGCGCGCCTGCAGACCTCCGTTCCAAGCCTGCTGGATCTCAGTGGCGAAAGCGAAGCGACGAAAAAGCTCTATGGCTTCGATGCAAAATTTGAGCACACTCGCAACTACGCCAAGCAATGCCTGCTCGCGCGCCGCCTGGTCGAACGCGGCGTGCGCTTTGTTGCGCTTTCAACGCCGAAGGTGAAAGGCGATGAACGCTGGGACGCGCATGGCGATCTCAAAGGAAATCACACGGATCACGCGCTGGCGATCGACCAGCCAATCGCCGGCCTGCTCAAAGATTTGAAATCGCGCGGCCTGTTCAAGGATACGCTTGTCGTGTTCGCGACAGAATTCGGGCGCACGCCCTTCAGCCAGGGCAGCAACGGCCGCGATCACAATCAACTCGGTTTCAGTATCTGGCTCGCCGGCGCGGGGATCAAAGGCGGCACGATCTACGGCGCAACGGACGAATTTGGCTACAAGGCCGTCGAGAACAAGCTGCTGGTGCATGACCTGCACGCGACGGTTCTGCATCTGCTCGGCGTCGATCACACGAAGCAGACCTATCATTATAGCGGACGCGACTATCGGTTAACAGACGTTCACGGGCACGTGGTAAGCGAGATCATGACGTGAGGCTTTTCGCGCTCTCTCCTCACTATACTAAGACGATTTGCCAGGGCCATCTGCGACCGATTTTTTCCTAAAATTTCACCTTCCCGCGGAACTTGTTTTAGACAGCAAACTTGCAAGCGAGGTTATCTGCATTGTTTTGAAAAACTCGGACATTTTCGATTGTTTGCACGCGTGCAAACGAGGTGCAATCGCGTTGTGCAGCTGTCTATTGAAGGAAATGCAGAGCTCGCCGGCACGGGTTACTAGAACGCGCTGAGCGCGTCTGAGTCGTCACTGTTGCTGCCGCCGTTCGCGCGCAGGAGCATGGCGCGCTCGGAGAATTCGCGCGCCTTGGCGTACTGATGTTCGCTCTCGAGGTGGCCGGCGATGTCGTCGAGCACGTCCGGCTCTTTGAAGAATTTCGCGGGAACGCGGTCGAGGCATTCAAACGCGCGGCGGTCCTGTCCCATTTCGCGGTACGTTCTGTACATGAGATAGAACGCCAGATCGCGCGCTTCTTCCGGACCGTCCTCCACCACGGATTCGAGATTCTCGATCGCCAGATCGAAGCGACGCGTCTCCATGTACACGCGCGCCAGTTCCAGCTTCGGCCCGGGCAGCTCTGGATCGAGCTGCTTGGCGTAGCTGAAGTAATCCTGCGCGTCCATGTAGAGGCCCTGCATGAACTTGATGTCACCGAGGCAGATCAGCGCTTCGGTCTGTGGATCGGTGAGCGCGTAGGCCTGCTTGAAAAGTTTTTCGGCTTCGTCGTAGTCCTCAAGTTGTGCCGCCATGAACCGGCCGAGCGAAATAAAGGCGTGGCCGTCCTGCGGGAAACGATCGCAGATCTCAGCCGTCAGGCGGCGCGCTTCATCGTGGCGCTTGAGCATCAAGAGCACGTGAACCTGGTTGACCAGCGCGACGCTGGATGTCGGTTCGACGCGCGCCGCGTCTCGGAACAGCTTCAGCGCCTGCCCCATGCGGCCGGAAGCGGCCGCCGCGATGCCGTCCATCAACAGCGCCACGTACTGATCAAAGGTGTCCTTGCGGCTGATCCACTGCTCGCGCCAGAACCCCAGGCGCGCGGGGCATTGCCGCCCTTTATGTTCCAGCAGCCGCTTAAGCAGCAGCGAAAGTGGCGCGGCGAGCTGGTCGCCAAAGCTTTCCCAGAGCTCCAGTGTGTCTTCGATCAGCGTCTTTTTGCTGTCGCGCAGAATTTTTCCGCGGCGGCAGCAGCTTTCGACCTCGGGCAGCTCGGCCATGGGGAAGCGCAGCACGCCCATCTCCGGCGCCATGTAGTAGTAGCCTTCACTGAAGTAGCGCGGAATGTCGCTGCTGGTCATGCGCCAGAGCGGCAGCAAGGCCAGGAATCCAGCCGCGCGGCGAATAGTATCGGCTTCCTTCGAGAGCAGGCCCTCGCGCGCGAGGCTGTTGAGCAGCTGTGCGCCTTCGGCGTAGAGTTCGCGCTCCAGCAGCCGTACGCCGACAATCAGCGCTCCGCCGCCGCGCAGCAGCACCGGACGAATACCCTGCCACCAGGTCGAATACCGCTCGCGCGTGTTGAGAATGAAAACACGGCCTGTTGTGAACGCAAGCAGGTCCTCAGCTTCTGCGGCAAAGGGCTGCTCCCGGTCGCATAGGGATTCAACGAGAACATCCACCAGGCTGATATAGTCCTGCGCCAGCGCGTCCAGGTCCGCCGACGTGGCCTCTGTCAGTTCGCGCTCCAGCGCCGGCTGGCGAAGCGGAAGGCGCTGCAATCCGTGGCTGAGCACCAGCGCCTGAAGCTGCGGGAAACGGTGGTGTGAACTCAGCGGCCTGGGAGGGCGCTGGCGCTCCATCCAGCTGGCGCTAGCCAGCGCCGCCAGCCAGCGGCGCGTCTTCAGCACATCCGGCGCGGGAGACTTGGATGAAAGATTTTCGAGGATATAAAGCGCGCGCTCTTCCTGCCGCTGCTTGATCGCCACAGCCGCCGCGGTCAAGCCATTGAGCTCGGAACCCGATGAGGGCATGGCCGCGCGGATACGCGACTGCATTTTAATACGTGCCGCCAGTGCGCTGAGCCAGCCGTCCCAGAACCAGGCGCCGGCAAGAGAAAGCCAGCCAAACCAGTACACGTACGTGCTGAGGGAGGCGGAAACACTTTTATGGGCAAACGGCGGGAAGCTGTAAAAGCCGACACCGAGCAGGATGAGCAGCGCAACGCACTTTAGGCTGAGCCGGAGTGTGCGAGAGGGGTTGAATGGAACCATGCGTCATTCACAATCGTTAGAACCATCTAAAAGGTCACGCCCCTCACTCGGGAACTCGACGCCTGCTATAATTTGACTCCACGTTTCAGGTGTTGTCAAAAACGCATGTTGTGAACTCTTCTTTTCAAAACAGCAAAAAGCCCGGCGCGTCACAAATTACGGTTTTTCGCCTACGCAGGAGCAGGGAACGGTGTTGCATCCACAGCAGCCGCTACCGTATTTCGCCAGGGCTTCCTGCATATCTACACCGGCGAGATTGGCCAGTGTCATCAACCAGGCGTAAACGTCTGCAAACTCGCCCATCTGCTCCTCTTTAGTCTGTTCACGCAAGGCCGTCGCCAGTTCGCCGACTTCCTCCATAAACCACATAAAAGTTGCCGGCGTGCCGCGCGCCTTGTCTTTTTCAAGATACGTCTTTGCCATCAGCTGCTGAAATTCACGAATTTCCATGGGGCCTCCAAGGGGGACTGCTGATACATGATGCAAACGGCCTGCGCGACCTGCTTTTTACGTATCATGCATCATGCATCATCATCAGCTCTAGAATCGCTTGCCAACTGCGCTGAGTGTGATACAGAACTCCTTTGAAACAAGTGTTGAGAGCCGGCTTTCCGCCGGCTTTTACTCTGTAACGACGACGCTTCTTTTTGTTCACACGCTACGGCTGCGGCGTGGACTAAAGCCTAAAAGGAACACTATGCCAGCAAGCACGTCTGCCTATCCCGTTGCCCGGCTTGCGCTGGAAGACGGCACGATCTATACCGGCCGTGGTTTCGGCGCGCGACTCGACCGCACCGGCGAGGTGGTCTTCAATACGTCAATGGCCGGCTACCAGGAGATTCTGACCGATCCGTCCTACACCGGCCAGATCGTGACGATGACCTACCCGCTGATCGGCAATTACGGCGTGAACACGGCAGACGTGGAATCGCAAAAGCCGCAGGTCGAAGGCTTTGTCATCCGTGAGCTCAGCGCGATTCGCAGCAACTTCCGCTCGGACGACGACCTCTCCGGCTACCTGGCCAAGGCCGGCATTCCCGGCATCGACAACATCGATACGCGCGCGCTGACGCGCAAACTGCGCTCGTCGGGCGTGATGCGCGGCATCCTGGCGTGCTCGGAAGCGTCGGCGAAGCTGAGCGACGCCGATCTGGTCGACAAGGCGCGCAGCTCGCCAAAGATGGAAGGCTGGAACCTGGCGTCAAAAGTGAGCTGCAAAGAAAGCTATCAGTGGAAAGAAGGGTTTTTAAAGGGCTTCGATCACGATCAGTCGACCGACCGAAACGCGCCGCGTGAAAGCGGCCCGCGTTACAAGGTCACGTGCGTCGATTTTGGCGTGAAGACCAACATCCTGCGCTGCCTGGTTGAAACCGGCGCGGACGTAACGGTTCTCCCGGCAACGGCAACGGCCGCCGATGTCCTCGCGACCAAGCCCGATGGCGTGTTCCTCTCGAACGGTCCGGGCGATCCGGCAGCCGTTACGGGGGCTCCCGAGATGATCCGCGGCGTGGCCGGCAAAGCGCCGCTCTTTGGCATCTGCCTTGGCCACCAGCTCATGGGCCTGGCGTTCGGTGGGCGAACCTTCAAGCTGAAGTTCGGACACCGCGGCGCCAATCAGCCCGTGCTGGAGATCGATAAAGGCAAGGTCGAGATCACCAGCCAGAATCACGGCTTTGCGGTCGATCCCGAGAGCCTCGGTGGCGCCGTGAAGGTCACTCACGTGAACCTGAACGACAAGACAGTTGAGGGCCTCAGCCACAAGGAAGTGCCGGCCTTCTCGGTGCAATACCACCCGGAAGCCTCGCCCGGACCGCACGACAGCTTTTACCTGTTCGGCCGCTTCCGCGAACTGATTTTAAAGCATAAGAAATAATGAAAAACAGGGTTCAGGGTTTAGGGTCCAGGGTTTGAACCCTGACCTAAACCCTAGACCCTAGCCCCTGAACCCTGGTTTGAGTTCGCGCCCTCATGGCTGGCATTTCCGATGAAGCCCTTGCGCAGTATCTCAACCAGATCGGCACCGCCACTTTAGACCAGCTCGAAGCCGCCAAAGCAGTTCAATCCGAACACGCGAGCAAAGGCGTTCTGCTCTCGCTGGGCGACGTGCTCGTGCAGCAGGGCATTCTCACGCCCGCGATGAAAGAGAACGTCGAGAAAAAGCTGCAGGCCCAGCAGACGGGCATGCAGCAGCTGGGCAATTACAGGCTTCTGAAAAAACTTGGCGAAGGCGGCATGGGCGCCGTGTACCTGGGCGAAGACACGGCCATGCAGCGCAAGGTCGCGATCAAAGTTCTTCCGCCCAAATACGCCGCCGATCCGCAGTTTGTCTCGCGCTTCCGCCGCGAAGCCAAAGCCGCCGGCAAACTCAACCATGAAAACATTGTTTCCGCCTTCACCGTCGGCGAGGAACTCGGCAACCATTATTACGTGATGGAGTACTGCGAGGGCGAGCCGCTCGACAAGATCCAGGAACGCGAGCAGGCCCTTGAGTGGCAGAAGGCGGTTGATTTTACGCTGCAGGTCGCGCGCGGGCTGCAGCATGCGCATCAGCACGGCATCATTCACCGCGACATCAAGCCCGCGAACATTTTTATTGCCAGCAGTCCTTCTGCGACGCCTGGCTCAGGCAACCCCAACGGAGTCGCCAGGATCCTGGACATGGGGCTTTCGAAGAACCTTGCCGAGGCCGAACATTCTTACATGACGCAGACGGGCATCGCGATGGGAACACCGCTTTACATCTCGCCCGAGCAGGCCCGCGGCGAGAAGACGATCGATGGCCGCACGGATATCTACTCTCTAGGCGCGACCCTCTATCATCTGCTGACGGGACAGACGCCCTTCGACGGCAGTTCGCCGGCGCTGATCATGATGAAGCATCTGACGGAAGAATTGCCCAATCCGCAAGATGTGCGCGAAGGCATTCCCGATTCGGTCGTCGTGGTGCTGCAGAAAATGATGGCCAAGGACCCGGCCGACCGCTACGCCAGTTGCGCCGAACTGATCGCTGATCTCGAACTGGTTTTGAGCGGTAAGATGCCGAGCAGTCCCGTGCTGGCGATCGGCAAATCCAGCATCGCCATGCGCGCCGTCAGAAGCGGCGGCCGGCGCCGCAGTGATGGAAATTCGCGGGCGGACCGCCGCCAGGAAGATCGCCGCACGCCAGCGGCTAAAAGTTCCATGCCAATGCTGATCGCGAGCGTGATTGCGCTGGCCGGCGTGCTGATTTTCATTTTTGCGCTCACCCGCAAAGATCCAGCGACCGCGACAAGCGCGACTGCAAATCAGCCCGCCTCGGTGCAGCCGGATGACGCGTCGAAAACGGCAAATGCAGGTGCCAAAAGTCAGGATCCCGCCGACAGGAACCCGCAGCCATCGGATGCGTGGGTCGCATCTGTTCAGAAACTTCCGCCTGCCGCACAAGTCGATGCGGTCGTTGCGAAACTGCGTGAACTCAACCCGGGATACGACGGCGCCCAGACACATCAGATCATCGACGGCCGCGTGACCGAGCTCAAAATCGAAAGTGAGGCGCTTTCCAATATCTGGCCGGTGCGCGCGTTGCGTGATCTGCGTTTTCTGAAGTGCACGGGCGTGGTAAAGGGAAAGCTCGAAGCGCTGAACAACGTCACGGACTTGTCCGCGCTTCGCGGACTGATGCTTGAACGCCTCGAAATTACGCGAAGCCGCGTAGCGGATCTCTCGCCGCTGAAGGGCATGCCACTTGTCGTGCTCACGATCGGCAACACCCTGGTTCAGGACCTTTCGGCGCTCAAAGGCATGAGCCTCGTTCAGCTGGCCTTTGCCAACACTCCGGTCCAAAGCCTGGAGCCGCTGCGCGGAATGCCGCTGCAGGTTCTGCATTGCGCCTTTACGAGCATTTCAGATCTCTCTCCGCTGCAGCAGGCGCCATTGAAAGTACTGTACATTGAAGGCGGGACGAGAATAACGGACCTCTCCCCATTGAAGGCAGCTCCTCTGGAAATTCTCGCGTTGCCAAAAATAGATGCGTTGAACGTGAGCGCGCTTGGAGGCATCACCACGCTGCGCGAATTTTCCTACGCGGGCGGCGCCGACCTGTCGGGGCTGAAACAGCTCGCCAACTTGAAGACCATCAATGGAAAACCCGCGGCTGAATTCTGGATGAACTACGCGCCGCCGCCAAACTACAAAGCAAGCGAGTCACTCGCAAAAGAGATTACTCTCGATGTGGGTAACGGCGTGAAGATGGAGTTCGTGTTGATTCCAGCCGGCGAATTCATGATGGGCTCCGACACCGGCGGCGCCAACGAGAAGCCGGTGCACCGCGTTTCCATCAGCCGGCCGTTTTACCTGGCGAAATACGAGACCACCGTTGCGCAGTTCAAAACGTTTGCCAATGGCGCGCGGTTTCAATCACACGCCGAAAAACTTGGCTATAGCTACACGATGAAAGACGGGCAGTGGCAGAAAGTTGAAGGATTGAATTGGCGCACTCCTGGTTTTGAACAAGGGGACGACTCGCCGGTTATCTCGCTCACCTGGACCGACGTAACGGAATACTGCAAGCGTGTCTCACGCTTGCGCAAAATACAGTTCCGCCTGCCGACGGAAGCAGAATGGGAATACGCATGCCGCGCCGGCACGTCGACCGTGTTCAACAACGGCAACAGCAAAGAGGATCTGAAGGAAGCTGCGTGGATCGGAGAGAATTCATCAGGCCGGACACAACCGGTCGGACGAAAAAAGCCCAATGCATGGGGGCTTTATGACATGCACGGCAATGCGCGCGAATGGGTCTCCGACCACTACAGCGAAAACTGGTATGCGCAGTCGACGACAATGGATCCCAAAGGACCCCCGCACGCCAACGCGGGTGATGAACGCGTGATGCGTGGCGGCGGATGGATCGATGACTACAACGAATGCCGTTCTACCTACCGCTGGAACTACTCCGCCGTGGGCCTGGGCACGCACTGCGGCTTCCGCTGCGTGCTGGAAGTGCCCGATGCGATAAAGCGTTAAGTCTGTTTAAACAGCCAACACGAAGACTCAAAGGCACAAAGATGTGTGTCTTGGTGTCTCTGTAACTTCGTGCTGAGTCGTTCCGTTGATTTCACCAGCGCGGTTGGGTGGCAAGCAGTTCCGTAATTTTTTCACCGGAGATGGGCTTCGAATAGAGATAGCCCTGCGCATAGCGGCAGTTCAATCCTTTGAGACGCTCGGATTGCAGCGGCGTTTCCACGCCTTCGGCGACGGACTCCATTTTCAGGTTCTGCGCGAGCGTCACAATGGTGCGGACGATTTCGGTGTTGCCTGTTCCCGTTCCCATGTAGCTGACGAAAGAACGATCGATTTTCAGAACGTCGAGCGGGAAGCGGTGCAGATAACTGAGCGACGAATAGCCCGTTCCGAAGTCGTCGAGTACCAGGGAGATGTTCAGCGCCTTGAGCTGGTCGAACGCGGCCGCCGCCGAATCCGTGTACTCCATGAGCGCCGATTCAGTGATCTCCAGTTTTAAAGTGCTCGGCTCAATGCCGAATTCGTCCAGGATGCTCTTGATGCGCGCCACCAGGTTGGGCTGCATGAACATTTTGCTGGAGAGATTAACGTTCATGTACTTCAGGCCGTTGCACTTGCCGGAGTTTTTCCAGTCGCGCATCTGCCGGCACGCTTCTTTCAATACCCACCAGGTCATCGGAACGATGAGCCCGTTTTCCTCGGCCAGCGGGATGAATTCCGCCGGCGAAACCATTCCCGTATTCGGCTTCTGCCAGCGGATCAGCGCCTCCAAACCGACCATGTGCCCGGTCTGCAGGTCAATAATCGGCTGATAGTGAAGCACAAATTCCTGCCGCTCAACCGCCCAGCGCAGATCGGTTCCCAGCTGCAGCACGGAGACGACCTTGGTGTGCATTCCCGAGTTGAACACGAGATTTCGGTTGCCCAGTTCCTTGGCGCGGCGCATGGCGGTGTCAGCATCGCGCAGCACTTCCTCCGCGTGCGTGTAGGTGGGTGAATCCAGGGCGATGCCGATGCTGGCGGAGACGAACACTTCCTGGCCGGCAACTGAAAACGGGTGCGACAGCTCCTGCTGTATGCGTGCGGCTTCCTCTTCTGCGTAAGCCGGGGAGCCGATGTCGTCGGAGAGAATCGCGAATTCGGCGCCGCCGAGACGGGCAACGGTATCGCCGGGCCGAACGACTTTCGTCAGCCGGTGAGCGATGTCCATCAGGAGGCGGTCGCCGGACTTGTGGCCGAGGCTGTCGTTGACGATATCGAAGCGGTCGATCGCCAGGAACAGCACGGCATAGCGGTGGTCCGGATTGCGCAGCGAACGCTGCATTGCCTGGCCGAGGCGATCGATGAACAGCGCGCGGTTGGGCATGCCGGTTAGAATGTCATGGAAGGCGTCGTGAATGACCTGCAGTTCGGCAGTCTTTCGCGAGGTGATATCCGTCTGCGAACCAACGAGCCGCGAGACGGTGTTGTTTGAATCGCGCACCGCCACGGCGCGCGCAAGCATCCAGCGGTAAGAACCGTCGCGATGCAGGATGCGGTATTCTTTCTGAAAATGCCCTGACTTCCCGGAAAGGTGCGCATCCAGTTCGTCCTGAACGCCATCGAAATCGTCGGGATGCAGGCGCTTGAACCATTCCTTAACGCTGCTGCTGATCTCCTCGGCCTTAAGCCCAAGCATCGCTTTCCAGCGCGGCGAATAGTAGATCTCCTGCGTCTTCACGTTCCAGTCAAACAAGCCGTCGTTGGCGCCTTCGGCAGCGAGCGCGTAGCGTTCTTCGCTCTGCCGCAGGGCCTCTTCCTGTCGCAGGCGCTCGGTGACGTCATGAGCCAGGCAGAGCATCAGCTTGCGGCCGTCCAGCTCGATCAGCCCGTTACGCATTTCCACCGGGAAGCGCGTTCCGTCCTTGCGCATGTGATGGCCGTTCAGCGGCAGCGGCTGTCCGGGCACAACACGCGACCAGACGTCATCATACGTCTCCTGTTTGAAATCGGGGATGATGTCCTTCACGTTCAGCTTCAGCATTTCGTCGCGTGTGTATCCGAGCTGGGCGCATCCAGGCTGATTGACGATCACGAACCTGCCTTCGTAATCATGGACGTAGATGGCATCCATGTGCTCGATCAGCAGGCTCAGGCGATCGCCGCTGTCACGCAACGCCTGCTCGGCGCGTTTGCGTTCGGTGATGTCCACTGTGACACCGATGAGTTCCCATTCGTTTGGCCGCAATGGCGTGATGTGAACGTCCTCATGCAGAAATCGACGCTCGCCATGCCCGTCGATGATTTCAAAATCCTGCTGATAACCTTTCAGACCGTTTGCCAGCGCGTGGTTTGACACGACTGTCATCCTGTCGAGCTGCTCGCGCGGCAGATGCGGTCCCCAGAACCAGCCGGGGTCAAGCCCCGGTGGCCGCTTGATTCCAAAAATGCGTTCCTGCGCGTCGAACGAGAACGATTCAAATTTCCAGTGATACTTGCCGTACGTGACCGGGGCCTGATTGGTGACCTGTGCTTTCCAGAGAATGCAGCGTGCCGTCGATAGCACGCG
>DASPJR010000214.1:0-4092 GCA_035628505.1 Planctomycetota bacterium | reverse complement strand
TGTGTCCCAGACCATGCCTTCAGCGTCCTGCTTGCTCTTCAGCCACGCGACGGCTTTCTGAACGTTGCCTTTGTATTCGCCAACTTTTTCCGTGTGTCCCGCGCCGAGGAACGCCAGCAATGAGAGACCCGTTACGGCCGTGTCAACCTTCGGCGTGGAACCATACTTTTTGGAATCCCAGCGGCCATCGGCTTCCTGGTGGTAGGCGAGCCAGCGCAGTGCGCTGTCGACGCCGCTTTCAGTCGCTTTCGATCCGCCGTGACGTTTGACCATCAAGCGGCGTCCGCCGCCACCGCGCTGACCGAAGCTGCCGTGACCGGCGCCGTTGTCAACGCCTGTGCCTGTTCCGTTGCCGCCGCCCCAGCCGCCACCCGTTCCCGGGCTCGCTGCGCCGCCGACACCGATGAGGTCTTCCAGGCCCGTGCCGCCGACTCCGCCGCCGCCGGCTGCGTCATCGTTGCCCTTGACGCTGTGGAACATGTGAGCGTCCGGGTTGCCGAAGGCGCTCTGCGTGTCGGGGCGGTCCGGATTGATCGTTTCAAAATGATCGCCGAGTTCCGCCTTTTCGAGAATGTCCGGCGGAACGACGATGTCCGAGGCTTCTTTCGAAGTCGGATCCGTCGGAGGCGTGTCGTGCTTGGATTCCAGCACGTGAGCCGATTCCACCTTCGGCTTCTCGACGGCCTCTTTAATTTCGGGGCGCTGCGCAAGCTCAGTCACCATCACGACCGCCGCCTCGGGTTCACCGAGGTCGATCGCCATAGACATCAAGCCTGCGAGCGTAATCACCAGCGCATGAAGGAGAATCGAGACGATCCACCAGGGGGTCTGACCAGTCACCGAGTACAAAAATGGTTGGTCGCCCTCCTGTGTCTGCTCTTCCTCACCCTCTTCCACCTGGTCTTCCAGCTCTTCTTCCTGAATGCGAGCCATGACCTAGTCCTCCTCTTCTCTTGCTCCAGAGCCGGCGTTCAGAAAGTTAGAACGCCTGTCGCTTTTGACCTCATCTATTGTTTGGATTCAGTACAGCTCACAATCCTTAACGTGCTGAGCCGCTGTTTCCTGCACACTTTTTCACTTTTTTAACTCGTTAATACAGCAGAGCTTGCAGTGCATGCTGCAAAGATTTTGTGGAAACTTTCTGCTCCCGTGCAAGTTTGACGTAAACCTTCCTCCCGTTCTCATGCACTTTTCGCCTTAATTCCTGTCCAGCCCGGCTTTGCTGTGACCCACGAAAATCATCTCGTCCGCCAGAATTTGTCCAGAAACGCACATGTGCAAGACTTGCACATTGTGCCCGGCTCCTTTAGCATACCCTTATAGTGTGCGCCGTGGCAGGCAAACTGAACATTCAAGACTTACCAATAGTAAAAGCGCGGACGTTGCCGTTCGCGCTCTCTCCTCGTTTGATAGCGCTGCTCTATTTCATATTCTTGAGCTGGTCGTAGCGATAATAAACTTCCAGGCACAGGACGCTCAGCGCTGTCTGGCCAACGCGGCCCCACTCGCTTGAATAATCGCCAACCGGATTCCAGCTGCCCTGGTCGTCGCCGTGCTTGCACTGCGTCGGCAGCAGCGACTTGAGCATACCTTCGTTCCAGCGCTTCCAGAGATCTCCGCCCTGCTGGAAGACGCAAAGTGAGCCGTAGTACCAGTAGTAGAGATCGGTGCCTTCGCCGTTTGCACCAGCGTTCGGGACGCCGCCCTTGTTCACGAACCAGTCGACGCTGCCCTGCAGTTCATCCTTCTTCCAGCCCAGGTACTGCCGCGACAGCGTGCCGATTGCCGTCAGGCGGTGTGCCGTATGCGCGTGCTCGTTGCCAGCCATGTACTTGTACTGCGAAGCGGAATAGCCCGAGGCATCGTTGTCCCGCTTCTCGACGCTATCGAGGAACTTGATCGCGCCATCGATGCTTGCGGCGGGCACGGGCAGAGCGCTGACTTTGGCGGACTTGAGCGCCATGATGTACCAGCCCGTCACCGACAGATCGCCTTCGCTTTTGGGACCATAACGCCAGCCGAGCTTGTCGTAGCCTTCGCCGGACTGGTGGATGTTGCAGGCGTACTCGATCGCTTTCTTCGCCGCTTCACGCGTATCGGGAATGTTGGCCATACCGGCGGCCTCAGCGATCGCCAGCGTGGCGATCGCATTGGGATAGCCGACGCGGCGGTGGCCGGCGCCATCGTCTGTCGTGTCCCAGATGCAGCCATCGGCCGCCTGCTTGCTCTTGAGCCATGCCACGGCTTTGCGGACGTTGCCGGCATATTCGCCGACTTTCTCCGTGTGGCCCGCACCCAGGAGAGCCAGCAGCGCCAGGCCAGTGACGGCCGTGTCAGTCTTCACCGACGAGCCATATTTCACCGCGTCCCAACGGCCATCGCCTTCCTGGTGATAGGCCAGCCAGCGCAGCGCGAGATTGGTCTGATCAAGAATCGGCTTCCACTGTTTGCCAGGATTGTTGCGGCGGATCATCAATTCCTTGCTGCCGCGGTTAGCGAAGCCCCAGCTCGCTTTGCCGCTACCTTCGCCTGCGCCGATACCGCCGCCCTTTCCGCCGCCCCAGCCGCCGTCAGAACCAGGCGAACCACCACCGACGCCGACGCTCATATCTGCAAATTCAGATGCACCCGTCCCGCCGCCGCCAGGTTCACCGGCAACTGCGGCGTAGAAGATCTGCGAACGCGGATCGCCGAAGGCGCCTTCCTGCTCAAACTGCCTCTCGGTGGGAGTTTTAAACATGTCGCCCACGATGGCCTTCTCGAGAACGTCAATCGGGATGAGCATGTTAACTTCACCCTGCGCGGTGCCGTTGCTCGGATCTATTGGACAGTGCGGAACTAGCGGCTCTTCCCCTTGCGGGGACTTCGGAGCTTCGGCGACCTGAGTTGCAGGACGCACAAACTCGGTCACTTGAACGGCGTACTCTGTTTCGGGAATTTCGATCACCATGGACAGCAGACAAGCAAGAGATATAACCAAACCATGCAACAAAATAGATACTATCCACCACGGTGTTTGCGACGTTACAGAGTACAATAATGGCTGTTGCTCAATTGTATTTTCCCCATTTTCTACTTCGCTTTCGATTGTCGCTGTTTCGGGGCTGCTCATGGCCTTTTCTCCTATGAGAACTGCGGTTATTGGCTCCAGTTTTCTGCTTCTGAGTTTCTAACGACGCATTGCGCAATTCCGTGCTTTAATTTTGAAATTATTAATTCTTTTATTATATCGTTAATTTTTAAGACACAACTTAGCTCGCGCGCAAATTCATTTATTTGCAGACATAATTTTTAAATTGTGCGCTGAATTATTTAATGAATACTAAGGTTTACTTCAAGGGACCTCATTAACAGGCTCTGCTCCACCAGCATCAACGAGCCGTCCTCGGGAAACTTGCAACAATTCTCGGACGACTAACGATTCACACGTGCAACGCGGCGCTTGCGCGAATGCAGCACTGGCGCTATCCAGAAGATATAGAGGAGAGCGACGATGGCAGCCAAGACGTTGAAGAACAGTCCCGCAAACGACCCGCGCAAGATGGATTCTGAAGCGGCCGTACTGGCCGAACAGATCCGCTATCACAATCAGAAATACTGGGTCGAGCACAAGCCGGAGATTTCAGACATCGAGTACGACCGCCTGGTCGAACGCCTGCACGCTCTCGACCCGGATAATCCTGTTCTCATCGAGCTGGTGGAAGACACCGAGCAGGGCTTCAAAAAAGTTCAGCACGACACCCCCATGCTCAGCATCGAAAAGGTTTTCACCGTCGAAGACGTCATCGCCTGGGGCACCGACTCGCACGCGTTCAACGGTTCAAGCGACGACGATGGCATTGTTGCCAGCTACAAAGTGGACGGCTCGTCCTGCAGCCTGATCTACGAAGACGGCAAGCTCGTTCGCGCAGCTTCCCGCGGCAACGGCGTGCTCGGAGATGACATCACGCGCAACGCGAAAATGGTCGCTGGTATCCCCCACTCTGTTGCAGGCCTTAAAGGCGCGCGCGTGGAGATCCGCGGCGAGATCTTCATGCCCATCGCCTCCTTTAAGGAGGCACTCGCCAACTTTGAAAAACAATTGGCAGCCGG
>DASPJR010000213.1:0-3011 GCA_035628505.1 Planctomycetota bacterium | reverse complement strand
CAGGGCCTGGCCGACAAATTCCTGGCCGAGCAGCTGAAACCGGAGCTGTTCGAAGCGGCCTGCACCAAGGTCGGCCAGCCCCTGCGCCTGCGGCGACACGAGGGCTACGACCACAGCTACTACTTCATCCAGAGCTTCATGGCCGACCACGTGGCACACCACAGGCTGGCGCTGAGCGCCTGACCTCGCTGATCGTCATTGCGGGCTCGACCCGCAATCCACCGGCCTAGCGCCGGCCACCCAGGATCTTGCTGAGCACCACTCCCACCGCGACCGCCACGCCCACCGCCGCCAGCGGCCGCGCGCGCACCTGCTCGCTGGCTTTCTGCCCGTACTCCTGCTGAAGCTGCTTGGCCCGCTCACCCAGCGGCCCGAGGCGTTGGCTCAGCTGGTCCACGAAGCCCTGCGCTTGCTGTGAAAAGCCTTGCGTCTGCTGCTGGTGCGAGAAATCCTGCGTCGGCTTCTCTTCGGTGCGCTTGATGTCTGCGTCGGTGATGGCTGTGGTTTCGGGGGTCTGGATGATCATGGCGAGGCCTTCATTCGTTGCGACAAGAGCTGGACGGGCCAGCGTGGAAGAGGACTGTAGAAATCCGTCCGGCTTTTGCCTGTCGTCCACATCGCGCGCTGCGTGTAGGACCGCGCACCTGGACTGCCGCGCACGTTGTTGGGTAGAGCGATCTCGGCAGGCCACGGAAACAATCGGCGACGGCCGGGTGAATTACGCACGGGTCCGCCTTCCACCGGTCACTCGCGACGCGAAGAGCCTAAGCAGTCGCTTCGTACGTCCAACTCCTCGGCAACAGCCCATAGAGCAGCGTGGCAGTGGCTGCTGCCTTGAACGTTTGGCTGGAGAAAGCCGGCGAGCTGCTGCTGGCCCCGGTATCGATGAGTTGTGGTGAGTTTCCGACATGGCGGCTATCGAATTTCCACGGCGGGGAACGTCTTTGGCACTCGTCCTACAGCCCATCAATTCTCGGAGGGTGCACGCTATACATGAGCTTGGAGAACGCGATGCCAACCGTACTACTTCGAAGCCCAAAAACGGGCAGGCTAACGCCTTCACTGTCCAGCTCTGTTCAAGACGCCATGTACCTGACATACTTCGTTTCCAAAGGAAACGAGGAGGAACAAAAAGTGTCAGAACAGAACGGGCATCCGTGGATTTCTTACGCCGCCGTCGCAGCAGTTGCGCTGCTGAGTGGACTCGGGTACCTGGCCTCTGGCCAGTGGGTCGAGGGTGAGAGCGGATCAGCTAAAGCGGGAGTTGCAGTACTTCGCACCTTGTTCACTTTTGCTCCAGCGTTGGTTGCTTTTTTTGTCGCGACCCGCCAACAGCGCAAAGCAGAAGAACGAATGGCCGCACAGCTGTCAAAGCTGCGATCGCAACTCAATCAATACGTCCGGCTCCAGGCGGTACAAAACGAACTACATACGGTCGAGCGCCTTGCAAAGGTCGCCCGCAGTGCTGTACGTCAAACGGGCAACAGTTCGAACGAGCTTTTCAGCGCAATCTCTTACGTCACCGAGCCACACGCCAAAGAACGATTGGTAGAAAGGTTCAGGCATCACGCGGACGGACTCGTCACGGTGCTCACCGCCGTAAATGAAGAAATGTCCGAGAGTGGCCGAAAGATCTACGAGGGAATAACTGCCGATCAGCCAATGAACATCATGGATCGAGCCGACTACAACTCTGAAAAAGGGTTGGAGTACGCAGAGACCATGATCAAAAAGCGCGGAATACAGGACGGCGTGAAGCAACTTCAGTCTTCGGTCGAACAGGCGCGGGTTGTTCAAGCGCAACTCAATTCCACGACGTCCGAGCTGAACAAGCTTGGACGCATGAGTTCGAGCGCCACTATGAACGTGATAGAGGAGACGAAGTGATGAATGAGCACGTCAACTTCGAAAAGACACCAGAGCAGGTTCGGCGAGAGTTAGAAGCCGGATTGGAGGAGATGTCCCACCATTTGGCCGCGTCGCAAGGGCATAGCAAGAGAGGGAACTCGTCTCTACTGCATGTGTTTTGGGCCGCCGCACTTATCTTTGCGGGTCATACCGCCTACGTGTTCTTAGTCGAAGGAAGCAATACCAGCAAAGCCCAACAGGCCTCGGCCTCATCTCTGCAAGATCGAGAGGCGGCCGTTGTCCAAAACCACTTAGATCGGCTGCTAGCAAGCGCAACATCAATTGCAGAGATTCGCGCGCGAGTCGCTCCCTCTATGCCGATTGATGCTCAACTCGCAAACATTCAGAGTTCAGCTACCGATCTTCGGAGTCTACTGATCCGACCTATCCCGCAGAAATAGGGTGGACGCAAAGCTTGGCGAGCGGCTGATATCCAGCAGCCCTCTCCGCGTATCACGTCGCCGTGCCTAATCGGACAACCCCCTCCTCGATCTTCCCCACATCCGCCGTCGCAAACGACAACCGCAACGCCCTCCGGTCCGGATCCTTCGCATAGAACGGCGCCCCCGGCACGAACGCCACGCCCTTATCGATCGCGCGCTTGGCGAACTCGCCCGCATCCTGGATCTTCCCGCCGGCCCCCGTCAGCCGGGCCCAGAAGAACAGCCCGCCCTGCGGCTGCGTGAACTCGATGGCATCCCCCAGCTCCCGCTTGAGCGCTGCGCCCATGGCCTGGGCACGCTCGCCGTAGACCTTGCGCACATGGTCCAGCGTGGCGGGCATGCGGCCGCTCTTCAAGTACTGCGCCGCGGTGGCCTGGCTGAAGGTGCTGGTGTGGGCGTCGCTGAACTGCTTGCACATCGTCGCCTTGGCCAGCAGCTCGGGCTGGGCGATCAGCCAGCCCACGCGCAGGCCGGGTGAGAGCACCTTGCTCATTGAGCCGCAGTGGGCGATCCATTCGCGGCTGCCCGGCACTTCCTTGCTCAAAGCCAGGATGGACGGCGGCGGCTTGGCGCCGAAGTAAAGGTCGCCGTACGGGTCGTCCTCGACGATCAGCGTCTGGTACTTCACCGCCAGCTCCAGCACTTTCTTCCTGCGCTCCA
>DASPJR010000212.1:0-16512 GCA_035628505.1 Planctomycetota bacterium | reverse complement strand
GCTTTGGTTGCCGGCGGCGGAATTCATTGCAGCATGCGGCGGCACAAACCAGAATCACCCCGGCGGCAAGATTCAGAACGATGTTCAATTCATGCCAGTGCGTTCGCTGATACCACGTATCCGGATTCTGCCGCAGCCAGGCGAGCGTCTCAGCCGGCTTGCCTGCGACACCCACCTTCGACAGGATCTCCGGCGCAGGGTTGCTCGCCGAGTAGATCGTCAGTGGCCAGCCCATGCGCTGCTGAAACGTGATCAGACCGTCGAGTTCCTGCTGCGAGTACACATCCACCTGCAGGTTGATCCACACGAGGCTCAGCAGCGTCAGCGCGGCGAGGATAGCGCTGACCGGCCCCAAGCGGCGTGGCGGCGTCGCATCGCGGTAAGATAATGCGCTGAATCGCCCCAGGAATCTTCGTCCGAGAAACTGTCCAGCAATTCCAGCGAGAAGCAATGCGACGCCGCCGATGGCCAGGTTCGCCGCCAGCCCGCCGCCTTGGATCCCGCCAAATGGAGTAAGTTGAAGCGCCATCATGCCCGGCTTGTTGACCCAGGCGACATCGTTGCCCGCGTCCCACCAGACAAAGGGGAAGCCTTGGCGCACGCCGCCGCGGTAGCCCGTGGAGAACTCTGCCACATAATCTTCCCGGGTGGATTCGAAATTCAGCCAGGCGAACACGGCCAACACCGCAGTGGCGAACATGACGGCGAGCGGATGGACGTGGCGCCAGCGATGCAGATTCATGAAGAAGAGTCTATCCAACTACGCACCATGTGCGCAATACGTTTTCCGCTCGAAACTCGAGCCGAAATCCCGCGATTTGTGGAGCACATTTGAGACCGCGTTTCCGTCAGCGTTCGCGCTTGATGGCCAGACGTTGAACGCCGGCGGCGCGGAGTGCCGCGATAGCTTTGTCTGCCGCGTCTTTCGGCGCCGATCCGGAGAGCAGCACGACAGCGGCGGGCTGTGCGACCTGATCTTTGGGTAAACGCTTCTTGAAGTTCGCCACTGCGCTCGCAATCGAGGCCTTCAGGTCCGCGCCCACAGGTTCGCCATCGGCATACGTTCGCACTTCGGAGCCTGTCGCCGAACGTGCGACCGAGATCTGGACCAGCATGCGCTCTTCTGCGCCCGGCGCATCAACGCGCTCGCTTGGCAGCAGATCATCCACTTTGTTGGTGCGCATGTCGTCCCAGACTTTGCGCGGCTCGATCACCTGCGAGAACTCGGGCTCAGGGCAGATCAGCAGCGGCCGCTGCCACGGCGGCTCGCCCTCGCGGTTGGTCTTGCGCGCATAAAGCTTCATGAAATACCCGCTGATGCGCAGAACCGGAAAGGCGTCCTCCTCGATGCCTTTGCGCAGCTTCTCGAAGAGCTTTGACTCGGGCGGGCAGAGGATGCGCAGAGCGTACACGTCATGCGTTGAGTCCACGAAGATCGCCGGGAGCACGCTGTAACCTGGCAAACCGTATTCGGCCGGCAGAGGCGCTTTGGTCACTTCTACGATCACACCGCGCGTCAGCGTGACAACCTGCCCGCGGTACATGCCGGGTTGATCCATGAGCTGCTGGAACAAAACGTCTTCCTGACCACTTTTTCGCAGATCGTCGTGGGTCGTCGCGGCGCAGGATTTCAGGAACCATTTGAAGGGCTTGCCTTCGATGATCGCGCTCTCTTTGATGTCGTCTTCGACGATCTGCGCAAAGAGTTCGCGGCGCTCGTCGAGTCCGGGCTTCTGCGAAACTTTCCGCAAATTATGCCCGGGCGCCGGCGCGTTTTCGTTGCGCGGCCCTTTGCAGCCTGCGGTGGTCCACAGGAGTGCGGCAGCGGCGGCCAGGAACACGATCTGTAAACGCATCGTCAGAGTTTCAGCAGGGTTCGCACGGCCTGGTCGATCCGTTCACGCGCGGCCTGAACGCTGCTCACCTTGTCGCAGACAGCCATGCGCCGCACGACATTCTTTCCTTCTGTATCGACCGCGGCGCAGTTCGACATGACCTGAATGGCCGCGCCGCGCGCCGCTGCTTCCAGGAAATACGCCGAGACCGCCACGTCTCCCGCGAGATTCGGATTCACTACGCCGGCCAGGTCTTCAAGCAGGGTCAGCGCCTCGAGCGCCGTCTCAACGATGCGCTCGGGGATCACCGTCGATTGCTCGTTGGCCGCGGCCATCGCTGCGGCGCGCACGCGCTTCTCCTCCGGCGTTCCCTTCGGAAGAGACCGCGCTGCGGCGTACGCTCCGTACGCTGAAATATCGGCATCGACAAGGTCGAGGAACTTGCCCCGCAGCGCGCCGAACTTCTCGAGCAACTCGCGCACGCGCCCTTCGACAGCGGCGTACTTCTCGCCGCTCGTATAGACGGCCGACATGCTGGCCAGCGCCGCGCCGATGGCCCCGCCCAAGGCGCTCGCGCTGCCACCACCCGGTGTTGGCTGCTTGGCGGCGAGCTGGGTGAGAAAATTTTCGATCGTGACGGTGCGCATATCAGAGTGTCTCGAAGCCGGTTTCGAACCCTGTTGTGGCTTGTTATTCCGGGCAGACAAGCAAAAATCCTTTATCGCCCTCACCCCTGACCCCTCTCCCACGAGGGGAGAGGGGAACTGGAGTTTTATGGATTCGCTCGTCGGTACCCGCAACTGTCCGCACCTCGGCTTTGATCTTCAGGGCGGGCGCCCGTGTTGCCACGCCGACGATATGACGCGCCAGGAGTGCGGGCGCTTCGCGCCAAATCCGGCGGCGCGCAAGTCCGGCGCAGATTCAGCGATGACCGGCGTCGAGGCGCACTTCTGTACGGTCCTCGGAACGGATGCGATTCCGGCCGAAGCGCTGCGACTGGCGGAAGACGACAAGCGCCGCGCGCGGCAGCACTCGCGCGAAGCCGGCCCGAAGTTCCGCCCGCCGGGCCAGGCTGAAGCACTTCCGGCTCGCGATCAGCACGACGGCGAGCAGCCTGTGATTCCGACGCACACTATCCGCGCCGAAGGAAAACAAGTCGGCCCGAACGCACCCTGCCCCTGCGGTAGCGGCAAGAAGTTCAAAAAGTGCTGTGGCGGATACGGCGCTTAGTTCTAGCTAAAACTCCTGCCGTTCGAGCGCGCGAATCCCCAATTTCATCGGCAGGTATGCGGCCAGAATGTTGAGCAGCAGCACGCCGCTCAACACCGCCACCATCGGACCTTGCAGCAGGTGCTCCGTGAGGGACACGTTCTGCTTGAACGCCGGAACCAGGTAGTAATGGCAGACCAGCCCTTCGCCCATAACGGTGAAGATCACCAGCGCGATGGCCATGATAAGCGTCAGCGTCCCGCCGAAACCGGAGACGATCTTGGATGGATTGCGTTCTTCGAAGCTGGGAAAAATCGCGCCGAGCCCCACGCATAAGCCGCTCAATCCGAGCGAAATCAACGTGCCTGTCATGAGCTGCATCGCCAGCACGAGCGGCGACGTGCCGAGGATCCAGTTTGAGAGCAGGATCAGCGTCGTGGTCAGCACAAGCGATCCGCCGAGCGAAAAGTAGAACTTCGCCAGCATGATGTTGCGACGCTGCAGCGGCACCAGCCCCAGAATCCAGAATCGTCTTCCTTCCAGCGACACGAGCGGGAAGACGAAGCGGCTGGTCATCGTTGCCAGCGTCATGCAAGTGGCGCCGAGGTTCAGAAAGGAGATGAGGTTCAGGTAGAACGGCTCTTCCAGTGGATATGAAAAGCGCCGGAGATTGCCAATGTAGAGGGTCAAAATTCCGAAGAAGATCAGCACCTGGGACCACTGCGACGGGTCGCGCAGGAAGGTCTTGATGTCCTTCACCACCAGGATCATCGTCTGCGGAAAGCGCTGCTGCAGCGCGCGGCTGAAGCCCGAGAGCGGTCCAGCGGCAAACTTGCGACGCCTCGATTCGCCGGCGCTCGCGACTGAGAACGCCCCTTCATAGATCGAACCGGCGACGAACCACCCGAACGTCAGGGCGAACATCGCACTGCTGGAGATGGCGACGAACAGCAGCCCTACTCGCTCCAGCGCTCCGCCGCGGTTCTCCGCGATCGAAAGCAGCGCCTCGGTCATCCAGAAATTCGGCAGCATGAAGTGCTGCGTGAAATTCAAACCGCCGAGGATCGCGCCAAAGTTGGCCTGCATCTCGAGGCCGTAGAGATTGCGCGAGTTCTGCAGATTGATCATCGAGATCACCAGCCAGCCCACCGGAATCAGCAGCAGCGCGCCGGCCGCGATAAGCAGCTTTCCTCCATGGCGTGGCACGACCGCGGTGATCAACAGGCCCAGCGTCGATCCGATCGCGGCCGGCAGGATCACGAATGGGACGAGGAACAAGATGACCGCAGGGTAGTAGTGCCACTGCGCTTCGCTCTTGATGCCGAAGGCAAAGAGGAGTGGAATCCCCGCAGCGAAGACGGCCCAGGAGGAAAAAATCAGCGACTCAATCATCTTCGCCAGAAAGATCGTGTCGTGCCGGACCGGTAGCGAGAACAAAAACGAGGTCTCGGGCGCTCGGAACAGGCTGTGAAAGGAAATCACGGCGTTCGAAAAAATCAGCATGAACGTCAGCGCGACAAAGAACAGCCCAAGGATATGCCGCGTCAGCGTGTCGCGAATGAACGGGATCGCGTGCGCGTTGATGAACTCAAAGAACTGCATGAAGAGCAGAAACAAACCCGCCCAGAAGAGCAGGCCCAGCGTCCCGACGACAATGATCTTGAGGAGCGACTCGGAGCGCAGGTTGCGCACTGTATTCCACAGCGCACGAATGCGGTAACGGAAGAGCAGGCCCAACGCGCCATTGCCGATGCCCGATCGCGGCTGAACCGGAAGGATGGCGTCCATCGGCGACTCCGTTTAGAAGTGGCGTTCAATGTAATTCAGTGCCGCTTCCAGGTCGGGCGTAATCTTGGTGCAGAAGCGCACCATCCACGGCGAACAATTCTTGAACTCGAAGGGCGAAAACGCAATCACGAACTTGCCCAGATTGTGACTGGCATAGAAGACTTCCATCGCCGTGCCGATGCTGGCTTTCGAGTAATTCACCAGGATTAAATCCGCGTCGCGGACGTCCTGCAGGTCGAATTCGACGATCTCATTGGCGCTGTCGATCTCGTTATCGCGGAAGCTGCGGCGCATCGGGTCGAGCAGCACGAAGCGCCCCGCCAGGCGTTCCTTCGCGCGCGTGCGCCAGTCTTTCATTTCATTGGTTTGGCAGTCCATGATCGGGCCGCACAGATAGATGCGTTTCGGATTGTTCATTTCGCTGCCGCCACCTTCCTGATGGCGCGGACGACATCGCGCGCCAACCCCTCGATGTCTTCGTCAAAGGACGGCCTGTACACGAACGCCGCGCATGCGCGCGAGAGCATCACGTTGACGCCGCGCTCCTGGTTCAGCCGGAAGTCCGTACGCACGCCGATCACCGGCATGCCTTTAGCGTAAGCATAACCGACTTCGAAACACGTGCCGCTGTCGGAATCCGGACCGTCCAGCCATGCGACCATGCAGTGGCAACTGTCGATCCCGTCGATACAGCCTTTGAAGATTGCCCCGAACGCGCGCTGGTCGTTGTAACGCCCGTCGATCTTGAAATCCTGCGGCAGCAGGACGAGGGTTCCGGGGAGTTCGGCTTCGATTGCGCGCGCCAGCTCGCGGTTGCAGCGGCGTTCATGGATGGTGAAGAGCGGCCCGGCGAGGTAGACCCGCAGGGCCGCTGTGGGGGAGGTTTTCTCTATTGCTTTGCGTTTACCTGTCTGCATCCAGTCGCTATTCGCTCGCCGCCCAATCCTTGCTCGGATTGAACTCGTCACACTCCTTCGCGAACTTCTCCGTCTTCTCTTTGTCGCCAAGGTCGCGCTCGAAAATCGTTCCGTTATTGTTGATGATGAAAACCTTCTTGCCTGTGACGCCGTATTCCTTGGGGAAAGCGAGCAGCGCGTAGCCCAGCGTCATGTTGCCGTTGACGACGTATTGGCGTCTGCCACCGGTTGCATCGGGCCCCTGTTTGTGCAGGACGCGGAAGAGATATCCATTCTTGGCGGGGATCTTCGAGGGATCCGCTCCGAGGTAACATTCCGCGTTCGCGAAATCCTTGTCGATGAGAGACAAATCGCCAGTCCCCGGCGTCAATTCAAACAGATTGCATTTTTCCGGGACCGGCGATGCGGGGCTGAGTTTCCTTTCGATCACCGCGATAAGCTTCCGGCAGCGATTGATGATCTCGGGATCTTTCTCCGTCTTGAGCGCAGCTTTGAGTTGCTCGAGCGGCTTCGTCTCGAGCGCCGCCAGTTCGGTCGCGGCTTTCTCGCGTACCTGGAATTCGTCATTCGCCATGGCTTTGATCAGGTCGGCGATCTTCTTCTTTTCTTCTTCGGAAGCCTGCGGCACTTTCTTCGGATCGACTTCGGGCGCAGGCGCCGGACCGCCCTTCAGCGCCTGGGCATATTCGAGGATGCCATCGGCGTCGTAGTCCGTGCGGCGGAAAATTTCGTTGGCTTCGGCGAAGGCTTTGCACGCCGCGGCTGCTGCGATTTCATTCGCCTTCAAGTCTTCAGCGCGGACGCCGGCAACAGAGGAGAGGGCTGCCGCGATACTGAACGCGTGGATGACTTTCATAGTGTCTCCTTGAGAAAGATGAGTATCCTGAGCACAGACCGAACCGCAAGAAGGCTTTCGGAGTCACACCCGTGCAGTAAAATGAGACTCTGCCCGTCATAAGGGGGAAGCTGGTCGCTTCGGGAGTACTTTCATGTCATACAAACTGTTTTGCAGTCTCGCTTTAGCCGGTGGTGTGAGCCTCTCCGCCGGGGCCGCTGGGACAGAGGCCGGAACCGGCGCGAACCCGCAACCCGTCGTGGCCCAGAACGAAGCGGAGAAAGCCGAGCAGGAACTCTCGATTGGCATGAATCCTCGCGTGTCGCCGGAGTTCCAGCAGCGCATCGCGTTCTTCAATCGGGCGCGGGAGATCGCCGCACAGTTCGGAGCGCAGCCTTCGAAGGAGACGGCGAGCGCCACGAAAGCCGATGAGGAGAAGCTCGCCAAGGAGCGCATGCAGGCGCTGAAGTCGCTCCTCGCCGAGAACCGCAACCGCGCCATCGAAGGGCTGCTCACCTGCCTGGATTCGAAGTCCGTGGAAGACCCGCAGACGCGCAAGGGCGCGATCGCGGCGCTCGAAGCCTGCGACTACAAGCACGCGACCGTCTCGGCTTACCGCGCGGCGTCTGCGGTTGGCGATCCGGAGCAAAGTGTCCGCAACGCGGCGCTCACCAGCATCAAGGCCAGCAAGGACGATGCGGCGATCGGCGGAATGATCCACTACCTGATGGCGTCTTTCGATGACAACGGAAAGGTACTCAACGCGCAGATCCGCGACCAGGCGGCCGCCGCCTTGCGCGATCTCGGCGACAAGCGCGTCTACCAGGCGCTAGCGTACTACGTCACCATGGAGATCAGAGCCACCAATACAGAGCTCAACAACTTCGCCACGCGCCAGATCGACAGCTTCAGCGTCAACAACGGCGCGAATGTGAACGTGATCGTTCCCGCCTCATTCCCGATCCAGTTCCCTGAGCTGAAGATCACGCGCGTGCGGACGACGGTGAAGTGCCCCGCCGCCAGCTCGCTCGAAGCCATCACCGGCCAGAACTTCGGTGAAGACGTCGAGCGCTGGGAGAAGTGGATCTCAAAGCAGAAGTGATCTTCAGGAACACCTGCATACTGTGCCACGACAGGCATACGTGTGCCACGGGCAGCCTTGCTGTTGGCTGCCCGTGCGCCGTTGGGTGGTGTGATCACATGCGCGATCTGAAGTTTGACGCCACAACTACTCTCCGCCCGTCGCGAGCGCTTCCTTCACATCCATGCGGCCATCGTAAAACGCCTTTCCCACGATGGCGCCATAGCACCCCAGCTCGCGGCAGCGCTGGATGTTCTCAATCGTGGTGACGCCGCCGGAGGCGATGAGCGGAAACGGCGAGGCTTTCTTCATCCCTTCGAGCTGCGCGAAGTTCGGACCTTCGAGCATGCCGTCGCGGTCGATGTCCGTGTAGATGATCTCGCCGAGTGGCAGCCCCGAAAGATCGCGGACGAGATCGACTGCCTTAATGTTGCTGGATTGCACCCAGCCCTTCGTCACGACCATGCCATCCTTGGCGTCTATACCGACGTTGATCTTTCCTGGAAACTTCTCCGCGAGGCGTTTCAGAAAGGCGCGATCTTCCAGCGCCTTCGTGCCGATCACGCAGCGTGCTGCGCCGCCGCTGATGTAATCCGAGACGATCTGCTCCGTTCGCAGGCCGCCGCCGATCTGGACTTCGTGCTTCGCGAGCGCCTTCAGGATCGAGAGAACCAGCGCGCGGTTCTTCGGCACGCCTTCGAAGGCGCCATCGAGATCGACGATGTGGATGCGCCGGGCGCCAGTGTGCGCCCAGCGCTCGGCCGCGTGCACGGGATTGTCGTCGTAAACGGTTTTCTGGTCTGCTTTGCCCTGTTTCAGGCGGACGGCTTTTCCATCTTTGATGTCAACGGCGGGGATGACGAGCATCAGACAGTCTCACTCCTTAATGCGGACTTCCATGGAGCTCATGAAGAAGGACGACGCCACTTCATAATTGGCCGGCTCGAGCTCCACCAGTGACTTTACGTCCTCTTCCGGGGCTTCTCCCCAGCAGATGAGGACGTCGCGCTTCGAACGCAGCGCATCGCGCGTCGCCCAGCCAAGAGCCGCGGCTCGGGCGCGGGCCTTGTCGCCGGCAACGCGCAGAGAGGACTGAACCGCCGCGAGCGTGCTGTCGAACTGGCGGATATCGTAGCCCGTTGCATTTGGCGCGATGTACCAGAGCGTGCCATTGGCGCGCGCGAGAATCATCAGCTTCTTCTGCACGCCTGGATTTAACACGCCCGGCAGGTTGATCTTGATCCGGCTGTCGGCGACAAGCTCCACGCCCGCCGCCGGCGTGGCCGACTCAATTCTTGAAGCATGCAGCAGGACCGGCTCAGACGGTTGCACCCAGACATGATCCAGACTCAAGCGTCTGTCGCCGCGCTCGAGATCGGCCTGCGCTTCGGCGAGATCTTCCGCCGATGGAACGAGCAGCGACAGTGTTCCCTGTTCCGGCGACATAGCCGACACCTCAGTCGTGCGGCGAAACGACTCGACGAGCTTCCATTCCTGCCAATGCGAAACGCGGCCGTCCGCTGGCTGGCGCTGCCATACGACGCGAGATGCAATCAGGTCCGGCTCCGGAAACCATTGCGCGAGCATCACGACGATCAGGGCCGCGAACGCTACGGGTAGCCCCGCAGACTCCAGACGCCCGCGGCTGGTTACGGCGAGAATCAGAAAGACGCACAACATCAATGCGCCCAGTCCAAGCCACAACAAGGCGCGCCCCGCCCTTCCGGGATGGACCTGGTTGTACGAAAATGCCAAGAAGCGGTCGGGCTGAATGCGCCAATCCGCATGCTTTTCGCGCGCCCGGTATAGCGCGGGATGAGAAAACACTGCCTGCCCCATATCGCGCGCGATGACTTCATCTGTGGCGGGAAAGCGGAAGACGACCTCGCCCAAGCCCATGCGCAGCCGGCAGTAGACCGGACGGTTGTCCTTCTCTGCAAGGATATCGGAACGCTTCAGTCCCGCGTTCTGCTCCCACCAGGCCAGACTCGAACCGATCGGTCCAGGCTCGAACGGAAGCAGACGCTCAGCCGCGGCCGCCTGCAGGGCAGCATCAGAAGTGAGCAGCAGCCGGCCACCACCAAGCAGGAACATCCGCAGCGCCTCGCGCGCAGCGGGACGGGACTCGCGGAACACATCGTCGCGAAGAACCACAAGGTCCACACCGTCATACATCCAGAATTCGTCGAGCATTTCGGCGGAGCTCTGCGACACGACCGCGTCGACACCAGAGCGGAGTTCGTATCCGGGCCGCCCGATGCTCAGAATCAGCCGCGCGTCCGGAGGCAGCGGCTTCAGATCGCGCAGCCGCGTGCGGAAACGCTGCACGGCCACGCCGCCTTCGCTTTCGCTTCCGCGCACGACCAGAGAAAGATTCGCCATCACCGCGGGCGCGCGTACGGGCAGGGTGACGAGACGGGAACTCTGGGTTTGAAACCCGAGCGCGCTGAAGTCGCCGCTCCGCAGCCCGTCGTCGTTGGCGCCTTCGACGGTGAAGACCTCGCCGCTAAACGCAGCGCCGGGGTTATGAATCCGGAACTGCAGTGGGAACAGGCATCCCGGCCGATAACGAAGGCCGACCGGTGCGCGCATATAAACCGACGGTCCGCTGACTTTCAGCTCCGTCTGCAACGCGCGTTCACCCGGAAGCGTTTCGGCCGCTTTAAGTGCGGCAGAAATCAGCAGCCCAAACGTTGCACTCTTCAGGAAAAAGCGGATCACGGCGCCGATTATAGGCGGATTTCTGAGCACGCCGCGTCGGAATTTTGATCCATTGCGGTGTCGCGCCGGCATTCGCGAAAGCATGCCCACGCAGACTCAAATGGCTTGCCGTTTAAAAGGCTACTGCAGGCGGTAATACACCTGCAACGTCAGGATGCTCAACGCCGTCGAGTAGGCGAAGCCCGCCTGCCTGGTGAAGACGTCGTTGCAGCGCCAGCAGCCGTCGCTGTCCTGCATCTCCGTGACGGCCTTGCGCATGACCTCAGACCACGTGGCCCAGTCCTTCCCGCCGCGGATGAACATGCCATACGTCGTGAAGTAGATGTGGAACGGATCGTACTTCGCACGCGCGTCGTTGTCGTTGCGTGCCATCCTTTCAGACCAGCCCACGCCCCACTCTTTGACGACGTTGATCGGATTGTCCTGCAGCTTGGACGCAACGAGTTGCAGATCCTTTGCGCGCGGATCTTCTCCGAGCATCTGCCGCATCATCAAGGTCACGCCCAGCAGGCTCAGGCGGCCCACGCGGTCGTCGTTCTTGATGCTCCAGCTCACGCGCGGCCCGTCCTTCTCGATCAGCGTCGAACGGCGGTAGAACTCGAGCGCCCGGTTGAAGGCGTCTTCGGAAACCTTGAGGCCAGCTTCGCGGGCCGCATACAGCGCCTGGACGTTCCACGCGCTGAGCGGCGTTTCCGAATCGCCCTGCGCGTTGCCCTGGAAGTTCCAGCCGCCCTCCGGCGCCTGGGTTCTCAGGATGAAGTCTATGCCCTTTTGAGCCGAGGCTCGAACAGTCTTGTCACCGCTGATGCCGGCGGCTTCACTCATGGCCAGCGTGGCAAGACCGTGGTTGTACAGCATGTGGTTGTACATCGAACGGTCAGTGTTGTCGGCGTTCGGCCCGAAGCGGCCGGTCTCCGCGTCCTGCTGCGTCATCAGCCATGCGACGCCGTTTTTCACACGGTCCGCGTGTAGGGAACGTGTGCCGGATTTCTCATCCGTCAGCCAGCTTTCGCCTTCCCCCAGAAACGCGAGGATGGCCAGTGACGAAACGCCGACGCGCAGCCACTGGAAATTCTTCGTTTCCCACGGATCGAACTTGTCCGACGGCACTGTCTCGACCATCCAGGAACCATCGGAACGCTGCATCTGGCCAAGCATCCGCAAGCCGTCCTGAATCGCGGGCACGGTGCCTTTCTGGAATCCTTCGCGTTTGTTGCCGCCGTTCTGTGCGCGCAGTTTGGCTTTGACCGGGTCCTTTCGATATCCAAACACCCGCATCGTCGGTTCCGGCAACGGAGGGCTCGGGCGAGGGTCCGTGTAGGGAGCGAGCGCCGGCGTGATTCCCGTCACCGGCACGACCTCTTCGACCTGCAGTGCGGGCACCGCGCCGCCATCAAACGCGAGCGGCTGATCGTACAGATTGTTCAAACCGTACACGGCGGCGCCAACGATCATCAGCAGCAGGACGACCCACTTCAGCCAGCCCTCGATCTGTTCGCCACGGCGGCGCGCTGCGTCCTCATGCACGCTTTGCGCGAGCACGTCAAAGTCGAAGACCGCTTTCTGGCCGCAGCTCGGACAGTGCTCCTGCCGCAACATCATTTCCGCGCCGCAATGCGTACACTTCATTAGAAGAGAATCCTCTGCTGCTACTTTACCGTGTAAGTCTTCGTTTCCGTCGCGGTGTTGCCGTTCAAATCGGTGCTCGTGATCACAAGGGAGTACTCCCCGGGCTGCAATTCCTGCCCTGGCGTGACCACGAAACTTTCACCCGCGAGGGTATTCGCGCGCACCGGCGGCTTCAGATCAGGGAAGCCGATCTTGTATTTGCCGTCCTTCACGAGCTCGCGCGTGATCATCTGCGGGCCTTTGACCGTCTTGAAGACCACAAGCGTGGCACTTGCGTCCACACCGGAGGCATCCCCCAGCGTAATGTTGAAGACGGGCTTCTTCTCGATCGCGCCGCTGTCGGGCAGCACTTTGATGGTGGGCGCCTTCTTATCGACGCCGAAACTGAATTCCGGGAACTCGACCACGCTGTCGAACTTGTCTGTAATCGTGATCTTCACGGTGTGGCTGCCGTCCATGCTGAAGTTTTCTTCGGGCACGAACATCACCTGCGTTCCAGCGACAATCGGTTGGATGTCCTTGCCGTCTACCTGCATCTTGACGTCCTTGTACGCCGTCGAGGTTGAGCGCAGCGAGCCGGAAAGCAGCGGAACTGTTCCAAACCAGCGCCGCTTGTCCGTCGGGCGAATGTCGAAGATTTCAGGCTTCAGAGCGAGGCCCTCAATCAGCCTGTCAACCTCCGGCAGCGCCAGTCCATTGGCCTTCGCGGCTTTGGCGCTTGTCATCGCCGCACCGAAATCGCCGCGGTCCACGTGGACAAGTGCGAGCGTGAAGTGGCCCTGGCCGCTCTTCGGATCAAGCGTGATGATCTCGTTGCAGAGCTTGACCATCTTGTCGAAGAGCGCCTTATGCGTCGCGATGTCGTTCTCCTGCGACGTCCAGTAGAGCCGGCGCACGGCGGCCACCTGCCTCAGGCGCGCCTCTACCTTGTCTCCGCCAGAGGAGCGCTCGGCGACGATACCCCAGAGACTCTCCATCTCGTTCAGCAACGTGCGAATTTCGTTGATTGCGCCGACGTCCAGCGGAGCGAAGCGCGTTTTCGGGCCGCCCCAGGCGCTGATGACCGGTGTTTCACCTTTCAATCCGCTGATCGGCGAGGTCAGGGTCTGCACGAGATCGTTGATACGGTCTTCGATCAGGTTGCTCTTTGCGCGATAGCAGCGAAGCTCGGCGGGATCGCGGTTAATGGCCCGCGCGAAGGCCTGCATCGCGTCGACATAGCCGCGTTTCATGTAATCCTTCTGCGACTTAAACGAGCCGTGCGCCTGGCCAATGACCATGAGCGCCAGTGACTGATGCTTGCCGTACGTGCTCAGATCGCGCTCGATCTTTGCCAGCATGTCCTGGCGCTGCTGATCGGTGAGGCTCTTCTCAGTGACGGCCGCGAGGTACGACAGGCGGCGGCTTTCACCAAAGTCCGTCCGGTCGGGCCGCAGGAACTGCGCCTGTGTGAAGGATGCGGTAGCCTCACGGGCAAGGCCCTGTTTGGCCTGGATCAATCCCCGGATGTTGTAGACCTGCGCGAGCACCTTTAACGCCGGTGGGTCGCCCGCTTCGAGCGCCTGGTTTGAGAGCGTGAGCGCATCTTTGTCGGCTCCGCGAAGATACGCCAGGATGGCGAGCCCCGCGAGCGCGTCGGCGCTCCGTTTGCCATTGTCGAACTTGATCTCGCTGGCCTGTTTGAAGAGACGCTCAGCCTCCGATCCCGCCTTTGCGCCGTCCTCTTTAGTTGCGGCCGAGAACGACGATGCCGCCGCGCCGCATAACGCCCAGGCTTTGTGCTGCGCGGTGGCGTTCGGCATTGCCGCGGCCTCTTCGAAGGACTTCTGCGCAGCCTTGAACTCCTTCTGGCGGTACTGAAGCGCGCCAAGATACAAACGCGCATCCACGCGTTTGGGGCTATAGCCAATCACCTTCTGTACGGCGTCGATCGACGCCGCCACGCCTTCCTGCTGCGCATCGTACAACCCGCGCTGCACGCTTTGCCGGTAGATGCTTTCCGCCCGGATCTCGGAATTGGCGTTCCACAGGGTGAGCAGCGCGATGACCTCGGCCACGATTGCGCCGGTGTAGATGATCATCTTGTAAGAGATGTCGATCGGGCCGATTTTCATGCGCTGCTGTCCAGTCTCTTAGACGCCCGGTTTCAGTTTACCAATGACCTGGTACAGCGGTATGGGCCCAAGCTTCACCGAATCGATATATCCGGGTTGATCGGTCAGCACGAAGACACATGCCGCCGGCACGACGAACTCGACGGGGCGGATCTGCGATTCGCATTTGGTGCGATGCGCTGCGCCGTTGACCTTCACGAGGCCCTTTTCATCAATTTCAACCCGCGCCCCGGCCATGGCCACCACGCGGCCCGCCCGCCATTCATCCGGTTTTTCAGGCAGAGCGAAGACGACCGCGTCGTCAGCCTGGATGGCGGCGCCGGTGATTACGTTGTAGCTGCCGGTCTGATATTCCGGCGACATGCTGCGATCAGTGGCTTCCATCTGAATCTTGTAGCGGTTCTGCTTAAAGAGGTAGAAGCCGCCTACAATAAGGGCCAGCACCGCGACGTAGATCAGAATCGTACGGACCAGTTCGTGCACCGATCATCCTCCGATGCTGATGACACTTGTAGTAAGGAAGACTTGTTATCTCTCTTCACCAACTACGTCAAGGCGGTAAAAGTTGTTTGGAGCGCACATCGAGCAAACGAGCTAAATCAGCGCCATCACCACCTCAAAGACGATCAGCAGCACGATCGTCGCCTCCAGCACGAGGTTCTGCCGGCTGATGATTTCATTCGAGACGCTCTGGTAGAGATCGTTGAGCGTCGCGAGCTTCTCCTCGACGATCTTGTGATAATCCGCAATGTGCAGCTTCTCGGCCAACCCCATGTAGACCCGCGCCGTGTACCAATCTCCGAAGAACTTCGCCGTGTTCGCCACTTCGTCGGTGACTTGCGCGAGGTCCATGCGCACTTCGGAAAGCTCCCGCACCATCTCACGCGCCCGGCCTGTCCAGATCGGCGGTCCTTTGGTCAGGCGCTCGAAATCGTCGTAGCCCTTCTCAAGCGTGTTGTCGAGATACGCGTCGTACTTGCGCAGCGCGAGCAACTGCAGATTGGCCACTTCGCAGACGTAGAGGATGTCCTCGTACTGCCCTGTTGGTTCGACAATGATCGCAGCGTCCCAGTCGGCGATCACAAGATCGTCTCGATAGTAGCTGTGCGAGTTCCGCAGCGTGTCCTCGATCTCGCCGGATGAAAGCCGCTCAGGCTGCGCGTCGCCGATCAGCAGCCCCGCCATATGGGCGCGCTCGTCGCGGAAAATTTTCTCGGCGCCGCCGGGCACCTCGACCAGACAGAAGGCGGTGTACGGCTCGGAATCGACCGGCACGTCAAAGACTTCATCGACGGCGGGCTTCACCTGCGTGCGCACGACATCCACGATCCGCCCGAAGATGTCCGAACGCTTCACCGGAAGGCCATTGAGCCTGAAGTTCGCATTCGGGAAAGCGTTCAGCTCGGAAAGCTTGTCGCATTTTACGGTCAGCCGCAGGGAGATCGCGAGCGCTCCGACTTCGTATAGACGTGCGGACACCGAGACGGGAATACTGGCGCCCGCCGTGGTCGTGGCCGTCATCTCGAGCCGCAAACTGCTAAGATCAAGCGGGATGGGCGCGGCGTAGCTGACGTACTCAGGAACAGCACGCGGCGACTGCACGGTCGCGGCGGCGGCCATCGGTCCAAGGACCTCGCGCGCCTTGTTCATGTGAAGCGTCGCGCCGAGATCATAGACGCGCATCACGATTACTTCGCCGGCAACAGCCATGATTCCTCGCTGCGTTGAGAATTCGTGAAAATCCAGTTGCCCGAGTTGCAAACGCAGTATTCTAAGCCGCTCAACAAAAAACACACGAGAACCTGATTGAAGATTCAGCCGCGCGCGCACGCGCCATGAATCCCGCGAGAACGGTTCCGCTTACACCGCGAGGGGGAATCCGCATGAAAAAAGGGATCAGCTATTGGTCCTTCGAGGGCGGCCTTGAAGGCAAGGCCAACATCGAATCCGTTCTAAAAGAAGCAAAGCAGAAAGGTTTCGACAGCGTTGAACTCTGCCCGCCGGGCGGCGCGCTGACGTGGGATGTCACCGAAGCCACCTGCAAAGACATCGCGAAGATGGCCAAGTCCATCGGTGTGGAGATCAGTTCTCTCGCCACCGGCCAGTACTGGGCGACGTCACTGACTTCCGGCAAAGCCGACGTTCGCAAGCAGGCCGTTGAGTACACCAAGAAGTACCTCCAGATCGCGAACTGGATCGGCGTTGACGCGATCCTCGTCGTTCCCGGCGCCGTCGACGTGTTCTTCGATCCCAACAGCGAACACGTCCGCTACGACGTCTGCTACAAGCAGAGCCAGCAGAGCATCAAGCAGTGCGTGAAGCTCGCCGAGAAACTGAAGGTCAGCATCTGCCTCGAGAACGTCTGGAACAAGTTCCTGCTTTC
>DASPJR010000211.1:0-42363 GCA_035628505.1 Planctomycetota bacterium | reverse complement strand
CCTAGGCGGCGACGACTGGGACCGTGTGCTGGTCGATTTCGTGGCCGACGAGTTCAAGAAGACCGCCGGCATCGACCTGCGCAACGACCCGATGGCTCTGCAGCGTCTGACGGAGGCCTGCGAAAAGGCCAAGTGCGATCTCTCCACGATGCCGCAGACGACGATCAATCTCCCGTACATTACAGCCGACAAGAGCGGCCCGAAACATCTGCAGCAGACGCTGACGCGCGCGAAGTTCGAAGCGCTGTGCGAACCGCTGTTCGAACGTCTGCGCGGGCCGGTGCTCTCGGCATTGAAAGATGCGGGCGTGAAGCCCTCGGACATCGACGAAGTGGTGCTCGTTGGCGGATCGACGCGCATGCCAAAGGTCCAGGAGATCTGCAAAGAGATCTTCCAGGGCAAGGAGCCGCACAAGGGCGTCAACCCCGACGAAGTCGTGGCGATCGGCGCAGCGATCCAGGCCGCGGTGCTCAGCGGCGACGTACAGGACATTGTCTTGCTCGACGTCACTCCGCTCTCGCTGGGTGTCGAAACGCTCGGTGGAATCATGACGGTTCTGATCCCGCGCAACACAACGATCCCGACGCGCAAGAGCGAAGTGTTCTCGACCGCCGCCGACAGCCAGCCGGCCGTGGACATTCACGTTCTGCAGGGCGAACGCAAGATGGCCAGCGACAACCGCACGCTTGGTCGCTTCCAGCTGACTGGAATTCCTCCGGCGCCGCGCGGCGTGCCGCAGATCGAAGTGACGTTCGATATCGACGCCAACGGCATCCTGAATGTGTCGGCAAAAGATAAGGCCACCAACAAGGAGCAGAAGATCGAGATCAAGGCGTCTTCGGGTCTCGATAAAGCCGACGTCGAACGCATGGTTCGCGATGCCGCCAGCCATGAAGCCGAAGACAAGGCCAAGGCCGAGCTCATTGAAGCTCGCAACAAGGCCGATCAGCTCACGTATCAGACCGAGAAGTTCATCAAGGAGAACGAGAGCAAGATCGATGCTGGGCTGCGCGAGAAGGCAGGCAAAGCCGTCGAAGAAGTGCGCAGCGTTCTGAAGCAGGAAGGCGACATCAAGAGCAAGCTCGATAGCGCCGTCAGCAACCTCGAGCAGGTCACGCACAAGATCTCCGAGGAGGTCTACAAGGCCAGCGCAGGCGCGCCGGGCGGCGCCCCTGAAGGCGCGCAGCACGCCGCCGGCGAAGCCGCTGCCCGTGCTGCTGGGGCCGCGAAGGCCGGCAAGAAGGAGCCCGCTCCCGAAGGCGACGTGATCGACGCTGATTTCAAGGTCGTCGATGACAAGAAGTAAGCTGATGCATAATTCATGATGCACGAAGGGCCCGCGCGAGCGGGCTCTTTTGCATCAAGCAGCAAAAAAATGTTCATCTAAAACCAATTCTCTCATCGCTTTGTATGCGGCGTCGTTTTTTTTAAAAGAAAGTCCCGTCAAATCGCGAGCGCTAAGCATCTCTTTATAGTGAGAGGACCTGTGGCCGAAGCCTCCGAGAGATCGCACGGCTGCCGGTGGAATATGAGCTGAAAGCGCGCTCTATACTGCGTTTTACTTTTTGCCCGAGCGAATTAGCTTTTAGCGGATGAATCCCATCTACATTACACGCCAGATTCCGCAGGCCGGACTCGATGTATTACGCGAGCAGGGCGGCGCCTTTGACATCAATCAAGACGACCACCCGCTGACAAAAGCCGAGCTCAAAGCGGCCGTGAAAGGCCGAAGCGCGATCATGTGCCTGCTCACCGACACAATCGACGGCGAAGTTCTCGACGCCGCGGGCACGCAACTGAAAGTCGTGGCCAACGTCGCCGTCGGGTACAACAACATCGACGTGAACGCCGCCAAGGCGCGCAACGTTATCGTTACGAACACGCCCGGCGTGCTGACTGACGCCACGGCTGATTGCGCCTGGGCGCTGCTCATGGCATCCGCGCGGAGGCTCGGCGAAAGCGAACGCGTGCTGCGCGCGGGCAAGTGGCCTGGCTGGGGAATTCTGCAGTTCCTTGGCCAGGAGATCGCCGGGCGAACGCTCGGCATCGTCGGCGCGGGCAGGATCGGCTACGCAGTCGGCAGGCGTGCCAGAGGTTTCGACATGAAGCTGCTGTACACGGCGCGCACGCCCAAGCCCGATATGGATAGCGTCGGCGCGAAACATGTCGATCTCGAAACATGCCTGCGCCAGAGCGATTTCGTCTCGCTGCATGTGCCGCTCACGGCCGAGACGAAGCACCTCATTGGCAAGCGGCAGCTTGAAATGATGAAGCCGACGGCGCACCTGATCAACACGGCGCGCGGCCCGGTCGTGGATGAAGCGGCGCTGGTTGAGGCGCTGAAGACAAAACGCATCGCCGGCGCGGGACTCGACGTGTACGAGGAAGAGCCGAAAATCCACCCCGGGCTTCTCGAGTGCGAGAATGCGGTGCTCGCTCCGCACATCGGCTCTGCGACGACCGAGACGCGCGGCAAAATGGCGACGATGGCCGCGCAGAACGTTGCTGCCGTGCTCAAAGGGCAGAAGCCGCTCAATCCGGTGCTATAGAATGGCGTATGCGGTTGATTTTACTCCACTAGCAGCCGCACAGGTGCGAGCACTTCCAGCGGCGGCGCGAGTGCGAATAGTAGATCAGAGTTTACGCTTACTCTCTGTCAATCCCGCACTTGAGAGCAAATCGCGTATCAAGAAACTCAGAGACAATGTATTCCCGCCGTACAGGCTTCGAGTTGATGACTATCGAGTATTTTATTCGATAGACGAGGCCAGTCAGCGTGTGATAATTTATGGTGTCGTTACCAAGAGCGAAGCGAACTCATGGCTGGCGACATCGACGGAGCAGCACAGCGATGAAAACACTTAATGTACGTGAAGCACAGAAGCAGCTCCCAAAGTGGATTAAGCGTTCGAAAAAGGAAACGATTGCACTGACGGATGATGCCGGTCGGGTTGTCGGGATGCTCGCAGCCGTCAATGAAGAAGATATTGACGACCTGCTTGTAGAGACCCCCGCGTTCAAGGAAATGATTCAGCGATCACGTGAATCATTAAAAACTGGCACGGCCGTTTCCGCACAAAATCTCCTTAAGGAGTTCAAGCGGACGGGACAGGCCAAGCGTCGTAAGTAAGTCTCTAAGGAGCTGTCCGCAGCACATTCTCAATGCCATTCGAAAACCTACGCGACTACCTCAGCGCCATCGAAGCACGCGGCGAGCTCGTACGCATCAAGGAAAAAGTCTCGCCCATTCTCGAGATCACCGAGTGGGCCGACCGCGCTGTGAAAGCCAAGGGCCCCGCCCTGCTGTTTGAAAACGTGGACGGCTCGACGATGCCGGTCGCGATCAATCTCTTTGGCACGCTCGGCCGAACGGCGCTCGGCCTCGGTGTGAAAGACCTCAATGAGATCGGCAACGAAATTCAGGCGCTGCTCCATCAGCGCCCGCCGGAAACGATCGTCGAAAAGCTGAAGATGGTGCCGCTTTTGCTGAAGATCGCGAATTTTCCGCCAAAGAAAGTCAGCTCGGGGCCGTGCCAGGAAGTCGTTCACGAAGGCGACAAGGTCGATCTCGGCATGCTGCCAGCACTCAAGTGCTGGCCCGATGATGGCGGCCGTTACCTGACGCTGACCAACGTGTTTACGAAGGATCCAAAGGGCCTGCCCAACTGCGGCATGTACCGCATCCAGATTTACGACAGGAACACGGCGGGCATGCACTGGCACATGCATCACGACGGCGCGCGCCATTTCCGTGAGTTCGAAAAGCTCAAGCAGCGCATGCCGGTGGCCGTTGCAATCGGCGGCGACCCGGCGGTGGTTTTCAGTGCCACGGCACCGATGCCGCCGGGAATCGACGAAATGTTCCTGGCCGGATTCATTCGCAAAAGGCCCGTTGAGATGGTTCCGTGCGTTTCGCAGCCCGACCTGTATGTGCCCGCGCAGGCGGAGATCATTGTCGAAGGCTATCTCGAGCCCGGCGAGCGGCGGCGCGAAGGCCCGTTCGGCGACCATACCGGTTTCTATTCGCTCGCGGACGATTATCCCGTCTTCCACGTGACTGCGATCACGCATCGCCGCAACCCGATCTACCAGACGATTGTTGTGGGAATGCCGCCGATGGAAGACACCTATCTTGGCAAAGCCACCGAGCGCATCTTCCTGCCGTTCCTGAAATTGACGCTGCCCGAGATTGTGGACTACAACCTGCCCGAGTTCGGCGTCTTCCACAATTGCGCGTTTTTCTCCATTAAAAAATCGTACCCGCAGCACGCGCGAAAACTGATGCATGCGATCTGGGGCCTCGGCCAGATCATGTTCACGAAAATCATCGTCGTCGTCGATGAGCACGTGAATGTTCACAATCAGGATGAGGTGCTCTTTCACGTCGGAGCCAACTGTGATTTCAGCCGTGACATCGAGGTCGTAAAAGGTCCCACGGATGTTCTCGACCACGCCAGCCAGTTCTATGGCTGGACGGGGAAACTGGGCATCGACGCGACGAAGAAATGGAAAGACGAAGGTTTCACGCGCGAGTGGCCTGATTACATCGTGATGGATCCGGTTGTAAAAAAGAAAGTCGCCGAACAGATGAAGAGGCTGGGTATCGGGTGAGCGCCGTAGATATGAGCCACCCTGCAGAACCTGTTTCCACGCAGCCACGCAACGCGGGCGGCAAGTCCGCGCCTGAAGTTCGCGAGATGTTTTCGCGCGTGGCGCGCCGCTACGACTTTCTAAATCACTTTCTTTCACTCGGCCTGGACATCCACTGGCGCAACGTCGCCGCGCGTGAAGCAGTCGGGCTCGGCAGGGCTGACAGCATCGCCGATCTCTGCACCGGAACCGGCGACCTGGCTTTCGCCCTGAACCGCAAAGCACCAGACGCGCGAATCGTTGCACTTGATTTCACGCCGGAGATGGTGGCTTACGGACCCAAAAAAGCCGCGCAAAAGCGCGTGGAAAGAATCACCTTCGGCGTGGGCGATACGCTGAATCTGCCATTGCGAAGTGAATCAGTAGCGCTCGCCAGCGTCGCGTTTGGGATTCGAAACGTGGCGGACCTTAAACGCGGGCTGAGCGAAATGGTCCGCGTGGTCCGTCCGGGCGGCAAAGTGGTGGTGCTTGAATTCACCAAGCCGACTGGATACATCTTCGGCCCGCTTTACATGTTCTATTTCCGGCACATCCTGCCGCTCTTCGGCAGAATGATTGCTGCCACGGCCGGCGACGCCTACCGGTATCTACCACAGTCGGTGCAGGCCTTCGCCGGCCCTGAAGAAATGAGCTCGCACCTGCGCGAGCTCGGCCTGGTGAATATTCGCGCGGTGTCGCTGACGTTTGGTACCGTGCACCTCTATGTCGGCGAAAAGCCGGCGAAAGCCTGAACGTTATTCGTTGATCACATCCGTGAAGGGCTTGCCATCTGTGTCAGCCAACCGCAGCACAAATCCAAGGCGCTGATCGCGCGGGCAGCCGACCTTGATCAGCACTTCATTTTCGCCGCTGCGCAGGTTGACATCGACGCTTTCCTTGTCTTTCTGATCGTACGTTTCGAGCTCGTTAACGATGCGTTTTCCGTTCAGCCAGATCGAAACCATGTCCTTCGCTCCGAACAGCAGCAGTCCGCGCCGTTTGCTCGGCACGTTGAACTTCACGTACGCGTAGGCAAACAGCGGCCCGCGCTGCTCGACGGTTCGAGGAATCGAAAGATGCCGGCGCAGATCCACGATCGGATCGGGATTCGGCTTCTTGTCTTTCAGCAGCGCGTTAGAGATTTTCGTCCATCCGATTTCACGCCCGGCCGCATCAACCGTCTTCCACTTCAGGTCCACGGCACGCTCGGGTTCCATGAGCGTATCGAGTCCGCGACGCTCGCCCTGCGCCGAGAACGGTCCCAGTACGTTCCACTCTGTCCAGGCCGGTGAGTACTCGCTGTAAAACGCACGTTTCACGTCACGCGCGACTTTCACTTCCTGCATCATTTCTTCGCAGCGCGCCAGAGGTTCCTTTTCGCCGGCATTCCTATACCAGCCATGCAGCATTTTCAGAATCGATCCGGCGTTCGGCGTATTAGGATTGGCTTTCAAAAATGCCTTCAGCTCGTCGATGCATTTGAGATTGCGATTCTTGCCGCCTTCATCGTTATGCATATCCAGGACGCGCTGCAGGAACGTCAGCCCCTCGGGCGTATCCTGGATGAGTTGAGCAACATTGCGGCACACGGTCTGGTATTTTTCGCGGTCAACCTGCTCATTTCCTTTAAAGGCCTCGTTGACGAAGGTCACGAGCGACTTTCCGTCGCTGGAATGAATAATCGGATTGAGCAGCACTTCATGCGCGTTATTGCGTTCGAAGGTGAAACTCTTCGCGCCGTCGTGCTTCGGGTTGTCAACGAACTTGATGCGCCCCTGGCTCACCTGTCCCTTTTCAAAAAGGGCGTCATCGATCAGAACTTTTTCCTGTCCCTGAACCCGCACGCTCACGCGATCGAAATAGGTGTTCCCGGCGTATGTCGTAAGCGCAAAATTCTTGATCTCACTGCCGAGCATGCCGAAATCAGACGGATAGACGACCAGTTCCGTCCACTGGCCGGCCTTGGGAATCGGACCCATGTACATTCGCTCGGGACTCCCTTCACGGCCCCAGTCGATTGCCGACGAACCCCAATACGCGCGGAACCAGTAGCCATCACTGCGCTGAAACTGCAGCATGATCATTTGTGCCGGACTCTTCGGATCGGTGTACGCCCACATCTTGATCGCAGAACCGGTCACCATCTGCTGGATGGCGTCGGCCACCTTTGCCGATTTCATGAATTCACCCAGCCGGGCTTCCGGAGGCGAATCGGACATCTTCTGGTAGAGCGGCCGCAGCAGGCCGAGGGCTCGCGACGTATTCGGCGTGTTCGGATGCGTTTTCACGAAGCGTTCCAGTTCCGCGATGCGCTCGTTGTCCGCGTTCACGCCTCGCTTGCTCAGCAGGATCAGCTCGAGGAAACGCATCGCTTCGTCGCTGCCGGGCACCATGTCGATGACCTTCCGGTAACGTTCGATTTTCTCATGCGAAACATCCAGCAGAGTCAACGGGCTGAGCCACGTTGTGATGCACGACGACGACGTTGTTCCCGAGCCAAGCTCAATCGCGCCTTTTACGCCGCTGCCATCATCGTCATAAACCGCGACGCCAATGCGGAATTGCCGCTGCCATCCGGGCCGCTGGCTGGGGTCCTTGCGGATCAGCGCCCACGGGATCATCATTTCGTAGCGGTAGCCCTTGCCGTTTGGCGCGCGCATGACATGGCCCTGCGGCGCTTCGGAAGGATCGTCGCTGACGTTCAATTCCTGGTCGAGCAGTGAGCGGCTTCCCACCAGCGCCAGTGTCCCGACAAAATCTTCATTACGGTCCAGCGATGAACCGTACTCCGGCCGCGAATCGACGATCAAACGCAGACTGTCGCCGCTAGTGAGTTCTGAGCCTGGTGCAGGCGGAGACATTACGTCATCGGCAACATCAACTGCCAGCGCCAGACCTTCCTGGTTCCACCCGATGTATAACTTGGCGCTAAGGTCCTCGCGGCCATTCCATTTTGCATTTTCCGCGAGCGGCACAAACTGTTGCGCGCCCTCGACGACGATCGGCTCGGTCTTCTGCCATTCGTTAAGACCGCCTTCAATGCGGATGTCTGCCGGCGCCAGGAATGCCATCGTGGGAACCGCGTTCAGGTTTGCTAGCGCGCGGCGTGCGTCGCGGCGGCGCTGAGCCGAAAGCGTCTCACCCGCGAGTTCCTGCTTGAGGCGCTCGGCAACCTTCGGCGCTGTTTCGCCATTCGAGGTAAACGCGAACACGCCTTCGCGGCTGGTGTAAAGGAGGACGTTACCCTTCTGCAGGAAGGCCGCAGAGAAAGTGTTGTCCTCCTGCCGGATGGGGGTTCCCGGCAGAATACTCTCGCTGATCAGCTGTCCGCCTTCCCAGGTGAAGGTGCGGAGCACAAACTGGTCCTGGTTGTTGCGGCTGCGAACGTAGACAACATGGAAACGGTCACGCCCTGAGAACGCATTCAAAACGTAATGATCGCGCCAGAGATAATCCGGCAGATCGACTGTAAAGATGCCGTCCACGTTGTCGCCGTTGACCTTCATGCGCGACATTGAGCGGAACCAGTCGCCTGAGAATACAACGTACTCGTCATTCACACGGAACGCCATGCCGCCCAAGCGCGAACGCGCCTCTTTTCGGCCGTCCGGAAAAACCCAGTTCACAGGAAGTTCCTTGCCGGTTTCAGCGTTCATCCACACGACAATAAAGCGGCCGTTGCCATTCTCAGGGCCCATGTGGCGGATCACATTCCCGTCGAAGAAGAACGGTCCTCCGCGCAAGTCGAGCCGCGGCGGATTGGCCTGCCATGCCTTCTTAATCTGGGTGGTATCAGCGCAGATGAGATTATTGTCGAAGCGGTAGAGCACCCGCTTGGCATCGGGTGAATAGCTGCTCAGCATGGCTCCCGATCGGCTGCCGAGGACCAGGCTCTCCAGTTCATTCCCTGTTTTCAAATCGTACGTGCAGAGCCCGCTGTCATTCTGCTTTTCGTTTTTGACGCCCTGGACCTTGAAGATCTTCCCGTTGGCGACCGCCAGCCCCCCTTGTACCGGACGGTGCGTCCAGCCCATCCGCTTGGACCAGAGCATTTGTCCGGTCGGAATGTCCCAGGCAATCAGATTGTTCTCGCCGACGGTGACCAACGTCGACTCGCTGATCGCGACATCATCGAAGGGTTTTGTCTCGAGGCGGCGCTGAAATTTTTTCGTCAGGTTCGGAGGCGTTATTTCGGTGAGCGTCTCGCCGGTGGCGCGGTCCAGCAGCACGATGCGGAAGTCGCTGACCGCCGCCACCGCCGACAGCCCGACTTGAACTGAACTGATCGCCGGCCCCACGTAGCTGCGCCAGAGCACGTCGGGAGTTTCGCCGATCCGCACGCAGGATATCTCGCTGCCGCTGTGCACGAGAACGCAATCCTGCGGCCCAACCCGGGGATAATAAAGCCTGGAATGTTCACCCGGGAGTTGCCAGGAGTAGACGAGCACCCCACTGAGATCGCCTGCCGGATTCGGCGCTTCCGGCACTTTTTCGCCCAGCCTGCTGCGCAGCGCTCGGGCGAAAACGTCCTTCTTTACTTGCCACAGCCCGTTAAATGACGAGAGCAGTTCCGACGATTCCTGTTCAATCTTCGTCAGCGTTGCAAGCGCCTCATCACGTTTTCCCATCCGCTGCAGGATACGTGTCCGGGCGATCAGCGCCTGGAGCACTTCGGAGCTCTCTTTGCTTCCCAGCAGCGAACCATAGCGTTCAACGGCTGCTTCAAGTTTGCCCGCGGATTCAAGCTCGCGGGCTTCGAACAGCGGCAATGTGACGGCCTTTGCATTAGGAAGTCCGAGCGCGGCGACGGTGCCGCTTCCAATGCCAACCAGGCCCGCGGGAGTGACAACGAGATTCGCAAGTGGCCCCACGCGATTGTCCCAGGCCGTTGCGCCCTGCAGCGTTCCCGTCCGCGCATCGATACGCAGTAATTCCTTGTCGCCGGAGAGATAAAGCGTCTTGCCGGACAGAGCCGGCTGTCCATAAAGGGCCTGTTCCTGCAGGCTGTATTGCCAGGAAATCGAACCGTTGGCAACGTTCAGGGCGGTGACGGTGTCGTCACAGAGCAGCACGTTGCCATCGCAGATGCCGCCGATGTAACGCGCATCGATCATTTCTTTCTTCCAGCGCACGGCACCGCTCTGGCGTTCCAGCGCCAGCACACCCGAGCCGTCCTTTGGCACAATGATGAGCAGGTCGTCGACAATCATGGGTGATAGCGGTCCGCGGGCTAGCGCCTTGACCGTGCACAGCCGCAGGTCGTAGCCCACGTGGGACTGCCCGCTGCGCTTGTCGCCGAACTGGATTTTTGGATAGGTTGTGACCCACTTGATTTCGCCGGAAAACGCATTCACTGCGGCAACGGAGGAGAGTCCGGTGTTCACGTAGATTTCACCACCCTCCACGGCAGGCGGCCCCAGATGCAGCGTCGATAAGTGGTACTGGTCGTTTAATTTCACGCCGGTGTTGCCGGTGACCAGCGATGTCTTCCAGCGGATGCGTCCTGTTTCGGCGTCCAGCGCGGCGATGCCGTGCGTATTCATGTCGCCTGGTTCAACGAACACGGCAATGGCGAGGCCGTAGGTGATCGCCGGATCGCTGATCCACACAAGCTTCTTGAGTTCACTGACGGCGCCAGTGTTCCACCGAACCTTTCCAGTATCCGCGGCGTAGCAACGCAGCGATGACACACCGCCCTCAACGGTTCGCACATAAAGATTGCTGCCATTTACCGTCGGGCAGCTTTCGGGATAGCCATTGAAACCTTTGAAGAGAGGCTGCCCCGTCGGCCATGTGCGGGTCCAGAGAATCGCGCCGGAGGCCTGATCGATTACCCGCACGGATTCCAAGCCCGCAACGAAGACCTTGCCTTCAGATACCACCGGGTAGACCGGCAGATGAGCGCGCACGTCCAGTTCAAACGCGCCACGCGTGCGTTCCAGATCCGCGCTCGGGATCAGCGGATGCGCCCAGACGATGGGACCGGGCTCGGTCGAAGGTCCTTTCGGCATGCCGACGCGCGCGAGGCCGCCCATGTGCGACTGAGTTCCCCCGCCCTCGTCGGCAACAGCCGCGGTCTTCAGCGCCGCAAACGCGCTCTTCAGTTTGTCGGCAAGCGCAGCGCCTGAAATCTTTTCACCCGCATAGGTCACCTGCTCCCCGCCGTACTGCGTCTTGAGCCGCTCCAAGGCCTTCTCTGCCGCCGCAGTCTGGCCGTCGGCCGCGAGCGCGCGGGCAATCTTCGCCGTCAACAGCGCAGCCGATGGCGAATCGCCGGTGCGGACTTCGCGCTGCAGTGTCTGGAACACAGAGGCGGCACGCGCATACTGGCCGCGTTCGAGATACAGATTTCCTGCACGATTGCGCGCCGCAATGGCGGCTGGCGTGAAATAGAATTCATTGGCGAGCACTTCCAGGGCTGCCGCATCGTTCATCTCCGTGGCGATCTTCAACCGCCGCTTTGATGCAGCCTCGACGACTTTGCGGTACACATCACGGTTGCTTTCCGGCAGGCTTCCCAGCAGTGCACGAATATATTCCCGTACGCCCACGTAGCGCGAATAAAAGGGCGAATCGACGACTTTATTGAGTGCCCCCGGCGCCGACGTAAGCACTTCGCTGATGTTCCGCATTGCTTTCTCGATGTCGTCAGCCGCCGCGGCTCCGAGTTGCCGGCGAATAGCGTCCAGAACGGCCTGGACTTCATGCGACGTATCGAGCAGCAGCCGCTCGGGCCTGTAACCGCGCGACCATTCCAACCCCAATACGGCCGAACGGTTGTTTCTCAATGCCATCGAATTTCCGCGAAGCACTTCCTCAAAGAACGGCTGTGCCGGCTGGCTCATTCCAAAATCGCGACGCAGGCACCCGCGCAGGGTCAGTGCCTGAAAATACGCGTCGGACATGTCGGGGTATTGATTGCAGACGTCACGCAGCACGCCGTCGGCGACTGCGGCGCGCCCTTCGCCGACCAACGAAAAGAAGTGCCGCATGTAGAGGTCCGAGACGTGACGCTTCTTTTCACTGTACCAGCCGCCATACTCGAGCCGTTTGATCAGCCCGGCCAGTTCATCGTTTGCGGATGCCTGGTCGCCGGTGTTCCGAAGCTGATCGAGAATCCAGTACATCGGCTCGATTCGGGCGTTGGAATTATCCGCGTAAAGCTGGCTGATCGTATCGGCGATCTTCAGCGGCACGTCCGGCGTTGTCTTGCCCCAGGTGAAGTGCATCAGCCACTGCAGTTCGCCACGGCGATCCCAGAGCGTGCGCGGAAACTGCCGCACGGTGAGGGCCTGCACCAGGAGATGCATTGCCATTTCAGGTTCATTGCCAATGCGCGCGCGGAAAACAAATGGACCTTCGACGGGCGCCTCGAGTTTCAGCAGCAGCCGGTGTTTTCCCGGCGAAAGCTGCAGTTTGATGCGATCATTTTCCAGTCGGAAACCATTGACGTTCGTGTTCTCGCCGACGGCTTTCCCGTCCAGCCAGGCAAACCATGAACCGATTGTGCTGAGCCAGAGCGTCGTTTCCCCGCCGACAGCAACTTCAAAATCGCGCGCCACGTAGCCGATCTGAGAGTTGCCTTTCCAGGGATTGAGGTCGATACCCCAGTCGTGATTTCCACGGTACACATCGAAATCGTTTTCGGCCCCCAGGTCGCATTCCACCCATTTGCGACCGTTGCCGTAATCGGCTTTGTTGCTGTCCGTCTCCGGGCCAAAGGCGGTGCGAATTGTCGTGTTCCCTTCGATGGGGAAACCGACGAAGCGCCATTTTCCGGCCCACTTGGGTTCATTCACCGCCGGCGCCACGCTCTTCCAGAGCGCTTTGCGGAACTGACCCGGATCAATGAAGTCTTTGTTGTCCTTGTCCTTTGCTGGAATTTCGATCGCGGGAGCGCCGCCAAATCGCAGATGCGCAGCAGTTTCCGCCCCACTGCCGCCGATGGCCAGCAGCAGCGCGCCCCAGTAGCCGGCCCAGGCCCGTTCGGCCTTTCCAGCTTTCATGTCGGCTTCGGCTTCCTGTGCAAGCTTCATCGCCAGAGGCGCGGCATTGGCACCCACTAAAGACAGCGCCTTTGCGGCCGAAGCACAGCCGGCCGCGACGATCGCGTTATCCAGAGGCTGATTGGCGTGTGCCTTCCGGCGCTGGGTCTCCCAGCGGCGCAGAGCGCTTTCAATGCCGGCGCGCACGCGTTCGGAGGCTGCAACCGCTTTGTTTTCAGCGAGCGCGTCCAAAGTTTCCCAGAGCTTGTCGTTTTTTTCCGAATCTTCGAACGCGCCGGCGATGATGCGGTACGCATCGGTCAGCCTCAGGGGCGACGCATCCGGCTGCCAGTTTTTTAGCCGGGCCAGTGCCGCATCAGGACGTCCCGCCATCACTTCGCCGCGCAGGATAGCCCGCAGAGCGCTGGTCGCCCCCAGTGCACGGGGATAGGCGGCCAGGTACGCTTCAGACGTCTTAACGAGCGTTTCATAATCGCGGAGGAATTCGAGCAGGCGCAGCTTATTCTCAAACGCGCGTAGACGATTCTCATCGTCCTGGGCAAACAGAGTCATGGCTTTATCCGTCGCTGCAATTGCCGCGTGATAATTGCCCATGTCTTCGTAGCGCCGTGCGATCTCGAAATAGGCGTTCACCGCGCGCCAGTTGGCCGTATCAGGAAAGAGCTCCAGCATTTTCTCGAGCAGGCGTATGCGGTAGCCGGGTTCGTTGCGTTCCAGACGCAGAAAGAATCCCCAGTCGCCCTTGCTCTGGCGGATACGGGCTTTGATGACATTCTTGCCCTTATTCATCGCGACGGAGATGCATGAGCGGTCTTTCACCGCGCGGCGGTCGTGCGGATCGTCACTGTCCATGTAGACCGGATTGTTGTTTACATAAAGGGTGATCTGATCGCCGCTGCTGAACCAGAGCAGCGCCTCACCCGACACGGGCCAGTCGATTTCACTCTTCGCCCAGCCCAGGGTCAGCGATCCCTGGCCGACATGTTCGGAGAAATCTACGTAACAATCGGAGTCGTCGTCAGGACGAACCCATGACGCCGCCTTGATCGGCTGCCCGGCAGAGTCTTTGGGAGCGCTCCAGTCATCGCTGAGATCCGGCGGCTGTGGCTTGCGATCCCAATTTTTCATCGACAGCGGGCCGAGGAACGACCAGGCCCGTGGAATGCCCATTGGATCCAGCGTCGCGAGCGTCTGTTCCCAGGTGTCCTGCTTAACCAGGTTCGGCGCCTCGCCGGGCTGCTCGACTTTGTCGCTGAGCTGGAACGAGGTCAGCAGCGTTTTGATCAGGTTTTTGTTGCCGTCGGCATAATAGTCATTTGCCAGATCCGGCTTGCGATCTTTGCCTTCGCCGTTCCAGCCGCGGCCAAGAATGACTTTTGGCGCCTTACCCGCAGCGCCGGGGCGCTGCGCCGCCTCGCCGACCTTCTGCCAGTTCTTCCCATCGTTCCCAATGTAGAACGCAATGTTGCGCGAGACCACCAGCATGCGCACATACAGCTCGCGCCACTTTTTGTTTTCAACGCTCTTGCCTTCGCGGGCGACATTCCACATCGCCTGCTCGCGGAAATTCCCGTCTGCAGACGAGCCGAATGACAGGTGTCCATCTCCTGTAATCTTCATGAAAGCATAGTTTTTATCATCCCAATACAGATGCAGGCCGGGCTGAAGCGGGCCGTCCGCGCCATGCTGGGTGCGGATCTGAATGCTGACGGAAAGCGGGGCGGCATCGCTGCCGGCAGCGGGGCTGTCCCGCTTGACGAGCGCAAACTGGCGCGGCTCAGCCTGGATCAAGAGACCGTCCGGACTGGCGGTTACCGAACCCTGACTCTTCGCGCCTTTATCGACAGCCCACTCCGGCTTGAGCTCCTTAAAGCTCTCGACAATTTCCGCAGCGTGCAGCCGCGACAGGAGTGAAATCGAAAAAATCAGGACAAGTCTGCTGAACCGCCGCTGGGAAAGCGAACCCATGAGCACCTCAATTAAGCCGAAAAATCACCCTGCGTTAACGCATCTTTACTTACACCAACACAGGGACTTGCGTTGAAAGGGAAATGTGGTTTTCCGCTGCGCGGTATAGACAGGAATATGCGAACGTGACAGCGTTTTTGCGAGGGAGTATTCGGTTGCAGGATTCAGCCGCCGATCGCCAGGCGCTACTTCAAGCTGTCGCGCAGGGACTTGGCTTCGGCGTGGGTGCCATCAATTTCCAGAGCGCGCTGTACCGAAAGCAGTGCCTCTTCGCGTTTGCCGGAGGCCTTCTGCATCCGGGCCAATCCCACCCAGCTTTCAACGTCCTTGTCGTCGAGCGCGACGGCGACACGGTATTCGCGCTCGGCCTTCGCGGCATCTTTGAGTTCCTCAAAGGCTTTCCCGCCAAGGCGGTGCACTTCGGCGTTGTAGGGATCGATCTGAATGTGAGCCATGGTGAATTCGGCAGCGGCGGCGTAATCCTTGATCTTCATCGCCAGCCTCAACCCTTTAAGCGCGGCTTCAGCATCCTCGCTGTTGATCTTTACGGCGTCTTTCCAGACGCCCAGCGCCTTGTCCATTTGTGCCGGCTCCAGGTCGGCATAAAGATCGGGCAATTCATGATGCGGATTATCGGGTCCGATATAGCGTGGATAACTCTTGCGCGCGGCTTCAAAGGCTTCGATTGCTTTTGTGGTTTTGCCTTCCTTCTTGTAAATCACACCCAGCCTGTGCCAGGCGGCGAAGCTGCGCTTGGGATCGAGCCCCGTGGACTTCAAATAGTGCTGGCGGGCGCGCTCGTAATCCTTCTTCTCGTACGCAATGCTTCCGAGCACGTTGAGTGCATCGACGCTGTTGGCGTCCTTCTCCAGAGCCTGCTTGGCAAGCGCTTCGGCCTGGTCGTAGCGCCGTCCGGCAAGCATGGCGATCGCAAAATTCGCGATATCCTGTGCGGTCGCATCGTCCTTCTTCGTCGCAAGCTCAAGCTTTACGAGCGTCGCGGGATCGTACGTCGGCCGCAGCCGCACGTCTTCGAACGACTTCTTGAGGAACTCAAGCTGCCCGGCGTTGAGCTCGGCAAGCTCCTTGCCCGTCGCCTCTTTCAAAGCCTCGTTTAGCTTCTTGCCTTTGGCGAAAAGTTTGAGTGCCTTGATGTGCGCATCGAATCCAAAATTTTTGTCGATGTATTCAATGACATAGCGGCCGTGAACGTAGGCCATCAGCGGGTTGATACGGAAATACTCGTTCATCGTATCAATGTTTTTGAGGCGGCCCTTGGCGATCGCATCAATCATCATTCGGTCGGACTGAATGCGGCTGTCGTCTTCGACGAAGGTCGACATGGCCTCGGTGTACCAGCGCGGCACACGGAACTCGGAAAGCTGCAGCGCCATGACATGGGCGAATTCGTGTTCGAGAACCTTGCGCCAGTTGAACGGCGGGTGGTTGCCGTTGCTGCCCTTGCCTTCGCGCGGCGAAACGACCGTGCAGAGCTTTCCGAAGCATACGCCGAGCGCGCCGAGATTCGGGAGCCCGACGGTGCGCGCAGCCTGATCCTGGAAGTTGTAACAAAGTTCGATGGTTAGCGGGCCTTCGGGTTCATAGCCGAATTTTTTGACCTGCGCTTCGTACGCCGCTTCAGCCCACTCTTCAAGGTAGGGGCGCACGATGGCTGCGTCCTTATTGTGGAATTTCAAGATGAAATGCTTCGTGCGTGATTCGACGTAGACCGGCTTGACCTCCTGCTCTTTGTCGCCGAGCAGTTTGTCGAGCGACACGAGCATGTTCTTGGCCCAGACGTTGAACTTGTTCTTTCCGAACGCCTTCAGCAGAAGCTCCTTACCCTTCTCTTCGCCGTGTGCGCCCTGTCGCGAGGTGTTCATGCCCAGGCCGTAGTAGCCACGCCAGTAATCCGGATCGGCCTTGATCGCTTTCTCGTAATAAGCCGGCGCAGTGTTGAAGCCCCGCTTGTTCTCCATCAATTCGCCGATTTCGCAGTAAAAGTCAGCGCACTTCGGATTCATTGCAAGTACGCGCTTTTCGACCTCGGCAGCCTTTTCCGGCTGCGCCAGATCGAGATGGTAGAACGCGAGCATGGCCAGGGCACGAAAATCATTCGGGTTCACGGAAAGGGCCGCATCGATGTGCTTTTTCGCATCGTCGTAACGGTCTTCTTCCAAGTGCACCGCCGCGCTCAGCAGGTTGGACTCGACATGATTGGGATTGACCGAAAGCGCTTCCTTCAGCAGCTTCTCGACGTCGTCGAGCTTATGCATCGTCTGCAGGATGATGTCGGCCTGCCCGGCAAGCGCGTCGGGATATTTCGGACGCATCTTCGCAACAGTTCCGTAACGTTCGCTGGCAAATGCGAAGTGGTACTTGGCGTGCGCGAGCCGCGCGGACCAGAGAAACACTTCTGGAATCATCAGGCCGCGGTCGGTGCAGAGTTCCTCCGCGAGCAGGAAACCGGTCTCGAACGCATCCTTGGGATTTTCGTCCTGAAAGCCGAGGCCGATGTAGGCCAGTTCAAGCGGATCTTTCACCTGGTCGGAGTTGTAGTACTTCGCATTCTTCTGGTAGAGATCGAAAAAGTAATCGGCCGTTTTCTTCAGGCCGGACGAATCGCTCAGGAGCCGGTAAATGTTTGAGCGCAGTGCCCAGGCACGCAGGTTGTCGGGCTTCTCACTGATGAGTGCGTCAAATATATCCCGCGCCTTCACGTACTCGCCGGTTTCAACGAGCAGCTCGGCCTTCAGCGAGCGCAAGACGGGGTCTTTCTCCTCTGACTTCAACAAGCCGTCGCAGAGTTCATGAGCCTCTTTTAGCTTCCCAACGATGCGGAGCGCTTCAATCAGTACGAGCGTGGCGTCGCGCTTCTTGGCTCCTTCCAGATTCGGCAGCGCCTTGCGCAGCATCTCTTCCGCTTCGGCGTACTTGCCGGCGGCGATATTCTCACGACCCCATGCGACGGCGTCGTCCGTGTCGGCGGCTAAAAGCGGAACACTCAGCGAGCAGATCAGTGCCAGCACGAGAGACATTGGGAACAGGACGGTCGGGCGGGATGCGTTGTTCATTGGGGACCACTCCGGCGCACTGCTGGATAAGAATACGCCACTCGCAAGGCAAACGCCATCGCTTACTGTTTTTTCCAACACCTGAAGGTTAGACGCCGTAACGGACAGATTGATCAAGGTAAAATGGAAACGATACGCATGCTGGAAGCTTTCAGACAAATAAAGAACCCCGGTTTCCCGGGGTTCTGGTCGGACAGAGCCCTTTGACGGGGGCTTACTTTTCTTTGCGGTCTTTGTCGATGCGCTGAGCGCGGATCAGGTCGATCACGTTCTTGTTCGCGCGCGACACCTGGCCGAAGGATTCGGCCGCGATGTCCTTGATTTCCTGATCAGCGTCGGCCTGCAGCTTGACATACACGTCTTCCATTCCGTCGATCTTCACGCGGCCCAGAGCGCGCACAGCGTTGCGGCGCAGTTCGACGGCATTGTTGGCGTCCAGAGCCACAGCCTTAAGCTTGTCGGCGGCGGCATCCTTCTTCGAACCGCCTTCGACACGGCCCAGGAAGATCGCAGCCGGGTTGCGCACGTCATCCTTGCGGTTGACCAGCGCATCGATGCAATGGCTGACCGCATCTTCGAGGACCAGGTGCGTGTCGCGCGGATCGACCGAAGCCAGAGCCGTGGCGCAAGCAACCGCGGTCTCGTGTGCTTTGCGCTTGGGAACCGATTCAGTGGCGCGCTTGGCGATCACGGCTTCCACCATCGTCTTGGTCGTGTTGCTGTCAGCTTCGCGTTCGACCAGTGGCAGATCGCTGCTGAAGCGGGACTGGATCGATGTGCGATCAGCCTGATTGTGCAGGATGCCGATGGGCAGGTAGCGCGTGCGGACGTCGGCGCGGAGCTCTTCGAGCGTCTGATCCGCATTCAGGTCACGGCGCAGGCTTTCGGAGACGATGGCGATGTCCTTCGGCGGGAAGGAGCGCGCCTGAACGACCGCATCGCGGCCGCTGATCGCAGCCGTCACGCCGTAACCGAGCGCTTCGAGCTTGCTGCGCAGGGCGTTGGCCGTGTTGTGATTTTCTTCAACCAGCAGGATCTGCACAGCCTTGTTCTCGCTCACGCCGCGGCCGAGGATGCCGGCGACTTTCTCACTGCCGATCCAGCGGTTCGGGAAGCGGTCAATCGAAGCCAGCGCCAGGGCGCAGGCGTACTGAATTCCCTCTTCGGAGCTATCCAGACCGTTGACCAGGCCCGAGGTCGAAACCGCCGGGGGCGGCGTCATTTCAGGGGCCGGAGCCGGAGCTTCGGTAACGGGCGCCGGAGCGTCCTTCTTGCCCTTGGCCTTCGGATCGGGGTTGGAGAGCGGAATGGCGACCACGTCTACCGAGGCTTCCTTCAGGGTTACGTGAATGACGCCCGCTTCCGTCTTGACCGTGACCGGCGTGCCGGCGCTGCGGACCGAGACGGCTTCCTTGCCAGGCACAGCGTTCAGCACGATTTCAGGAGGCGAGGTCAACAGGTCGCCGCGCGGATCGAGAGCGGCCAGTTCCTTTGCCAGGAACGCACCGACGCCGGGCAGTTTCGGATGGCCCGGGTACTTGCGGACGTCGGCGTGAACCTTGTTGAGAGCGGCGTTGACGTTCTCCTTGCCAACGGCGGCGACCAGGCGGCGCGCGTCGACAAGCTTCTTATCCCAGGCTTCGACTTCCTTCTTTTCTTCGGCCGAGAAGCTGTGCTGCGCCGGCTGTTCGTTGACGATGTCGAGCAGTTCCTTGATTTCGGCGGACTGGGCAGCAATCACCGATGCCCACAGCGGCGCGAAGCCGGCGTGTTCGGCACTGACCGCCATGCCCTTGAGCACGTTCTCTTCGGCCATCTGTTCATTCCAGGCCCACAGCGGATACTGCACGGCGATAAGATCGCCGGCTTCGTTGAGGTGCCAGATCGTGCCGTCGACGTCTTCGCCTTCTTCAGCAACACCGGCGCGGTCCAGGTAGTAACGGTTGGCCAGATCGTAATAGTAGTCGGCGGCGCTCTTCAACTGCGCGGCGTCCATGCCGCTGATGCGGGCCAACGTGCGGGAGGCGTAGTTCTTCACGGCAGGCGTTTCGGCCGGATCTTCCACGCGGGCCTTCAGAGCGGGAATGGCGCGCGGATCGAGCGGCTGAATATCGGCCAGAACCAGCACGGCGTTCTCGCGCATCAGCACTTCTTTGTGGCTGAGCAGTTCAATGACCGGCAGAACAGCGCGGGCGCCCATGCGAGCGATCGCGATGCGGGCGTATGTGCGGTAGTTTTCGTGAGTGGCATCCTTGAGGTAATTGGCGAGCACCGGCACCGAATAGTGGCTCAGTTCGCCGAATTCGCGGTAGAGCAGTGCGCGCTCATCTTCCGTCGTGGTGTCTTCAACCAGGCGGGCGGCCATCTTGGCCATCCGTTCCTTGTCGGCCATCTTCTTAACCTGGTACTGGCGGTAATACTGCCAGATATAGGTGGGCTCGTTGCCCATGCGCACGTCGGCCATCATCTTGGCCATCACCTTCGTGCCGGCCTCATCGACCAGTCGCGCCGCCAGCTCCTTGCGGGGATCCAGCGCCAGAACTTCTTTCAGCTTGCGCTGCGCTTCGGCGTAGCGGCCCTGCTGGTACAGGTCCACGCCCTCGCGAAACAGCTTCTCGATCCGGGCTGTTTTGTCCGACTCTTCCGCTCGGGCCGTCGAGCATGTGCCAGCGCAGACAGCGATAAGGCTCACTGTCATCAGCACTCGAAGCCAAGACCCGCTTGTGCGACCGATCATTCTAAGTCCTCCAGGGGCGCTCACGCCCAATTCCCCACCCACAAGGACGCCTCTTTAAAGGCTTTCATCCAATTTCCGACTACAGCGTTATACTCTTCACAGACTCTGCAGGTGCCAGCAACCCTAGCATCTCTACAAGAGACTCTGTAAATCGGCTTCAAATCCAGAATTAACAGGGGATGCTACCGGCGTGACCTAGGCTGTCAAGGTTGAAAAAAACCCAACAATGGCCTGACTTAACCACTTGTGCATCGAAAACGGCCTCAACTTTTCAATTTTCGCTGGTCCCCGACCCTTACAGTAAGCCCTTTCCGGTCAAAAAGCTCGACCAGCGGCACCGCATACTTGCGCGTCATTCCCAGATGCTGCCGGATCTCTGAGGTGGTATTTTCGGGCTTTGTTTTAAACAGGGCCAGCGTGTCGTTTTTGGCCTTTTCATATGCTGTGGCGTGAAACACGACATCGGGAGCGGCGTCGACGACTTTTCCGGTCTCCAGCAGATAGCGCATGATCTCTTTGAAAAGCTTGGGGGCGATTTTTAGTTGGGCTTCGATCTCTGCGGGTGATGGCGGCGCCAATCCGCCGTTCTTGTAAGCCGCCTCAACTTGCTCGGCCTGCTGCGCCAGCGCGCCTTCCAGCTTGCGTTCGCGGCCCGGAGGAGCAACGGTATTCGATTCCACATTCAGCAGATTTTTGCGACGAGCCACATCCAGCAGATCATCAAAGTAGTCCCCAATCTCATCCCCGAGCTTCAGGCAAAGCCGCCGACGCAGTTCAGGCCGTTCGACCGAGCCTAGTGCCGGATGCTCCTTTAAGTAATCGAATGTGCAGCTCACCAGCGTTTTCAGGAAAGTGTCAAGTGTTGCCGGCGCGAGATATACCGCCTCTGCTTTCAAAGCGACCGCACGAGTTTTCTTCTCGAGCTTGCGCAGCAGATCGGCCACCTGCGTCTGCAGTCTTCCCGTTTCGCTGCATAGATCCGCCAGTGTTTTCGGCAGTTCAGCTGATGCGAGCAGATGTGCGAGGAAATCTTCAGCGTTGTCGAGCGACTTCAATCGCTGCTCCAGCTCATTCAGCACCGCTGGGTCGTTGCGTTTGCGCTTTGTTTGAGCCGCGTCGACAATGCGGCCTCCTCCGAGCGTCACCATCGGCGTCTGATGACGCAGGATGTAATGGTCTCCTGGCGCGAGCACCGTCGGATCTTCCAGCAGAATCTGAATCCAGCCGCTGCTTCCCGGTGCCATCTGGTCGCCATCAAGCAGCAGGACTTTGCCCTGGATTTCGGCGGTGCCAGAATGAAAGCGCACCGGCGCGCGATGCTTGAGCGGCCAGGGCGTTCCAGGTAGATGTGTGAGCTGCGCGGTGAACAGTGTGCCTGGGCGGAAGATTCCAGGCGTCGCGGCGACCATTCCGCGGACGACTTCTTTTTTGTCGATGTCCGGTCCGTGCAGATTGACCGCGGTCGAATGCCCAGCCTGTCCCTGCGAGATCACCATCTTGTATGCGTGCAGTCCCTTCACGCGTCCCTGGTAACCGGGTGGCAGAACTTCGAGAGTATCGCCGATAGCCACGTGGCCTGAAAGAGGCACGCCGGTGACAACGGTTCCGAATCCTTCCTTCGCGAACACGCGTTGAATCGGCATGCGGAAGGGGCCTTCGCTGGCGCGGCGTCCGAGCTTGGACAGCGCGCGTTCCAGCTCTTTTTTCAGAACATCGATACCTTCGCCGGTCTTGCTTGAGACACCGATGATCGGCTTGCCGGCGAGCACGGTTCCGTCTTCAAGCTGCTTGATGTCCTCTTGCACGAGTTCCAGATAGTCCGGCTCGACGAGATCTTTCTTCGTGATCACAGTCAGGCCATCCCGCACGCCAAGCAATTGAACGATTTGCAGGTGCTCGCGCGTCTGCGCCATCACCCCGTCATCGGCCGCGATGACCATGACAACAAAATCGATTCCGCTTGCGCCCGCGACCATGTTTTTGATGAAGCGTTCATGTCCGGGGACATCAATGATTCCAACGCGCAGGCCATTGCTGAGCTGCAGCGGCGCGAAGCCGAGATCAATGGTGATGCCGCGATCCTGCTCTTCCTTCAGGCGGTCGGGATGAATTCCCGTGAGCGCCTGGACGAGCGACGATTTGCCGTGATCGATGTGGCCGGCCGTGCCAAGTACGACGTTAAAGATTTGCTCGCTCATTGAAGATTCCTGCACCTGTCTAATGCATAATGCATGATGCATAACATGGAATCGCCGATCGCAAGTTTTTTACGCATTATGCATCACTTGCATGCATCAAGCATTACTCTTGACTTCGCTTCGTAAAAGGCCGACACTTATTCCATGCGTCGCTCTCTCATGGCCCTGGCTCTCCTGACCGCCTGCGCTACGGCACGCGCGGAGCTCATTGAAGACGAGCCTATTCGCCCCAAGCCGAGACTCGATGCCGAACGCCCGACGAAACCTGTCGAACGGCTGCCGCTGGTAATCGATGAGCCGGACTTCAAGGCAACCGTCGTCTTCCCCGAGCAGCCCGCGCCCAATTTCGACACTGACGGCACTGGAAAGGACAAAAAACGCGTCCGCATCTCGCGCACAAACTGGGGCCTGCCGCAGGAAGATGGAGTCGATTTTAGCGCCGCACCTCCGGACGCGGCGTTACTCGACCTTCCTGAGCAAACTAAAGAAGAGATCTCTCCATTACTGGCAAAGGCGATCGCAAGAGACAAGGCTGGCCGCAAAGCAAAAGATTCGATCGCCATCTACCAGGAAGTCGTCAGCGCAGAACCTGAAAATGCACCCGCGTTATACCGGCTAGGGCTGGCGTTCGCGCGCGCCGGCGATGTGCGCTCGGGCGCTGAGGTGCTCGAGAAGGCGCTGAATCTGCAGCCGCGCAATCCCAAGTATCAGTGTGATTTCGGCCTCGTCGCGCTGCAGGCCGGCTGGCTTGAAAAAGCCGTTACCGCCACGCAGTGGGCCGCTGCCGCCGTGCCTGCGAACGCGCGCTTCCAGAGCGCACTCGGCGATTGCCTGCTCGCAACCGGCCGCGTAAGCGCCGCCGCGGATGCCTACGACCGTGCCTGGAAGCTGGAGCCCGACAACGCCGAGTACATTCACAATCTCGCGCTTGCCCATCTCCACGGCAAGGCCTTCAAGAAAGCAATTGAGATCTGCAACGAAGCTATCCGCCTGCGGCCCAATCACGCGCCGTATTATTGCACGCGCGGCCTGGCCAACGAGAACAACCGCAACCAGAAAGATGCGATACCCGATTACCAGATTGCGGTGAAGCTCGACAAGAACTTCGCCTATGGCCATTACCTGCTGGCCAGCGTCTATAGCGATCCCGACGATCCGACGTTCACCAGCGCCTACGAAGCCGTCGAGCACGCGAGCAAAGCTGTGACGCTCACCAACGGCCGCAACGCCCAATATCTGATGGGCCTTGCCCGCGCCCTGCGCGTTGCCCGGCAATACGACAAAGCCCTCGACGCCGCCCGCCGCGCCGTCTCGCTCGAGCCGCGCGACGACTATAAGAAAGAACTCATGATTTATGAGAAGCTGCGCGGCGAGAGCATCCGGTAATCAAACTCCTTCGACACAAAGATACGAAGAACCAAAACAACAACACAAAGATAATTGCGGCGGAAGCGACGTTAGTTCAGTCCGCGAAGCGGACGGTAGCATAGTAGCCCAGGTCGCCAGATCTGGGAACGAGCGCAATTCGTGGTGCGTAAGCCCCGGAACGGGGCGGCAGAGGGATCAACACCCACTCGCGAATCGAAAATCCGCGTTACATCTCAGCTCGCTACGGCGGCGGCGTTGACGCTTTGCAGGACTTCGTCGCGGTACTTGCCCATCGCACGAAGCTTGCGGTAGCGCTGCTCAAGAAGCTGGCTGAGCGGCATTGCCTGAAGGTCACGCAGGTTCTGCAGAATCGTTGAGCGCAGAATGCGAGCGGCGGCGGCGGGGTTGCGGTGCGCGCCGCCGAGCGGCTCCGGAACAAAACCGTCCATTACGCCCAGCCTGATCAGTTCGGGCGCGGTGATCTTCAGCGCTTCGGCCGCGTCCGCTTTGCGCTCGGCGTCCTTCCAGAGAATTGAGGCGCAGCCTTCGGGGCTGATCACGCTGAAATAGGCAAACTCCTGGATCAATAGCCTGTCGCCAACGCCAATGCCCAGCGCGCCGCCCGATCCGCCCTCGCCGATGACGATGCAGACGATCGGCACTTTCAGGCCCGACATGATCATCAGGTTGTACGCGATCGCCTGCGACTGTCCGCGCTCTTCGGCACCCACGTCGGGCGCGGCGCCCTTGGTGTCGATCAACGCAACGATGGGAAGCTGCATCTTTTCAGCGAGGCGCATCTTCAGCAGCGCCTTGCGATAGCCTTCAGGCTGTGGCGAGCCGAAATTGCACGCCGAGCGCTCCTGAACGTCGCGGCCTTTGTGCTGGCCGACGAGAAGGAATTTCTGGCCATCCATCTGGGCCAGTCCGGTCAGCATCGCCCGATCGTCGCCGAAGGCGCGGTCGCCATGCAGCTCGATGAAATCTTCGCACATCAGTTCGATGTAGTCGGCCGTCTGCGGACGATGAACATGGCGCGCGACCTGCACGCGATCCCAGGCGCTGAGCTTCGAAAAGGTTTCACGCAGAAATTTTTCGCGCTCGGCGACCTGCACGGCGATGTCGGCGCTTAAATCCATGTTGTTCTGCTTGGAAAGGTCTTCGAGCTTGCAGATTCGCTCGTCGTAAGCCTTCAACGGCTGCTCAAAGGGAAGGTAATGCGTGGATAAGGGTCGTGTTGCCATTTGCCTCTCTCTAAAGCCCACCTAAAGGAAAGGACGAAAACGTATCCTATTAAGATTCCCGAACCGTCCAGGCCTTCAAAGCAAAAAAGCACCGTCGTTCAAGCACCCAAATGGGCTCCGATGCAGCAGTTGCAAGGTCGTGCCAGCGTGAGGTATCGGAGCGGTGTGACGACCTTAGCGGACGGCAGACAAAATGCAAGGGTTTTGTATCTGTAACGCAGGTATCTGCCTGCGCAAGGTTGGGCTTGATTGTCAAATGAGAAGACCAGCGGGTCGCGGTTCAAAACTTCACAAGGCGCGCGCAAAGAAAGCTATTCGACGACCGGAGGTTTCAAATATGTCGATCCCCCGCCCGGAATACCCCCGTCCGGACCTGGTCAGGCAGGACTGGCTGAACCTGAATGGCGAGTGGCAGTTCGCATTTGACGACCAAAATGAGGGCCTCCGCAGTGGCTGGATCAGCGGCCGCGACTTCGAACAGCGCATCACCGTCCCCTTCCCTTACCAGGCAAAACTGAGCGGCATTGGCAAGCGGGAGATTCATCACATCCTTTGGTACCGGCGAATTTTCTCGGTGCCGGACGGCTGGTACGGTCGGCGCATCCGGCTGAACTTCGGCGCGGTCGATTTTGAATGTTCCGTTTATGTGAATGGCAAGCTCGTTGGCACGCACCGCGGCGGCAACACGCCGTTCAGCTTTGACATCACCTGCTGCCTGAATCTGGACAATCGCAACGAACTGGTCCTTCGCGTTTACGATGACGAGCGGCTTTCGCAGCCGCGCGGCAAGCAGTACTGGATCGAGGAATCGGGCGGCATCTGGTACACGCGCAGCAGCGGAATCTGGCAGACGGTTTGGATCGAACCGGTCGGTACGCCCGCGATTGAACGGCTCCACGTTCAGAGCTGGAACGTGGACGGCCACGTTCAAGTCGATGCGCTCTTCGACGGTCCCGCCGACAACGTGCGCGTGCGTGCTGAAGCGTTCTTCGACGGCCGCAGCGTCGCCATAGCAGAAGGCTCTGCGTTGCACGAGAATCCGGCCGGCACACACTTCCGGACTGTGCGCCTCCAATTTCAGATTCCCTCACCGCGCTTATGGACGGTCGATAAGCCGGATCTGTATCAGCTCAAACTCACCGTCGTTTCAAACGGCGCGACGGTAGATGAAGTACAAAGTTATTTCGGCATCCGCAGCCTGCGCGTTGAACACGGAACGGTCCTGATGAATGGCAAAGCCATTTACCAGAGACTGATTCTCGACCAGGGCTACTGGCCTGACGGACTGATCACCGCTCCTAGCGACGAGGAGCTCAAAGCCGACATCCTGCGCATGAAAGAGATGGGCTTCAACGGCTGCCGCAAGCACATGAAAGCCGAAGACCCGCGCTTCCTCTTCTGGGCCGACACGCTGGGCTATTTCGTATGGGGCGAAATGGCGGCGCCATGGGAGTACACCGATCAGTCCGTTGAGTTCTTCACCGCCGAGTGGCAGGAAGCGGTCATCCGCGACCGCAATCATCCCTGCATTATCACCTGGACGCCAATCAACGAATCGTGGGGCGTCGTGGAAAATATGATTTCAGTCAAGCCCGAGCAGATCGCTTTCCTGTGCTCGCTGTATTACCTGACCAAAGCGCTCGACCCGACGCGTCCGGTGAACGGTAACGATGGCTGGCAGAATCCGCTGACCGATCTCGCGACCGTCCACGATTACACGCAGCACGGCGACAAGCTGCGCAAGCACTTCGAAACGTACGTGCGAAACCCTCTGGTTGCCGTTCACTTCCCCCCATTTCTGGAGCAGCATCTGCCGGGGCACCCCTACCGCGGCCAACCCATCCTCTGCACCGAATATGGCGGCGTCGGCCTGGCCAAGGAAGGTCAGGCATGGGGCTACGGAAATCTCGCGCGCAATCCGGAGGAACTGCTTGAGCGCTTCCGCGATCTGACCTGGGCGCTTCAGGACGTTCCGGAAATCGTCGGCTACTGCTATACGCAGCTTTCGGACGTCGAGCAGGAACAGAACGGACTTTATACATATGACCGTAAGCCGAAACTCGATCCCGCGAAGGTCCGCGAAGTGAACGAGCGTCGCAAGTGACATTGACTCACGACTGAGGTGCGTTCATTCCATTCTGTCTTCGCCGTACTTTTTTATTCAACGCTCGCCTTAAGGCTTTGCGTCAGTGGCCAGCACAAATGGCTCCGGAGTGACACGCACTCTCTCCACCGCAGCCGTATGTGGGATTTCTTCTGAAATGTTTTTACCGATGCTGCGGGCGTAAACGACGACCGTGAGCAGCAGCAGCAGTGCAAAGGCGAATGCGCCGAAAATAAACGGAAGCGCGGCTCTCAAGGCTGCTGTGCGCGAGTGACTATCACACAGTTTCGGCGCATTCGGCGTGTCTTTAGACACGAACGCGGCGGTGCGGCGCGGCGCGGCCGAGATAAACGTTGACGATCCGTTCGGCGACGCACAGGCGGATTCATCGTCGCAACACTTTTTGCAGAAGAAGCACTCTCCGATTCTGAATGCGTGGCCTGCGACAACATCAGAATCAGTCAAACGCGAGCCGCAGGTTTCGCAGAACCAGAACCTCATGGCTCTCCTTCGAGATCGGGATTTAAAAATCATGTCGAGCACAATGCGAGCCGACGATTCTCGAGGCAGGTTGTCGGTGGGGTTGCTGGTCAGAAACATAGGCATTGCTCCATTTCCGCCGTCTGCTCTGCTTTATCGCACGGTGCGCTCGGAATTTGTCGCCGCCGCAGAGCCCGCTTCACAAAAGTCGCATGAATGTGGTAGCCTTTAGTCTCCAGTGACGCTTGTCTATTTGGGAGAACGAAACCTATGCCGCGTTATCTACTCAAAAAAGCAATCTTGTTGTCATTGCTGAGCCTTTTGACGCGCCTGGCGTATGCCGAACACGAAACAGTCTGGATCGAAGCCGAGCACTTTGCTGGCGTGAAGGGCTATTGCTGGCCGATGGGCCCGAAGCCCGTCACGAATGGACATTGGGGCATCTCGGGCCCCGGCTGGGCTTCGGAGTGGACTCAAGGCGGCGAGAGCAATTTCATGTCTATCGCGTGCGGCGCGGAAGACGATAAGGCCGTCGCGCATGCGACCGTCGAAATCCCGGTAAACGGCACCTACCACGTGTGGATCCGCTTCCGCGACAACCGCGGCTGCAGCAGCCGTTTTCAGCTGCGCCTCACGCCTGATAAAGGAGAGCCCGCACTCCTGACCTACGGCACGAAGCCGGTGATCGAGGAAGACAATGAGCTGAAACTGTATTGGAACTGGGCGTTTGGCTGGGAAGGACACAAAACGGCGCTCAGCAAGGGTCCGGCGAAGCTTGAGCTGCTCTCGGCTTTTCAAGAAAAAGGCTGCAGGCAGATCGATTGCATCGTCCTGACCACCGATGCCGCTTACCGCCCGCTGATCAAAGAACGGCCGTCGCATGCGACCTGGGACATGCTTGAAAAGGTGCGCGCCGCCCGCACAACCAAGCTTGAGCCGCTCGCGCGCCGCACTGGGCAGTTTTCACTTCCGCCTGAATGGCAGCCGCGGACGTTCCGCGACAAAGGCTTTCTCTACCTGTGGAACATGGACCAGGTGAAATGGGCCGGCGAGGATCCGCAGCGGGTGCCCGTGCCGTACCATCTGCGCGATGCCGATGCGCTCGCCGCGTTTGAGAAAAAGTACGCAGCCTCAAAGGATGTTCCGATCTTCTCAGATCCGCGCATCGTTCCGACTTTCCATGGCGCCGGACCTAAAATTCTCGCCACCGACGCGAAGGATGCAAAGCAGAGCAAAAACGCGGGCGATTTCACGCGCTGGCTTGACGCCAATCCCGAGCGGCCGTGGGCGATGATGATGAACTACGCCGCGCCGGAGCAGCTTCCGCCTGGTGCGCGCGAGAACTTCCTAAAGTATCGCGAGCGCTACGTGGGCAATATCTCGGGAGAAAATCTGGGCTACTTCGACATGGACCAGAATGCGCTCGCCGCCGAAACGCAGAACGCGAAGACACGGCGTGATCTCGCGGCCGCGCTGACGAAAGTGGCGCTCGCCGCAAATTCCGCGAAGTACCAGAAGATCTTCGGCCAGGATTGGCCGGACGCTTACCGCGAAGTGATTCCGTGCAAATCCGTCGGCATGCCGGCCTTTGCGCCGCTCTGCTACCAGTGGGGCGCGCGCACGGTCGGCTATGAATCCTCGGCGATGACGATCGGGCTGCTCTCGATGCGCATGGCTTTCCTGCGCGGCGCGGCGCGGCAGTTCGGAGGAATGACGGCGACCTACCGATCCTGCAACTTTGGCGACGCATCCACGATCTTCAGCGATGCACAGAGCTACACGCGTCCGCGCCACATTCTCGACAATTACTACGGCGTTTTTTCCGGCGCGGGCATGACCTGGTACAAGATGGACATCTGGTATCAGTACATGTGCGGCGCATCGATGTTCTATCACGAACAGGGCTTTGACGAATTCTGGATCCCCGGCGGCACTGCCGCGGCCGGCCTAAAAGAACTTCAGCTTTCTCCGAAGGGCAACCTCGTCGACCGGTTTCTGCGCGTGACGCAGGACAAATCCAAGGATCGCGGCGCGCCGTTCACGCCTGTGGCGTTCCTGCTCGATTACGCGCACGGCTGGGAGCCCTCCCCTTTTGAGCCGCATGCGTTTGGCAACATGGCACGCCGGCCCGATCTGACCCTTTATGGCGCGCATGAGCAGATGCTTCGCGAATATTTCTTTACTGCGTACCATCCGATCGGCCCAAAAACGATGGAACCGATTACGGCGACCAATGAGGTTTACGTCCCGGGCGTGTACGGCGATATTTTTGATGTCATCTACGCGACGCCCGATGTCCAGCGCTGGAAAACCATCGACACCTACCCTGTTGTCATCGCCGCAGGTGAAATTGAGCTGACTCTTGAGGAAGGCAAGCGTCTGGCGCAGTACGTTGAGAACGGCGGAACGCTCGTTGTTGCCGATGAGCAGCTCAGCGGGCCCGGCGTGGCTGCGCTGAAACTTCCCGAGCTTGGCCAGACGGCCGAGGCTGATTTCTTCGCGTGGCAGCTGCCCGGCACGCCCGTTGTCTCGCCGCGCTTCCGCTTCAAACCTGTCAAAGATGGCCGCGCACTGGCAGTCGCCCTTCCCGGAGTGAAACCGGTTCCCAACTTCGAGCCGCCCAAAGACACCACCAATTCGTTCTGCAGCGCGTTCGACCGCGGCAAAGGCCGCCTCATTTTCCTTTCTGTGCCCAAAGGACTGGGCATTGATCGCGTGGCCGTGCCCGCTCTGCCGCTGCTGCTGTCGCACGTCACGCGCGAGCTGATGCCCGTCGAAGTCTTCGGCGACGTTGAATGGATGGTGAACAGAAATGCGACGGGCTGGGTCGTCACGCTGCTGAATCCCGCTGGCCAGGCCAAGCCGCAGCACGGCATTACCCCCACCGATTTTCGCGAGAATCGCCGCATCACGATCAAAACGGTGGCACGCTCCAGCAGCGCTGCCGACTGGCTCTTTCCCGAAGAAAAGCTCGAGCTTAAAGCGGACGGCGAGGGATCAAGTCTGGAGCTGACTGTGCCCGCCGGCGGCGTGCGAATTGTTGAGTTCAAATAAGCGCGGCAATGGCGCTGCATTATCTTTGAACGAGATAACTCGGCGCGAGAAGATCGTGTTCTCGGCTGTTTACACGAAAACGAGGGCCACGGCGACTGTCATGCACACCGCGCCCATGACGCGTCCCCGGAAAACGTCCGGGCTCACGTGGCTTTCCCGGTTGGCAAACCAGTGCCCGACGGCCCAGACCATGATGACGCTCCAGAGGCCGCGTGAACTGTAGACCACGTTGGCCGCCGTACCGTTTCCGTAGATGGCAATCGCCGTCACAAACAGGACCGACTGCAGGCCCATCAGAAAACTTCCAACCGTCAGCCACGGCCACGCCGGACCGGGGATCTCATTAAGCGGCGCCGTGAAGCGCGGGATCATCAGGAATGAGAGCAGCGCACTGAAAAGGAGCATCACTGGAAGGAAATAACCCGCGCCCCAGAGCGGCGACCACTTTTGCACGAGCACGTCGAACATGGCGAACGCCATCGCTGCCAGGCCGGAGTACAGGATTGTTCGCCCGGTTCCGGCGGATTCAACCTGCCCGGCGCTGCCACGGCGGTTTAGCAGCATAATCGCGAACGTGCTGAGAACTGCCGCCACCCATTGCCGTGGGAGAACCTGCTGCGACAAAAATAGTGATGTGAAGAGCGCAACCAGGACAACTTTCAAGCTCAGCATCGGCGTCGCGACCGAAACATGGCCTCCTTCTACCGAGCGAAACGTCAGAAACTGTCCGGCGATGAGCAGTACTCCCGCCGCCGCCGGCTGCCAAAGCAGTTCAGCGTGGAACGTGCCGCCCAGCACCAGAAGAGGAGCATAGGTCAGCGCAGTAATGATGTTGCAGACGAAAGATGTTCGCCACGTGTCAATGTTTGCATCGACGGCGCGCTTGATCATGAGCACCGCGCAGACATACAGAATCGCCGCAAGCAAGGGCAGGAGCAGAAAAGGCGTGAGGATCACTGGAATATCGTAACAGGAATGGCAGTGTTCGCGAGAACACGCCGGACGCTTCTTTGCTTAGCGACTCCCGTGTGACGCCATTCAGCAAATGAATCGCTACCTTTAACGCACCCCTTTGATTACGTACGCCACTACTGCGAAGATAAAAACCACTCCAGGGGCGCAAACACCAAGACGCCGCCAGAATGTCATCGCAGCGCACCACCCTTCCTGGCGCGCGCGATGCAGCAGCGACCAGGCCCAGACCCACACGACGCAGAGTGTAGCACTGCCCATAATGGCGGGCTCGGCAAGATAGCGAGGAACATCCGGCGGCGAGCGATAAAAGAGCGGAAGCGCCAGGATGCCGGCTTGAACGATGCACATTAAAGCGAGCAGGTTCGATCCGTCCCGAAAATGCTGTATCCGCCGAGGCAGTTCCGGATCATCGATGGCGGATTTTGCGCGACGGTATACCAGCAGCGTGATCAACCCGAGAATTCCAAAACCCGCTCCCCCGATTGCCGCAAACACAACGGCGAACTCAAAAACGGCTGAGGTTGAATCCGATCTCATCAGACGATGCTCTTGTTGTCGCTCTCGTCCTTCGTGTCTTTCGAATAGCCTTTCTCCTGCCGCTCCTGGTTGACGCGGTGCTTGGCGGTGTAGAGGCGGTGGAACTCGTCGGCCGTCAGGCCGGCAACGAGCGCGAGACTTGTGAGAAAATGCATCAGGTCGACAATCTCAACGCGGATGTTCTGCATATCAATCTTGTCTTTGCTCCACCATTTCCAGAGAAGCTCTTCTTCGACCTCAGTCGCTTCAGACTGCAGCGCCTTCAGGTAATTGCGCAGCCACGTGTTGGGCAGGCCGTTGGGCCCGAGTTCACCTTTTTCGAGGGCAGTGCGAATGGCGGCCATCGTCAGCACGTTTCCATCGCGGTCGCGAAGATCCTGTTTCTTGAAAATTCCATCGTTCAACTCGCTCTGCAGCTGGAAAATATCTTTGAGCTTGTCGGCTTCGGGCATGACTTTCCTTTCGTCAGTGGTTTTTTAACACGACTTCAACACAGAGTCACGGAGATCACGGAGGACACAGAGAACAGATTCTTGATAAACAAGTGACAGGCATCGACTTCATTGCTTTCCAAAAAGCTGTTCTCTGCGTTCTTCGTGTCCTCTGCGTCTCTTGTGTTAAAGTCGTGTTCCGTTGTTTAGAACTTGTCTTCAATCTTTGCGTTCTTAAGCAGCGATTCGGTGATCTTCTGTTTGGCTTCGGCGATCAGGTTCACGTACACACGCTCGGCAGCCTCGTCGAACGTCACATCCTGCTTCTCAAGACACTTCACCAGGTGCCAGCCATAGTCGCTGCGGATCGGCTCCGACATTTCGCCAGGCTTGAGCTTCATTGCGGCGTCGCGCACGTAATCATCGCACGGCGGCAGCAGCAGCGTCTCTTTTCCGATGCGTCCGATCTTTCCGCCAATGCGATTGGTGCCGATGTCTTCGGAATGCTTGTTCGCTGTGGCTTCGAAGTCCTTTTTTGCCTCGGCCATAAGGGCTTCGATGCGTGGCTTGAAGGCGGCGAACTGCTCTTCGCGCTTTTTCGCCACGAAATTGTTCACCGCGTTAAAGCCGGGGGCTTTCCAGCGCGCGGTATACGGACGTCCGTCAGGATCGAGCACCTTGATGAGAATGTGCGCGACCAGGTTCTCGCTGCGCTTGTACCGTTCCGGATGTGCTTCGAACTCGGCCTTGATCTGCGCAGCCCGGATCGGCGTCTTGGCCAGCAGCGTCACCATTGCGTCCGCGCGCACGCGCCGATCGCGCAGGAACTGCTCGGGCGTCATGTTCTGCTGCGAAAGCTGCTGGTTCATGGCGATGCGGCCGGGCACGCCGGTCTCCGCTTCCATCTTGCGGCACAGATAGCTGAAGTGAAAATGCAGGTCGTCATCTTTCAGCTCCATGCTTTTTTCGCGCAGCTGGCGCGAGGCAAGTTTCTCAAACGTCAGGATTTCAATTTTGCCCCGGAGTTCATTCGAAGTGACCTGCGCAGCCGAATCCGCGGCGAACTGCCGGATATCATCGCGCGTGTAATCGCGGAAACCGATGCGCACGGCCACTCCGGCGCCGAGCTTCTTGACGTCACGCTCGACGCCTTTCTGCTTGGCAACCTTGTCCAGCCGCTCCGAAACCAGTTCCTTATAGCGCCGCTCCCAGATATGCGCGTCCGCCGGCAGCTTGCCTTCTTTTTGAAAGAGGCGCAGCAGCCCGAGACTGACTTTCACCTGCCGCCGCAGCGCCGAAACGCCGCCGGCGAGGCCGATCTGCTTGGCAAGAATGTCGGGCTTGAGCTCACCTGGGTTGAGGCGCAATTTATCCGCGTAATACTTCAGCAGCGCGTTGAACTCATCTTCAACGGCGGTCTCCGGAATATCGAGCCTGGCAGCCTGGACTTCGTCAATGCCCAGCTGGTTGTCGACAAAGTTCTGAACGTGAGAGTCCCACTTCTCTTCGAGCAATAGATCGAGGATCTCTTTTCCGGTGATTACATCATCGTTCACCGTGCGGTACACGCGCGACTCATCGACGGTGACCAGCGGCGCATCCGGCGCTTCCGGCTGGCCGGCAAATGCGAAGCGGGCGCAGCAGGTCGCGGCGAGTACGATTACGAGATGACGCAGAAACATGGCGATGTTTTAGCGCCTACGCGGCTTTGACGCAATGAACGATGAACCTGAGGTGTATACGAGAACAACACGCAAACAGCGGAGGAGCTATGGCTTCAAGCAAAGCAAAGACGGTGGATGCCTATTTAAAGGAACTTCCTGCAGAGCGAGCGGCAGTGGTCTCTACGATTCGCAAGCTTATTCTGAAGGACCTTCCAGCCGGTTACCAGGAAGTGATGAACTGGGGCATGATCTCTTACGAAGTGCCGCTCGCGGTTTATCCTGACACGTACAACAAGCAGCCGCTGATCTACATGGCACTTGCGGCTCAAAAGAATTACTACGCGCTGTATGCGATGTGCGAGTACCCGGTTGAAAATAAGGACAGCTGGCTGGCCGAGGAATTCAAGAAGGCCGGCAAAAAGCTGGATATGGGCAAGTGCTGCATTCGATTCAAATCACTTGATGACATTCCGCTGCATACGGTCGGTAAACTGGCCGCGCGCATGCCGATGGAAAAATACGTTGCCTACATGAAAGAAATCCTGGCGGTCCCGCGACGCAGCCGTAAACCCGCTGGCAGCAAAAAGGCGTCCAGGAAAGCGGCGAAGGTCTAACTTTTAGCGCCGTAAATTGCAGGATTCGAATCCGGATCGTTGTACATCTTGAACTGCCGGTAGATTTTCATCTGTTTGCGTCCAGCGAAGAGATCGTCAAACAGGTTCTGCAGCGCCGCCGTGAGATCCGCATGCTGCGCCGTGAGCACCCGCAGGCGCTCGGTGCACTTCTGCAGATGCTCTTTCGTAGCGTCCAGCCGCTCGGTCTGCTCCCGCATGTGATAAACCTTCAGCGCCAGGATGGACAGCCTGTCGATCACGCTTCCGGGCGTTTCCGAATTCCAGGTCGCCTGCGGCTGCGATTTGATCTGGCATTTCTGCAGCGCCGCATAGAGGTGCTCATCGAGCTTTTCAATCAGGTCGTTGCGCTGCTGATTGAGCTTGTCGATTGCGCGCTTAACGGTCGCGATTTCGGCGTCGGACGCGTTCGGCGCGCGTGCTTTGTCCTCTTCATGCCAGAGATCAAAATTGCGGCGGTGCTCTTCCTGCACAAGTGCGAGAAACGCATCGCTTGCTGCACCTGACCCGCTGCCGTGCCAGACGCTTGTCCAGATGGTCTGGCAGCTTGCTATTTTGCTGGCGAGATGACGCAGTTCATCGTCCTGAGAGAAATCCGCCGGCTTCTGCTCGTCTTTCCTGAGTTGCAAACAAGAGCTCCTTACGTAGTGTGACTCTTAGTTTGAAGATATGCCTCGTCTTGTCAATGCGGTAAGCACTTTCGCGGTGCGGAGTCACAGATCACTGGTATGGCCATCTCGAGCGACACCCAGGTACTTTCCCATCGCTTTGGCGAAATTGCCAGAGAACTGAATCTCGTCACAGACGATCAGATCAAAGCGGCTCTTGAAAAGCAGCGTTCGTTGAAAATCAGCGGCGGCAAGTCGCGCCTGGGCGAAGTGCTGATCATGATGAACGTGCTCAACGTTGAGCAGGTCAAGAAGGTCCTTTCCGAGCAGCGCAAGCGCCGCACGGCCGAAGCCGACAAGACTCTGCCGATGGAATATTTCGGCGAGTACAAGCTCCTGGAGAAGCTCGGCGAAGGCGGTATGGGATCCGTCTACAAAGCACAGGAGACGCTGGCTAATCGCACGGTCGCATTGAAAGTGCTGCGCAAGAATCTCGCTGGCAACCAGGGCTTTGTCGAACGTTTCACGCGCGAGGCGCAGCTGGCCGGATCGCTCAACCATCCCAATATCGTTGCCTGCCACAATGCCGGAACTTCCCGTGGCGTGCAATTCCTGGTGATGGAGTTCGTCGACGGCGACACGCTCAAAGCGCGCCTGAAGCGTGAAGGCGGCAAGATTCCGGAAAAAGAATCGCTTCGCATCATCGGCGATGTGGCCAAGGGCCTGGCTCACGCGCACTCCAAAGGCGTCGTTCACCGCGACATCAAGCCCGACAACATCCTGCTGGGTAAGGAGGGCGCTGTAAAAATCAGCGACTTCGGCACGGCCAAATCCTTCCTGGACCAGGAAAGCATGACGCAGACTGGCGTGATCATCGGCACGCCGCACTACATTTCGCCCGAACAGGTTCGAGCCGACAAGGACATCGATCATCGCGCCGATCTGTACGCTTTGGGCGGAACCCTCTATCAGGCGCTAACCGGGCGGCTGCCCTTCGATGCGCCGACGGCGCTTGAAATCATGCGCCGCCATCTTCAGGATGAACTGGAAAATCCAGCCGATCTGAATCCGGAACTTTCGATCGGAGCTGTGCAGATCGTCACGAAGCTTATGGCCAAAGCGCCGAACGAGCGCTATCAGTCGGCCAATGAACTGGTTGAAGATATCGACCGCGTGCTCAAAGGCGAAACGCCGCTGCATGCCACGCTTGAACAGCATAAATCTTCCATACGTCCGCCGCGAAAAAAGGCGAAGAAAGGCGCGTCAGGATGTCTCGGAATGGTAATTTTCACTGCAGCGGGAACACTGTGGCTTCTGGCATGACAAGTATATCTTTACAGAAATCTTCAAAAAAAGTGAAAATTTTCTCTACACACTGCATAAGGTGCGCTATACGCTCACAGTTTGGGCTCTCGTAGTAAATCGGCCAATGGGGACGGTTAAATCGCAGGGCTAAGCCGAAGTGGAAGGAGAGATGGTTATGGCGTCGGGTAAGGTGAAGTGGTTCAATGATCAGAAAGGTTTCGGTTTCATTACGCCAGATGAAGGCGGAAAGGACCTGTTCGTTCACCACAGCGAAATTCAGGCGGATGGTTTCCGCACGCTGAAGGAAGGCCAGGTCGTGGAATACGAAGCCGTTCAGGACACGAAGGGACCCAAAGCCACGAAAGTCCGCCCCAAAGGCTGATTTGAAAATCTGAATCTAAAAAACGAGCACGAAAGCGGGACGAAAGTCCCGCTTCTTCTTTTTCCAGAAATGCGAATCGTCAACGTGATAGCTGCGGCTGCGCGCGATTACGGCGCATCAATTTTTCCTGCTCAATCATCAGCAAGAAAAGCAAAACACAGATCGCAACGAAGCTTATTACAATAATGTTCACGACGCGCCGGTTGAACGGCCGCGGCGGGTCTGCTTCGTTGACGCACTTCCAGCACTCCGTGAAAGACCCCGGAATTGTCTCGCCGCAGCTCGGGCAGCGCCAATCCGGCTTCGACGGCTGCGGGCGAGACTCCACGAAGCGCTTGACGTGCTCACTCGCGGCCGCCTCATCCTCATCGCTGACCCACACCGTCGGGCCGATTACCGGCACCGCCCCGCGCAGTTCAAACACGCGCTCGCCCTGAACCGAGGCGGTGATGCCCTCCCCTTCAAGAATCGCGATCAGCAGATTGGCTTCAATTGGATCGCGAGCTGAAAAAACCTTTTTCATTTGCGATCATCTCTTAAGGGCACGGGCCGCCTTGTGGCGGCCCGTGCCTGTGTGTCAGTATTGAGAAAGCTACTACGCCAGTCGCTTCTTCACCACCGCGACGGCGTCGGCTACCTGGATGCGTTCCTGGTTCATGCTGTCACGTTCGCGAATGGTCACGCTGCCATCCTGAGCGGTCTGGCCATCGACCGTGATGCAGTACGGCGTGCCGCATTCGTCCTGGCGGCGGTAACGGCGGCCGATCGCGTCCTTCTCGTCATAGAACGCGTTAATCTGGTTCTTCACGAATTCGTCGATGATCTTCCGCGCGACTTCCGGCATGCCTTCCTTTTTCACCAGAGGGAAGACTGCGACCTTGATCGGGGCCAGACGCGGGTGCAGCTTCAGGACCGTGCGGCCTTCATTGGTGCCCGGCGGCGGCGGCTCCTCGGTGTAGGCATCGAGCAGAAACGCCAGCGCTGTGCGGTCGGCTCCGGCAGCCGGCTCGATGACAAACGGGTGGTAATGCGCGTTCTTCTGCGAATCGAAGAACGTCAGGCGCTTGCCGCTGGCCTTCTCGTGCGCCTTCAGATCGTAATCGCTTCGGTGCGCAATGCCCTCGAGCTCGCCCCAACCCCAGGGATAGTCGTATTCGACGTCGCTGCAGGCCTTGGCGTAGTGCGCGAGCTCACTCGCTTCATGGGCGCGCAGGCGAAGCTTTTCCTTGCGGATGCCCAGGTCGCTGTACCACTTCAGGCGTTCCGTGCACCAGTAGTTGTACCAGTACATGTCGTCCTTGCCTTCTTCGGCATACTGCGGCGGCGGCACGAAGTACTCCATTTCCATCTGCTCGAACTCACAGGAGCGGAAGGTGAAGTGTTCCACCGTGATCTCGTTGCGGAAGCTCTTGCCCTGCTGCGCGATGCCGAACGGCGGCTTCATGCGCATGCTGGTCTGAACATTAATGAAGTTCGTGAACATGGCCTGTGCCGTTTCCGGGCGCAGATACACCGCGGTTTCGCCGATGGCGTCCGCGATTACTTTTTTGAGCTCGTCGCCCTGCAGATTCTTGCCTTCCAGCGCCTTGGCGATTGATTCAATGTTGTCGACGCTGCCCAGCGACGTGCGGAACATCATGTTGAAGCGCCGGATGTCCGACGTGTTCGGACTGCCGCAGTTGGGACAGACAATGCCGAGCGCGCCGACCTTGCCCTTGCGTGTCTCTTTCTTACCACTCTGGTGATCGACGATCACTTTGTATTCAACTTCGCTGCCGACGTCGGCTTTTGGCCATTTGTCTGCGCGGCCGCGCTCTTTGCAGTCTTTGCAGTCGACCATCGGATCGGTGAAGCCGGCGAGATGGCCGCTGGCGCGCCAGACGTTGGGATGCATGATGATGCTGGCGTCAATGCCCACGACGTCCTCGCGGCCGTGAACCATCGTCCGCCACCACTCGGCTTTCACGTTGCGTTTAAGCTCCGCGCCGAGCGGACCGTAATCGTAGCAGCTCTTCAGGCCGCCGTAGATTTCGGAGGACTGGAAAACGAAGCCGCGCTGCTTGCACAGCGAGACGATCTTTTCCATGATCTCCGGCTCGGCGCTGGCCTTCGGCTTATCCTTTTTCTGCTTGTTCTCGCTCATGGCATTTCCTTCTTTGTCTCTGGCAATCAGTCAGCTGGAGCAGACTGGCGGCCTGCTTTGAAAGGGCGCTGATTGCGATATGAAAAGAGGTCCGATACGCGGACGCGCGGTCTCCGGAGCGAACACTCCGGGCCGCGCTAAGTACCTAAGCCCGTGCCGGGCGGATGGATGAACGCTGGCCAAAACATGGGCGATGAGTATACACAGCACGCGAGCGGCGGCAACGGACAGTCTCGTTTCTCGATGGGGATTGCGTAAGCAGATGAGTGGTGCCCAGGCTTACGCCTCGGGAGCTTCGAGAACAACCATTCCAACCTGATTCTTCTTGAGAAACAGCGTCGCCTTTTTACCGTCTCGTCTGAATACAAGGCGCGTTGCTTCACGGTCAGTTTCTACCGGTTCCCAGCCGTCTTCAGTCATCTGCTGCATAGCTTTGTCACTGGGCTGCCGCCCAACAGCTTCCCATACGGCGCTCGTATCGGCAGCACGCGGCTTAATCATGGCTGGCTCCAAACGAATCACGCGCAAAAGTTAAACGAAGCACATCATTGCGCGCAAAACATGAGCCAGTCGCGTCAGGCAGCGCCTGCGTAAAAATGTGAACTTAAACGTATTTCGAAATACGGTTCTTCGGATGCCACTTTTCTTTACGCTGCTGTTTGCGGCGCATGACATCCTGCTGCCATTCCCAGTGGCAGCACGAACCCTTGTGGAATAGAACCAGCTCGATGAGCTCCTTGACGTCGCGGGTGGAGAAATCGATCAGCACGCCAAGCGCATTCACCTGCGTGCATTCCCCGGAGATGACTCTCTTGAGTTTTTCGATGCCGAAGAAGCATGAGCCGCGCGGGGGCTTGATTCCGTTCGCGCAGTCCGGGGCGTGAATGCCGATGACGATGTCCGCGGCAAGCAGCGCTTCCAGCGCCTTCTTGCTGCACAGCTTGGCCAGCGGATAAGACTCGATCCCCTCCTTCATGGCGTTACCTCCGGAGCATCGGTTCAGGGCTAAGCGGAAGTCACTGTCCAGATGTATCGTCACATTACCGGACGAAGTTCAGTAGTTACCCTCCCCAATCAGAACGACGTTCTGGACTCTATTCCATTCAACGCTTAGTAGCCGCACGCGCAGCGTTAACTATTGATCACAGCCGCCGCCGCTTCCACTCCCGCGCCGGCGCTGACCTTCACGCCTTGCTTTTTCAGGATGCCGCCGACCGCGCTCAGGAAGAGCAGCACATGATTGGGCCGCGCGCCTTCGCCCATCAAGCCCACGCGCCAGGCCTTGCCCTTCAGGTCGCCAAGTCCGCCGCCGATCTCCAGATTGTGCTGCTCGAGCAGCGTTTTGCGCACGGCCACGTCGTCCGCTCCTTCTGGAACGAGCACCGTCGTCAGCGTCGGGCAGCGCTCGGCCGGGTTCTGTACGAAGAGCTTCAAGCCCATGGCCTCAACGCCGGCATGGAGCGCCTTGGCCATTTTCGCGTGACGGGCAACTCGATTGGCTAGACCCTCTTCCTGAATGAGCCGCAAACCTTCATGCAGCGCATACGTCATGTTCACCGGGCCCGTGTGATGGTAAACGCGCTTCTCGTTCCAATAATCGCGAATGAGCGTCAAATCCAGGTACCAGGAATTTACTTTGCTCTTGCGCTTAGCCAGGATCTCTTCGGCGCGTTTGCCGAGCGTAATCGGCGCGATGCCCGGCGGAACACCCAGGCACTTCTGCGAACCGGAATAGACGACGTCGAGGTCCCACGCATCGGTCTGGAAGTCCGTTCCGCCGAGGCTGGCGACGGTGTCCACAAGCAGAATGGCGCCGGCCGCGTGGCAGATCTTCGCGATGTCCGGCAGGTTCGTCTGTAGCACGCCCGTTGATGTTTCGCCATGCACGAGCGCCACGATCTTGGCCGGCTTTTCCTTCAGAGCCGCCGCGATCTCGTCCGGGCGCGTTGCCCTGCCCCACTGAATTTTCAGCTCGCGCACCGTTGCGCCGCAGCGCCGCGCGATCTCGGGCATGCGTCCGCTGAACACGCCTCCGTTGCAGACGATGATTTCATCGCCACTCTCAAGCAGATTGACCAGCGCCGTCTCCATGCCCGACATGCCCGTACCGGAGATGGCGATCGTCAGCGGGTTCTGCGTGACGAACGTGTCGCGCAGCAGCGCCTGCGTCTGGTCCATCGTTTTGAAGTAGGTCGGGTCCATGTGGCCGACGGTGGGCATCATCAGCGCGCGGTACACGCGCGCCGGCACGTTGCTCGGCCCAGGTCCCATCAGAATGCGCGACGGCGGATCCAGCTCAGGCATTTTTCATCTCCTTGTGTGCAGGCGTCGAGCGCCTGCTGTGTTCGCTGCTGCAAAGTGAGCCGTCTTTTTTATCTGCGAAGCACACCCTGCGCAAGCACGACGAGAGAACTGCCCCAACTACCTCTATCCTGAAAACACTTAGGTAACTACTTCAACGCAGAGACGCAGAGGACGCTGAGCGCGCGGAGGAACGGCTCGAACGGAACGGAATTTTAAAGTTGAGAGTTTAGAATTTAAATTTTAGATCGAACGCCGCGCGAGCTCAGCCGTTCACTTTCAAATTTAAATTTTAAAATCTCAATTCTAAAATTCTGTTCCGTCTTCCAAGACCGATTCAGAAACCTTAATGAACACCGCCAAGCAGATAGTTCTTTCGCGATCATCGCCTTCATCGCCTTCATCGCGTTCATCTGCCGTTCCTAAATCGTTCCTCTGAGTCCTCTGTGTTCTCTGTGGTGAACAAAGCCGTTGCCGTTAGCCAAATCCTCTCGCCATCCCGATCAGCCACTGCGTGCGCAAG
>DASPJR010000210.1:0-66090 GCA_035628505.1 Planctomycetota bacterium | reverse complement strand
AAGATCCCGACCGGATACCTGGTCCGCAACGGCCTGGGACAGCTGGCGGGTAAGAAGTAACGCTCAGAGCTGCTTGATCGTCTGAAACAGAACCGCGCCCGAAAGCTGGGCGCGGTTTTTCTTTGATCGCATAAGTTGCGCTCACCTATTGCCGGATGTAGCCGTCCTGGTTGCGCTTCAAGCCGCTATCGAGCGTGTAGATGTTGTCGACTGCTCCGTCTCCAATTGGCCGCGAAGGCGAGATGATAAATTCAACGGTGCCTGCGCCGATCAGCACATTCTGGCCGGCATTCTGGCCATGGTTGTTTGAATTGGGTTTGGTTCCGGGAGCGTCGGCCGCGATGGCAGCCATTGCGTCGTTAGGATCATGACCAGGGTCATACCCGTAGGAACTCTGCTGCGCAGTCATCCAGGAACCGGAAGTACGCGCGGCAGTGATGTCCTGAATTTTGTTCAAGAGAGCGGGGGCTACGGGGTTGCTCGGGCATGAGAAAACTTTTGGATCGGCGATGTACCCGCGGTAAAGCAGATTCAAGGATGGCATGGGACGGGCCGCGAACGGATCAGAGCCTGTTGCGTCGGTTGGAAATATTCCGTTCGCCGGCACGTCCGCGTACATGAACATCGCTTTTGCGATTTGATTAAGATTGCTGGCACAGGACGTACGGATGGAGCGTGTTCGTGGCCGGCTAAGCATCGGCAGGAGAATCCCTGCGGCGATGATAACCATCAGCAGAATGACGATGATCTCCAGCAGCGTCACTCCACGTGATCTCAAAGTGCCACCGCGCCATGCTTGAGGCATGATCGTCTCCTTCGTGTCTTGTCATGCTGAATCTTCGTATTGAATAAAACGCCGTCTGTCATTCGTCTTACGCTCAGCATCGGGAAACTGTTCGGTGATTCACGCGACATTCGGCGGCCCGTGATTAGAATCAGCGCTCTGAAATTTTGGAGAATAGACAATGCCCGCAAGCCGTTCACTCGTCACCCGCCACCCGTCACTCGTCACAACTTTTTTAGTCTGCGTGCTCAGCGTCTACACCCGCGCGAGCGAAATTCACGACGCCTGCGAAGCGGGCGATGCCGGCAAAGTCAAAGCCCTGCTCGCGCAGCGGCCGGAACTCGTGGATCAGAAGGATTCCAACGGCGGCGCTACACCGCTGCAGATCGCCGTCGAAAATGGAAAGAAAAATGTCGTGGAAGCGCTGGTTGCCGCTGGCGCAGATATCTCGATGAAGAACAGCATCGGCTGGATGCCCGTTCATTTCACCGCCGGCGGAAAGGAAAGCGCCGACAGCAAAAGCTGCGTTGAATTCGTGCTGCCAAAAGACCCGGAGCTCGCTTCAAAGTGGAGCAAAGAGGGCTTCACGCCGCTGCACCGCTATATTGCAAATGGCGACAGGAATGCGCTGAAGAAGCTGCTTGCCGGCGAATGCGACTGCATCAACGAGAAGGACAGCGCCGGCTGGACGCCGCTGCACTGGGCCGCTGTGAATGGCGACAAGGAAGCGGCAAAGCTGCTCATCGGAAAGAAAGCCGATACCGAGCTCAAGAATAACGTGGGTCAGACGCCGCTCCAGGCCGCAGTGATGCTCGGGCAGAAAGAAATTGTAGATATTTTGCTCAATGCCAAGGCTGATTCGACAGACGCGCTCAAGCTTTCGCGGCAGTTCCTGCAGAAGGACGTGGAGCAACTGCTGCTTAAGCGCGGCATTAAAGAATAATCCGAGGCACACTCTTCCAGCTGGCGCGTCTCTCTGCCAGCGGCAGGGGACGGTAATCCTGCTTACAAAAGGTTCTCTCTTTACAATCGCTATCTGCGTGATATCGTGTTTCGCTCAAACGTTTTAAGCAGGCTCAGCCGGCGCACGCTTGAAAAAAGCTCGTGCGGGTGGGGTCTGAAATGCAAATCGAGCGGGGGCCGAAGAAAAGAGACATGCTGTACAAACACGTTTGTATCGAATCCTTCGGCTACGAGCTTCCGCCACACATCATTACGTCGGCTGCGATCGAAGACAAGCTGGCTCCACTTTACGACAAGCTGAAGCTGCCCTACGGCCGCCTGGAAATGATGAGCGGCATTCGCGAGCGCCGGTTCTGGGACGAAGGAGCGATGCCCAGCCAGGTCGCCGCGAAAGCAGGCGCCAACGCGCTCCGCAACTCGTGCACGCAGGCGGACGAAATCGAGTGCCTGCTGCACACCTCCGTTTGCCGGGACATGCTCGAGCCGGCCACGGCGACGCTGGTTCATCGCGCGCTGGGACTTGCGAAAGACTGTACGATTTACGATATCTCCAATGCCTGCCTCGGTTTCCTGAACGGCATGGTGACGCTCGCGAACATGATCGAGCTCGGCCAGGTCAAGAAGGGAATGATCGTCTCCGGCGAAAGCAGCCGGCAGCTCGTTGAAACAACAATTCAGTCGCTGCTCAACAAGCCCAATCCTACGCGCGAAGACATCAAGGAAGCCTTCGCCTCGCTGACCATCGGCTCGGGTGCCTGCGCGCTGGTAATGGCGCACGACAGCGTTTCGAAGTTCAAGCATCATCTGCTGGGCGGCGCGGTGCGCTGTGCAACAGAGTTTAACCACCTCTGCCGCGGCAATGCCGGAAACATGAATACCGATTCTGAGACGCTGCTGCAGGAAGGTTGTAAGCTGGCGAAGTACACCTGGCAGAAAACTCAGGAAATCCTGGGTTGGACAAACAACGTCGTCGACCGGGTCTTCTGTCACCAGGTCGGCGCTGCGCACCGCAAGCTTCTCTATAAGTCGCTGGAACTGGATCAGGCGAAAGATTTTTCGACCGTCGAATACCTGGGCAATACAGGCTCAGCCTCGCTGCCTACGACGATGGCCATTGGCATCGAGAAGGCGCCGCCTCCGCCGGATACGAACATTGCCATGCTCGGCATTGGTTCCGGACTCAACTGTCTGATGCTCGGCGTAAAGTGGTAAGTACAGGCGCTTCGCGCTTATATCTATTTGCACCCTGAGCAAAACTGCTATATACACAAGGTGCGGCGGCTATCTGCTTGCCTGCGGTGGAAGTCACGTTATGTTAACAGGGATCAGTTCGGCAGGTGGGGGTGTGCGTGGCACGCTGGTACTATTACCCGGGTGAAGAAACCAATGTGCTTGAACGCGTACGTAACCGCGTTCTGCGCAAGCCTGTGCCCGATTTCCCAAAAACCATACTCATTGAGACGCAGTTTGGCTGCAACGCGAAGTGCGTCTTCTGCCAGTACCCGCAGGTCGCCGACGTTTTGCCGCGCGGACGGATGACGAACGCAACATTCGAAAAGATCGCCAAAGAGTGTGCCGGCCGCGGCGTCGAACGCTTCATTCTCTGTCTCGACAACGAACCGCTGATGGACCAGACGCTCGTCGAGAAGTACGCCATCCTGAAGAAGTACTGTCCGGAATCCGTGCGCAATCTCACCACCAATGCCTCGCTGCTGACGCCTGAAAAAGTCGAACAGCTCATCGGCACGGGGCTGGTAAACGAGATCTTCCTTTCGATCAACGGCGCCAGCAAGGAAGTCTATGAAAAGATAATGGTGCTGCCGTTTGAAAAGGTGATGAAAAATCTTGACGATTTCTGCGCCTGGCTGCGGGCGCGGCCGGAGATCAAGAAAAACCTGCGGGTCCGCGTCAACACGGTCAAAACGAAACTTGTGGCTCCCGAGGTGCCGGAGATGACGCGGCGGTGGGAAGCCGAAGGCTTCGAGATGCATGTCATCGACATGGACAACCGCGGCGACCAGCTGGACATGAATGCCGTCGGCCAGGAAGAAATGAAGCCCAATGCGACCTGCCGCCGTCCGTTCCACACGATGGTTCTGACGTGGGAAGGCCAGGCTGTGATCTGCTGCGTCGATTACAAGCGTGAAGTGAAGCTCGGAAACGTGCACGAACAGTCTGTGTACGAGATCTGGAACGGCCCCTGGGCGACTCAGCTGCGCAAGGAATACCTGTCTCAGCAGTTCCAGAATCTGCCCACGTGTGCCAAGTGTACGATCAATACGGATTGATGACGTGGAATGCCGCGCGCCTCTGGCTGCGACGGTTACAACGGGAAGCGTGAAGCGAAACAATGGCTCAGCCGGCTCCAAAATCTGCATCGACCGCGCCTGATGAGGTCGGCTCATTTGGCAAGGTTGCCATCAAGCTCGGCTTTATCACGCAGGCCCAGCTCGATGAAGCTATGAAGGCGCAGACTGCTGCCGCCAAGGCCGGATTGCGCAAACGCATCGGCGAAATCCTCATCAAGAAGGGCTATCTCACGCCCGAGCAGCTCGAGAAAGTCATTAAGGGACAGACGGTCGCGCGCAAACGCATCGGCGACTATGAACTGCTCTCGAAGCTGGGCGAAGGCGGAATGGGCTCCGTGTTCAAAGCACGCCAGGTCCTGATGGACCGCGTCATTGCGCTGAAGATCCTTTCGCCAAAGATGGCCAAGAACAAGGAATTCCGCGACCGCTTCCTGCGTGAAGCGCGCGCGGTAGCCAAGCTCAATCACCCGCACATCGTTGCCGGAATCGATGTCGGATCAGCCGATGGCTACTGCTATTTCGCCATGGAATTCGTAGACGGCGAATCGCTCGGGCAGTACATGCACCGCCGCGGCGGCAAGCTGCCTGAAGACGAAGTGCTTCAATACGCGCGCCAGATCGCGCTCGCGCTCGGCCACGCGCATCAGAACAAGCTGCTGCATCGCGACGTGAAGCCGGACAACGTTCTGCTGGAAAAAACGAGCAAAGCCGCAAAGCTGGCCGACCTCGGCCTGGCGCGCTCGGCAGAAAGCGCAGCCGAAGACGCGGCGCTGACGCAGGCTGGGCAGGCGGTGGGAACGCCGTTTTATATATCTCCGGAACAGGCGCGCGGGCGCAGCGACCTGACGCCCGCAACGGATCTTTACTCGCTCGGCGCGACGCTCTTTCACATGCTGACCGGCCAGGTGCCGTTCGATGGCCCGACGGCGGCGGTGATCATGACGCGTCATCTCACGGACCCGGTGCCCAGCCTGCGTGCGATCGTGCCGGGGATCTCGCAGGGGACCGAACGCATCGTCATGAAGCTCATGGAAAAAGAGCCTGACGACCGTTACGAAAACTGCGACGAGCTGGTGGAGGACATCGACCGGGTCCTCGGCGGCTCGGCCGGTTCTGGAAAGAAAGAGAAGGAGAAAGAGCGCGAAAAGACGAAGGTTAAGACCACTAAGCCCTCGAGTTCCGAGCGCGACGAACCGGCCAGCGGCGGAAGCTCGCCCACGATCAACACGCGCGTGCTGCGGCGCCGGCGGCGCAGCAATGACGTGGGGCTGGGCAGCATCATGGTGCTGCTGCTGATCCTCGCCGCAGTGATTTACTTTGTCGACCCGATGAATTCGGGCAAGAATAAGAAACGGCCGGTGCCGGTGCCGCCGTCAACAACACAGACAACCCAGACGGCCACGAAGACAACGCCTGTGGCGCCACCTGAGCCCCCCGCGCCGCCGGCGCGGCCGGCTGTGCTTCAAGCCGGCGCAGAGGGCGGGCAGGCATTCAAGGATGACTTCGAATCGGGCAAGCACGAACACTTTGAAGTCGATCCGCTGGTCGGAAAGAGCAGCGGGCAGATCCGCATCATTAAAGATGAGGGCGGCAATCACGTTTTGAAACTGGGGCTGATCCGGCCGACGAATCTGCTCGCCAAGGAATCCGGCTGCATGGCCAGGCTGCTCCTGCCTCAGGACGTTGCTATTTCGCGCAACGCAGTGGTGTCTTTCATGATCCATTTTGAGCGCTACGCGGATACAAATCCGGAGGTGCGGATCTGGTGGGACCACAAGATCCCGGGCGAACCCCGCTCAGTGTCTCTCTACAAGGTGAAGGATGCGACCTTCGGAACCAGCTGGGGCAAAGTGCAGTTCCAGCTGAACAAGGCTGAAGCGAAGATGCCCTCGCGCGAACCGGCTGACAGCCCGCAGTTCATCGGCATCTATGCCGGCAAGCCGGACGAAACGCTGGACGTTTTCATCGATGATGTCGAGCTGATCATTCCTGCCGAAGGTGCCGCGCCTGCGGCCGCGCCGAAAGAAGCTGCGCCGGCGGTGCCGGCCCAGGGTGAACCGCCGGTCGCGCCACGCCCGGCGAAGAAAAACGGCTCTACCGAAGCGCCCGTAGCCCCTCCGCCGAAAAAGCGCGCCACTGATCCGGGAGCCTTTGGAGGCGCGCTGTAAACGCCGTCTCACCGCGGAAGCGCGGAGACGCAGTGAACACAGTTAAACCACGAAGCTCACGTAGACCACGAAGACGGAAAATCCGTCGTGTTCTTCGTGAGCTTCGTGGTTACAAATGACAGCAGAGTTGAAGAAACCTGGAAAGGAAAACGAATGAGTCTTCTGTGTGTTGGTTCGATCGGTATTGATACGGTGGAAACTCCGGCGGCGCGCCGCGAAAGCATCCTTGGCGGGTCGGCCGTTTACTTCTCGTACGCTGCGAGCTACTTCACGAACGTTCAGCTTGTCGGAGTGGTCGGAAAGGATTTTCCGCCTGAATACCGGGCGCTCCTCGCCAGCCGCGAAATTGATCTGAGCGGCCTCGAAGTTGCCGATGGCAAGACCTTCCGCTGGACGGGCAAGTACCACGAGAACATGAACGATCGCGACACGCTGGAAGTTCATCTCAACGTCTTCGGCCACTTTAACCCTAAAGTTCCGCCCGCTTTTCAGAACACCGATTTTCTGTTCCTTGCAAACACCGTCCCCGCGCAGCAGCTTCAGGTGCTCACGCAGATGAAGAAGCGCCCGAAGTTCGTTGCCGCCGATACGATGAATCTCTGGATTGAAACCGCTCGCGAAGATCTGGATACTCTGCTCGGCAAGATTGACGCCCTCGTTATCAATGACAGCGAAGCGCGCCTCTACACCGATCAGCGCGAACTGCTGCCCGCAGGAAAAGCGCTTCAGAAAAAAGGCCCAAAGACGGTCATCATCAAGAAAGGCGAGCACGGCGCGCTCGTGGTTTCCAACGAAGGCAACTTCTCGATCCCTGCGCACCCGCTGGAGCAGGTTGTCGATCCGACCGGCGCAGGCGACACGTTTGCCGGCGGGATCATGGGTTACCTGGCGTCGACGGGAACCGTGAACCGCGACACGCTGCGCCGCGCCGTGGCATACGGCTCGGTTGTGGCGAGCTACACCTGCCAGGATTTTTCGCTCGACTGCCTGCAGCGCACAAGCCGCCAGCAGATCGATCAGCGCTTCCGTGAACTTCTGGAAATGGTCCATATTCCGGCGTAGAATCTGCGCGGGAGCAGCGTTTATGGTCCGCAAAGCCGCCAGTATTGAACCAATCGGCAAGCCCCATCCGGGCCGCAAGCTCACGGAAAAAGAGTTTGTGGAATGGTGCGATGAGGAAACCCGCGCCGAATGGGTGGACGGAGAAGTTATCCTCATCGCGCCAGATAATACGTACCACAACCAAATTGCCGGATTCTTCTACAAGTTGATTGATGCGTTCGCATCAGAGCGCGTGCCAGGAAGAGTCTTTTTTGAATCCATTCAGTTGCGGTTGCCTGGTCAGCGCAGGCGCCGCCAGCCTGATGTAATTTTCGTCTCTGAAAGGCAAAGCGATATTATTCGTGAGACCTACATCGACGGCGCGCCGGATCTGATCATCGAAGTGGTTTCTCCGGACAGCCGGCTCCGCGACTACCGTGAAAAGCTCAGTGAATACGAAGCGGCTGGCGTGCGTGAATACTGGATCATTGATCCGCTTGCTGGAAATCTGGAAGTTTATGCGCTCGCCAGGAACAGGCACTACGTTCGTCTCGTTGAGAAAGCCGGAAAGTTCGAATCCAAAGTAGTTCCCGGCTTTTACCTGCGGCCTGAATGGTTGTGGTCTGATCCACTGCCGAATGTTTTCAAGCTGCTTAAAGAAATGGGCATCAAGCTATGATCTGCCGGGCTGCAATACTTTCGGCTTCTCTTCTCGCCGCCTGCGCGTTCTCCGCCGAATTCCAAGTCAAAACACTTGATGGCCAGACCGTCCAGGGCGAGTACCTCGGCACCGAGAAGGAAGTCGTCAAGCTGCGCTCGAAGTACGGTGTCGTGCAGATTCCATCCAGGGATATCGCTTCGCTGGTGCGCCTGAATGCCGACGGCAAGCGCGCGGACGGCGGCGACAAGGATCGCGGGGATCCGCAAGCGCGCGCCGAGAAGCCGCTCTTTCCCGAGCCGCGCAAGCCCGACATTCCGTTCCTGGTCGCTGCGCGCTCGGAACGCTTTACCGTTCCCGAGCCGGACAAGAACGAGCGCCAGGAACTCTTCCGGCTGGTGCGCAATTTCGCGGACAGCAACGACACCTCGCGCCGGAAAATCATTCGTTCGCTGCAGGACTATGGGCGCATGGCGTATCCATTCATCGCCGCATCGTACACCGAGCCGTTTGACATACAGGTTCGCGTCGATTTGATGCAGGCCCTGGTGGTGCCGAACAGTCCCTTTGCGGCGTCCATCCTGTATGAAGCGCACCGAGACGCCGAGCGCGCTTTGACGCGCGTGATCACCGCCCCGCCGCAGCTTCCGCCGGATTACCTCACCCGTCGTGATCGTGAGCAGCCAGTGGATCCCGTCGACGGCATCCGCCTGGCGGCGCAGAACGTGCTGCGTCTTGAAGGCTATGCGTCAGTCGCCGGTGGTCCATTTAACGCGCTGTTCCTGCTGGAAGTTTACCGCGAGCGCTATGGCGCTGAGAAAGTCGAGCCGCTGCTGATCGATCTTTCACGCGATCGCACGCGGCTGGCGAACACGGCCGGCGATCTGAAAAGTTCCAAGTCCGTCTGGACTCTCGAAGACCGCCGCCAGCTCATCGAAGCGCTGATCCCGCTGCTTTTCTCTGACAACGGGGATTTGCAGATTCTGCCGCGCGACCTTCTAAAGAAGCTGCTTCCAAGCGGCGCTCCCAAGTGGGAAGCGAGCGAAGAAGAATGGGCGCGGTGGTGGAAAGGTGTGAAGCTCTAAAGATTCTGTAATAACAAACCGCGTAGTTGGGTCAAAAATTAAGCTCAATTAGGAATTGCCGTTAGGAATTTATTAGAATAGGTTGAATGGGCGAAATTCAACCTAAGGAGCAGCCATGGCCAAGGCGAGTAAAGACGAATCAAAGGCACCGAAAAAAGAAGCCGATCTTGAGAAGGCGCGCAAGAGCGAAGCACTGAAGCGGGCTCTGGATTTGATTGAGCGGCAGTTCGGAAGCGGCTCGATCCAGAAGCTTACCGGCGACGGCGCGCGCCAGGTTCCCTCGATCTCCACCGGCACGCTCGCGCTGGACATCGCCTTGGGCGTCGGCGGCATTCCGCGCGGACGCGTGATCGAGATTTTCGGACCTGAATCCAGCGGCAAAACGACGCTGGCGCTGACGGTCGTCTCCAATGCGCAGCGAGAGGGCGGCGTGGCCGCGTACATCGACGCCGAACACGCGCTCGATCCCGTTTACATGAAGAAGCTCGGCGTGCGGCTGGATGAACTCCTGGTCAGCCAGCCTGACACCGGCGAACAGGCGCTGGAAATCTGCGAACAACTGGTGCGCTCGGCAGCGGTGGACATCGTCGTGGTGGACTCGGTTGCCGCGCTCGTTCCGAAAGCTGAAATTGAAGGCGAAATGGGCGACTCGCACGTGGGCCTGCAGGCACGCCTGATGTCCCAGGCGCTGCGCAAGCTCACCGGCGCGATTGCACGCTCGAAGACGATCGTCATCTTTATCAATCAGATCCGCGAAAAGATCGGCGTGATGTACGGCTCGCCCGAGACGACGCCCGGCGGTCGCGCGTTAAAGTTCTATGCGTCGGTGCGCATCGATGTGCGGCGAATCGGCACGCTGAAAGAAGGCGAGACCGCCATCGGCGCGGCGTGCAAGGCGAAGGTCGTGAAGAACAAGGTCGCACCGCCGTTCAAGCAGGCTGAGTTCGAAATCATGTTCGACCAGGGCATCTCCTGGGAAGGCTCGCTGCTCGACATGGGTATTCTCAGCGGCATCGTAGAAAAATCGGGCTCCTGGCTGGGCTACAATGGTACGCGACTGGGGCAGGGCCGCGAGAACGCCCGCAAGTTCCTGAAAGAAAATGCCGCCATCGCGAAAGAAATTCATGAGAAGATTATGGCCAAGCAGGATGAACTCGCCGAGACAGTCCTGAAAGCCGGCCCTGAAGGCGGCGCGGCAGCCGCGGCCGAAGCCTAAATTCTATTGCTGTTTGCCTCAGTCATGGCGTAGATTGTGTTAAGAGAGTTTCACATGGCTGAGCTTCGCAATCGTTCCTGCGTGTTGCGTGCCCGGATGTATCCGGTGCCTGCCCTGTTCGCTTTGGCGCTGCTGCCCTTTGCGGTCCAGGCTGCCGAATCTCCTGATCCCGATCCCGACATTGAATTGGCCGTGCGCCTCGAACGCGGCTTTGCCAAGCTTGCTCAGCGCGTGGCGCCCGCTGTCGTCAGTCTTTCGGTCAGCATCAAGCGGGGCAATTGGATGGAAGAACTGCGCCGCATGGGTGAGCAGATGAATCTGCCACCGGAACCGCAGTTTGAGGGCTCGGGCGTCATCGTTGATCCGGCCGGTTACATCGTGACAAATGAACACGTGGTTCGCAGCGCCGAGCGCATCCGTGTGAAGCTTGCTGACGGGCGCGTCTTCAATGCAGAACTGTGCGGATCGGACGCGCGCAGCGATTTGGCCATGATCAAGCTGAGCGGCGAGGACATTCCGGCCGATCTGCCGACCGCTGCGCTGGCTGATTCAGACAAAGTCGCCGTGGGACAATGGGCCGTCGCTGTAGGAAACCCGTTCGGGCTTTCCAACACGCTTACTGTCGGGGTGGTGAGCGCGCGCGGGCGCAGCATGCCGTCGAACAATTTTTCGAATGACGTGTTCTACGGAAATTTGATTCAGACTGACGCGGCGATCAATCCAGGAAACTCGGGAGGTCCGCTCTTCGACATGCGCGGCAAGCTCATCGGCATCAACACGATGATCTTTTCCAAGACCGGCATTTCGCAGGGTTTCGGCTTTGCGATCCCCAGTAATCATCTGCAGAAGCGCCTGGCATATCTGAAAAGTGGGCGTGAGATCGAATATGGCTGGCTCGGCGTCCGTCTGGGCGACCTGCGGCCCGGTCAGAAAGAGTTCAAAGTTCCCGAGAACAAAGGAGTGCTTATCGAAGGCGTCATTCCCAACACGCCGGCAGACCGCGCCGGAATGGAGCAGGGCATGGTGATCCTTGATTTTGACGGTGCGCGCATCGCCAATTCACAGGAACTCATGGGCGCCGTGAACGAGACGCCAGTGGGACGGACGGTGAAAGTCAAGGTGCTCGATCGTCTCGGCCGTCTGGCGGATCTGAATGTCCGCATTTCAAAACGGTATTCAGAGGTGGTCCGAGCGAGCACGCTGGGCATCGTGCGGGAAGGCGGCGACATTGACCTGGAAGAAGATGTTGCCGGCGCAGAAAAGGGAATCGGCGCCAAGGGCAAAAATGTCTACTCGTGGCGTGGAATGCAGGTGCGCGAATTGAGCGCCGATGAGGGCAAAAAGCGCGGTGGCCGCATTGAAGTTATCCGCGTAAAGAAGTCAAGCTCGGCGGACCGTGCGGGTCTTTATGAGGGAGCTATCCTTACAGAACTCAAACATGCAGGCATTACGGCTATTCAGAAGTTCACCACTCTCGAAGAATTCAAACGCACTACCACTGCCGTCTCTGGTGCTGCCGCCGTTTATACGCCGTTAGATGGCTATGTCACGGTCGAAGACCGCTAACCACACGTTCACGCAGCCATGGCGTGCAGTTTGTGCCACTCCTGATGCAGGAGTTGGGCTCATATGGTTGCACCAGCCGACGTGAAAAAATGGATTACCCACATGCAGCCGCCAGCTGTCGAGCGGATGCTGAAAGAGGCCGCGACGGAAAACGTAATCTCTTTCGCGGGAGGATTGCCCGCGGAGACGCTCTTTCCGACCGAGGATCTGAACGAGGCGCTACAGAAAGTCATTGCCGAGCACGCCAGCGAGGCCCTGCAATATTATTGGGCGGAGGGCTATGCGCCGTTGCGTGAGCAGATCGCACAGCGCATGAGTGCGCGTGGCATGCCGACCAAGCCGACGGAAGTCCTCGTAACCCATGGCGCTCAGCAGGCCCTGGATCTGATAGCCAAGCTGCTGATTCGCGCCGGCGACACGGTGGTCCTTGAAAGTCCCACGTACGTTCCCGCAATTCAAGCGTTCGAGATGCACCGGCCCGCGTTTGAACCTCTCACGCGTAATGAGCACGGAATCGATCTTCAACAGCTGCGCGACGTGCTGTCCCGCTCGCGGCCGCGTCTGCTTTACGTGGTACCTACGGGACATAATCCAACGGGCGTTTCCCTAACTTACCCGCAGCGTCGCGAACTGCTGGAACTGCTGCAGCAATCGGATGCCTACGTCGTGGAGGATGATGCGTACGGCGAGTTGCAATACGGCGCGCGGCAGACTCCGCTTCGGGCGCTGGCGCCGGAATTCAGGCAGCATTTTTTTGTAGGCAGCTTCTCCAAGATTCTTTCACCAGGATTGCGCGTAGGCTGGATCGCGGCACCAGAAGCGCTGATCAAGGAACTGATCCTGATCAAGCAGGCGTCAGATCTACAGACCAGCACCCTCACTCAACTGGTGCTTTCGAACTACATGTCGAGCACGTCTCTGAACAGGCATGTTGAACGCTGCATCGATTATTACCGAGAGCGGCGGGACTGCGTGCTTGCGAGCTGCGAGCGGCACCTGCCACCGAGCCTGAGATGGACCCGGCCGGACAGCGGATTCTCTGTTTGGATGGAACTGGCCGCAGACATCTCTGCGGGGTCGCTGCTGAAGAAGGCACTGAATAACGGAGTGGCATTTGAGCCCGGCGAACCATTCTTTGTCTCGCAGCGGCCGCTCAATTACGTTCGGGTGTCGTTTTCAAACCTGGAGTGTGAACAAATCGAGGACGGAATTCAGCGTCTCGCCGGTCTTCTTTCAGCGTCATGAGTGGTTTCTGCGGCAGAGCCATTCTGAGACACACACGACCACCGCCAGCGCGAGCAGGCAGACCATCACGTTGGCTGCGGCGCCCATAGGTTGCCACTGCTCGATAAAGTTCAGCCCGAAGCCGCGATCCACCCGGACCAGTTGCGGCACCACCGTAAGACTCACCGCCGGCCAGCCGCATTCATAAAGTGGGCAGCTCTCGCACAGCCGCAGGACCCCCGGCTCGCGGGGCGTCATGTTGGCCAGTCCCAGGAGCAGCGCTGCCAAAAGCATCAGGATCTGAGTCTGGCGGTGAAGTAGCGGCATGCTGTGATCGTTTACCAGATAGCGTTCCACGAGTGCTGTTCCTGGCGAACAGCGGCAAGCAATACCGACGCAAACCAGTCACCTGAAACCGGCACTGGCGCTGAAATAAAAAATGTCATACATTAATTGCCTTCCAGTGTAGATGATAAAAAGACATTCTTTTAAAAGGGGGCGGCACATGCCGAAGCAGAACGAGAAGGCCGGTCAGACACGCAGGCAGATGTTGAAGGCTCTAGGAACGGGAGCGGTTGCGGCGGCTCTGGCCCCCACGATTCTCCGCGCTGAGAGCAAGGCCGTTACGGTTGGAACCGGCGCGCATACTTACGAATGGATCAATTTCTGCCAGCTGCCGGAAACACACAAATTCGGCAATACGCATGGCGTTCAAATCGATAGTCAGAACCGGGTCTTCGTTCACAGCCAGGGCGCGACGCCCGATTCGGTCTGCATTTTTGACGAACAGGGAAAGTTTATTAAGTCCTGGGGCAAAGAATACACCGGCGGCGCGCATGGCCTGCAGCTGGTTAAGGAAGAGGGCAAGGAATTCCTCTATCTTGCCGCCACCGGCCAGCACATTGTTGTGAAGACGACACTCGACGGTGAAGTTGTCTGGAAGCTTGACTTCCCCAAGGAATGCGAAGCGTACCAGGGAAAGAACGGCGGCTTCGTTCCGACGAACGTTGCGGTCGCAAAAAATGGCGATATTTACGTTGCGGACGGCTACGGCAAACACTTCGTCCATCAGTACGACAAGACGACCAAATACATCCGCTCGTGGGGCGGGCAAGGCAACAGCACCGAGAAACTCAGCTGTCCGCACGGCATCTGGATCGATACGCGCTCAGGTAAGGAAGAGGTCGTTGTTGCCGACCGCTCGAACGTGCGCCTGCAGTATTTTGACCTCGAAGGCAAGTATCTGCGCACGGTCACGCGCGAAGGCGACCGCCTGCGCCATCCCTGCCACTTCGATGAATACAAGGGCGAACTGCTGGTGCCCGATCTGCACGGGCGCGTGACGCTGCTGGACAAGGAAAACAACCTGATCTGCCACCTCGGCGACAACCAGGACCCCAAGAAGCGCGCAGGCAACGGCGTGCCCAAGGACCAGTGGGTCGATGGTCAGTTCATCGCGCCGCATGGCGCGTGCTACGATAAGGACGGCAACATTTTCGTGGCCGAGTGGGTCCGGCCGGGCCGCGTCACCAAGCTCAAGCGCGTGGGCAAGTAAACGCCATACTACTTTTAATGTGAAGAGGCCGGCGTAAGACGCCGGCCTTTTCATTTCTGCGCATTGCCCTGCTGAGGTCGCTCATGCCCCGGGCAGGCGAGCACGGGAAGGGGAGGGTAGCGCCGGAATTGCGGATCGCTTTCAGCGCGAAGGCACATCAGGAATGTGCTGCCTTTGGACGAACGCAGAATCTTTGCGTACCGGCAATCCGTACAGAGGCCCGCGTTCATTCGAGTGCCATGGATCGAACGATGGCATCAAAATCCGCTGAGCGGGCTTCGAACTTGTCGGGTGTCGTCGCACAGGCGATTGTCCACAGTTTGCGGTCTTTGGTTGAGAAGACGTAATAATAGGTCATCGTCACAGGTCCGTTCGCGCCCTTGAATGTGATCACCATCAGACGAACCTGCGAGTTGATGGGATTGGCGATCTGACCGGTTTTCACTTTCTTGAAATCGTTGAGCGATTTTTGAAAGCTCTCCGCGTTGATCGCCATGTACTTGTCGACCGTGACTCCGTTGGGCAGCTTGCCCGCTTCGATTTCAACGCGTGTGTCGCCGGCAGCATTAGCCGCCGCTGCGCCGTGGCCTTCCTTCTGCGCGGTCCAGCCTTCCGGGAACTGAATCGAGTAGCCGCCATCCTTATTGACGAAGCGTTCGGCCGCGGCAGCGGGCGATAGCAAGGTAGCAAACAGAACAGCTGCAACGGCCGAGCTGACAAGACGCATAATAGCCTCCAAGAGGGGTTTAGCTTTGTGTAGCCGAAACCCCTTCGGGATGCAATTCCCATCATAAATGAAAGCTGCACAGCGTACGGGCGCAGCAGTGCTGCTCGCACGAATCAGGCGCAGATTTCCTTCACCACGTGCCCGTGAACATCGGTCAGCCGGAAGTCGCGTCCCGCGTAGCGGAAGGTGAACTTCTCGTGGTCGAATCCGAGCAGGTGCAGCAGCGTGGCGTGCAGATCGTGAATGTGCATCTTCTTTTCGACCGCCGCAAAACCGAACTCGTCGGTGGCACCATGCACATAGCCGCCCTTCACGCCGCCGCCCGCCAGCCACATCGTAAATCCGTGGTGATTGTGATCGCGCCCGTTGATCTTTCCAGCGTTTGAGCCCGGTGTGGGCAGTTCGACAACCGGCGTGCGGCCGAACTCGCCGCCCCAGATCACCAGCGTGTCGTCGAGCATGCCCCTCTGCTTGAGGTCTTTGAGCAATGCGCCGATGGCCTGGTCGCACTCGCCAGCCAGGCGGCGGTGATTGACTTCGAGATCGTCGTGGTTGTCCCAAGGCTGCCCGGCTCCGTGCCACACCTGGACGAAGCGCACGCCGCGCTCGATCAGGCGCCGTGCAATCAGGATCTGCCGCGCCTGCGTGCCAGGCCCGTACATCTGGCGGATGTGCTCCGGCTCGCGGCTGACATCGAACGCGTCAGTGGCGTCGATCTGCATACGGTAAGCGAGCTCATAAGACTGGATACGCGATTCAAGCTGGGCATCGTGCGCGCGCTTTTTCTCGTGCTCGCGGTTGAGCTTCATCAGCAGGTCCAGCTGCTGGCGCTGCTCTTCCTTGCTGACGTGGTTGTTCTTGATGTGCTCAATCAGCTTCTGAACGTCGGTGTGCTTCGTATCGATGTACGTCCCCTGGTACACACCCGGCAGGAAGCCCGCCTGCCAGTTCTGCGACTCCTGGATCGGCATGCCGCCGGGGCACATCACGATGAATCCGGGCAGATTCTGATTTTCGGTGCCCAGGCCGTAGGTGAGCCACGATCCCATGCTCGGCCGGATCAGCCGCGCCTCGCCGCAGTTCATCAGCAGCAGCGACGGTTCGTGATTGGGCACGTCGGCATGGCAGGAGCGGATCACGCAGATGTCGTCGATCGATTCGGCCGTCTTCGCAAAGAGCTCGCTTACTTCAATGCCGCTCTTGCCGTAGGGCTTGAACTTGAACATTGATGGGAATGCCGCGCCCGTCTTGCGCTCAGTCTTCAGGTTTTCCATCGGCAGCTGCTTGCCGGCGTACTTCTGCAGCGACGGCTTGGGATCGAAGGTGTCGACGTGCGAGGGGCCGCCGTTCATGAACAGGTGAATGACCCGCTTGGCCTTCGGTGCAAAGTGCGGCTGCTTGGGCGCCATGGAATTGACGGTGGCACCTTCCGCCGCCAGAAGTCCGGCCTGCCCCATGAGCTGCGTGAGAGCAATCCCGCCCATGCCCATGCCGCAGCGCTGCAGAAACTCGCGCCGCGTGTGGAACATGTCTTTGAGCTTCGGACGATGATCGTAATGCGACATCTTTGCTTCCCCTCACTTCGTTCGTTGTGACTTCAATGCGCGTGCTGCAAATAACCATACTCCAAACTTTCGGCACCACTTTTCAGCATGCTTTCGATCGAATTCAGCAGTTGTCGCTAAGGCGCTCATCGGCTGAATGTCTCGTTCGCGTTTAGATATCGCTTTGAAAACGAAGATATCTTCCGGCGAAAGAACTGGCAGTGGTCGGCCAGCGAGTCTGCCAGTCTGAACTCTTGCAAAAACCTCCTTCATGAACGGCGCTGATTTTACACTTACGAAGTCCACCACAATGTTTTCAACGACAAGTCGCTTGATCTCGGCGCGTCTAAGATTGAGATCTGCACCACGCATTGCCAGCATGGGTGGTGCCCTCAGCGAAGTCGCCAATTGGTCCGGGGACCAGCCCGCCGGTACAGCGAAGTCGATGTCGAAGGTCTCTCGGACCTGTTCGTCTGGGAGCCAAAGATTTGAAGCAAGTCCTCCTGTCAGTGCAAACGGTGTCTTCTCTTTAATGAGTGCGTCCAGAATCTGAGGTAGAAAGTCAAGGATTGCCATTACGACGTTCGACCTGTTTTGTTCCGATCGAATTCAATGGCGCCTTTTAACTTATGCCAATCTGCAACCATTCGAAAATAGTCATCCAATGTCCTCAGCGGCTTGCGTACCCTCTTCGTCATGCCAACTTTTTGTCTCACTTTTTTCATTGGCCGTTCAATCCACGAATGCAAACTCGTTGGTTTCCAGCAGCACCTGCGCGTACTTTTCCCAGGTCGTCAGGCGGTCCATCTTCTTGCCGGACTTTCCGCTGAAATCAGTCGCTGCGTTCCATTCTCCTGCTTCGCCCGGGGGCGGCGTCGTGAGCAGCTTGACCACCGGCGCCCAGGTGAAACCGTCATAGCCGGTATCGCCGCGCGGTTCGACGATGAAATCAATCGTGTCACCCTTCTTCACTTCGATACGATCGATCTTCGTCGCGGTCTCGCCGTTATGCAGCGTCCACCAGGCCTTCTCGCCTTCGCGGCTCGAGACGATTCGCCCCAGCACGCCGTTACCATCCTTCTGCTTGTGGCCAAGGCGACCGCTGATCGAGACCGCACCGTCAGCCGGCGCCGTCCAGCGCCGGATCGCCGCGTGTGCATCATCGTTTCCGGGATGTCCTCCCTGCGCGTTCAGCAGCACCCAGCCCAGCTTGCTGTCGGGAAGGTTTCCGCTGCACTGCCAGACGCTGCCGGTGAAGTGCGGGAATACCGTGAATTTCGTGACTTTCTTCGCGTTCTGATCGTAAGCGCCGTAGCCGTAGCTCCACACGGGCGGAGCCGGCTTGGCTGCCTCCGTGGTGAGCGGGTCGCTCTGCTTGATGAACTCAAGGCCCATCGCCACTTCGTCACTGCTTGCGGCGCGGCCATAAATGGTTTGGTACAGATTCTGAATGCGTTTCTCGCTATCTTTCTCATCTTTCAGATCGGGCCGGTTGAGCACCTGCCGTGCACGCTCGACAACGAAGGGGCTGTTCATCATGAACAGGGCCTGCTGCGGAACGGTCGTGTTGAAGCGCATCGGGGAATGCGAATCCGGGCTCGCGAAATCAAAGACGCGGAACATGCTCGGCAGATTCTGCCGGTCGATAAAGCCGTAAATCGTGCGACGGCCGGAGAACGGCTGCGTCTGCAGATCGACCGCCCGCCCGCCCATTGTCAGATCGAGCTGTCCCGAAACGGCCAGAAGCGAATCGCGCAGTGACTCGAAGTCCAGCCTGCGCCGGTTATAGCGCCAGACCAGATTATTTTCCGGATCAACCGCGCGCGCCTGGGGGTTGTCCTCGCTGCTCTGCTGATAGGTACTCGAGAGCATGATCCAGCGATGCAACTTTTTAAGCGACCAGCCTTCATCCATGAAACGGCGCGAGAGGTAGTCGAGCAGCTCCGGATGCGTCGGTTTTTCGGTGCGGATGCCAAAATCACTGGGCGTGCGAACCAGGCCCTGGCCGAAATGCCACAGCCACACGCGGTTGACCATCACGCGCGCGGTGAGCGGGTTATCCTTGCTTGCGATCGACTGAGCCAGTTCCAGCCGTCCACTGCCGTTCTTGAACGGCTCCTGGCTTGGCCCGGGCACAGCGGACAGGAATTTGGCCTGCACTTCATCGCCGGGCATGCCTGGATTGCCGCGTTTGAACACGCGCTGCTTGACGGGCGTGGCCAGATCTTCCATCGCCATGGCTCGCGGCGGCGCGCCAGGATGGCTCGCGCGAACGGCATCGACTTCTTTGACCAGATCGCGAATCTTCTTTTTGTCGTCGCCATTGAAGAAGTCGTCATCGCCGCCGATGAACGCGATCGCTTCATCCAGCGTCAGGGTGATCACTTCGTCTTTCAGGCTGGCTGGATCCTTCTTTTCTTTCAATTTCTGGCGGAAATAGGCCAGCCCGAAGGTATCGAGCTTTTTTGCCTCGGCGGCTTTTCGCGCCTCCTTATTGTTCTGCTTGAGCGTCTCCTGCGCCAGGGCGAGGCACTGCGCGCGCATTTCGGGCTGGTTGGCCTTTGCCAGGTGCTCGGCGTATCGTTTCTGTTTGAAATCGTCGACTTTCTTCTGCTTTGCTGCGACTTCCTTTTCGAACGCGATCGTCTGCTCGCTCTTTGGACCAGTAGAGTTAATCAGCGGCGGATCGCCCGGTTCCTTTGAGCTCGCGAAGACGGCATAGAGCGAATAGTAATCCTTCGTCGGGATCGGATCGAACTTGTGATCGTGGCAGCGCGCGCAGCTGACGGTCAGCGCCATCGTCCCGCGGCAGAGCACGTCGATGCGGTCGTCGATGATGTCCGCCTGGTTGTTTAAAAAGCGCCGGCCCAGCGTCAGGAAGCCCATCGCCGCAAGCGGACGCTTGTCGTCGCCCAGATTCAGGCGATCGGCGGCAATCTGCTGAATCAGGAACTGGTCGTAGGGCAGGTCTTCATTCAGCGCGCGAATCACGTAATCTCGGTACGTGTAAGCATAGGGATAGCGCCGCTCCTCTTCGAACACGTAGCCCTTCGTGTCCGCGTAGCGCGCGATATCCAGCCAGTAGCGTCCCCAGCGCTCGCCATACTGCGGAGAGGCCAGCAGACGCTCGATCAGCTTGGCGTACGCATCCGGCGAGTTGTCGGACTGGAAGGCGGAGACTTCTTCCGCCGTCGGAGGCAGGCCCAGCAGGTCATACTTGGCGCGCCGAATAAGCGTACGTTTATCGGCCGCGGCCGAGGGCTGCAGATTCTTTTCTTCCAGCTTTGCCAGGACGAAGTTGTCCACCGGCGTCTGGACCCACTTTGAATTCTTCACGGCCGGGACAGGCGGGTTTTTAACCGGCTGGAACGCCCAGTGCTGTTTGCCCAATTCGTTGCGATTCAGGGGCAATCCGGCAACCGTGCCAGTGCGCGGATCGGGCGCGCCCATCTTGACCCAGGCTTCGAAGTCGGCAATCTGCTCGTCGCTGAGCTTCTTCTTCGGCGGCATCAGCAGGTTGTCGTCTTTGTAGCGAATGGCCGTGATCAGCAGGCTCTTTTCGAGCGACCCGGGGACGACGGCCGGCCCAGTATCGCCACCTTTGAGCGTGGTTTCTCGCGTGTCCAGGCGCAGGCTGCCTTTAAGCTTTTCACTTTTTTCGCTATGGCAGCCGTAGCAGCGTTCAGCGAGCACCGGGCGGATTTTTTTCTCGAAAAATTCGATCCCCTCCGCGCTCGGGGCGGATGTCTCCCCCGCATGAGCCTGCTTCAGGACTCCGCAAGCCGCCAGCGCCAGGAGCGACAAGATATTGAGGTGGAAGAACTTAGCAGTCGCCATTACGCACTGTCTCTCAAGCTGAAGTGTGGCGGTAGTTGCCCGTAAATAGTGTAACCCCGGCACCTGTGCGCAGGTCATCAATTATCTGAAAAAATCTGCTGAGGCTCCTTAACAGAGGACTGATGCACCCACCGCATTGGCATTTCCGGACGCTTAGGAATACCGGCTGTCACCCGATCTGTTGACCAAATCGCGTCCTGGCGATGGGTTCTCGCTAAAGCCGCCGCGAAGTTTGCCGCCGGCATTTCCCACTTTGAACACACTCCCCCTGCGCTCACAGGTGCTGAACAATTGCTGAGGTGCACTGGCATTACGATTGCCGCTCGCTCAACGCCGCAGTTGTGAGTGGATCGGCAGACGAAGGGAAACGGCAGCCAGTGGCAGGTTGAGGGCGACACGCTTCAAGCAGACGTGCCTTTCTTATCCGAATCAGAAGTGGCCAGACCGCCGTTTTATGAATGCGTTTTCACACTGGAAAGTTCGAGGCAACGCTTATGTCCGTCAGTCTATCTGTTGTCATTCCGGCGTACAATGAAGCCGAGCGTCTGGGCAGCAGCCTGGATTCAGTCGTCCAGTTCCTGAAGGACTACCCGCACTCCAGTGAGCTCATCGTTGTCGACGATGGCTCTGTGGACGACACCGTGCTCGTCGCCCGTCAGGCCTTAAAGAAGGCCGAAGGCTTTCAGACCCGGCTGATCCAGTACCAGCCCAACCGTGGCAAAGGTTTCGCCGTCCGCACCGGGCTGCTTGCGGCCCGCGCGCCGATTGCGCTTTTCTCTGACGCCGATCTTTCCACGCCCATCACGGAGATTCCCAAGCTCGTGCGCATGATTGAGCGCAACGAGTGCGATGTGGCGTTCGGCTCCCGCACGCTCGACCGCAAGCTCATCGGCATCCGCCAGCCCTGGCGCCGTGAACTCGGCGGCCGTGTCTTCAACCGGATTGTGCGCCTGATCACCCGTCTGCCGGCCAGCGACACGCAGTGCGGCTTCAAGGCCTTCCGGATGGAAACCTGCCGTCCGCTGCTCGAAGCGGCAAAGATCGACCGCTTCGCCTTCGACGTGGAACTGCTCTACCTGGCACAGTTGGCCGGACTGCGCATCCGCGATTGCGCCGTGCGCTGGGACCACTTCGAAGGCAGCAAGGTCAGCTTCATGCGCGACAGCGTGCGCATGTTCTCTGAAGTGCTGGCGATCCGGCAGCGCGCGCGCAAGGGGCAGTATGATCTCGCGCTCAATGCCGCGCGTCAGCGCGCGCTGAGTCTGCGCCGGCGGCGGCTGGAAGCTGGTGGCCGCAGCAGCCGGCTTCAGGAACGCCTGGCCTGACCGGTGGTTCTCTGGATAGCTGTTTGATCAACACAATGCCGCATGGAATTCATTTTCACACGCGAGGTCAAATAACGTTGAAACTTCTTTCGCCGCGCCGGGTCAAGAGCACTGCCGTTTTCCGTTCGGGGCAGCGCCTGTTCATGTACGTTGCCGGCAAGTGTCCGAGCAGGTTAACCGGTGAATTGTTCCGCTTCCTGCTCGCGGGCGTCGCGGCGACCGCAGCCGACTTTTCCGTACTCGTACTGCTGACCTCGCTACTCGACTGGCACTATCTGAGCGCAAACACAGTCAGCTTCCTGGTGGGCAACGTCGTCAGCTATTTATTCAGCATCTACTGGGTCTTCGAAACGCGCCGCCTCAAAAACCAGGTTCGTGAATTCGTCATTTTTGCGCTGATTGGCATCGGCGGCCTGGGCATCTCCCAGCTGACGATGCTCTTGTCTGTCGAACTGCTGGGCCTGCATTTCACGCTGGCCAAGCTGGTCTCGGTCGGCGCTACGTTCATCTGGAACTTCGGCGTGAAAAAAATCGTGCTCTTCAATAAGTGCCGCCCCGCCGCGGCGTCGCAGCGACTTAAAATGGAGTAACGCGCCATGTATGCATCCCTGCCTGACCGCCAGCCTCGCAACGGAAACCTCCTGCTGCTGGGCATTGCCGTTTTTGCCGGCATCGTCATTCTCTTCCACCTGATGGGCCTTTCGGTGCTGCAGAGCGACCCGTTTGATTACCTGGAGCAGAGCCGCGAATGGTGGCGGGTGGACGACCACATGCCCGGCTTTGCCGCGCTGATCTGGTGCGTGAATCTGCTGACATTCGGTCTGCTGCCCAGTTCCGTGCTGCTGCAGGCCTCCGCGATTCTCTGCTGGGGCGTCTCGGTCTACTACGTCGACAAAATCCTGAGCACGCTCTATCCGTCGGCCTCGCACTGGGGCGTCGCGCTGTATGCGCTCTTCCCGTTCGTCGGAGTCACCTATGCCGCCTGGCCCATCGGCGATTACATGGCTCACGCCGCCATCGCTTATTGTTTCTACTGCATGCTGCAGAAACGCTGGACGGCGCTGACGATTGGGCTGGCATTCAGCCTGCTTATTCATAAAGCCATCTGGCCGTTTGCGTTCCTGATTGCCGTGGCCGGCTGGTGGCGGCACGGTTATCCGCTATGGATGTTCATTGCGTCAGGCGTTCCGCTGCTGGCATTCTGGACCGCGGGCGTAATCAAGAGCGGCGATCCGCTGTGGATCATCAAGATCGATCTGACGCGCCATCTGCCCTCGCATTCGCCACTGCCAATCCTCGATGGAGTCATCGGCACATTGCTGCAGGGCGGGGCGCGCGGCCTGGTTAAGGGCGGCTTCCTGCTGACGGTTCTGCTCGGCACGCTTTATATGACCTACGTCTTCATCCGCCGCCGTTCCTGGGAGATGCTGGCGCTGGTCCTGCCGATCGTTGCATTGCTGATGACCATGAACCAGTGGGAAGCGTGGGCATCGATCCGCTACGCCAAGATCATGGCCCTTCCGCTCGTGGCCGCGCTGTCAACAACGCGCCTGTTTATGATGCTTAACGCACGCCAGTGGCTCTTCGGAACGTTTGTCGCGCTGCTGGTGGCTTCACAGCTGGCGTTTGCGATGTACATCGAGAAGTACTTCGACGAAGAAACCGGCTACGTCCACGAGCGCCGCGCCGCTGAAAAAGCCGCGAATATCAAATACGAGAGCGCCATCGGCACAGACAAGCGCTGAGCGTTCTCTTCCGCTCAAAGAAAAGCGGCGACCAGACGGTCGCCGCTTCTCTTTCTATAACACAGCCGGGGATTAGAACTCACCGGCCGCTTTTTGCTGAACGGCTGCCGGCGGCGCAGGCGGCTTCACCGCGGATTGGGGCTTTACGGGCGCGATGCCAAAACTCAGCGAGACCTGCGAGCCGTCTGCTTTCTTGAACTCGGAAACGAGCTCGAAACCGTTAGCAAGTTTCTTCATCGTGAATGGACCTTTGCCATGCGGGTCGGGTATCTGCGCCAGCGCGCCCTCGCCCTTGAGAACGATCTGTGTTGCCGCGTGCGTCATCGCGATCTGAATGTTCAGGATCTCAACGGACTGGCGTGAGCGCGTCATCGCCGGCCAGAGCAGTTGCGCCAGCTCCCCAGCGTTCTTAATGCGCGGCTCGATCGCTTTCATGGCCGCCTCGAACTCGACGTAAGGCAGCGCGAGCGCCGCTTCCACCTCGGTGTAAAAGGCGTCGAGCATTTTAAACTGTTCCTCGCGCGCCGCGGGCGTGCCCAGGAGTTGCTCGAATTCTTTGAATTGATCGACAACTTCCTTGCCGGCCTCCTGGCGAACCTTGGGGTCTTCGAAGAATCGTTTAATGTAGTGCGCCATCTGGCGCTCACCGCGCATCGTTTGAGTGAACGGCAGACCCTCCGGCAGAGCTTTGAAACGCTGCTCGATCTGCGCAAGTTCGACTGGCGGCAGCTGCGGGATCTGACGGGCCAGCGCATCGATCGCGATCGAGCTGATGGCGACTTCGACCAGCTTGGAGATCAGCGAGCCGTCGCCGCTGCTGGTGTGTCGCGCCAGCGTCAGCACCTCGAAAATAAGATCGACGCTTTCCTTGTGGCGGCCGTTCTCGAAATGATTGCGCGCGACCAGGCAGCCGGCGCGGGCGATTTCGCGGCACTTGCCCAGGTGCGGCATCAGCGTGCCGGGCCCATCGCGCTTCATATCGATGCCCCAATCGCATTGCGAAATTTGCGCGCCGCGTTTCAGAAAATTCATGACCACATGCAGCTTCTGGGCGAAGAGCGGGCGCTTATCAGCCGGAATTTTATCCCACGCTAAACCCATCAGGTTGCGATCCTCTTTCGGGATATCCGACATGAACGAGAACGCCTGCCAGTACTGCAGAGCTGCGTTGGGCGGCAGCTTGACTTCGGCGCAGTAACCCGCGCAGCTGAGAACGCAAAGCAGAACCAGGACTGTTTTCATGAGTTATCCTTTCCGCGCAGCCGGATGTGTTGCCGGTGCCAGCAGGCCGCCAAGTCCCTGACTGTCCGGTGTGGACGGCAGAAGTGTGGCGGCATGATCTTCGAGTAGTTTTTCGAATTCCTCCGGCGCTGAAGCTGAAAGCTGCCGGTAATTCCACAAGGTCGGACGTTGAACCGTTTCAATCTTTTCAGGCGTGACGACTACGATCGTGCCCGTCTGAGTTTTCAGAACATAAAGCGTGACCGCTGCGGCGACGGCGGCCGCGGCAGCCAGGGCCATCCACTTAAAGGAGTGATTGCGGTGAATGCTGCTTCCCTGAGTCTGCCGGTCCCGCGCTGCGTCCGAGGAATCCAGTTCGGACCCGATGCGCTGGCAAAGGCCGGCGGACGGCGCTGCGGGAGTGAAGCGGCGCAGTTCAGCTTCTAGATCGTCAAATTCATCATTCATTGCAAAGCCTCCTTCGCGAGCGCCCGCCGCAGCGACTGCATCGCGTACCGGTAACGCGATGCGGCCGTGTCTGCCGGGGTGCCCGCCACTTCTGCGATCTGCGGAAACGTCAGACCGCCCCAGATTTTCATGACTACCACTTCGCGCTGTTCGTCGGGGAGTTCTTTCAAAGCAGCTTCGAGTGCCTGACGCTGCTCGTCCTGCTCGGGCCGCTGAACGAATGCGGGCTCAGCAAAACCGTGCGCTGATTTTTCCGTGATACGTTCACGTTCCTTCAGCCGCCGCTCCGCGCGATGAAGTTCCAGCGCGCAGTTGCGGACACAGCTGAAGAGGTAGGCTTTCGGATCCTGAGCCTGCTGGCGCGATTTCCAGAAGCGCAGGAAGGCCTCCTGCAGAAGGTCTTCGGCGTCCTGGCCATCGCGAGCCCACTGCCGGGCAAAGAGCAGCAGCGCGGGCCCATACAGCCGCAGCCACTCTTCCCAATTTTCGCTCACATGCCCCATCTGCCGCCCCATCCGCCTTCCGCTACTTACGATGAAGCAGGCGCGTGAGTCTGTCTAAAAATTTTAGCTATTTTTCAGCCGGCCCCCCGTGCTGTTGTTTCCTCTCCCCTTGCGGGAGAGGGTAGGGAGAGGGGTTAGCCTCTGAGTTTCAGTTAAGCGTCTAGTTCGCAGCTAGGATTACTTGCTCACGCTCAGCGTGACCGGCTCAACCGTAATCTTCAGTCCCGCAATCGTCGGCACGCCCTCGGCGTCGGCTTTGCCACACAGGAGCGAGTGAGTGCCTTGTGTTTGACTGAGGTTTATCTGCTGAGTGCAGCGTCTTCGTTTACGTTGAAATCGCGCTCCGCGCGACACGGATAGCCGCTGCGCGTCCATCCGTGCCACCCGCGAGAAGAACCATTCATGCAGAGTTCATTATCATTGCTAACGTTGCTACCGGATGAACTTTCGAACGAGCCACTCCGTTAAAGCGCCAACAATTCCAAGTAGTACAAGAAAAATGAAGCCATTTATTGCAAGGCCGAAACGATCAATCCAAATTCTACCTTCATAATCGATCATTCTCCAGACAAAGGGCCATCCATAGAATTTTCGCATTATTCCGCCAGTATCCATTGAGGAATAACGTTCGCCATTCTGATATTCGGATGTGTTTGCCCATAACAACACTGACGCAGCGATCACGCATACAAATAGTGTTTGCAGCCGAAATTTAATTTGAACTACCCCCAGTTTACGCCAGCACCTTCTTCACCACATGCCCAAACACATCGGTGAGCCGGAAATCGCGGCCCTGGAACTTGAACGTCAGCTTCGTGTGATCCAGGCCCATTAGATGCAGGATTGTCGCGTGCAGGTCGTGGACGTGGACGCCGTCTTCGACCACGTTGTAGCCGAGTTCGTCCGTCTTTCCGACCGTTACGCCGCCCTTCACGCCGCCGCCGGCCATCCACACGCTGAACGCGCGCGGGTGGTGGTCGCGGCCGAGGAACTTTGATCCGCCGCGTTCTTCGTTCATTGGCGTGCGGCCGAATTCGCCGCCCCAGATCACGAGCGTCGAATCGAGCAGGCCACGCTGCTTCAGGTCCTTGAGCAGCGCCGCCGCGGGCTGATCGGTCTGCTGGCAGAGCGACGGCAGGCCCGTCATGAGGTCCTTCGCCTTCTGCTCGCCGTGATGGTCCCAGCCGCGGTGATAAAGCTGAACGAAGCGGCAACCGCGCTCAACCAGTCGCCGCGCGAGCAGGCAGTTGTTCGCGAACGACGCCTTGCCCGGCTCGACGCCGTACATCTGCTGAATTTCTTTCGGCTCCTTTGAGACGTCGGTCAGTTCCGGCACGCTGCTCTGCATGCGGTAAGCCATCTCGTACGCCGCAATGCGCGTCGTAATTTCCGGATCGCCGGCCTCATCGAGGCGCATCTGGTTGAGGTCGCGCAGCGTGTCGAGCTGCTGGCGGCGGATGTCGCTGGAGATGCCCTCGGGATTCGAGGCGAAGAGCACCGGATCGCCCTTCGCGCGGAACTCGACGCCCTGGTAGACGGTCGGGAGGAAGCCGCTGCTCCAGCAGGATTTTCCGCCGTCAGGATGATTTTCTCCCGAGAGTAGCACGACGAAGCCGGGCAGATCTTTATTCTCGCTGCCGATGCCATACGTCAGCCACGATCCCATGCTCGGACGTCCGATGATCTGGTGGCCGGTGTTCATCATGATCTGCGCGGGCGCGTGGTTAAATTGCGTCGTGTGCATCGAGCGGATGATCGCGATGTCGTCGGCGACCGTTGCCAGGTGCGGCAGCAGTGCGGAGATTTCCTGGCCGGACTTGCCGTGTTTTTCGAATTTGTGCGGCGAGCCCAGCAGCTTGGGCACGCCTTTGATGAAGGCGAAGCGCTCGCCCTTGATGATCTCTTCGGGAATCTTCTGGCCGTTGAGCTCGATGAGCTTGGGCTTGTAGTCGAACATGTCGAGCTGCGACGGCGCGCCGGCCATGAAGAGGTAAATGATGTTCTTCGCTTTGGGCGCGAAGTGTGGCGGCTTCACCGCGAGCGGGTCGGTTCGGTCCGCGGCAAAAAGTTTTTCATTCAGCAGTGATGTGAGCGCAAGCGCACCGATCCCAAGGCCGCTCTGCTTGAAGAAATGCCGCCGCGTCAGGGCTTGAAGAGCTTTTTCATCGTTCGTCATGCGAACTCCGTTTCGTAGCACGGGCGTCCCGCCCGTGTCCCGCGCCGCCTGATGTTTGGTCGCTGGCAGCTTGTAGTATACGCACCCGACCTTCCGGCATGAGTGCGAACATTTTCCCAACAGCGGCATGGGCGGGACGCCCATGCTACAATGCGACTCGCAGGCTAAAAGCCTGTGCTACAGCAACTACTCCTTCGTCAGTGTCTCATCCAGATTCAACAGCACGTTAGCGACGACGGTCAACGCGGCCAGCTCGGGGAGTTCGGCTTCGGGCACACTCATGCCCTTGGTGATTGCCTTTGCCCCGGCTGCATCCGCTTTCAGTTTCTGTGCCTGCTGCGTGTACAATGCGAGGAGCTTCTCCAGCTCAGTCGCCTTCGGCGCCCGCGCGGTACACAGCTTGAAGCCGAATGTCAGCTTCGCCTTCTCGTCTGCGCCGCCTTCCTTCTTGAGGCGCTGCGCGAGATTCTTCGCGGCATCAAAATAAGCGGGATCATTCAGCGTCGTGAGCGCCTGCATCGGCGTATTCGTGCGCACGCGGCGGACGGTGCAGAACTCGCGGCTCGGCGCATCGAAACTGACCATGCTCGGGTACGGCGACGTGCGGCGCCAGAACGTATACAGCCCGCGGCGGTAGCGGTCTTCGCCATTGCTAAGCGACCAGCGGTCACCGTTGTACGGAATGTTCCAGATGCCGTCCGGCTGATATGGGAAGACGCTGGGGCCAAGCATTTTCAGGCTCAGCTGTCCCGAGATTGCGAGCGTGCAATCGCGGATCATCTCGGCTTCCATGCGGAAGCGCGGCGCGTGCGCCAGCAGCTTGTTGTACGGATCTTTTTCGAGCAGTTCGCGCGTGGTGCGGGAGGACTGGCGGTACGTGGCCGAGGTGACGATCGTGCGCAGCAGCGATTTCATACTCCACGGCGTTTTATTGGGCGCGACGGTCGGCTGCATGAATTCGCAAGCCAGCCAGTCGAGCAGCTCCGGATGCGTGGGGCGCTCGCCCTGCGAGCCGAAATCTTCGGCGGTTTCGACAATGCCGCGACCGAAGATCTGTTCCCAGAAGCGGTTCACAGTGACGCGTGCAACGAGCGGGTTTTCAGTGCTGACCAGCCACTTCGCGAGCGCCAGACGGTTGACGGGCTCGTTCTCCGGAAGCTTGTTGAGCACGCCCGGCGTGCCGGCGGGAACCTTCTCTCCTTTATTCAGGAAGTTGCCGCGAATGCGCAGATCGGCCGTGGGCCGCGCGGAATTTTTGCGTTCCTGCATCACCAGCGTCGTCGGCACATTCATCGTATCGAGCTGTTTCTTCAAGGCGGCGATCTTGTCGGTGGTCTGCTTCTGCAGCGGCGAGATCGAGCGGAAGTAATCGCCGATGGTTTTCTTCTGAGCCGCGTCGCGCTTGTCGGCGGCGATCGCCAGGAGCTGCTTGATGTTCTCCGGAATGGTCTGCAGGCTCGGGTTGCTGTCGGGTGTCACGGATAAGCGGAAGCGTGCGATGTTGTGCTGCGCGTGCGGTGACTGCTGTTCGAGCGTGATCGTGAGCGTGGTTTCGCCGGTGTGGTTGATCGGCTTCGCAACTTCCCACACGGCCGTGTGCGACTTCGTCTGCTCGGGCGCGACAGCCCAGCCGGTTTCGGGCTTTGTGTCGATGGTTGCCGACACCGGCCAGTCCTGCTGCGCGAAGTCGGCGACGGGCTTCTGCAGCGCAATCTGCTCGGGCTTGTTGCCATCGTTGTTTTTCAGGGCGATGCGGCTGAGCACGAAATTTCCGTTGTTCGGCGCGCGGCCCACACCCTGGCCGTTGTTGTCGAGGACCTCGAGACGCAGGCCCTTTATCGGATTCACTTTCGTGCGCGCGACGATGACGTAAGTGTCCTTGGCTGGATTTTCGCCGCTGGCCTGCACGATGCCGCCTGGCTCGCTTTTCAACGTCGCGCCGAAATCGGACTTGATTGCATCCGGCTCCAGCACCGACCAGCTCACCGCGCCGGCGGTTTTCTCCCACTCGGCCTGCGCGGCGTTCAGCTCGGGGCTCTCCTTCTTTAAGGATTCCTGCAGCTCGGCGATCTGTTTCTCCAGTTCCTTGCGGCGGGTCTCCTGCTCAGGCGTCGGCTTCTTAAGCTGCGGTTCGTCGCAGTTCTCCCAGAAGGCGTAGAGCGCGTAAAAATCCTTCTGCGGAAACGGATCGTACTTGTGGTTGTGGCACTGCGAGCAGGCCAGCGTCGTGCCGAGCCACACGGTGGCGGTGGTGCTCACGCGGTCGACGATGACTTCGTAGCGCGCCTCGGCCGGATCAACGCCGCCTTCTTCGTTGGTCATCGTGTTTCGGTGGAAACCAGTGGCCACTTTCTGATCATCTGTCGCGCCCGGCAGCATGTCTCCGGCGATCTGCTCGATCGTGAACTGATCGAAGGGCAGATCGCGATTGAAGGCGTTGATGACCCAGTCGCGGAACATCCAGATCTGGCGGCGGTTATCCTTTTCGTAACCGTTAGTGTCGGCGTAGCGCGCCAGGTCCAGCCACGGCCGCGCCCAGCGCTCCCCGAATTGCGGCGACGCGAGCAGCCGGTCCACGGCTTTTTCATACGCATCGGGACTGCTGTCGGCGAGGAACGCGTCTACCTCGGCGACGCTCGGCGGCAATCCAATGAGATCAATCGTCGCCCGGCGCAGCAGCGTTTCTTTCGGCGCTTCCGGCGCGGGCTTCAGGTTCTCTTTCTCCAGCCGCGCGAGAACGAAGGCGTCGATCGGATTTTTCACCCATGCCGCATTCTTCAGCGGCGGTGCCGCAGGCCGAGCAGGCTTGATGTACGACCAGTGCTTCGCAATTTTTGCCTCGGCGACGGAAGCGCTATCCGGCCACTCGGCGCCCTGGTCGATCCATGCGGCGATCAGTGCCGTTTGCGCAGGCGTGAGCGGGTCGGCCTTTTCTGGCATGCGCGACTCATCGCCTTTGCCGAGGATGCGGTGCATGAGCAGGCTGTCTTTGCTGTTGCCAGGAAGGATGCTTTTTCCCGAGCTTCCGCCCTGCATCGCCAGCTTCTTCGAGTCCAGCCGCAACTCGCCCTTCTGCTTTTCGGCGCCGTGGCACTTGTTGCAGGCGGTTTGAAAAATCGGCTGGATGTGTTTAACGAAGTCAACTTTCGCCGGCACGTTCAGCGTCTCAGCGCCGCGCGCCAATAGCGCAAACAAACTCAGCACCACCGTAGCGAACAATCGCATGCGTGACTCCAAACTCCAAGACTCAAGACGACAGGACTTCGAGCATAATTTTGTCTTACAAGAATACACTTAGGAGAGGGGTTGCGTTAGAAAGAAAACCGCTAAAACGCAGGCAGAGGCTAAGGGCAAATTCCGGGCTATGGGTTACGGCGAACGCCTCAAATCTTCTCGCGTAAACCCCTTTGCTTGCAGTGCTTGGCCAACCAGCGAGAGATACACATCGCAATCCCCAACGTCGTAATTTTCCGCTTTTTCAATTCCGCCTAACATCTGCCACGGAACCAGGAAAAACGACCTGTTGTAACTTAACGGTCCTTTCAATGAAGCGAGCTCTTCAAAATCGTCCTTCCTGAGCACGCTTTCGAGGATCTTTGGGTCCGTGAGAAACTCGTTTAAAAACACATGGAGATCGCGGGTGATTGCAGTGACCTGAAGGCCCTGCACTTCCAGAAAGCAGATTCCTTCTTCGGCATCCCAGTAAAAGACATTTCCGAATGCCGTTGTCATCAAGGCGTGGCAGCGATCGGTAATCAGGAAATGCCAATCTTTAAGCATCGACTTACCGAGCTTCGAATCTACAGTCGTCAGTAGTCCTGAATTGTAAACTCCCGCTTGCGGAGAGCGTCCGACCTGCCCGGAAAATGAATGGAATGAAGACTCCAGACTCATTACTGGACACGTTAAGCGGTAGAAATCGTCGAACGCCATGTTTCTCCCTTTTGAATGCTTGAGATGCAAACGTGATTGTACTTTTCAGCGGATTCAAAGTGGTAGTAAATAGTGCGGCCGCTCCAGATTGACCATTATCTCCAGAAGGGTTAAAACCGACCTCATGAAACGACGCGACTTCATTACATTGGCGGGCTCAGGCGTGGCGGTGGCGGCACTGGCCGAGGAGAAGCCCATGGCGCAGAAAACGGCATTGATCTCGGATGCCATCTACAAGGATCACGACACCGGCGGCGGCCATCCGGAGCGTCCGGCGCGATACGATGCCGTCATTGGTGCGCTGAAAAAAGCGGGGCTCGAAGAGAAGCTCGAGAAGATCGATCCGCGCGACGCCACTGAAGCGGAGATCACTGCGGTCCACACCGGTGAGTATTTCAAGACGGCCAAACGCGACATCAAGGCCGGCGCGAACGTGCTGAGCACCGGAGATACGAACGTCAGTGAGAAGTCTTTTGAGATTGCGCTCCGCGCTGCGGGCGGCGTGCTGAATGCGGTGGATGCCGTCATGAGCAGCAAAGTACGCAACGCTTTCTGTGTCGTGCGCCCACCGGGACATCATGCGACTCCTAATCGCGGCATGGGCTTCTGTGTCTTTAACAACATCGCCGTCGGCGCGCGTTATGCGCAACAGAAACACAAGATCGGCAAGGTGCTCATCGTGGATTGGGACGTTCACCACGGCAACGGCACGCAGGATATTTTCTACGAAGACGACACCGTCTACTTCATGAGCAGCCATCAGTCGCCCTGGTACCCGGGAACTGGAAAGTTAGGCGAGACCGGAACCGGCAAGGGGCTGGGCTTTACGCTGAACTGTCCATTCCCTGCAGGTTCGGGCCGCAAGCAGATCCTTGAAGAGGCCTTCCAGGACAAGCTTGGCACGGCGATGAAAACGTTCAAGCCGGAGCTCGTGATGATCTCCGCAGGCTTCGATTCGCGCATCGACGACCCGCTCGGAAAATTCACGCTTACCGACGAAGACTTCACCGATCTGACGAAGTACATGCTCGCGCTTGCCAAAGAGTACGCCGGAAGCCGCGTCGTCTCGGTGCTCGAAGGCGGCTACAACCTCCAAGGCCTCGGCAATGCCGCCGCCGCGCACGTGAATGCGCTACTCAACGGATAACGACTTCAACACGGAGGCAAGGAGTACACGGAGGTCACGGAGAGGGCGAGGCTTGAGAGGGAGAAGGCGGGTGCGCTCCGTGCCGTTGTTTCCTCTCCCCTTGTGGGAGAGGGTAGGGAGAGGGGTTAGCCGTCCGCCGAAGTCGACGCGCGTTCAAAACAGAACAGAATTTGTCATTTCTCAGTGTTCAGTTTTCATCTCTCATTTGAAGAGCTTGCGAATGCAAAATTGTGCAATGAAAAATGAGAAGTGACGAATGTGAAATGACAAATTCAGTTAGCGAGTCCAGGTATGTGCCCGACGAGTTCCCAAAGCCTGTTCTCTGTGACCTTTGTGCTCTCCGTGTCTCCGTGTTGAAATCGTGTTCAGTTAAACCGTTCGCGCTTGAGCAGCTCTCTTTTTCGTTCAACACCCCAGCGATAACCGGAGAGGGAACCGTCTGAGCGTACGACGCGGTGGCAAGGAATCGCCACGGCGATCACGTTTGCCGCACAGGCGCTCGCCACGGCGCGCACGGCTTTCGGAGCCCCGACTTTCGCTGCAAGCTCTGTATAACTCACCCTCTTTCCGCAAGCGATTCCGCGCAGTGCCTTCCAGACACGCTGCTGAAAAGCGGTGCCGCGAATATCGAGCGGCAGATTCAGCCCAAGCGCCGGCGTCTCGACCAGTGCGACGACCTTGCGGATGCACGCATTGAACGCTTTGTCCGCGGGGCGGATCGACGCCCGGAAAAAGCGCCGCCGCAGATCGCGCTCGAGCGTCGCGGAATCATCGCCGAGCAGGATGCAGCAGATGCCTTTGCACGTCGCGGCAACCAGAACGTTTCCGAGCGAACACGTTCCGATCGCGAAGTGAATAGTGACTCCGGCGCCGCCAGAGCCGTACGCCGAGGGCGTCATGCCGAGCTCCGCGGGAGCATTCGCGTAGAAGCGGCCGCTCGAATTGTACCCCGCGCGATACATCGCATCGGTGACATCAGCCCGAGCCGGCAGTTCCTGCCGCAGGCGTTCGGCCCGGCGCGCGGCGCTGTATTCCTTCGGCGTCACGCCCAGCACTTTCTTAAACAGGCGCTGCAGGTGAAACGGGCTGACGCCAGCCTCGCGCGCGAGCATGTGCAGCGTCGGCGGTTCAGGCGTTCCGTCGATCAGGCGACAGAGTTTTTCAATCAGTACGGTCTGCGGCGATGAGGTCTCGCCTGGGCGGCAGCGTCTGCAGGGGCGGAAGCCAGCGCGTTCGGCGTCGGCAGGTGAATCGAAGAACGAGACGTTCTGGCGCAGTGCCTGCCGCGAACGGCACGATGGGCGACAGTACACACCCGTGGTGCGAACCGCAAAAACGAAATGCGAGTCCGCGTGGGCCTCGCGGCGCATCACGGCGGTCCAGCGTGCTTCTGGCGTGACGTATTGAGTTTCAGCTTGAATGGCTCTCGGCATGTGCGCTCCCGACTGCTCACGCCTATTTTGCCCCACATCGCGCCGAGGCGCACTCCGCTTCTTGCGCTGCAATTCAGAATTTTTCAGCGTGCCACTTGCGGCAGCGTCTTTGCCAGCTGCTTCATGTTCCTGGCGCTGATGTAAACGAGCGTGTTGCCGAGCAGCTCGCCGCTGGCCAGTGGGTTGCCGAAGAGATCGACTGTTTCTACCTCGCGCGACCTGGGCAGCACGTACTCGGCGGCGCCGCGCTTCATCAGAACGGCGACGGCGCGCTCTTTGCCTTCGAAAACAAACGCGCTGACGCCCTCGGCCAACTCCACGCTGCGAATAAAGTCGGTGTCTTCCAGTTGCCAGGCCAGCGCCGAATGCGCTGCGGCGCTCGGGTGCAGGTAGCCTTCTTCGGTGACCAGCACGCGCTGCAGGGACTTGGCGCCAAAGTGCGAATGCGTGTGCATCGAGTAGAGAAAAACTTTGCGCACATTCTGGCTCAGCAGTGAGACAACATAGCGGCAGAGCGCATCGGAGATCGCGACCGGGTCGTCGGCGTCTTTGTATGGCAGAGTGTGGTTATAAAAACTTCCGCCGGATGCAACAGAATTGAGCGCGCCCTCGGTCATCCACACCGGCTTCGCCACACGGCCGGAAGCATCAGCGAGCGGCGCAAGCGTTTGCGACGTGGCTTTTTCGATGATGGCAGGATCGACGCCGCCGCCGTGATAATGATGGTAGGAGATGATGTCGCAATGCTTCAGCGAACCGGTGAGCGCTTTGCTCCAGTCGCTCTGGCCGGCCGCCGTATTGATGCCGACGACCGCCAGCGTCTTGTCCACATTCTTCGCTGTTTTGTGCGCGACCTGCATCAGCTCGGCGTAGCGTTCGGCGGCATTCTCTTCAGCAACGTAACCGTACGAGTCCTTACCTTTGGCCGCATCAAAGCTGCTGTGCCAGAACTGCGGCGCCCAGGGTTCGTTCCATATTTCCCAGCTCCCAACGCTGTCTTTGTAACGCTTCGTCACCGTCTTCACGTAATGCGCGAAGTCGTCGACGCGCCTGGGTTCGTAGTAGCGGTCGAAGTAGCCGTTGCGTTTGCGCTGCAGCGTGCTCGCCCATTCGGGTGTGGTGGCCAGAACGCCGAGAACTTTCATGCCATGTGTGCGGTAGCGCGCGATTTCTCTATCGGCAAACGTCCACTCGCCGGCAGCACGCTCGAGGTGGTACCAGCCGGTGTACTCGGTGCCGGCGTCGTGCAGCCGAGTCCAGTTCACACCGGCCGCTTTTGCCATGAGAATGTGCCGGGTTGTCGAGAGCGTATGGATGCCGAAGGGGGATTGCGGCGCGTCTTTTTTCCAGTAATGCGGCCGGCGCAGGCGGTACACGACAAGCTCAGTCAGCGGACTGATGCGTTCGTTGCGTTGGTTCTCCACCCACGCTTCGATGCGGAAGGCGCCCAGCGGCCGGTCGGCAAAAATTTCGCGGCCCTGGCTGGGCTTCGCCGGGCGGCCGTCATCGAAGCGGAATTTTCCTTTTTGTAAAAAGTCGCGGTTGAGCTCGGCGGCTGGCAGCATCCATTCCTCGCCATAGAGATTCACGAGCTTCAGTTTCAACGAACCGCCGCCGGGCTCGCCGGAGACCATGTACTGGATTTCAGGCTTCTCGTCGTCGAAGAGCACGCGCGCAGGCGAGTCCACCGCCAGCGACACTTCGCACAGCCCGCCCGAGGCGTAGTCGGTCGCCACTGGACCGTGTTCGACCTGCAGGGCGTCGATCCAGAATTTTCCGCCTGCTTCAAGACGCATAGCGTACGCGCGCGCCTGCGGCGCGGGCTTGAACGGCAGCTCGATGCGCTGCCAGCGCTCAGTGTTGCGTGTGTCGAGGAGCTTCTGGCCGAGCACTTTACCGTCGGCGATCACCAGCAGCTTCGCCCGCGGCGCGCCCTTGATGTAGAGGCTCGCGGTGTGAACGTCGTTTGTGCTGATGGGGAACGGTTCAGCATACAGCGCAAACGTTTTAACCTGCTCTTCATCGGAGAGCATTTTGAGCGGCGTGCTGATCAGCGAGGAAACTGTTGATGTGACGGGCCGAATCAGCAGCGCCGGAACGCCGCTTGGCCCGCGAGTGTCGGGATCGGGAATAATTTCGATGTCGTCGCCATCAGAGACGCCCTGGTCGATTGCCCAGCCGCTCTGCAGGCCCAGCGGCAGGCGCGAGACGCGCAGGATGTTTTTGGGCGATTCGAGCTGCGCGGCGGGGGGAGCGATGAGTTCGCCGGCGGCGCAGAAACTGGATAGAAGGAACGTGAGGCAGAGACACCTAACCCCCCAGCCCCCTTCCCTGGGAGGGAAGGGGGGGCCGGAGTGGGCGCCTGAGTGGCGGCTCTTGGGGCAGTGACATCGAAAACGCACTATAGAAAGTCCTCTGTGTGCTCAGTGATCTCTGTGGTGAATTGGGTCGCTCACTTCACGCGTTCTTTTCGCGCACGTTCGACGTTGTTCCAGTGCCGCAGCTGCTCGGCATCGAGCGACTCGCGCGAGAAAGGCTGCACCAGAAGCGGCGATACGCGCCGCGGCTTGCCGTGGCTATCGAGACATACGAAAGAGACGTAAGCTCGGAAGATCTCTTCATCGTTTGCGTCGTGGCGCTTGAGCACCTGCGTGTAAACCGTCAGCGATGTGCGCCCGAGATGCACCAGAGACGAACGAAATCGCAGCAACGAACCCTGCTTGACTGAGACTCGGAATTCGACCCGGTCGATTGCCACCGTAACAAGATTGGCTTCGGGCTTAAGGCGCTGAATCGCAGCGATGTAAGCCTGCTCGTCGAGCCACTCCAGCAGCCGGCCGCCGAAAAGATAGCCGTGATGATTGAGATGCTCGGGCCGGACCAGAAGTGTCGATTCGCTGATCATAAGAATTCCTAAACAGCCTCAACACAAAGATACGAAGACTCTAAGACACGAAGGCGACGAAGGTGAGGAAATCTTTGTGCTTTGTGTCTTCGTCCTTCTATTGAGCGAAAATGTCGCTCATCCCAGGCTCATCCCGCCATCGACAACGATTGTCTGCCCGGTGATGTACGCAGCTCCCGGCGAGCACAAAAAAGCGGCGACGGCGGCGATCTCTTCGGCCCTGGCAAATCGGTTGAGCGGCACCGAGGCTTCGAGCTGTTCGCGGCGCTCCAGATCCTGCGTGGCCACCATTTCGGTGTCGACATAGCCTGGCGCGATCACGTTCACGGTCGTCTTCCAGCGCGCAGCTTCCAGTGCCAGGCTCTTGCACAGCCCGCCGAGGGCGCCCTTGGCAGCCGCATACGCGGCCGCGTTGCCCAGGCCAATTTCGCCGGCGAGGCTGCCGATATAGACGAGCCGGCCGCAGTCCATCTTGCGGACGTAACGCAGCATCTCGCGCGAAAGCCGCGCGGCACTCACGGCATGCAGGCTCAGCAATGAATCAAAATCCTCCGGACGCGTAAAGCCGATGGGTTTTTCAATAATTCTGCCTGCGCAGTGGATCAGCGCCGCCGGTGGCCCGAGTTTTGCCACGACTTCGCCAACCAGTGCCTCCGCGGCGCCGCTGGATGTCAGATCGGCCTGAAAAACGGCAGCATGCGCGCGCCCGCCGGCGAAAATCTGCTCAGCCAAAGCGTTCGTCGAGCTTGCGTTACTCTGGTAGTGCAGTGCCACATCGAAGGGCAGGGGAGCAGACGCCAGAGCCAGTGCGCAGGCGCGGCCGATGCCGCCGGAAGCTCCCGTGATGATCGCCACTGGTCGAGACATTTGTTTCGCGGTCCTGCGAGGGTTAAACTGGGTACAGTCTAGAGTCTTTGAGAAATTCTGCCACAGTGGGTGCAGAGAAGAGCAATGAACATATCGATCGAACCTCGGCGAACGGCGTGGGATCTTAATTTCAATCTGCTGCGCTTGCCGGTGCGCATTCATCCGCTGTTCTGGCTGATGTCGCTGATGCTGGCGTACAGCAGCATGGTTCCGTTTACGTCCGTAATGATCGTCGTTGCCGTCGTGACGGTCTCGATCCTGGTTCACGAATATGGCCACGCGCTCAGCCACATTCGCTTCGGCGACCGGCATCCGCGCGTCGTTCTTCATGTGATGGGCGGACTGTGTATCGGCAGTGGCGAGGTCGAACTCGTTCGCCGCCAGAAAATCATAATGCTGCTCTGGGGGCCGGGCGCAGGCTTCATTTTCGGCCTGATTGCCTACATCGTCGGTGCAATCGTGTTCGGACCGCGCTTCCCCTTTGAGAGCTTCGCCGTCAGCGGGTGGCGCTACTATAGTCTTGTTGCGCTGGACGCGCTGGTCTGGGTAAACCTCGTGTGGGGGCTGATGAATCTGCTGCCGGTCTTTCCGCTGGATGGCGGGCAAATCCTGCGCGAATGGATTGGGTGGAAGAAACCGGAGCTCGGAACACGCGCGCCCTTTACGATTTCGTTCTACACGGCAATCGCTGCGGCGGTGGCCGGCATTGGCCTGGGTGCGTACTGGTACAGTTCATCCAAGGATGGGCGCGACTTCTTCCTGTTCTTTCTCTTCGCGGCGCTAGCCTTCAGCAACTGGCACCTGCGCAAACAGATCGACCAGTTCGGCGGATTCGAAGGCGGCCACGATTTCGCCTCGCGCCGCGAACCGTGGGAGCAGGACGCGGATTGGTGGAAGCGGTGATTTGGCAGTGGTTAGTGATTGGTAGTTGGTGAAGAGGGGCAACCACAATTCACGGCTGACAACGGACCGCGGACAACTGACAAGCCGTTAAAGTCCCTTCGCCAGGCGCTGGGCGTTGCTTTCGGGGAGCTGAGGGATGTTGCGGAAGCGGGCTTGCGCTTCTTCGATGTCGTAATCGACGCGGCGGAACGTCACGCGCGGCAGGTTCAGCAGCTTTTCGCGAACCTGACGCAGCTCGTCGCTGGTCTTCGTCGATTCGTCATCTTCGACTTTTACCTCGACATTGTCCTTGTGCACGACCACGGTCTCGGCGTTTGATGCAATTTCAGGCAGCGGCTTGAAGACGCCCGTCTTCGTCTGGTCGCCCGGCTCTTCGTAATCGAACAGGACGTAGCAGGCCTGCGGATTGCCGTCGCGGGGCTGGCCGACCGATCCGACATTGACGATCGTCTTGACGCCCTTGCGAATCAGCGTGCTCTGATTTTCCAGCTCGGCCGGACGCCACCACTTATAATCTTCGGAGACCACGCCCGGACGGTGCGAATGGCCGCAGAAGCAGAGCCAGTCGACACAGGCCATGATGTCCTTGGCTTTCTGAGTGGGCCCGAGGCCTGAATCGTGAAAATCGTCGCGAAGGACATATTCGTAAATGGGATCGCGCGCTGAAGCGTGGACGAATTGTACGTTGCCTTCTTTGTGAACGCTGGTCAGGCCGTGCAGCCAGTTCCAGCGCTCTTCATCGGCCATGGATCCGTCAAGCTTCGGTTCCAGGATACTGCGCTGCCATTCGATGGCCACGCGAGCGTTCTTGCCGAAATCAACGGGCTCGACAAACAGGGCTTCGTCGTGATTTCCTTTGAGCGTCCAGATCGCGTTCTTGCGGACCAGTTCGATGCATTCGAGCGGCTGGGGCCCGTAGCCGCAGATATCGCCGAGGCATACGATGGCGTCGACGTTCTGGGTCTTGATGTCAGCCAGCACGGCTTCCAGGGCTACCAGGTTGCTGTGAATATCAGAGATGATCGCGCGTCGAGACATCAGTTTCTTTTTGCCGCCCGCACCCCGCCAGATGGCGCCAGGCTATCCCAAGGTTGCTTTTCGCGGCCTAAACAATGGAGCGGCCGCCATCCACACACAGTACCTGACCCGTCACGAACCGCGCACCCAGAAGATAAAGCACCGCACTCGTAATGTCTTCTGGAGTTCCCAGTTTTTTCAGTGGCAAGCGTTCCCGAATGCTCTCCAGCTGCCCGGCTGGCATGTTCTCCGGAGGCAGCACGGTCCCCGGCGCAATGGCGTTCACCCGCACTTCCGGACCCAGGACCTTCGCCATTCCCACGGTCAGCGCGATAATTCCCGCCTTGCTGATCGAGTACGGAACGTGCGATTTCCAGGGCCGTAGTCCAGACACGCACGCCATATTAATGATGGCGCCGCCGCCTCTTGCTTTCATTCGCTGGCCGATTTCAGAGGAGAGAATGTAAGGGCTCTTGAGGTTAATGTCCAGAAACGCATTGAGTTCTTTTTCATTTAGCCGCTCGGGCAGCGTGGGCCAGAAGACAGCGGCGCTGTTAACCAGGATGTCGACGCGACCCAACGCCTTTTCCGCCTGTTTAGCCAGATTTTCGGTTTCTTTGCCTTTGCTCAAATCGGCCTTAATAAGCACTGCTTTGCGACCGAGCTTCTTGATCTCCGCCGCGAGGCTTTGCGCTTCACTGCGAGACGAGCGGTAATGCAAAATGAGTTCGCAACCATTTTCAGCCAATGACTTTGCGATTGCTCGACCGAGCCGGATACCGGCGCCGGTGACAAGCGCAACCTGGCCCGGAAAGGGGCCGCACGGCGTTTTAGAAGGAGAGGAAGCCATTTTCAGTTTCAGCGCACTTCGAAGATAGACTCAACTTCAACACAGATACCATCCGGCAAACTGGCGACGCCGATGGCCGAGCGGGCCGGCGAGCCTGCTGCTTCACCGAAGGCAATCTGCAGCACGCGCGTGAAGCCGTCCAGTACTTTCGGCTGCTCGGTGAAGTCCGGCACTGCCCGAACCAGCCCCAGAACTTTGACCGCCTGCACAACGTTGTCCAGTGAACCCAGCGATTTCTTGATCGTCGCGAGCGTGTTCAGCGCGGTGACGGTTGCAGCCTCCGTGGCCTGCTCGACAGTAACATCCTCGCCCACCCGGCCGCGGATCAAGGTGCGGTCGGCGCGAAGCGGCCCGTGGCCGGAGATGACCAGCAGGTTGCCCGTGCGCACAGCGGGAGCGTACAGTCCCACCGCCTTGGACGGGCGGGGGAGTGCGAGACCGGCGGCGGCTAAACGGGCTTCAACTTGCGACATGGATTCCATCCTTTCCCTCTCCCCTCAGGGGAGAGGGCCGAGCGAGCGAAGCGAGTCCGGGGTGAGGGGTTGGCGTTGAAACGCAGCCGACGCGCAGCCCCTCACCCGGCACTCGCTCACGCTCGTGTCCGCCCTCTCCCCGTAGGGGAGAGGGGATCATAGCAGCCCCAGTTCGGTGATGCCAGACCGCACCGCGTCCGCACCGGTTGCGTGTATGCCGATCATCCCGAGAGCGCGCGCGGCGGCGATATTCTCATCCAAATCGTCGACGAAGACAGCCTTTTGCGGCGCGACATTCATTTTGCTCAAGACGTGCTGAAACGACTCGGGCTCAGGCTTGCGGGAGCCGATTTCGTGGCTGGCATACACATGTTCTAGCTCGCGCAGGATGCTCATGCGCTCGCGCAGATGCTTGAAATGAAGGACGTTGGTATTGGAGAGGATGCCGACCTTCAGCCCTGCTTTGGTTAAAGAGCGCGCCAGAGCAATGGTGCTCTCGACTTCGCTCTTAAAAATTGAACTCCACGCCATGCAGAACATTTCATAGGGGATCGAACAGCCCAGGGTCTGCTGCAGGCTGACGTGAAACTGCTGCTCAGAGATGCTGCCGCGTTCGAATGCCAGAAAATCGGGGCTGGAGAAAAGACGCCGCTGCACTTCGCCCGAGGGCAGACCGGAAACTTTCGCCGCAGCCGAGTGCGCCCGCTGAAAGTCAAAATCGATGAGCACACCGCCCAGATCGAAGATGACGGCTTGGATGTCTGTGCGCTTTTGCATTTCTGGGCTCATCTCACTAACTACTTTAGCACGGAGGCACGGAGAACACGGAGGTCACGGAGGTCACGGAGTTTCTTTAAGAGGATGAGATTTCAATTTCCTTCTAAAAATTTCTCCGTGATCTCTGTGCCCTCCGTGTCTCCGTGTTGAAGTTGTTCGCCGTTCGTCGTTACAAATCCCGTTTCATCACCTTGCCCGACGGATTGCGCGGCAGCTTCTCCATGAATTTGATTGTGCGCGGCATCTTAAACGCGGCGAGGCGCTCGTTCGCGAATGCTTTCAGCTCGCGCTCGGTAATGGTATGGCCCGGCCGCAAGACGACTGCCGCGTGAACGACTTCGCCCAGCGCGGAATCCGGCCGCCCGAAAACGGCGGCTTCCTGAATCGCGGGATTTGCGCAGAGCACGTTTTCGACTTCGATCGGGTACACGTTTTCGCCGGCGACGATCACCATTTCCTTCTTGCGGCCGCGCAGGAAGACGTAGCCTTCCGGGTCAATGAATGCCGTGTCGCCCGTATGAAACCAGCCGCCGCGCAGCGCTTCCGCCGTCGCTTCAGGCCGCTTGAAGTAGCCCTTGAACACGCTTGCCCCACGGACGCACAATTCGCCCACGGTGTCCGGCGGCTGGGGCTTGTCGTGCTCGTCCATGATGCAAAGTTCAAGATTCGGCGGCGGCAGACCGATGGATTCCCCGCGCGCGATCGCCTGATCGTCGGGCAGCACCGTCGTTACCGAGGTGGTTTCGGTGAGGCCGTAGAAATTGTGCAGCTCGGCACGCGGACCGGGACCGGTGGCGCTTTTGTCGGCCGGCGAAGGAAACAGCTCGCGCAGACGCTTTATGGTCAGCGGCGACATCGGCGCGCCTGAGTAGCAGATCAGCCGCAGCGATTTGAGCTTTTCGAGTTTCAGATCGCGCAGGTTAGCGAGCAGGTAGAACGTGGTCGGCACGCCAAAGAAAGTCGTGCAGCGGTAGCGCTCAATGATGTCGACAATGTCGTCCGGATCAATGCTCGACGAAATGATCAGCGGTGCGCCCTGCTCGAGAGCCGTCGGCATAATCGTGTTCAGGCCCGTGACATGAAACAGCGGCACGATCAACAGATGGACGTCGCTTTCCGTCAGTCCGTGGCCGGCTTTGGTGGATTCCACGTTGAACAGAATGTTGCCGTGCGTCAGCATCGCTCCCTTAGGGCGTCCGGTGGTGCCCGAGGTGTAGATGATCGCCGCGACATCATCGCGGGCTAGGGCTGGCTGCTGCGGCGCGGGGCCGCTGTGCGAAAGCAATTCAGAAAAAGGGATGGTGCCTTCGGGTGCGGATTCGAAGCCGACGGCGATGATGGGCTTCGACCAGCCGAGCGACTTGAGCGCTTCCTGCGCCGGCTTCCACGTGCCGGGGTGAACGAAGACCGCCTGAGCCTCAGAATCGCCCAGTATAAAGTGCAATTCCTCGGCTTTGAGGCGCGCGTTAACCGGAACCGCCACACAGCCGGCGCGGAGAATTCCGAAATATACGGGAAGTATCTCCAGGCAATTAGGCATAAGTAAGGCGACGTGCCGACGTGATTCAATCCCAAACCGCGAGACCAGCGCCGCTGCAATACGTTCGGCGTCCGCCTGAAGCCCTGCAAACGTGAGCTCGCGGGAGCTTTCGGCGTCAGCGGCAAAGCGTCTAGCACCATAACGTTGGGCAGAGTCGGCCAGCAACTGGACCAGGTTTTGAGTGGATGCCATAGGTGGATTCATACGCCAAGCTGTCCGGGAAGCAAGAAGAGGTGCGGAAGCGGCCTCTTCTTTAGGGCATCTTTTCTGTTGAAATTATATCATTTGTAACTATTGTTTACGCGTCCACACCAATCAACAAGAGGCTCCGCCGGGAGGTTGTACATTTGTCTTCTCTTTACATGGCATTTCGAAAGTCGCATCTGGTCGTTTCTTTCATTCGTTGGTTCGACACTTACGCTCGGGAAACCACCGCAAAAGACCATCCCGACGCCGAACGCGTCGACCTCATCCGCTGCATTCCTTTTTTCCTGCTCCATGTAGCCTGCATCGGCGTGTACTGGGTGGGCTGGAGCTGGACGGCAGTCGGCGTGGCTGCTTTCCTGTACTTCGCTCGCATGTTTGCCATTACCGGGTTTTATCACCGTTACTTCTCGCACAAGACCTTCGAAACGAACCGCTTCTGGCAGTTTATGTTCGCGGTGGCCGGGTCGGCCGCGGTGCAGCGCGGGCCGCTCTGGTGGGCTGCCAATCACCGGCACCATCACCAGCATTCGGATGAACCCGAAGACGCACATTCGCCGGTGCAGCACAGTTTCATGCACAGCCACATGTTCTGGATTCTCACGCGCGCCCGCTTTAACACGAATCTGAAAGCGGTGCCGGATCTGGCCAAGTATCCGGAGCTCACGTTCCTGGATCGTTTCGACATCGTCGTTCCGATGTTCCTGGCGGCCTCCATGCTTGGGCTCGGCTATGCTTTGGAATACTTCGCGCCGCAGCTGGGCACCAATGCCATGCAGATGCTGATCTGGGGCTTCTTCATTTCGACGGTCGTGCTCTTCCACGGCACCTGCACGATCAACTCGCTTTCGCACCTGTTCGGCAGCAAGCGCTTTAAGACCAAGGACCAGAGCCGCAATAATCCTCTGCTGGCGATCATCACGCTCGGCGAAGGCTGGCACAACAATCACCACCGCTACGCGAACTCGACTCGCCAGGGCTTCTACTGGTACGAATATGACATTACGTACTACATCCTCGTGATGATGTCGTGGTTTGGAATTATCCGGAACATCAAGCAGGTGCCCGAGCACATCTACCGCGAAGCTGAAGGCGGCACTGCCGTAGCAGTAGCGCACGAGGCCGGCGAGTAAGGCTTCTGATACATAATGCATGATGCATGAAAAAAGCCTGCGCCAGAGACGTTCTCTGCGCAGGCTTTTCAAGCATTATGCATCATGCATTGTAATTTCACTGTTGACATTGTCATCGTTTCAGTTAATCTACGTCTTCCCAGTTCTCCCGGCGAGTCGATCCTTTCCTCACGCTGGCTAAAATAGCGGCGACCCTATTCCCTGAGAACACGAATACGCCAAACGTCCCTCTCCGGGACAGAGAGTTGTTTAATGTCATTTGATAGTTTTGGTCTTAGCAGCGAGCTGCTGCGCGGTGTCGTTGAACTCGGTTTCACCGAGCCGACCCCGATTCAGCAGCAGGCCATTCCGGCCGCGCTGCAGGGCAAGGATGTGCTCGCCTGCTCGATGACCGGCAGCGGTAAAACCGCCGCGTTCGGTCTGCCGATTTTGAACCGGCTGCAGGGCAAGAACAAAGGCGTCACGCGCGCCCTGATCCTGACGCCAACCCGCGAGCTGGCTGCGCAGATCGACGATCACCTGTCGGCGCTGTGCAGGTACACGCGCATGAAAGTCGCGTCCGTTTACGGCGGCGTTTCGATGGGACCGCAGAAGCGCGCGTTCTATGACGGCGTCGACATCATCGTCGCGACGCCCGGCCGCCTGATGGATCATTTCCAGTACGATTATTCGCGCCTGGACGGTCTGGAAGTGCTGGTGCTCGACGAAGCTGACCGCATGCTCGACATGGGCTTCCTGCCGGACATCAAGCGCATCATGCAGAGACTGCCCAAGAACCGGCAGACGCTGCTGTTCTCCGCCACAATGCCGCCGCCGATCGCCTCGCTCACGCGGGAAATTCTGAAAGATCCGCTGCGCCTGAACGTGGAGCGCAAAGCGGCGCCGGCCGTGGGAATCACCGAGACGGTGTACCCCGTGCCGCACCTGCTCAAATCGTCGCTGTGCCTGAAGCTTCTCCAGAGCGGCAACATGAAGAGCACGCTGATCTTCACGCGCACCAAAGCGCGCGCTGACCGGCTGAGCCACTACCTGGAACGCGCGAAAGTACGCTGCACGCGCATTCACGGCGACCGTTCGCAGTCCCAGCGCCAGGCGGCGCTCGACGGCTTCAAGAGCGGCCGCTACGACGTGCTCGTCGCGACCGATATTGCGGCGCGCGGCATCGACGTGGATGAGCTCAGCCACGTGATCAACTTCGACGTGCCAAACCAGTCCGAAGATTACATTCACCGCGTCGGCCGTACGGCCCGCGCCAAGGCCACCGGCGATGCGTTCACGTTCGTCTCGCAGGACGAGGAAGCCGATCTGCGGATGATCGAGAAGGCCATCAACAAGAAGCTTCCGCGCGTGACACTGCCGGACTTCGACTACACGAACGTTCCGGTGATGAAGCATACCGGCGGCGGACACTCTGGCGGCGGCCACGGCGGGCAGAGCTTCGGCGGACAGCGCCATCAGCGCCGCGGCAATGACCGGAACGATCGCGGCAGCCGGAACGAGCGCTACGGGCGCAACGGCGGGCAGCGTCATTCGTCTGGCTTTGGTGATCGCCAGCCGCGCTTCAACTCCGATCGGCAGCCGCAGTTCGGCGGCGCCCGGCCGGCAGGCGAAGCAAATGGCAACGTTCGGCAGCCCGAGTATGCCGAGCGCGTCGAACGCTTCAGCGATGAGCAGCCGGCGTCGAACGAGTCGTACCAGCCGAAGAAGGCGCCGCACCGCCCGTGGGAACGCGAGCGCGGCAACGGCCAGCAGCGCAGCGCACCGTGGGCCAAGCGCAAGAAGAGCAGCTTCGGCCACAGCTTGGCGCGCTGAAGGGCAGGGTCTAGGGGATAGGGTTCAGGGTCCAGGGTTATACCGCACTAAACCCAAAGCCGGAACTCAATGTTCAAATCTCGCGAACTGACGCTGTCGATGCTAAATCTGAATGAAAAAGAGCTGGCCTCGCGCCAGCTTTTTTATTTCGACGCGAAGGTGATATGGGCCACGCGGGGCGCGCTCTGCGTGCAAAGTCACCCTCAGGAATACCTGACCGAATTGCGGCGGCCAAATGGTTGTCCGGCCCCTAGACCCTGACCCCTAAACCCTAAACCCTGAACCCTGCCCTAGTACTCCTTCGCTTTGTATTTCTTCAGCACGTCGACCACGTGTGCATGCCCGAAATCGTAGGCATAGCCGAGCGCGGTGCGGTTGTTCTTGTCGCGAACGTTGATCTCCGCGCCTTGTGCGATCAGCAGTTCAGCCATGTCGGCTGAATCATTGTTCCGCGCGCAGGCATGCAGCACGCTCTGCCCGTTGCGCTCGTTGATTGATTTGATGTCCGCGCCGTGCGAGAGCAGCAGCGCGACGAGGTCAATCTGGCGCTCAGCGGCCCAGAACAGCGGCGTGCCGCCCCACTTGTCGGCCGCCTGCGCATTCACGTCCGCGCCGTATTTCAGCAGCAGTTCGGCGACGCCGCGGTGGCCCTCATGCGCGGCCCAGTGCAGCGGCGTTTCGCCGCCCGTTCCGCGGGTGTTCGCGAGCGCCGGATTTTCTTTCAGCAGGTGCGAAACAAGCTCCAGGTCGCCTTTCTTCGCGGCGTCGATCATGACTTGCGCCTTCGCGCCGAATTTTCCGCGCGTCTGCGCGGTGGCAGTCTGCGCGCCAAGGCTGCGAAAGAGCGCGGCCATCTTGACGTGCTTGCGGTCGTTTGCAAAATCGAGCGCCGTCCAGCCGTTGTTGTCCTTGTCGTCCAGGTCCGCTCCAAATTTCAGGAGCACCTCGGCGATTTCAGGCGAATCCGACCAGGCCGCAGCGTGATGCAGCGCAGACATGCCATGCTGCTCGAGATCCGCAGCTTCGATCTGCGCTCCGGCTTCCAGCAGCATCTGGCAGATGCGCGGGGCGCTCTCCGGGAAACGGTGCGGCCGTACGGCCCAGTGCAATGGAGTCCCACCGGCAAAGCGGTCGGCGACCTGCAACGGCTGGAGCTTCAGGATATGCGCGAGCGCTTCCGTTTTTCCGTACGTGCAGGCGGTGAAAATGTCGATGGCAGCGCCGCGCGCGAGCAGGAAATCGGTGATCGCTTCGCAGTCGCTGCTCGTGCCGGGAATCAGCGCCGCGCGCTGAAGCGGCGTGCGGCCAAGCTCATCGGTGGCGTCGATCAGATTGGGGTAGCCATCGACAACTTTTTTGACGTAATCGACAAGCCCGGCGCGCGCGGCCGTCGGCAGGTCGCAATCGGCGCCTTTGTCGAGCAGAAACTGGGCGATGCGCAGGTGGTTGGGGCTGTCCCACGAGACGCGGTCAGCGGCGATCTGAACAGCCGTGCGCCCCTTCGAGTTCTTCGCCGTGATCAGGCTGGCGTCGAACGCAGCGAGCTCTTTAACGCGCTCGAGACTGCCGGCCTCGACGGCTGCAATCATGACGGCCTGACGCAGCTCTTTATCGTCTTTCTTTTTCTCCGGCGCTGCCATGACTACAGATTAAACACGAAGGCACGAAGACTCAAAGACACGAAGGAGATAATTCTTACCACAGAGGAAGTGAAGGAAGGACAGGGTATAGGGTTCAGGGGCCAGGATCTGAACAACTTCTTTTCAAGACCCTATACCCCTATACCCTGAACCCTGAACCCTAATTAGGCTTTGCGCTTGCCGGCGTTCCCGCGTCTGCGGCCTTCTTGTCGTCGGCCAGCGGAACCGGCGCGAAAGACTTGATCAGCTTGCCTGACGGCGCTTCGAAAATGCGCAGCGTGCCATCGAAGCCGCCGGCGAGAAGCTGCGTGCCGTCCGGATGGAAGGCGAGGCTGAACGTCGCACCACCCACACTGGGGATTGACGCTGCCTTTGTCGCATCCGCGGTCTTGAAGATGCGCACGCCGTCAAACATGCCGCCGATCGCGACGAGAGTTCCGTCCGGGCTGTAGGCAATTGCGCGGATTGGGCCAGGCTGGCGCTCGAAGGCTTTGAGCATGTTCACGTCGTTGTTCGCAGCTGTGCGCTGCTGGTTGTCGGACATCTTGTAGATGCGCGTGACGCCCAGCGCGCCGCCGTAAGCCACCACGTCTTCCTTCGGGTTGCGCGCGAAGCAGAGAATGGGCTCCAGCAGCTTGTTGACGTCATCGATAAGCTGGCCGTTGCCCGCGTCGATGAGTTTCATGGCCTTGTCGCGGCTGCCGCTGAGCAGGCGCTTGCCGTCTTTCGTGAAGGTCGTGCTGAACACCCAATCAGCGTGGTTATCGAACTTGAGCAGCTCTTTACCATCGGCGACGGAGATGAGGCGCACCGTCTTGTCCGCCCCGCCCACGGCAACCTTTGTGTTGTCCGGCGAGAAGCTGATGCCGTAGAGCGAATCAGGGCTGATTTTGTAGGATGCTTTGAGCTTTGCCGTCGCGGTGTCCCAGATCAGTATCTCGCCGTACACGCCAGGCGCGCCGCCGCAGGCCGCGAGCATCGTGCCGTCCGGCGAATAGGCGAGGCCCTCAATGCGCGGAGAATCGCAGACCAGCCGGGCGAGCAGCTCCGAACCGTCGCTCTTGTGAATGGCCACTTCGTGGTAACCGCTGACAGCGATGACTTTGCCGTCCGGCGAGTACGTCGCTGCCGAAATTACGGGCGGAACTTTGTAGACGGCAAGCTCTGTGCGCGCGGCCACAGCAGGCGTATCGTCTTTTGCGCCTTCCTTGATCCAGCGTTCGAGCAGCGCGATTTCTTCGGGCTTGAGCTTGTCGCCGTCGGGCGGCATCTTCGGTTCGTCGCCGCGGACCTGTTCCAGCACCATGCTCTTCATGTCGCCGGACTTGAACGAAACGCCGTTTTTGCCTCCTTTGGCGAAGGTCTTATACGAGGTCAGATCCAAATCGCCCTTCATCTTCGCCGGTCGGTGGCAGCCCTGGCAGTTGCGCTTCATGATGGGCACGATGTCTTTGGTGAACGATACTTCAGCGCCCATCAACGTTGCCGAAGCCATGAGCGTGCACGCAAGAGCAAGTGTTCGGGTCCGCGCCATAATCCGTTCCTCGTTCCTTCTTTGCCGTTCTTTCTTTGCGCCTTTGCGTCTTTGCGTGAGACGAGCCGTTTACTTCTGTTCCCGGAAGAGCACCGCCGGCGGAATCTCCTGCTTGGCCACGTCCGGTCCCTGGTAGCTGACCGTCAGCGCTTCGCCGCCGCTCTTTTCGAAATAATGTACGCTGATCGCGTGCTTGCCGACCTTCAGCTTGATGTCGCCCTTCTTTTCGTCGGCGCCATGCAGGCCGTCATTGTCCACGACTTCGTACGGTCCAATGTAGAGGCGGCTGCCATCATCGCTGGCCGTGAAGAAGGTGTAGTTTCCTTCCTTCTTGATGTCGATGTAGCCAGTGAACTTGATGCCGAATTGGTCGTCGCGCTTCTTCTTTGAAAGATCGAACTTCTCGGTCGTGCCCTTTTCTTTGGGCGTCATGCCGTCAAAGTCCGGGATCAGGTCCCAGTCGCCTTCGTAATAGTTGTAATCCAGCCCGGCCACGAGTGTGCCCTTGGGCTTGTCGGCTTCCTTGGGCTTGTTGTCGGGAAGGCTCGCGCCCACGCTGAGCGGGATGCTCTTGCTGTACTGTTCTTCCAGCATGTCCGCGCCGCGCGCTTCGCCCTTCAGCACGATCGTACGCACGCCCGTATCGCCTTTCGGCACGGGCCGCAGCGAGAGGATCGCCAGCGTCTGGTCGGCCTTCAGCGTCACGGGTTTGACCTCTACACTCTTGGCGATCGTGTTCGGCACCATGGTCTTGGGATCGCGGCCGGGCGAATACCCTTCGGCGCTTACAGTAATGTCCGCTGTAAAGCCTGGATCTCTTTTGACGCGCGCAACAAGTGTACCCGGCGTCGCGCGGGAAACGTGCGGCGGGTAACGTAGCGCAGTGATTTTCTTCATGTCGGCCAGGCGTTCTTCAATGCCTTTCAAGTCAGGGTCGAGCGACTTGTAATAATCGACAAGCTCCTTCTTCTGCGCATCCGTGCGCTTGTCGGCGGGTGTTTCAAGAACGGTCTTCACATTCGCCGGCAGCATCTTCCCGCCGCCGGGGTTCTTGTCCGTCGTCGCTGATATGCGGAAGCAGCCGAGCGAGTGCTGGTTGTGGACGCTGCTGCAATCCACGTTGAACGTCAGAACGGCTCCGCCTTCGTAGTCAACCGGCTCCTTGCAGAAGAAGATCGCCGTGTGCGTCTTACCCATTTGCGGGTGAATGGCCCAGCCGGTGTCGGGCTTGCCCAGCAGCGCGTTCTCTGGCGGGAAATTCTGCTGCGCGAAGTCGGCTGTCACCTTGGCAAATTGAACACTGACGATGTTGTTCTGATTCGCAGGCGCGGCGGCGTCGACTTTGAAATGCGTCAGCACGAAGTTGCCGTTCTCCGCGCGGCCGGGTCCGCCGGCCGGAAGGGAAGGGTCGCTGAGCGCTTCGAGCTGGAAGGCAGTGATGCCGCGCATCTTCGTCGTGACGATGAGCTTGTAGCTGTCCTTGGCCGGATTGCCGCCGCTGACGAGAATCGAGCCATCTTTCCGCTTTTCGGTCTTCGCGTACGCGGCCGAGATCAGTTTTTCCGGCTCGAGGATTGTCCAGCGCGTGCCTTCCAGGGCGCTCGCCTCCCACTTCGCCAGCGCGGCGGTGAACTCCGGAGTGGTGGTATCCAGGCGCTTCTGCAACGCCTCGATTTCGGGCTTCAGCGCCGACAGATCCTTTTCGTCGCCGCCTTCGACGGCTTCGATCGTGAACGCCGGCTTGTCCATCACGGTCAGGAACGCCTGCCGCACGACGCGGTTGTTGAGCTCCGCTTCGCCATAGCGGGTGATGCTCTGGTCTTTGTGCTTGGAGCTCGCCACCAATCGCACAGGGAACGATCCGATGTCGGCATCGGCCGCGGCGGAAAGAACGACGATCCCGCTCGGCGCGGGCGCGTTGTGGAAGACAACGGGCTCGCAGGTGATGCCTTTGGGCAGGTTTTCAAAGCCGATCGTCACGTCGCCGTCATAGTTGTTCGTCCGCACGACCTCGGCCCAGATCTTCGTGTTGCTGCCGCGGCTGATGCGCACGCGGTCGGGCTGAAAGCGCACGGAGAAGCTCGGCGGCACAGCGGCCGGCGGCTGAACGGCCAGGCGATAAACCAGGTTCGCGCCTTCGCGGTCATGCAGGTCGGCGATGGATATGGCGTACTCGGCGGCATCGTTGAATGTGAATTCGAGGCGTCCGTCGGTCTCGTTCTGCGCGAGGATATCGCCTTTGGCGTTCAGCAGCGTCAGCAGCGGGTCGACCGGCGAGCCGAGCCGGCCCGACGTGACTTCGAAAACGAGCTTCTGGCCCTTGGCGGGCGTGAACTTGTAGATGTCGACATCGCGGCTCTGATTGATGCGGCCGTTCAGGATGACCGGCAGCGTCACCGTATTGGCTTCGTTGACTTTAGAGTTCGGCTCCTTCTCGATGAACTCGGCCGTGTCGCTGACTTCGAAGGCCATGGCGTTCGTCGGACCGAACGGCGTCTCAGTCTGTACGTCCATGCGGCCAAGCGGTTGAGCGGCCTCGATCTTGAGCGCCAGATTCGTGCCGGGTTCGAGATTCGGACCGCTGAAGGCGACGTTCACTGTCGTGCCGCGCTGGCCGCCCATCGGAAAGATGGCTTCGGCGTACGGCACCTTTCCGGCCGTGAGACGATAGGTGAAATCGCCGCCGCCGCCGTATTTGACATCATGCACGCGCAGGATGTATTCGCCGTTCTGCGGAACGGTGTAGCGGATGACCGGATCAACACCCGCCGAATCCTGCTCGATGGCAATCTGGCGGCCGGCCAGATCGAAAAGTCCGATCGTCGGATCGAGCTTTGAACCGATGCGCGCGGCCTGGACGTCGAAGACGAGCTGCTCTCCTTTAAGTGCCTTTACGCGGAAGTTATCGACTTCAGTCGCGGCGTTGATGGCGCCGGTGACCGTGACGGGCAGTTCAAGAACCTGCGCGTTGCTCGCGGAGTTGTTCGGTTCCTTCTCGGCGATCATCGGAAAGAGCCCGACCGTGAAGGCGATGGGGTTCGAGACGCCCGCCGGCGTTTCAACGCGCAGCTCGCGGTCACCCACCGCCGCGTGCGGGCCAGCGGACAGTTTCAGACGCAGCTTTGCGGGCGTCGCTTCCACGATTTCGCTGTTGATGCCGCCTTCACCGGTCACGATCAGCTTCGTGCCGGGCGCGAGAAAATTGCCGGTGACGGTCACTTCCGTGCTCTGGCCCCGCTGCACGAACTCGGGCGTAAACGTTTTGATTTCAGGCGGCGGCTGTGCGGCGGCGAAGCATTCTTGATGAGAAGCGCAGAGCAGCAGGGCCAGCAGTAGCGCGTGAATCGTTGTTCGCATCGGCGGGGCCTCAGTATTGAATTGGCAGTAAATCTACATGGGCAGTGCTGACGGCCAAACTTCCTCTCATGGACGGCCAAAGCCGCTTTCGAAAACCTGTCCCGGTGCAGCGCTGCCCATGCCACATTGCAGCGCTGCCCTTCACACTGCAGCGCTGCCTTCGGAAGCCGAATCAACCAAACAGATCCAGCACCGGCTCGGCCGGGACGAGTTCCTTGGGCTGGTTCAGATGGTTGTGAACAATCGTGTGCGGATCGATACCCAGCGCGTGATAGATCGTCGCGAGAATCTGCGTCGGATGCACAGGCAGCTCCAGCGGCGACGAGCCGGTCGCGTCCGATTTCCCATACAACGCGCCGCGCTTGACGCCGCCTCCGGCCACCAGCGCCGTGTAGCAGTATGGCCAGTGGTCGCGGCCCGTCGCACCGTTGCCGTTGCCGGAGGTGCTCACGCCCAGGCGCGGTGATCTGCCGAACTCGCCGATCGCGACGACGATTGTCTCCTTCAGGAGGCCGCGCTGATCGAGATCTTCCAGCAGCGAAGCCAGGCCGCTGTCGAGCTTGGGGCAGTGCAGATTCTTCAGCGGATTGAAATTTTCCGCGTGCGTGTCGAAGGCATCGACAGTCGGATTGCCGTTCGCGACCGCGGGCCAGTTGACCTGGACGATGCGGGTACCGGCTTCCACCAGGCGGCGGGCCATCAGCAGGCCCTGGCCGAACGTGTGACGGCCGTACTTTTCGCGGACCTTGTCCGGTTCCTTCGTCAGATCGAACGCTTCGCGCGCGCGGCCGGAGATGATCAGATCGAGCGCCTTTTCCTGATAGCTATCGAGCGCGTACGAAGAAACGGCGCGGTCAATGTCGGGCATCGCGTCGTTGACTTTTTTCAGCAACGAGGCGCGGCGCTCCATGCGATCCTTCGTCACGCCCTTGCGCAGCGCGAGATCTTCAAGCGTGTACGCGCCGTTCGGATCTTTGTAGAAGTAGTACGGATCGTACGCGGCGCCGAGGAATCCGGCCGTGCCGCCTTTGCCGATAACGTTGCTCTCCTGCAGCGCGCGCGGCAGCATGACGAAGGGCAGCATGGCGTCCTTCGGCGGGCGCAGCTTGGCGACCTGCGAGCCGAAGGTCGGGTAATCGTGCGGGTTCGGAGGCTCGAGCTGGCCCGAAGGCGAGACTTTGTCCGGCGTGTAGCCGGTCATCATCTGGTAGATCGCCGCAGTGTGATTGAACAGACCCGCCGGCGTGTAACTTAAAGAGCGCACCAGCGTGGCCTTGTCCATCTGCTGCGCGAGCTTGGGCATCACTTCGGAAAGATAGATGCCTTCCACGTTCGACTTGAGCGGCTTGAATTCGCCGCGGATATTGTCCGGCGCATCGGGCTTGGGATCCCAGATGTCGATATGGCTGGGGCCGCCCTGCAGGAAGATGACGATCGCCGACTTGGCTTTGCCGAAGCCGGCTTTCTTGTCACCCTGCGCCGCGCCGTTGCCGCTGGTGGCGGCTTCCTTTTCTTTTTCAGCCGCTTTGGCCTGCAGCGCCAGCACCTGGCTGAGGCTGATGCCGAACAGTCCCGCGCCGCCGACGCGGAGGAACTCGCGCCGCTGCCAGTGAATGCCGCCCTTGCCGTCACAGGTCGCGCCCGGTTTTCCTGGAATCGAAAGCATCGCTTCTTCCCTCCGCTAAGTTTTTGTTCACCACAGAGGACACAGAGAGCACAGAGGAGGACTTTTGGTTCTTCGTTCTAAAATCCTATGCTGTTCTCTGTGTCCTCTGTGATCTCTGTGGTGAAATTTCACGTTCCGTTATCTGTTGAAGATAAACGCGGGCGAATTCATCAGCGCCCACGCCAGGTCCTGCGCCATTTCCAATCGCATTGCGCCGCTGCCCAGTTCGACCGACTCCACTTCCGAGGCCGTCGGCGGCCGGTTGAGCACGGCGTAGTAAATCCCTTCGATCACCTTCTTGTTGTCCGCTTCGCTCTTCACGAGCTTTTCAATCGTGTTGCCGCTGCTGGCCAGAGCGTCGTTGATCATCGAGCCGTTGATCAGGTTAAGTGTGTGCGAAAGACTGATGTTGCTGGTGCGCTCGCACTCGCAGCTGGAAGCGCGTTCGGGGCGGCCGAAAAGCGAGAGGAAATCGTTGCCTTTCACGTTGCCGTCAGCAAAGGCAACCGCGCGCATGCCTTCAGGCAGGCCGTTGAATTTCGGCCGCACGCCGGTAGCGACGGCGACAGCATCGAGCATCTGTTCGGCGCTGAGGCGGCGCGGCAGCGCGTGCGAGAAGTTGGTGCCGTCGTCCACGTTCCACGCGTTCGTGGCGACGGAGGCCTGGTACGTTCGCGAACGGCAAATCGTGCGCATGAGATGCCGCAGATCGAAGCCGCTCTTGATGAAATCCTGCGTCAGTGCATCGAGCAATTCGGGGTTGCTCGGCGGATTGCTCGCGCGAATGTCATCCACCGGATCGATGATGCCGATTCCCAGGAAGTAGCTCCAGAAGCGGTTGGCCGCGGACTTGGCGAAGAACGGGTTCTCGGCCGACGTCAGCCATTCGATAAATGGCTCGCGGCGGTCCTCGCCGGTATCCGGCGTCTTGGCCGTGCCGAACGGAACTTTGGGCGTCACGACCGAATCAGTCTTGGGATGCTTGACTTCGCCGTTGCGCGGACTGCGGTAGACAATTTCTTCTTCGGGCAGCTTGCCTTTCTTGAACTGCACGCGGGCAAAGTACGCGCCAAATTCGTAGTACTGGCTCTGCGTCCACTTTTCGAACGGATGGTCGTGGCACTTGTTGCAGTTGAAGCGCGTGCCCAGGAAGGTCTGCGAGATGTCTTCGGTCATCTTGCCCGGCTCGCGCAGCACGCGCAGGTAGTTCGTCGCCGGGTTCTGGAAGCTGCTGCCCTTGGCCGTGATGAGCTCGTGAACGAACTTGTCGTAGGGCATGTTCTGATCGACCGCATAGCGCAGCCAGTCGCGGAAGACCCAGACGCCTTTTTCGCCCAGCGATTTGCTGTTGCACTGCAGCAGGTCGGCCCAGCGGTTGGACCAGTAGTCCACAAAATCCGGGCTGCCGATGAGCTCGTCGATCAGCTTTTCGCGCTTTTCTTTCGAGGGCGCCGGATCGTTCACGAACGCGCGCGCGCGCTCGGCACTGGCGGGCTGTCCGGTGAGGTCCAGCGAAACGCGGCGGATGAAATCAGCGTCCGAGCAGAGTTCGGAGGGCAGGATCTTGCGGCTCTTCAGCTTGGTGTAAACGTGCTCATCGATGAAATTGTTTGCGGCAACTTCTTTCCACGCAAAGTCCTTGCGGTCACCCATCACGGAGACCGGCTGCGTGGCATAGAGACCTTCGTAGCGGATCAGGATCGCCGATTCGCCGCGCATCTGCGCCGTTACTTTTCCGTCCGTGACCGTCGCCACGTCTTTGTTGCTCGTGGAGAACATGGCTTCGCGCGTGATGTCGCGCGTCGTCCCATCGGGGTACCTGGCGATCACCACGATCTGCTGTGTGCGGCCGGGCAGATCGAAATCGATTTTGGATGGCAGCACTTCGAGCGCGTTGGCGCGGCCGGCAGCCGGATCTTCTTTCGGCGCGCCCTCGGCGATCCACTGCAGCAGCAGCTTGTGATAAGCCGAGCCGGGCTTCAGGACCTGCTTGCCTTCGTGCGGCACTTCGGCCAGCGGCTTGAGCAGAAACAGGCTCTGCGCCGGATCGACGCGGTTGATGCGCCGGCCAGAGATATCGTTGATCAGGATATCGTAGTCGTCGAGTGGATCGTAGCCGCGCAGTGACAGCTTGAAGCCGTTCTTGCCCTGCGCCGCGCCGTGGCAGATGCCCGCGTTGCATCCCAGGCGGCTGACGATCGGCATGACATCGCGGACATAGCGGACTTTGGGAACCTCGGCAGAGACAACCGTCACCGGCAGCTTCGCTTTTTTACCTGCGGCTTTGATCGTAATTTCGGCTTTTCCGGCAGCCTTGGGAGAAATGTAGCCATCTGTGCCGATCACAACGGTGCCGCCTTTTACTTCCAGCTCAGCCGACGAGGTGAGATCGATGCGCTGGCCGTCTTTCGTTTCACCATAGATGAGCACGCGGCGTTCGTCGCGCGCATCCTGCAGCGTCAGCGAAGCGGGCTCGACGATGATTGCTTTGATTGCTGGCAGTGGCGGAGCCGGCGGCGGGGCCATCGTTTCAGCGGCCTGAGCCATCGTTGCTGCCAGTATAAGGAGAGAGAATCCAACCCAACGTGTCCGCATAAACCACTCCCCAGATTCGGTCAGGTAAAGAACGGGCTAGAAGTGAAGGTACTCTCTGCTATCTACAACACCGCGAAGCGAAAGTCACAAATGTGTAAGACAAAAATCTCTTGTGATATTCGCGATATGGCTGAGTCTGTCTGCACGCGTGCAACGCGACATATAAAAAAATGCGGCGCTTCGCGGCATGGCGAGTTCCCCCCGAAACTCATAGGTAAAACGACAGAAATTAATGTATGACAGAAAATATAGTTGTCAAGACGTTTTTGTGTGACAAAAACTTAAAATTTCGGCGACTTTTTGTGTGACATCAATGCGCTTCGTGGTAAGTTTCAACACATGGCAAAGAAACCTGGTCGTCCAAAACTGCCGAAGAACAAGGCAAAAGGCGTGATGATCTCGCTCCGCGTTCTCCCGGACGAGCGCAAGGCCTTCGAAGAACTCGCCGACAAGAGCGGCGTGTCTCTTTCTGAATGGCTGCGCCGCTCGCTGCTGGCTGTAACTGGGGAACGAAAACCGCAGGAAGCAAACGAGCGCGAGACTGTTGCGCCCGCTATGCACGAAGTCTCCCTGCCGGTTCGCGAAGCCGAGCCCACCCGCTGAACGTCTGCTCTTCGCTCATTTCATTCCTGAAGTGAGCTTCTGACGCGCGCCGATTCCGGTGACCGCGCTGGTCTGCTTTTCACTTTATTCTCTGCGCAATTTTTGCACTCATGCAGGTGGCCCCGACACTCCTGTCGGGGTGGGGCGAACCGTTGAGTGCAGAAGAGAGACTATCCGTTTATGGACACAACCCTCCCGGGGACAGGAGTGTCCCCGCCACCACTGCGAGGGAAGCCTCTGCAAGAAATCTGCAACGGCCCTGGGTGGCCCGGCCCAACGGGCCGGGTGCCGAAGGCACAAGAAGCCGCAGTTGAGACGTTGTTGGTCTTTCCTTGCGGCCTCCCGCTAAAAAGTGTTGGCCAAGCTCAAATCACCAGCGCAGCACGCACTCGACTGCAGCGTCAACTCTGCGGCTTCTTGTCGCTGTCGCGACACGGCCCGATGGGCCGTGCCACCCGGTGCTGTAATGCGAATCGTCAATTCGCCAGCGTGATGGTGGTGGTTGCGATTCCTTCGCGCTTAAGTACGCTCTGAATCCCATGCTCACGAAAAAACTTTCACTGACACTCAATGTTGGATTCTTCAGCGACCTTGCAGCGACGCGGCGCGTGGCTGAAGAGCGCGGGCTGGGCATCGAAATCCAGCACTTCGCCGACGGCGCGCTGCTCGACGGCGCGTGGCGCGAAAAAGTTTCTGAAATCAAAAACGCCTTCAAGAATTTCAGCGGCGTGCTCTCGATGCATGGGCCTTACGACAATCTCGACCCGGCGGCCTGGGATCCGCAGGTGCAGGCGGTCTCGCGCGGGCGCTACCTGCATGCAATGCAGATCGCCGATCAGATCGGCGCGCGCATCATCGTCTTTCACAACTGGTATTTTCCAACGCTGCGTTACCACCATGGCCTTCCCCGCTGGCTGGACCGTCGTATTCCCGTCTGGCAGGACCTGGCGCGCAGCGCTGAAAAGTTCGGCGTGACGCTGGTGCTGGAGAACGTCTGGGAGCCGGACCCCGCGCCGCAGATCGCGCTCATCGACGCGGTGAATTCGCCCTTCGTCCGCGCCTGCCTGGACACTGGCCACGCCAACATGACCGCGCTCAACCCGGCCGTTCACGACGGAACCAAGCAGCCGGGCTGGGGCGTGGGCGACTGGATTGACCAGCTTGGCGAGCGCCTGGTGTATGTTCACGCGCACAACAATTCCGGCGCGCACGATGACCACTGGGCCTTCGGCAAAGGCACTCTGGATATCGCTCCCGTGCTTCGCAAACTCGCCGCGATGAAGTGTCCGCCGCGCGTCTGCCTGGAACTGCGTAACTTTGAGGATCAGCTCAGCAGCTTGAAGCTGATTGATGAGGTGCTGTAACGCAGATTGCAAATCAGCTGTGGGTGGCGCGCTGATAAACATCTGCCATGCAGAACAGAATTTTAAATTTGAGATTTGAAGATTTAGATTTCAAATCGAACGGCGACGGCAGCGCGAAGTTCGATCTGAAATTAAATTCTAAACTTTCAAATAATAGATTCTGTTAACTCGCCCGTTCACTGGTGTTGATACGAAGAGTACGAGAAGGATTTTCGATCTGTTTCTAGCTCTGTGTCCTTCGTGATCTCCGTGCCTCTGTGTTGAAGTCGTGTTCTTACGGTGTGAAAGTGGCAGGTTGGGCGGGAGCAGGCATCAGGATCGGGCGCGTGGACACGCGGCGCGACTTCGTGTTGCGGCATTCGCTCATCGCACGCTTGCAGGCTCCGGGCAGAACCGAGAGCACCAGCGGCTTGCGCAGAATCCAGCGGAAGCCCTCGCGCATCAGCTCCGAGCGGAGTGTAGCGTCCACTTTCCGGGTCGTCATCAGAATGACCGGGATGTTCGAGAGCTCTGCAGCTTTCCGCTTCAGGCAGCCAAGCAGTTCGCGGCCGTCGATGCCCGGCGTATCCCAGTCACAGATGATGAGGTCGGGGTTCATGGAGCCGAGCATGTCGGAGGCTTCCAGCTCTGTCACCGCCATCCGTACATCGATGCCGGCGACCGCGAGCTCAGACTTGATCAGTCCGCCGTGGATAAAATCCTCTTCGATCAGAAGCGCGCTGGGAAGGAGCGTCTGCAGAACGGAACCTTCGGGCATAACTTACTCTCCTGACGTTCGATTAAACCAGCGCTGAACATCGTGCTCGTTTCAGAAACATCCAAAGATGCCGTACGCGATAAGTGCTGTCTTTGGTGAGGCAAGCCGCAGGCCATGCGGATTTTAGCTCTGGCGTCGAAGGCAATTTCGCACGGCATAAAAAAAACCGGACTGTTTCCAGTCCGGTTTGCTGAAGCACTGCTGAAGGGTCTTGAATTTTTACTTTTTGGCGGAGCGGTGCTTATCGAGCGCGTCCTTGGCCGGCGTGCTCTTGGGGTCGCCGGGGTAGGTGCCAAGCGCCAGTTCTTCATCGTTGCTCGCGCCGTCGCCATCGGTGTCCTTCGCGGCAATGACCTTCCAGGCGGCCTCAACGGCGTTGAGTTCTTCGGGTGTAAACTTGTGTTCATCGCCCTTGCCCATTACAGGCTTGAATTCGGCTGATTTTGCCAGCTCCTTGCCGATGGCATTGATGTTCTCTTTCTCAGGTGATTCGTTCTTCGCCTTGTCATATTCGTGACAGAGCTTGCAGGTGCCGTTCTTTTCTTTTTCAAGCGTATAGACTTTGACGAGGCGTGTCAGAAAGGGCTTCTGGGCCAGGCTGTGATTTGCCAATAAGCCAACGGTTAAACAAGCGGCTACGACTGCGAAAATCTCCAGCTTCACTTTTCTGCTCATCTGCTGCGACTCCTCCCTAAAAAGGATGCTTCCCGAATTCCCGCCTGCAATGACACGCATGCCAGACATCTGACGTACGTGGCCGCGATGTATTCACTTCGCGCCGCACTGTCTTGCTTTCTACCGGACGGTAGGGCAAATTAAACCAGATCGGCTTCCGCCGCAAGGTAAAGGTGAATGAACAACCGAGCTGCAAAATGGCTGGGCCCGCTCACCGGGCCTTACCGTTCCTTCGGCGGACTCTTCGGCGCAGCGCTGCTGGCTCAGCTGTTTTTAGCCGCCTCTGCCTTCTGTGGCGAAGCTCTCGCCGAAAACGCCGCTTTAAGCCCCGAAGCCTTCAGCGCCGCGTTCTCAACCCGGCCTGGCCAGCCCTGGAAAGTATCCAGCGAACTTTGTGCACCCCGCCGCGCGGCCTCTACGGCTCCCGACGGCTGGGACTTGCGCGCGTTCGGCAGCGCGTCCGTGCAGGCGCTGCGGGAAAATGCCGGTGCCGGAGTCGTCCGCCTGCGCTGGGCCGTCAGCAGCCGCGCGGGCTTTTACCTGAGCGCCACGGCCGCCGTTGTACCCACCGCCAGCCCAGCGACGATCTCTGTTTCCATCGCCGGCGACTCGCCTGACCTGGTGCCCAGCGGCCACCAGCGGCCCTGGGATGAACTTGCCGCGTCGCAGGTCACCGCGATCGAGCTGCGTCCTGAAACCACATTTCCCGCCAACATTGCTGCCGCGCCTATTCCGGTGGTGCTCAGCAAGGCGTCGCTGGCCCCGGCCGCGCCTGCGGTGAAGAACGGCGCCGACGTGCTGGATCTTTCGCTTGAAGCGGCGCCTGAAAGCCGCGGCGGCGCGGTGCTCGTCTTCCGCATCGAACCGCCGCCTGCCGATCCCTTCAGCCCGGATGGGGATGGCGACGTTCGCGTCATTGCCGGAGGAAAGCAGTGCCTGGCTTTCTTCGATCAGGAGTTTATCGAGACTGATGACGGTGCCGCCACACGTGCGATGCCGGTCGGAAGGCCGTTCTGGCGCGCGTATCTGCCGGACTCCTCCGCGGGTACCGCTGAGATCATCAGTGGGCAGCGTCGCTGGAAGGTTTCATTGCCCCAAGCCGCACCGAAAAAACAAGCCGGGCTTGAACACAGCGCGGCTGCGGCTCCGACTGCCTCTGAGCGCTGGCATGTGCCGCTGGAAGTTCCCTTCCCAGACATGAGCGAGCTCTGGCGCGGCCTGCCGGGCCCTTCGCAGCTCTCGGTTCACGGACATTGGCAGCAGCGCAACGGGCAGGGCGGAGGTACGCTCTGGCGGCCCGTTCCGTTCTGGAACGGCGCATGGGGGGAATTCAACGGCGCACTGCGGCCGAACCTGGTTCTTGCCAGGAAAATGGATCAGCTTCTGGCGCAGGCGGCGCACGCCGGAAAAAGCATTCCGCTCGCCATTCTCGATGGCGAGATGTTCGATCGCAGCGGCACGTTCAATTGGAGCAGTCATCCGCTGAAAGGCGTTCTTGCCGGGCCGGGGGAACTCTACCGCCATCCGCGCGGATGGGAGTTCGCGCGGCGCAGCATGCGCTACTGCATCGCGCGCTGGGCTTCTTCCAGGGCGGTGGGAGGGCTGTGGCTGACCGGCACGCTTCACGCGCCGGGCTGTTCGGAATTCCACGCGCGCCTCGCGCCGCAGCTCAATGCCTGGACCCGTGACCTCGGGCTGGGCGTCTATTCACTGCATCCGTTCGCCAACGCGCCGGAGATCGTTCAGCGGATCGCCTCGTTTGAACCGGGTGAGCGCGGCACCTGGCGCGGCGAAACGCGGCAGAACTATGTTTATCTCATGAACAACCAGGAGGGCAGCGACGGGCGGGGATTGCTTGAGGTCCGTACGATGGACGTCAGATCAAAAACGCTCGGCGTGGTCGAGAATTTTCTGACCCGCATCACCGATTGGAAATCCCCCTGCGACAATTTCTTTGCCGCCGATGCGCTGGCCTTCGACGCCTGGATCCCCCCGCACGCGCCGCCGGATCTGCGCGTGGGAATTCACGTGCGCGACCGCGATGGCAACTGGTACGAGACGCTTCTGCATGGCATGCCCACTCCGGGCGACTGGCGCAGCTTCATCGTGGATATTTCCGAGCGCAATGCGCACGAACTGAAAGGAATAAACCACACCAAGCCGTGGACGGGCTACAGCCGCCAGCGCCTGATCGAAATTGGAATTCATTTCTATTCGACGCATGCCGGCTGGACTCCCAAGGGTCAGGAGCCCATGCCGCTCGAAGCACGCATCGATCACGTGCGTGCCGTGCGCGTGCGGCCGGAGAGCGTTTCGCAAGCACCCGTGATCACGTTGCTCCGCGCGCCCATAACCGATGCTGCCGCCCTGGCCGTCGGTGAACTGCTTGAATTTCATTTCACTGTGAACAAGATTTTTGCCAATCCATTCGATGCGGCGGACTGCGACCTTGCTGCGCTGATCACCACGCCCTCCGGAAAGCAGCTGCGCGTGCCGGCGTTCTTTAATCAGAACTGCCGGCGCCGTGAAGCAAAACCTGGCGGAGATGAAATCGTTGAGCCCGATGGGGCCGAGTTTTTTACCGTGCGCTACCGCGTGACTGAAGCGGGCATGCACCAGGTTTCCCTCGAGCTGCGCGAAGGCGGCAAATACGAAATTACCGAACGCGCGCGCCAGGCCGACGACCGCTTCACCGCTCAAGGCAAGGCGCAGGAGCCCAGCGGGCGCGGCGGCTGGGGCCGCAATTTCTACAACCGCGACGAAGGCGGCTGGCGTCCCGTCGAGAAGATCCGTTTCAAGCCCGGCACAGTGACGGCCTCTCTGAAGCTTGAGCCCTTCACCGCGTCGCCGGCGCGTCCCGAGCGGAAATTCCGCGGCTTCATGCGTGTGGCCGCCGACCGCCGCCACTTCCAGCATGAGGACGGCAGCTTTTTTTATCCGATCGGTCCCTGCCTGCGCAGCCCGAGCGACACGCGTATTCCGTACAACGATGCCAAGTACATGCCCGAATCCATCGACGCGTGGTCGCGGCGCGGCACCTACCAGTATGACCTTTATCTTTCCGCGTTCGAAAAAGCCGGCATCAACTGGGCGCGCATGTGGATGTGTTCCTGGTGGGGCGGCCTGGAGTGGCGCCGCGACTGGCCCGGTTTCCAGGGTGTGGGGCGCTACAACCTGCTCAACGCCTGGCGCGTTGATTATGTCATCGCCCGATGCGAGCAGCGCGGCATCTGGCTGGACCTGTGCCTGACCAACCACGGACAGTTCTCGCTGAACGTCGATACCGAGTGGCGCAACAATCCGTATGGCGCGCGGCTGGGCGGGCCGCTTACCGCGGCAAGCGAGTTCTTCACGCTGGGCGAGGCGAAGATCGCGCATCAGAACAAGCTGCGCTACTGCGTCGCGCGTTTTGGACATTCACCGGCGATCCTGGCCTGGTCGCTCTTCAGCGAATTGGAATGGACCGAAGAATACGAGCCGAGTTTCCGCTGGGGCGGCCTGGAAGACCTGCCGGCGCCGAATATCGAGGCGTGGCACACGGAGATGGCCGAGTACGTCCGCTCGATTGACGTGAACCGGCACCTGATTACCACGCACTACAGCCACCCCACGCGCGGCGAAGGCACGCTGCGCCTGCCGGTGATTGATTTTGCCACGAGCAACGCCTACTCGGCATTTGAAGAATTCCGCAACCAGGGCATGCAGTACAACGCCAGTTATGCGCTCTCCGCCTTCTGGAGTGGCATTCCGAACTCGGTGATGAAGGGCTTCAAAATTTTCGACAAGCCCGCGCTGGTCGAAGAGCAGGGCCGGCACTGGGGCGGCGGCCGGCACAACATGCCAAAGGAAGCGCTGGAAGCCGATCTGCACTGCGGCCTGTGGGGGTCTATCGTGCAGCCGCTGGCGGGCGCGACCGGGTACTGGTGGTGGCTGCATCTGCATTACGACAACAAGTACGGCGAGTACAAGGCGCTGGCGAACTTCGTCGCTGGTGAAGACTTCCGCCCGGCCGCCGATGAAGCGCCCTTTGAGCCTCTCGTGCGCGGGATTGACTCGCCCGACGGCAACCTGCTGGGCCGCGCGATGAAATCCGACCGGCGGCTGTACCTGTGGATTCACCACCAGCGCACGCCATATGGCGATCACGTGCCTGACTGTCCCGGCGGCAAACTCAAAGTCGGCTCGCTTAAACCGGGTGCCTACACCATCGAGTTCTGGAACACGTACACCGGGGAAATCATCGAGCAACGTGCGGCAAAGGTGGAGCTCATCGATGGCAAGCCCAGCTCAATCGACGTCGACCTACCGGTCGTGAAGCGCGACATCGCCGTGAAGATCAAGCCTGTTGGGAAGTGACGGGTGACGAGTGACGAGTGACGAGAGACGAGTGACGAGGGCACGACTTCAACACGGAGGCACGGAGAACACGGAGGTCACGGAGACGGGACGGGGATGGACGTCGAGTTGAGCTGCGAAATCCCAACGGCTTGAACGCGACTTCAACACGGAGACACGGAGGTCACGGAGGCTCGGGCAATATCAAGAACGGCTGGGACCGCCGGCGTCCAGCCGGCCAGTGTGCTTGCGGCAAGCCGCGCAAAACGTCCGATCACCGCCGCGCGACAGAGTGCGCGGCCCCCTCTCCCCTCGGGAGAGGGTTGGAGTGAGGGGTTAGCCGTACGCGGTCGTGGACCGTCAAACAAGTAGAACTGTTTACGCTTCGCGCTCAGGATGCGGCATCCGTAAGCCCGCGAAGCGGGCGGCAGCATAGTAGCCCCGGGCGCGAGCCC
>DASPJR010000209.1:0-20786 GCA_035628505.1 Planctomycetota bacterium | reverse complement strand
CTTCCTTCAGCAGGCGCCGGGCTCGAGAGGCCTCGGAGTGGTCACGCAATACAACGTGAAAGTGGAAAATCCGCGCGATCTCAAGCGTGTGGCCGAAGCGATCGACGCGGAGTTCAAGAGTGAAGTCGATCCGACGCAGACGCGCTCTGAAAAAGCCTTCGTTGCGCGCGCCGCAGGCGATCTTCTCGAGCTGATCGGCTTCACGCGCTGGCTGGGGCTCGGCTGCGTCATTGCCGTGCTTGCGCTTGTGGCGAACACTGTGGTGCTATCGGTACAGGACCGCATCCGCGAGCACGCTGTTCTGCAGACGCTTGGTTTCCGCAGCAGCCTGATCGCGCGATTCATCGTCCTGGAAGGACTTGTGCTGAGTCTTGCCGGCGGCGTGCTGGGCACGGCGATCGCCTTTGCCGTGCTGCACTGGGGACAGTTCAGTCTTTCCAACGAGGGGCTCAGCATCAATTTCCAGGCAGGCACTGACGTCCTGGCACGCGGACTCGGCATCACGGTTGTGCTTGGAATTCTTGCCGGCCTGGTCCCGGCGTGGCAGGCATCACGACGCGAGATCGTGGAATCGTTCCGCGCCGTCTGATTGCAGGTACGAACGCGAAGGGTTGTGTTTATGAGATTACTTCCGTGGGAGTATGCGGTGCGCAATCTTGGCCGCCATCCGCTCCGTCTGGTGCTCAGCCTCGCCGGAAGCGCGCTGGTTGTGCTGCTTGTTCTTGCGGCGGCGGCGTTTGTGCGCGGCATGGAAAAGAGCCTGAGCGTGGCTGGCAGCGGAAAAAACGTGGTGCTGCTTGGCGCGGGCAGCGAAGAGAGCCTCGAACGCAGCGAAATTCAGCCCAGTGTAGGAAGCATTCTCGCCGCGAGTGTCGATGGCATAAAAGAAAAGCTTGGCGTGCACTACATTTCCCCCGAAGTTCACATGGCATCTCTTGTCAAAGAAACCAGCGATTCGGACGTGACGCATCTCACGCTTCTTCGAGGCGTCACGCACGCAGCGTTTCTGGTTCATACGCAGATTCGCATTACGGAAGGTCGCGCTCCGGGCCTGGGCGAGATTCTCGCCGGTCGCCTGGCCTCAGCAAAAATGGGGCTGCCCGATGAGCGGCTCGCCGTTGGCAAAACGCTCTGGTTCGACGGCCGCTTATGGACAATCAGTGGGCGTTTTGAAGCGCCAGGAACTGTCATGGAAGCGGAGTTGTGGTGCCCGCTGAAGGACCTGCAGCTGGCGGCCAAGCGTGACAATCTGTCGTGCGTGGTGGCTACGCTGGACAAGGCCGAATTCGCCGACGTGGCTGCATTCACAAAGCAGCGCCTGGACCTGGAGCTTTCAGCAATGTGGGAATCGGAGTATTACGGTAAGATTCTGCAGTTTTACCGCCCGGTTCAGAGCATCGTGTGGATCACTGCGATGCTGATCGCGATCGGCGGACTTTTTGGCGGGCTCAATACGATGTATGCCGCGTTCGCCGCGCGCGTGCGGGAACTGGGTACGCTGCAAGCGCTGGGTTTTTCGCGAATGGCGGTTATCCTGAGCCTCATGCAGGAGTCGGTGCTGGCATCGGCGACGGGGGCGCTTCTGGCATCGGTGCTCGGACTGTTGATTCTGGATGGACTGGCGGTGCGGTTTTCGATGGGCGCTTTCGGTCTGGTGATGGACGGCCCGGTCCTCGCGGCAGGCCTCGGAGCCGGTCTTCTGCTTGGCGTGCTCGGCGCGTTGCCGCCGGCATTCCGTTGTCTTAAATTGCCCGTTGCTGAATCATTGAAGGCGACATGAGGCAATATTTCTCATCAAAGGAGCTATCATGAAAAAAGTGCAGAGCGCAATAATACTCTTGAGCCTGCTCGTGTTTGCAGGATGCGGCGGCGGTGCAAAGACTACCCAGACGCCGTCGAATACAGCGCCGAATGCAACGGCGCAGTTGCCGGAAGGCGTATTGCTGAAGGAAGCGCCCGCCGGAGCGAAAGACGTTTCTACAGTAAAAAAGGAAGCAAAGGCGGGCGACGAGGTCGTCATGAAGGGTCGCATCGCCGGCGACAAGGACGTGTTTGTTCCACAGCGGGCGATGTTCGTGCTTGCCGATACGAAACTGCTGGCATGCAGCGAACGGCCGGGAGATAATTGCCCTTATCCCTGGGACTTATGCTGCGAAACCCCTGAGACGCTGAAGGAAAGCACCGCGACGGTCCAGCTCGTCGATGCCAACGGCAAACCTCTGAAAATGGACCTTAAAGGCGTGAATGGAATCAAGGAGCTGAGCGTCCTGGTGGTCAAAGGGAAAGTGGCTGATCGCGAAGGCGGCCGGCTGCTCGTTACGGCGAGCGGTATCTTTATAGAGCCAGCTGCGGTGAAGTAAATGAATGCATGATGCATAACTCGTAAAAATAGAATGGGAGGGGAGCATGAAAGCGTTGGGATTGCTTTTATTCGTGCTGTGCGTCAGCGTACTCGCTGGCGAGTTCGACGTTAAAGATGAGGCCGAATTTGCAAAGATTGTCGCCAAGGACGCCAAGGTCGAGAAGCTTGCCTCAGGCATGAAGTTTCTCGAAGGTCCAGTCTGGATCCAGGCGGAGAAGATGGTCGTCTACAGCGACATTCCAAATAATACGCTGGTGAAATGGAGTGCCAAAGACGGGCCGGGCGTGTTCCGGAATCCAAGCAACAATTCGAACGGAACGTACCTGAATTCCGAAGGCCTGCTGCTCTGCTGCGAACACAGTTCGCGCCGCGTCACACGCACTGAGAGGGACGGTTCCATCACCGTGCTCGCCGATTCGTATGATGGAAAAAAGCTGAATTCGCCAAATGACCTCGCCGTAAAATCAGACGGAACGATCTGGTTCACCGATCCGCCGTACGGCATACCCAAAACAGAGAAGCAGGAGCAGCCGAAGAATTTCGTCTTCCGGCTGGACCCGAAGACCAAGGTGCTCAAAGCCCTCGTTGATGACTTTGACCGCCCGAACGGCATCTGTTTTTCGCCAGACGAAAAAAAGCTCTACGTGGCGGACTCCGGCAAGCCGCGCCACATTCGCGTCTTTGATGTGAACGATGATGGCACGGTCGCCAATGGCAAAGTCTTCTGCGCGATCGACAAGGGCGCGCCCGACGGCATCCGCTGCGACACGGAAGGCCGCCTCTATTCGAGCTCAGCGGAAGGCGTGCAGATCTTCAAGCCCGACGGCACGCTGATCGGCAAAATCCTCGTGCCAGAGTCGCCTGCAAATCTCTGCTTTGGCGGCGACAGCAAAAAGACGCTCTTCATTACGGCGCGCACGTCGCTATACAAAATCGAGCTGCTCACGACCGGCGCACAGAAACCTTGATGTTCGTGCGCGAATCACCACAAAAGAAAAGGAGCGCACTGCGCTCCTTTTTTTACAACGACGAAAGACTTCTTTAGTCCTGCGTGCCTCGAGCCCGTTGCTCCCAGTCCAGCGCCCGCAGTTCGCCCCAGCGGTTCGCCGTCGGATTCAGGCCATTCTCCTCAGTGCCCTCCTCGCCCGACGCTGGAATATCGCGCCGGAAGGCCGCGCTGCGTGGAAGACGAGCGACGGTGGACAGGAATTCCTGCTCGGCCGGTGTGGGCGGTAATATCGGGCCGACCAGTCCCGGCGGATAATTGCTTCCGCCGAACTCCCGCTCTTCAAGGTTCAGCTGCCGAAGCTGATTGATGCTCGCGGCATAGTTCGGATCGGTTAAAGGTATAGTCGGCTCGCCCAGTTGCGGCGGGAGCTGATCGTAATTAAGCCGCCACCATTGAATCATGCGCTGCGCAACAATCGGGGCCATACTTCCTGAGCGGGCCTGGAACCTGAAATCCTGTCCGGTCAGTGCTGAGATCTGGTCGGCTAAAGCACCCACGAACTCCACCTGGTACGGCGGAATAGTCGGCCGCGCTGCCGCATAGAACGCTTCAATCATCTGCTTTAGTGCAGTCCGGCCAGCCAGAGTTCCCAATAGCTGGACAGAGCGCGTGCGGATATCCGGGCTGGCATTGTAGAGCCCGTACACAGCCAGGGCCGCAAGGCCCGCTTCGCCCGCGCCAGCCACAGTCTGCTCAGCGTTGATACGCTGATCGGGGAACTGCGAGCGCAGCGAGTTTACTGCATTCCGCAGGGTCTGAAGGCGGTCAGGATCATCGGGTAATGGCATGCGTGCCACTGGAGGCGTGCCGACCGTAACAGGGATTGCCGGCTCGCTGAAAGGCTCAGCGGGTTGCTGCGGCTGTTCCGGAGGCAACGCGGCCTCGCCACGAATAATCATGCCGGCGGAGGTGGAATTGAAAACCGCGACACCCGGGGCGACCTCTTTGGTGGCCCGGGGCTGCTGATCCGAGATGTTTACAACTCTGTCGCGGGGAATCTGTGCCAATCTGCCATTAATGCGGAATAGATAAAAAGCGTTGTCCTGGTCAACCACCTCGGCATTGAACACACGCCCGTCGTCGAGTTGTACGGTAGAGGCACAAGCCAGGCCGCATGTTATAAACAGCAAATGAACCATGATCTGATGTAAACGCATTTTATTCTCCTTCACACTCGGGAGTGAAGGACGCAAGTGACGCTCCAAAGTGACGAAGCTCGACACGGGCTTCGCTTTGCCCGTGTGTGATCTACGCGTATACTTATGCAGCGGGGGAACCGATGGCGGAAATTACCAGCGAACGCGTGCTGCAGGCACTGGAAGGCGTCAAAGATCCAGATCTGGGCTCATCCATTGTTGCGATGGGAATGATTAAAGATCTGAAGATCGACGGCACCAAACTCACGTTTACCTGCGAGCTCACCACTCCGGCCTGCCCCGTAAAAGAGCAGATCGAGAAGGACATTCGCGCCAAGATTGCCGAGAACCTGCCTGAGGTAAGCGAACTTAATCTCACGATGACCGGCAAAGTTCGCGGCGCCAATATTCCGACGAATGACGACGCCGAAGTTCTCATACCGCAAATCAAGAATGTCGTACTTGTCGGTGGGGGAAAAGGCGGCACCGGTAAATCGACACTGGCGCTGAACCTTGCTGTCGCACTGCAGAAGCTGGGTGCGAGCGTCGCGTTGCTCGATGCGAATATTTACGGACCCTCGCTTCCGATTCTCACAGGCATCCGTGAAAAACCGAAGCTCGCCGGCGAGAGCAAGATCAAGCCCTTAAGTGCGTTTGGCCTCGAAGTGATGAGCATGGGATTTCTCGTCGATTCCGCCCAGGCGATGATGTGGCGCGGACCTGTCGTGAACGGCATTGTCGTGCAGTTTCTCCGCGACGTGACGTGGGGCGAAAACGATTACCTGATTGTCGATCTGCCACCGGGCGTCGGCGAAGTGCAGCTTTCAATCGCGCAGAACTGTGCCGTCACGGGCGCGGTGCTGGTGACGACGCCGCAGTACGTCTCTATTGCCGATGTGGTGCGCGCGAAGGCGATGTTCGATCAGACTCGCATAGCCGTGCTGGGCCTGATTGAGAACATGTCCGCGGCTCGCGACTCTGGCGGTAACCGGCTGGCGCCGTTTTCCGAAGGCGGCGGCGAACGCGCCGCAAATGAGATGAGCGTTCCGTTCCTTGGAAAAATTCCGCTCTCGCAGGCCCTGAGCGAAAGCGCCGACTATGGCATTCCCCTCGTTTACGCGCAGCCGGAGCTCGAGGTCTCGAAGGCAATTGTCGCGGCGGCGGAAAAGCTGGCGGCGCAGGTGTCCATACGAAATCTGACCCGGGAATCCGCGCGGCCGCTGAGCGAATCAGTGGCGGGTTAAGATTTTTCTTTACGCAGGCAGACTCTGCTGTATAAAGCTCCCCCGACAATCTAATCTTACGAAGGTCCTTTTCGGTGTGCCCAGTTCCGTGGGGGAATGTGGGTGTGAAAAGGGAAGGCGGTGCAAATCCGCTGCGGTGGTCGCCTCTGTAACCGGGGACAAATCGCTACGAGCCACTGTTCCGCTGTACCGGGAACGGGAAGGGTAGCGAGGAGATTGATCCGGAAGCCAGAAGACCTGCCGAATGACGGACCTTCACGGGTTTCCTCGACCAAGGGAACCGTGGAGTGCCCGCCTCATCTGTGAAGGCGGGTGTTACGAGCTCACCCACGCGCCATTTAATGCGCAACGGCAGGGCTTCCTCCACGGAAGGAAGCCCGCATTCCCATTTTCTGCCCGCCGATCCAGCGGGAGGAAGGGTGTGCCGTGTTGCACTGTGTTCGCCGTTTCCTCAGTAACCTTCGGTCTGCAAGCATCAAAATGACAGCCGGCAAGTGGCCGGCGACGAGCGGACTTCTGCTCGCGCTGTGCCTGGGGCCCTCACATGTCTCTGCGGGTGAAGACAAACCTGCCGCACCAGCGGAAGCTCCCAAGGCTTCGGACAAAAAAGAAGACGAAAAAAAGCAAACGCAGCCGCTCGTACAACCGACGGTTGTCGTCACTGCAACGCGCCTGCCCACGCCGCAGCGCAAGACGGGTGTGAACGTAGACGTGGTTGGTGGCGAGGAAGATCGCGTCGTCAAGCAGAACATTCAACTCTCTGAATCTCTGCGCGAGACCGCCGGGATAACCATCGCCCGCAGCGGCCTTCCAGGCGACGCCACCTCTGTCTTCACGCGCGGAGGAAACTCCAATCACACGCTCTTTCTCTTCGACGGCTTTAAAGTCAACCGACAGGGTGGGAATTTCAACCTGAGCGGCATCGATCCGGTGAACCTGAACCGCATCGAGATTGCTCGCGGACCGGCCTCGAGCCTCTTCGGCACGGACGCGGTGACCGGTGTCATCAACGTCATCACAGAAAAAGGCCAGGGCGATCCGCACGTCACGGCATCGGCTGCCGGCGGCACTTATGGAACCGATCGCGAGACGCTTGCCGTCGAAGGCCATCACAAAAAGTTCTCCTACAGCATCGCCAGCTCGCGCCTGCACAGGAACGAAGCGACGTTCAACAATTCAGAACTCGAGGTCTATAATTACGCCGGGCGTTTTGACTTTCAGTTCAACAAAGACCACAGCATCAAAGCCGTCATTCGCGGCAACGATCAGCACAAAGGTTTCTATGATGACAGTGCCACAGGCTACGGGCCAACAGTTGAACCGGCAGATCCCAATGATCAAATCAAAACCCGCGATCTGCTGACTGGCCTGGAATACAAAGGCCACCTGCTTCCGATCTGGGACACGACACTGCGGCTGGGCCATTACCTGATTGATTACCGCATCATTTCAGACGCCCCAAATCCGGAATCACCGCTCGGCGGATTCTCGCAGTCTACCGGCCGCACCTTCAACCAGGAACGCCGCCCATCGCTCGACTGGCAGAACGACATCAAGGCTTACGAGTCAGAAGACGAAAAAATCCGCTACATCGTCTCGGTAGGAACCAGCGTCGAGCGCGAGAGTTTTAATCAGGATGACACACAATTCTTCACGAACGTAAAGGTCGACCGGACGAACTGGTCCGTGTTCCTGCAGAACCGGTTGGAACTCTTCGACCGGGCGTTTATCACCGCCGGCGTGCGGCGCGAAGAAAATGGTCAGTTCGGCGATTTCCTCACCGCGCGCGGCGACGTCTCGATCCTCATTCCCGAAAGCTGTTCGCGTCTGCACGGCTCTGTTGGAAACGCTTTCCGCGCGCCGAGCTTCTACGAGACGTTCTCCGCTTTCGGAAATCGCGATCTGCAGCCGGAGGAGAACTTCGCTTACGATGTCGGCATTGAGCAGACCTTCTGGAATAAGCGCATTTCTGTGGATGCCACCTGGTTTCACAACCAGTTCGACGACCTGGTTGATTTCGGCTTTGATACGAATACATTTGCAAACCTGAAGACCGCTGAAACGCGCGGCTTTGAGTTCACGCTGGCAATGAAGCCGATCAAGAAGATATCTATCAAAGCTACAGCGACGCTGATGCACACGGAGGATGATCAAGGCAGGCACTTGCTTCGCCGGCCTGGCAGCACGTATACGGCCAGCGTCATTGCTCATCCGATCGAGGGGCTGGATTTATCGGTAGACCTGATTCGTACAGGCTCACGCGCGGACCTGGGACCCACTGACGACAATCCCTACGCGCGAGTCCGGAATCCAGGTTACACGCGTGTCGACGCAGCTGCGAGTTACCGATTTTGTAAATATTTCCGCGCATTCGGACGGGTTGAAAACGTCTTTAACAAGTCTTACGAAGAGGTACGGACATTTCCGTCGCCAGGAAGCAATATCTTAGCCGGTCTGGAGTTTTCATGGCAGTTCTAGGCGCACTTGAACAACCGTTGGACATGTGCCCCGCGGCAACGCGGCGGCGCGCATCCGCCGTTGCGCCGTGGCTGCCCTTTGTGCTCGCCGCCGCGGGTCTGCACGCGGCGGTTCTTTTCTTTTCTCTGGATCAGGCGCGTGGAACCAGAGCCGAAGAGTTCATTAGCGGGCCGCTTGAAGTTACCGTCGCCCTCCCCCGCCCCGAACTCCTTGTTGACGCAGTTCCTGAGCCACCAGTGCTTCATATGCCAGTTCAATTCTCGTCCAACACTGATTCCTCCATCGTTCTAGCCGCACCAGAACCTCACGAGCTGGATGCTCCGTCCGCGCGTCACTCAGTTTTGCCGGCTGTATCCATCTTGGAGAATCCCGGAATTCCAGGAGGAAGCCCTTCCGGCGCGCGTGGTGGTCCACTCGCCAGCGGCACCGATAGTCCATTGGCAGCAGGACCGATCGGGATCGGCTTTGGTACAGGCGAAGGCAGTGGCAGCGGTCAGAGAATGGGCGTTGCTTCATCTGGCGGCGGCGCAAGTGGCGAATCCGGAGGCCGGGGCGGCGGTGCAGGAGGCACTGGCCGCGGCAGAAAAGGCGGCGGGAGCCACCTAGATCGCGCCGTCAATCTCTTGCGTGCTCCCGGACCCGCTCCAGTGTTAAATCTCCAGGGAAAACCGATTTATCCCCGGGCGTGCCGTGAAGGACTTTGCCGCAATGGGCTTGCCTGTCAGGGTAGCAGCATTTGGAAGGTGTGGGTTTCTGCCGAAGGCGGCCGGCCCACGCGCGTGGAAGCGGTGAAGAAGATGGACTGCGAACTGCAGAACGCGGCCATTCGGAAATGGTTCAGCGAAGCGAAATTTCCTTCCAGCGGCTCGGATTGCGTTCACCAGATTCCAGTAAAGATGATGATGGAGGAATAGCGGAACTAGGATCCGATCTGATTCTGGTTTTTGCTTTTGTTTCAATGAAGCGGCCCAGAGAGTCTCCGGGCCGCTTGAACATGTCTCTGAATCGAATTCGTTATTATTCGTCTGCGGGCGCGGCGACTTTCTTCTTTTCCGGGGCCTTCTTGGCGTCCTTCTTGTCTTTTTCGTCTCCGAGAGCAAGGCCGGGAACGGTCTTCTTCTCTTCCTGCTTCTCGGGCATGAGGCCCTTCTCTTCTTTCTTTCCACCGCCGTTCTTGTCAGCCATCAGCTTCTTTTTCTCTTCGTAATTCTGGATGCTCAAAATGTTCATCAGCAGCGCCTGGGAGGTCATGCCTTCGCGGCCGGTGGTCTTGTCCAGGAACAGCATCTGTGCAAAATCGCTGGAGATTACGCCTACCGCGGCGCCCTTTCCGGCGCGGCTGAGAATCTCCGCCGGCCAGCCTTTCACATCAGTGCCATCCGTTTTAATCTTGATCGTCAGAAAGCCGCGCATCTTTTCTTTGACTTCGGCGCTCGCCACCACCTTTGTCTCAATGTTGTTCGCTACCGAGTTGTTGTTATTGCTCGGGTCGTAAATGTAAATAATCATCGGCAGGCCGGCCGTCTTTGCGCCTTCAAAGTCGCGCGAGCCCCAGCCTTTCACGGCCTCGCCCGTGCCACCTTTAAAGCCGGCAGCGTGCAGACTGCAGGAGACTGCCACGAAGCAGAATAACGAGACGATCAAGCTTAGTTTGCGCATGGCGGGCGTTCCTCTACCAGGTGTTGGGCTCCAAGGAGCCGGAAGGCTCTGCGGCAGCCTCAACTATAACCTACTTTTGCCAGAGTCTACCCTTTTTCGCACAAGTTCCTGACGGGTTTAGCCCAGTCCGATTAAGGAAAAAAGTTGGGTTTTCTTCAGGATTTTCAATCACAGCAGTGCCCGTTTACGCAATGCGGCCTGTAGCAGCGGCTCGATCTGCGAGCGAATGTGGATGTTCGCATAGCCGCTCCACGCGACGTCGCTTTCGACATCCATGCGTGTAGTAAGCTGGTTGCCAGACGGATCGGTGATTAGAACGCCGGCTTCGCGCGCCAGCAATTCCGTGCACAAATCGTAAGGATGGCAGCAGATACCCAGTTCCAACCCGCGCCGAGCGAGGAGCTTTTCCATCAGCGGGCGGATATCTGCCACGAAGCGGTCGCGGCCGGCAATCAGCTCATAGAGTTGCCCGCCCGTCGAGATGTACTGATCTTCAAAGCAGTGCGCTTTGCCGCGCTGCACAGGACCGAGCGCGCCAAGCATGATTTCTTCGTCGATTGCAGCAAGCTCTTCGCGGGCGCCCGGAAAAAAGCGGCTGATCATTGCAAAGCCATGCGCGACGCTGCGCGCCCCGGACGGCTTAAGCTGTAACGGCGTTTTCACCTGGGTGAGACGATTGTACCGCTCGGCTTTCAAGCCCCCACCCTTCACTGCGTAGAGCACGTCACAGAGATGCTGCTTAACAAGAGGAATCTCGGTCTGCACAGCCAGTTCGATATCGTGCAGCCCAGTCTGTTCACCGCGATTGGGTGCGACACCAGTTAGAATCCACGCGCTGCGTTTCTGGTACATCAGCCCGCGGGTACCGTCGATTGGATCGACAATGATGCGCCAGGCAGCTTCATCCGCGCTGCGGCCACGGGGTAAGACGATCCGCCCTCCTTCAAGCCCCTCGGCGATCAGCACGACCGTCGCGAGCGGCGCGATTTCTGCTTCGATAAAGCGGATCAGCACCTCTTCGCTCACGCGATCTACTGCATAGATCGTGTCGCCTTCGGCGTCGTGCGCGATTCCCGAAAGATCCTCCAGCGCAGCCTGCTCACACGCCGACACGACGGCATCGCGGATCTGTTCATGCAGCCGTCTCAACGAAACAAGCAGGCTTTCAAGCGGAGGTGCAGGCATGTAACTGATGCTACTCTGCAGCGCAGCCGGCGCCAGAGCCATGACACGGACCCTGGGCGTGCGCTCTACCGCAGCCCGTTCATCATTACGATGATCGGCAGGAACAGTCCGATGACGATAAAGCCGACGGCGATGCCCATCCCGACAATCAGTGCCGGCTCGAGCAGGCTCATCAGCGCGCCGACGAGCGTGTCGACCTGATTGTCATACGTGTCAGCGACTTTGATCAGCATCTTGTCGAGTTGCCCCGTCTCTTCCCCGACGTGGACCATGTTGACGACCAGATGATCGAAGCATCCGGCGTGGCGCAGCGGCTCAGCGATGGTGTCGCCTTCCTTTATTGAGGCATGCACGCTTTCAAAAGCATTGGCCAGCACCTGATTCCCCGTCGCGTTCCGAATGATCTGCAAAGCTTCCAGTATTGGCACGCCTGACTGTACCAACGTCCCCAATGTGCGGCAGAAACGGCTGACGGAGGATTTTGACACGATCAGTCCAAACACTGGCAGCTTCAACTTAAACGTGTCGATCAGCAGCCGCCCGCGTGGGGTCTTTGACGCGAACTTGACGCCGAAAGCGGCGAGCACAGGAAGCAGAATCAGCACATACCAGAAGCTGACGCACAAGTTTGCGATCGCCATCAGCGCCTGCGTCATCAGCGGCAATTCGCCCAGCTGCATTTCGCGAAACATCTGCTCGAATTTTGGAATGATGAAAATCATTATGCCGGCGAGTATTGCCCCGGCAATGATGATCACCGCCGCCGGGTAAAGCAGCGCGCCGAGGATCTTCTGCTGCAGGCGCTGTGCTTTTTCGCGGTAGTCTGCAAGCCGCGCGAAGATTTCATCCAGCACACCTCCCGCTTCACCCGCACGGACCATGTTGACATACAGCTTGTCGAACACGAACGGATGTTTTCCCAGCGACTCCGACAGAGATGATCCACCCTCCACATCCTCCTTCACCACGCCCACGGCATCGCGCAAAAGCCCAGGCGGAAGCTGCTCATATAGAATGTCCAGGCTGCGCACCACCGGCAGGCCGGCCTCAAGCAGCGTGGCAAACTCGCGCGTGAACTCAGTCAGGTGCTTTTGACTCACGCGCAGGCTGAACGAAAAACCTTTTCGTTTTGCAGGAACTGCGTGCGGCCGCGACACAACCCATGCGCTCTGCATGATGCGCTCCTTTTTCAGTAGCATTTGCTTTGGCTAAATACGCTGACGCGATAGCGCGTCGAGCTTGCGGCGGAAGAGACTCAGTTCAAGAACGAGCGGATCTGCAGTGCCTGGCGCAGTTCCATTGCGCCGTCCGCGGCCCCGCCCGGCAGTGCCCAGGCGAGAGCCGTCAGTAAAATTAAGGCTGCGACCGCAAACAATCGCCAGTCAATTACTATTACGCGCGCCGGCAAGCGTTCGATCCGCACAGCTCTCGAGATAGAACTCGCTCGAGGCGCGCCCACAGACGCAGCCTTCGTGGTGGAACCCCTCTCCACAGGCAACTGCAGTTGCTCTGTAACCTCAAGCAAATGGCGGTGCATGGCAACCGAAGCGGCGGCGACGCCGCGGCAAACCGGGCACGTTCGCAGATGCACGGCCAGCGCGGTCGACTCGGCTTCGGGCAGTTCGCCGTCCAGCGCGCGCCAGAAATCGGACTGGTAGTATCCGCAACCCGCGCTCACGTTTTAAGCGCCTCCCGAAACAGCCAGCCGCTGCTTGACGCATTTGGCCAGCGCCTGCCGCGCGCGCGCCAAAGCCATTCGCGCTGCTTCTCCGGTGATACTCATGCGCGATCCGATCTCATTTGAGTTCAGGCCATCATCGTAGCGCATCAGGATCATTCCCCGCGTGCGCTCCGGCATCTGCTCAAGGCATTGCTGCAACGCGCGCTGCTGATCATCCATCGCTGCCTCGGCCGGAATTGCCGCAGTGTCTGCGGAAGTGTCGGGCCGGCCCACTGACCAGGCCAGTTCGATAAACTCTTCGAGTACCGCATTGCGTTGGACGCGCTTGTGATGGCGACTGGCCAGGTGACGCGCGATGCCGCGCAGGTATGCGCCGCAATCATCGCCGCGCACGAGAATCCCGGGATTCTTCAGCACCTCCAGGCAGACTTCCTGCGCCAGGTCTTCCGCGTCGTCTGATGATCCGACCAGGTGGCGCAGGTAACCGCGAAGCATGCTCAGCTGTGACTGCAGCACGCGTTCGGCATCGACCTGGATCTGCTCGCTGTCTGCCATTCGAGCTCCTCTACAGTCAAGTGCGCTGCCGTGTGCGAGGTGTAACGCGAAAAGTCGCTAGAAATAATTTACCACATGGAAAGCTGCCGGGTCACGGCGCGAGTTACTTCGATAACTTTTCGACGACGAGCTCGACCTGATCAAGCCAGATTTCGGCGGAAGGCTTATCGCCGAGGCCGCCTTTGGTGAGCATGATTGCAAGCCCGCGAATGGGCCAGTGGAACACGCCGTCGTTCACGCCGCCCCAGTGATTGTAACGGACGCCGGAAGTGAAGCTCTTAACCTCGATCATCTGCCAATCGGGGCTGGGCTGGAACTCAACGTCCTGCTGATGCGTCTGTTCGCGGGCATCTTTAATTCTCAGTCCAATGTTCTTCGCGACAGGGCTTTTCACCCAGAGGCGCAGGCTCTTCACCTGTGATTGCGCGAGCACCGGCAGCACGTCTGCGGCCGTCCCGGTGACGATGTCGCGTGATATGCACACGTAAGCGCCCCCGGGAGTGAAGTCGGCGCTCAGCTTCATGCTCTGCACACCTTCCTTCGGCTTGTTCTGGTCCCATTCCATGCCGCCTTTGGCCGGACCGAATTCAGAGCCGTTGTGAAAACCCCAGCTCTCGTCCGGCTCCATTGTGCCGATTGCCAGGACGCCGTCGGCCAGCACCTTCTGCAGCTTTTTCGCCCGGGTAAGTTCCACGCGCGCGCGAGCGGAAACAAGCTCTGCGGGATACTGCTTCAGGAATTTTTCGAGCGCTTCGATGTGCGCTTCAGGGGATCGGGATGCCGCGTTCTTCAACAATTCACGGTATGCCGAGTCCGCTGCCTGTTCAGGACTGACCTGTGCAGTGGTTGTGGACGGTGGCTGCGTTTCGAGAGCAGGCGCAGTTTTCTTCTGAGCCACAGGAGCTGGCGAAACGGCCGGCGGAGCCGACGTCTCAGTCTTCTTGACCGGCTCATCTTTTTTGAGTGCCGAGAACGCGCCGAGCAAGAGCGTGGCGGCACCGAGCCCCAGTACAATCATGGCAAAAGTTTTGGTTGAAATCTGCGGCTGCGCCGGCGCACGAACTGAAACGCGTTCTGCCGGACGTGCGTAGACGCGCGGCACACGCGATCCAGACGTTCCCGGCCTGGCAGGAGGGGGTACGGCGGAAGCCTTCGACAGGCAACCACGGCAGAACGCCTGATCGGAACCGCGGCGCACAGCGTCCCCGCTCTGCAGCGCGTCTCCGTCAATCTTTTTGCCGCAGACCTGGCAATAATAAATTTCCATTCAGCTCTCGCGCATAAGTCACGGCAGAGTATACAGCCGCACAAGCCCGGATGTGCCTAAAAAAATCCGGGCAGTTGTAGTACCGCGAAGGAGGCGAGACGTTTTGAGAAAAGCGATTCATTCCATAACCGTGAGACTTATTGCCCTTTAGCCTGTGGCATTTCGATGGTCATCGTACCATCGATATCGATCACGAACGGCCCCTCCCTGCTGAGCTTATAATTCGAACGGTGTTCGCGCTTGCCGTTAACTGTTATTTCAAGGTTTCCGTCCATGACTGTCACGAGGAACTGGTGCTTGGGAAAGGCCTCAGGCAAGGCGACCTCGCGTTCTGAGTACGGGCGGTAAATCTGTCCCGTGTAATTCAAAGGCGTGTAAAGCTTGCAGGAGTTGCCTTCGACGGCGACGCCGTAACCGCTGCCGTAAGAGTAATAACTGCTATAGATTGAATCGTTGTGGCCGTTCCGCACAAACGCTTTCACGCTTCCACTTCCACCTTTGTGAACGAGAACCTGAAGAGCGCCGTTAGTCAGTGTTGCAGACAGCTTTCCTTCACTCACTTCGTAGACATTCTCCGCCTTCTTCGTCCAGCGTCCCGTGATCGCCGTCCAGCCCGCCGCTTTCAATGCACGCTCCACATCCAGCGGAATTGCTGGTCCCATGGCTTTTGCGGCCGGACCGCCGGCAGCCGATGTTTTTTCAAGGCGCGGCAGTTTGTCGGCTGCCACCAGTTCCTTCAGGCGCAGCGAGCGAACGCGCTCGCCGGCAAGTTCCAGCGACAGGCTATCGTTATTGTTCTTTTTCAGCGCCGCTCCGATTTCGAGCGCATAATCGGTAAGCAGCGCGGTGAATCGGGCCGCGTGCGGATTCAACGCCTGAACACGCCGCTCGGCGTCCGCACGCTTTGTCTGCACTGCGGGCGGCGCATCGGCGCTCTTGGACCATTCCCGCGCGGCACGCACAAAGAAGTTTGCGGCCTCGACGTTTTTCCCATCCTTCTCAAGAATCTTGCCTAGCTCAAAGAGCGCCTCGGGGCATGTCTCGTCATTGGCGAGTGCCTTAAAACAGAGTTCGCGCGCTTTTTCAGGTTTGTTATCTGCTGCCAGCTTTGCTGCGCCTGCCGCCAGCGCCGCAGCGAGATTCTTATCGAGCGGCACATATTCTTCCTGTTGACCGCGCGAGGCTGCTGAACGCTGCGCCGGCGCCGGATCTTCCGGTCGGGGTGTCGAAGCGATTACGCGGGTTCCGGAGGCAGCGGGAGCGGCATCAGCTGTGGCAACAAGCCCGTCATCTGCATATAGACGCCGCGTAGGAATGATCTGCTTGAGAGTGGATTTGCTGCTCCAGCGCAAACTCATCTGCGCTTCACCGATGTAATCAAAATATTCAACGCGCAACGGAACTTTTTCCCCGGCCTTCATGGCGACCGGCGCGCTGCGGACTTCCGTGGCCGACTGGCCACGCCAATTGTCGATGATCAGCTGATGATTCAGCCATAGCCTCACGCCATCATCACTTTTTGCGTAGAATACGTACTCTTCGTCGAACGCTGCTTCGACCATTCCTTCCCAGCGGATGCTGTAATTGTCTGCCGGCAAACCATTGAGCGGAGCGCTCTGATCCCAGTCGAATAGGATTAGTGGGTCCAAACGCGAAGTGCCGTTGCCGGTCAGTTTGTCATTATCGAAGTAAGTTCCTTTGAGACCGTTGCCGCGGCCGCGCGTGCCTTTTACGTCCAACTCGACTTCAAGCTCGCGGAATTCGACCTTGCTGAGAGTTTCCTTTTTATGAGCAGTGACGCACATGCCCAGCAGGACTTCCCCCGTGAAGCCCATCCGCTTAACGCCCACTTCCCTCCAGTTGGAACCATCATCGTTCGTTGCCTCGTATCCGGTGACGCAATCTCCGGCGCGGATCAGGCGGACCCAGACTGGACCGTTGACATTCTGGCTGCCGCCATGATGCGACATCTCTCCTTTACTTGAAGAACGGTGCTGAAAAGCAAACTGGCCCGAAGCCGCGAAGACCATCATCGCGTGCGCGCTTCCCGGATCGGTGCTCTGGCGCACCATCAGGCCGGCCTTCGTCCATTCGTGCTGGCGTTGAATCGACGCGATGCGGACTTTGATATCGAAGTCGCCGCTGCAGGGAATGTATACGAAGCGAAAACTATCCTTGCTGAACCAGATGTCCTCGCCCCCGCCGCTGATGTCATAGCCGGTGAGTCCGGACTTTACGGTTTTGCCTTGCAGGTCGGTATTAATATCGACAGATGTAAAATCGGCCGCGCCGAGCACGCCTGAAAACAGCGCACATAAAAACAGGAAATACCGCATAGTCCGCCTCCGTGTTCAATAGCACCACTCAAAGGTGTAATAGCCTTGAAGGTGATAGAGAGTTTAGTGTCGGGCAAACCGAAGCGGCGTCAACAGTGAGGCGTGGTAAATAGAGCTAGAAAAGCTGGAAAAGAATGCACGCGTGCATCGAAAAGAGGGGGTGTCTTGCCTGTTAAAACGACGAAACCGGGCAGCTTGCCACTGCTCCGGTTTCTATTGTTGAACTATCAGAATTGGCGCGTGGCCGCGATTTTACTTGCGACGCATGCCGCTGCTGCCGGCCAGCAGCTCTTTACGCTGCGCACGTTCGGCCGCGACTTTCTTGCGGCGTTTCTTGTCGCTGGGTTTCTCGAAATGCTGGTTCTGACGCAGCTGCTTGGTCAAACCTTCTTTTTCGCAGGCCTTCTTGAAACGCCGCAGAACCTTCTCAAGACCTTCACCAGCACGAGCTTCGACTCTGACCACAAAAACCCCCAGCACAAAAATCTCTACGTCCGCTCCAGCGGACGGGAACCATACTACCCGATCTGTTTCCGCGATCAATCCCGAAGTGGGAGGATCGACGGGCCTCAAAAATGGCGTCCCTGCGGGGATTCGAACCCCGGTCGGAGGCTTGAAAGGCCTCTGTCCTAGGCCTCTAGACGACAGGGACAGAAACGTTGGAATGTCGATTTTGGATTGCGACGATGCTTGCGCGGATCCAACATCTTCAAAAGTCCAGACGGGGAAGTATGCTTAAGTTCAGCGTAGAGTCAAGTTGAAGTCGGCGAGATTTTTTTGACTCCATTCGTCCCCAAAAAGAGGTATCAACCTGAAATGCTCCACGGCGAACCTGAAATCAGCGAATATCCCGAGCGTTACAAGAAGGGTATCTGGCTCTTTAATAACAGGCACTTCTTTGAATGTCATGAAATCCTCGAAGAGCAGTGGATGGACTCAGCAGGTATCGAGAAGACGTTTTACCAGATGATCATTCACGCGGCCGTGGCGTTCGTTCATTGGGAAAACGGCAACCGTAAAGGCGTGCTCTCGCTGCAGCATACCTTTAAGCTGAAAGCGGCCGCTATACCCGCGAGCATTTACATGGGTCTCGACATTCCGCGCTTCAAAGACGACATGTGCGCTCTGATCGAGCCCTACCGTGCCGATATGACTTTGCCGCTGAGGCCGCTGGCGGAGATCGTCACGCCGACCATTCACGTCACCGGCTTTGAGCCGCTGCCGTGCGATGAACACGAGATGCTGATACTGGGTCGGCACATCGAGGAAGATGAGTAACCTACGGCCTCACCATCGGATCGCCTGAAATAGTTGCCTTAGCTTTCGGCCCTTCTCAGGATTGACGCTCTCGACAAAGGCCACGCGGCCCTGCAGATGAGCCCGGAAGTTCGGATGATTATCGCGGTTCTGCGTGCCTGGCCCCTTCCTGGCGCAGTTGTGCAGAATCGCCTTGAGGCGATCGTACTGGTCGCGCTGGATGTTCGGCTTCTCGTTTACGACCAGGCCCGTCACAACATGGCGGTGTCCATGGCGGATGATCTTTTTCTTCTTGTTGTTCCAGGTGAACCTTTCGTCGCGCACGATGCCGCGCACATAACGGATCAGCCAGTTCATCGACTTCCCGCGCAAAAAATTTTCGTCGCACGAGAACGTCAGGTCATCGGCGTAGCGCGTATAAGTTACGCCGAACTTTTTCGCCAGCCCGCTAAGGCGCACGTCAAGCGGGTACGCGCAGAGATTCGCGATCGCCGGTGAGGTCGGGGCGCCCTGCGGCAGATGGCGCTCCTGATAGAAATTCTCAAATACGCCGGGCTGTTTCAGGCCGTCTGGAATCCGGTTGGTACAGAGTCGCGCGAGCCAATGCGAGGCCTCGATGTTGTAGCCCATGCCGCCAAACAGCGCGACGACGCGCTTGAAGCGGATCTTCGGATAGAAGTTTTCCAGATCGCACTTCAGCAGCGCGTATTTCTTTACATGCGCTGCAGCGTTGCTTTGAATCGATCTGCCCTTCACAAAACCATGCGACGCCGGATGAGCCGGCACACGATCGAGGATCTCGCGCAGGATGCGTTGCTGCACGGTTTTCATAATAGGCTTCGGCGCTTCGATCAGTCGGTAGTTATTGGCACGTCTTTTCTTCACCCACGTGTAATGATAATGCTGTTTCTTCTTCACTTTCTCGCTGGCGTTCAAGCGGTGGTAATCACCCAGCCACGCCAGAGTGCGAACGGGAACGTTAAGCCACTTCGCAATGTCTTCGGGCGTTTCAAGGAGCGGCAGGCCATAACCCCGCAGTCGCTCGTCATTGCCGCCGACACGACCGTCGAAATAGAAGGTCTCGTAAGCACCTTCCGGCTTTACCGCGCGCGCGAGTACATACGGCTTCTGCTTCACGAGACGGTTGTGATGGCGCAGCTTGCACGGCCGCGTGCTCCACGCGCGGTGATAGGGCTTCACAGGCTTCCACGCATCGGCCCGGAGCACGCCGGGCGTGCGCGGCACGGGCTTTTTCATGAGTCCAACCGCCTGCAGCAGCATCACGATGCCGCCAATAATGAGCCCGATGAGAATGAATGGAATGGCAATCGGAAGCAGCAGCAGAAAAGCTATCGCTCCGAGAAAATTGAAGATGGCGCGAAGGATAGTGGGCGTTTTTGACATGATCAAAGATATTCAGCCGGCGCCGGAAACAGACAACTCAGACCTGTACGGGACTAGCGCGACGGCTTGCAACAGCCATCGACGTCTAGTTCATCCTCGAATGAGCCTCATGCGTGCGTCCGCGGGGTAGCCCCGCAGCCTCTGTTTTGCGCAGAGTCGCTTGACCTGTCCTCCGGCGCCGGCTGTGAGCGCATCTATATCACAAGGCGCCGCGCAGGTAAATGGCGAACGTTCGGCTCTTCTAGGCTCTTGGCTCTTGGAATGCGTATTCTGCAGAAGAAGTTTTTGCTAAGCTGCTTATGCATAATAAAGAAAAGATCCGAACGGTATTGGCCGTTAAGAGCTAAGAGCCAGGAGCTAAGAGCCACAATGCAGGACTTCGAGAAACTCGGCGTATTCTACCTTGGTAAAAGTTTTGATCTCCCGGCGCGTAAACGAACCGACCGGCTCGTGCTGTATGAATCCAAGGACTTGGTCACGCACGCCGTCTGCGTCGGAATGACCGGCAGCGGAAAGACAGGCCTTTGTCTGTCCATCTTAGAGGAAGCGGCGATCGATGGCATCCCCTGCATAGCCATCGATCCAAAGGGCGACATCAGCAACCTGCTGCTTACTTTTCCACAACTGCGCGGTGAAGACTTCGCGCCGTGGGTCAATGAGTCCGACGCGCAGCGCGCCGGCGTTTCGGTGAGTGACTTTGCCAGTCAGCAGGCGGAAAAATGGAAACGCGGGCTGGCCGACTGGGGCCAGGACGGCACACGCATTCAGCGCCTTAAAGATGCTGCCGACTTCGCGGTCTACACACCGGGAAGCAACGCCGGCATTTCGCTGTCGATCCTCAAATCCTTCGATGCGCCCAGTGAGACGATCCGCGAAGACGCAGAGCTCTTTCGCGAGCGCATTGCAACGACCGCCACGAGCCTTCTCGGACTGCTGGGCATCGAAGGCGATCCGGTTCAGAGCCGCGAACACATCCTTCTCTCTGCGATTCTCGGCGCGGCCTGGAAAGACGGTAAAGATCTCGATCTTGGGGCAATGATCCAGCAGATCCAATCGCCACCAATGACGCGCGTGGGAGTGATGGATATTGAGTCGTTCTTTCCCTCAAAGGATCGTTTCGCGCTCGCGATGCGGCTGAACAATCTTCTCGCGTCACCCGGTTTTGAAAGCTGGATGACCGGCGAGCCGCTCGATGTCGCGTCCATGCTCTACA
>DASPJR010000208.1:0-22818 GCA_035628505.1 Planctomycetota bacterium | reverse complement strand
GGATGAAGGGAAAAGCCGGCCGAAGACGCTTGAGGAAATACTGGAAGAAGTGCGGCGTGAAGCCGCGCAGAAAAAGGGCGCAGCCACGGCACCGCCTCCCGCGCCCGTTGCTGAACGGCCCGAGCGTCGCACGCTTGAATCCACGCTGGCGCCTGCAGACGAGACGGGCATTGAGCCGATAAAGCCCGTCACGGAGATGGCTCGAATTGAGGCACCCCCACCGCCTCCGGCTGCCCCCCCGTCGCCAACCTTTCCGAATCTACGTCCCGCAACGTACGATACGCACCCGCCGGCGAAGCGCCGGACGCCGCAGCCGAGCCCGCAAAGTCCTGCGCCAAAGCCGGCACGTGAAGCGCCATCCAAGCGGCGCGAGACTGAAAAGGAAGCTGCGCGTCAAGCGGCACGGGCAGCGGCGGATGCCGCCGGGCCCGCTACGTTGCCGCTCGAGCTGATGCGGACGCTGCGCCAGGCAGCGCCGGAAGCCAAACGTGCCGCCGCGCGCCAGGCAATTGTCATGATGGAAGTTCTCGGTCCGCCACGGTCGCGGCGGCCGGTTGGTTCGTCACCACGAAGCTTCTGATTAACTCGTCAGTGGGCTGCGCTGATGCTCGGAAGCCCGATCGGCGTATTGTTGGAAACCGTTCCGGAAAGCACCGGCTTTTCGACTTCGCCCGCAGCAGCTCCGCGAATCCGCACGGGTGCTCCGACATTGAGGATGCCGTCGGTAATGCGGTCCACTCGCGTGGCGAACTTTTCAAGACGCGGATCATGCGTGACCACAAAGCAGGCCTTCGTGCCGGTGCGGGTCTGCTCTTTAAGCAGTTCCATGATCTCCAGGCCGGTCGCAGTATCGAGCGCCGCAGTCGGCTCGTCGGCCAGGATGATGTCGGAATCGCCGGCGAGCGCGCGCGCGATGCAGACGCGCTGGCGCTGTCCACCCGACATATCGCCGGGTTTGCGATCCATTTCCTTGGTCAGCCCGACGCGATCGAGCAGGCGCGCGGCTTCCTTGTTGCGCTGACGCCAGCCATAGCCTTTCAGCTGAAGCGCCAGCGTCACATTCTGGCGCGCGGTCAGGGCAGGGAAGAGATTGAAAGTCTGGAAAATGAAGCCGATGTGTTTTAGCCGCAGGGCGGGCAATTCGCTTTCGCCCATGTCGGTCACGTCCTTGCCGGCGACAACAATGCGGCCGGACGTGGGCTTCATCAGACAGCCCATGATGGAGAGAAGCGTGGTTTTTCCGCTGCCGGAGGTGCCCTGAAGCAGCACAAACTCACCGGCTTCAAGCGTCAGGGTCGCCTGGCGCAGCGCTTTGACGGTGGAAGGACCGCAACTGTATTCCTTCGTCACCTTCTGAACGCGGATGAGGTGCTCTTTTCGCGATGGGGAAAACCCAGCGAAACCTACCATTCATAATTCTCCAGGCGGCATACTTCACGGTCAGCGTAGAATTGTAAGCTGATTTCGCGTGCTGTCACGTATTTCGTTTAATATTGTCCGGGGTATTTAACCGGGTCAAAAAAGGCATGCGCACCCGGAAAACGCGTCCGGAATGCGCACGCCAAACGTTATGGAAACGCTTATTCGACCGTCACACTCTTGGCCAGGTTTCGCGGCTTGTCGACGTCGCATCCCCGCGCAACTGCGATGTAATAAGCGAAGAGCTGCAGCGGCACCGAGCAGACGATCGAGTTCATGATGCCGTGGTCGTCATGAATGGGCAGCACGTCGTCAACGCGCTCGTGAATGCTCTTATCGTCGTGGCTGGCAATCGCGATGACCCGGCCGCCGCGTGCTTTAACTTCCTGAATGTTGCTGACGATCTTGTCGTAGCGCCGGCCGGACAGCGCCAGCACCACCACCGGCATTTTGTCGTCAATCAGCGCGATCGGCCCGTGCTTCATCTCCGCCGCGTCGTAACCTTCCGCGTGGATGTAGGAGATTTCTTTAAGCTTCAGCGCGCCTTCAAGTGCCAGCGGAAATCCTGTTCCGCGCCCGAGGAACAGCGCGTTGCTGGCATCCTTATACTTTTCGGCGACAGCTTTCACCTGGTCGGCCCGCGTGAGCACTTCTTCGACGCGGCCGGGCACCTGCAGCAGATCTTCCACGCGCCGTACGGCCTCAGCCGCCGGCAATGTTCCACGGACCAGGCCCAGGTGAATGGCGAGCACGTAGAGCGCCGCGATCTGGCCAGTGAAGGCCTTGGTCGAAGCCACTCCGATCTCCGGGCCCACATTCATGTAGATCACACCATCGCTTTCGCGGGCGATGGTACTGCCGACGACGTTGATCACTGAAAGCGTTTTGCAGCCCCGCTCGCGCGCCAGCCGCACGGCCCCGAGCGTGTCCGCCGTTTCACCCGACTGCGACACGGCAATGACCAGCACGCTCGGGTCGATGATCGGATCCCGGTAGCGGAAGTCGCTGCCGTACTCCACGTATGCAGGAATGCGTGCACAGCGCTCGATCATGTTGCGCGCGACCATTCCGGCATGGAAGGCCGTGCCCTGCGCAACAACGATCACGCGCGAAACTTTGCGCAGCTCGTCGGGACTTACGCGGATGTCCGGCAGATTGAACACCGGCGGCTGCGTCTGTCCGTTGGACGTACCGGGATTCGCGACCAGCGCATTGGCCAAACGCCGCAGCGCGCCAGGCTGCTCGTGAATTTCCTTGAGCATGAAATGCGCGTAACCGCCGCGCTCGGCATCCTCGGCGCTCCAGCGAATCTCTGTCACGTGCGGCTCGATTTCGCGCCCATCTTTGCGCAGCGTCATCTTGCCCGGCTCAATCGCGACGACCTGGTCGTCATCGAGGTAAAGCACATGCCGCGTATAAGAGAGGATGGGCATGGCATCGCTGGCCAGCAGCATACCACCGCCCTCGGCATTCACGCCGACAGCCAGCGGTGATCCGCGCCGCGCGCCGACGATCAGGCCGGGATGATCGAGTGATATGACCGCGAAGGCAAACGTTCCTTCGATGCGTTCAATCGCTTTTTCGATCGCCTTGACCAGATCGCCCTGGTAGAGCTTGCCGATGAGCACGGCAGCAACTTCGGTGTCGGTCTCGGATTGAAATTTTGCGCCTTCGGCCTGCAGTTCCTTTCGCAAAGCCGCGTAGTTTTCAATGATGCCATTGTGTACGACGGCGATACGGCCAGAGAGGTCGCGGTGCGGGTGAGCGTTCAGCTCATTCGGCCGGCCATGCGTTGCCCAGCGGGTGTGCCCAATGGCCACATGGCTGTCTTCGACGATCGCGCTGAGCTTGGCAGCCAGAGCGTCCACGCGTCCGACGGCTCGAACAACCGGCATCTGCGACGAATCCACCAGTGCAATGCCGGCAGAGTCGTAACCGCGGTACTCAAGCTTGCGCAGGCCGTTCAGGACAACTTCGGATGCCTTTTTGATTCCGGTATAGCCGACAATTCCACACATGTAAATTTTCTCCGTCCCACCGTGGATCGCCATCCACCGCCGGGGCCTGCCGCCACTACTGCGGGGCTGAGCAGATTGCTACTTTTTGAGCGCCGCCTGGACGTGCCCGGTATATTCCGCCACCAGCGCCTGCGCCGCTTCGGGGGTTCGCGCTTCGGCGATGATGCGCATGACCGGTTCTGTGTTGCTGGCGCGCAAATGAACCCAACGGTCGTCCCAGTCGAGACGCAAACCGTCTTCCAAATTTGCACGGGCCGATTGGGCTTCAGCCTTCAGACGCCGGATGACTTCGCGGCTTTGCGCCGCAGGGCAGTCAATTTTGGTCTTCAACATCGCATACTGCGGCAGGGCGCCGGCCAGCTGGCTGCAGCTACTCCCGGTGCGTGCCATCAGCTCAAGAATGAGCCCCATGCCGACGATGGCGTCGCGGCCGTAATGGATGCGCGGATCGATAACTCCGCCATTGCCTTCGCCGCCAATGATCGCGTTTGCTTCTTCCATGCGTTCGGCGACATTCACTTCTCCAACCGCAGTGCGGATCACCTGGCAGCCCGCCTGGCGCGCGATGTCCTCCGTCACGCGGCTGGTTGACATGTTAATGACCACCGGCCGGCTGCGGTCCTTCGTGCGCGAAAGCACGTACTGCGTGGCCAGTGCCAGCGACAATTCTTCGCCGAGGAAGTCGCCCTTTTCGGAGACCACCGCGATGCGGTCGGCGTCGGGGTCGGTCGCGAAACCGAGGTCCGCGTTTCGCTCGCGCGTAAAGCGGCAGAGGTCCTGCAGGTTGATAAAGTTCGGTTCCGGGGTGTGCGGAAAAAGGCCGTCGGGCGTGCAGTGAATGGGTTCCACCGAGCAGCCCAGCGCGCGCAGCAGCCGCAGCGAGACGCCCACGCCAGCCCCGTTGCAGCAATCCAGCGCGACGCGGAATTTGCGCGAACGGATCAGCGGAACATCGAGAATAGAGAGGACCTTGTCGACGTGATGAGCCTCGGCGTCGGAGACGACTTCGATCGTCTTCAGCGCGTCCCACGGTTTGCGCAGGAAATCGCCGGAATAGTAGAGGTTCAGCAGGTCGCGGCCTTCGTCGGCGTTCAGGTACACGCCGTCGGAGCGGAAGAACTTCAGTGCGTTCCATTCGACCGGATTGTGGCTGGCGGAGATCACCACGCCGCCGTCAGCCTTAAGCTCTTCAATCATGAGCGTGGCGGTGGGCGTGGCGACGACGCCGACATCAACGATCGAGCAGCCGGTGGAGAGCAGGCCGCTGAAGACGGCGCATTTTACCATCTCGCCGGAGACGCGCGTGTCACGGCCGACCACGACTTTTCCTGAGCGCATGTAGGTGCCAAATGCTTCGCCCAGGCGCACGAGAAGGCCGGGCGTCAGGCTGCGGCCAACGATGCCGCGCACACCGGAAATCGAGATCATCAGGTCGTTCATGTTCGCACTGGTCATTCAACGAATGTCCTCGTGATTCATGTCTTAAAAAAGCCGCGTCCGGCGGTCCGGAAAGCGGAATAGATTACGATCAGGCGGAGCTGTGTGCCACTCTCTTTCCGGACTGAGCAGCGGGCTTTATTCCGGTTTCGAAATGGCCGGCGCCAGCCGCTTGAGTCGGTACTGGACGTGAACCTCCTGGGTGAGGGTCTGTGCGCCGCAGGTATAGTCCAGAGTCGCCGTGTAGTCTTCATTCAATGTATCCAGCATGCTCAGCCGCGTATCGAAGACGGCTATACCTTCGTGCATCGAGACGCTTTTAGGTTTAATCTGAACAGGCTTGGCAGATTCGAGATTTGGGACCACGTAGCTGATTCCCGCGCCTTCCTTGAAACTGCGCGTAAACGATAGCTGCATTTTGTCTTTTTCGCCCGACTTGCTGCTGGACACGGCGCGAAGCGGGCGAAGCGCGTGAGTCTCGCCGGCGTCCTGGCTGGCTGAATTCAACATCAGAAGAATATCGCTATCAACGCCGCTCGGCTTGAAGCCCAGATCCTGCTCGATGATCTTCGCCACCGTCTCGATCTGCTTCTTGCGCCAGCCTGCCGAATTGGCTGTTTCTTTAAACCATTCGGCTGTGCTGGCGGGACTCCGCCCGAGAATTTCAAAGGATCCGTCCCGCTTGATGGCGACGCTCCAGCGGGCCACCTTGATTGCGCCGGAGATGGCATGCCCAATAGAACGATTCTTCTCCTGCTGGATTTCGGGCGCATCCGACTGGGCTGAAAAAGCCCGCACCTGCGGCAGCGTGACACGCGGTGAATCGATGCGCAGCGTGCCTGTCGCGCCGGCGGCCGTTACGGTTCGAACCTCAAGTACCATAACGCCCGTAAATTCAGTCTTTCGCTCTTCCAGTTTCCCGTTCTCATCCTTTTGCGTGATGGAAACGGCCTTGTAATAGTCGTAGCGAAACAGATCGCCGGCTTTCCAGGCATACGAAAGTTCGCCGGCCTGCAGACTGGCAGCGGCCACGGTTAGCAGTAGTGCTGGCAACAAGCGGTGCATCGCACGCATCCTCTGGTTCAGACCCATGGACGCAGTGGAGACAGGGGGCTTCAAACCATATTCCGGAGTCACAGTTCAGACTCGCTCCGGGTGGGACGCTCGATATTCAGTTTCGCCACGCGGTAGCGGATCGATCGGAACGTCATGTTCAGCAGCTTGGCCGCTTCCGTCAGATTCCAGTTCGTGCGCTCCAGCGCCTGGATGATATACGCGCGCTCACGTTCCAGCAGCCACTGCTCCAAATCCATTCCCGCCGCCGGCAGCCGCGCCTCTGACTTGTGCGCGCCAAACGGTGAATTGATCAGCACAGGTCCGGGATGAGTCGTCGCCGCCAGCGCGGAGCCGCTTGCGGACGCTGCCGGCCGGAGAGCCGATCCACTGGCGGACGCTGCAGTCCGGAGAGCCGATCCGCTCGCCGATGCTGGCGACGTCAACCCCGAATTGCTCGTTGAAGCCGGCGGACGCAGCGACGATGAAGAGAGCGGTGCCATGCGCGCGGAAGCATGGCCGCGGATCGGTCCGGCAAGGTCCGCGGCGGTAATCTTGTCGCCGATCGAAAGCGCAACGGCTCTTTCGATGGTGTTTTCGAGTTCGCGCACGTTTCCCGGCCAGCTGTACTTCAACAGCGCTTCGATTGCCGAATCATCGATGCTCTGCATCGGCTTGTTCATGCGCTTGGCAAAACGTGCCAGGAAGTGCCCAGCCAGCAGCGGAATGTCTTCTTTGCGGTCGCGCAGAGGCGGGAGTTCGATCGGGATGACATTCAACCGGTAGAAGAGGTCCTCACGGAACTGACCTTCCGACACCATCTCGGGAAGATTGCGGTTTGTGGCCGTTATGAAGCGGACGTCCACGCGCATATCCTTCGCACCTCCGACCGGCTTGAAGGTGCGCGTTTCAAGCACACGCAGAAGTTTCACCTGGGTGGTCAGTGAAAGCTCGCCGACTTCATCCAGGAACAGCGTTCCGCGGTCTGCACTTTCGAAGACGCCTTTGCGATCGGCGATGGCATTCGTGAACGAGCCTTTGACGTGGCCAAAGAGTTCCGATTCCAGAAGCGTCTCAGTAAATGCTCCACAGTTGACCGCGACAAACGGCTGATCCGAACGCAGCGAATTGTAATGAATGGAACGCGCGACCAGTTCTTTTCCGGTCCCGCTTTCACCGGTTATCAGGACGGTCGAGTCTGTCCGGGCCACGCGGTTGATCAGGCTGGAAATCGCCGCCATCGACGGCGTCTGGCTGATCATGTCCAGGAAGGCCACGCCCGCCCGCGGCGACTTCTTGCTGAACTCGAGTCGTTCCAGTGCGCGAGAGACTGTCTGCCGCATCTCCTCCGTATCGAAGGGCTTGTTCAGATGCGTGTACGCGCCCAGGCGCATGGCCTCGATTGCTGATTCAAATGTTCCGAATGCAGTGACGACAATCGACGGAATGTCGGGGTGCTTCTGCTTGAGCTGCTTCAGGAACGTCAGCCCGTCCATTTTCGGCATGCGCAGATCCTGGATGATCAAGTCCAATTGCTGCTGCGCGGCAAGTTCCAGAACTTTGTGTCCGTCATCTGTCGTGACAACGTCGTAGCCTTCGCCTTCCAGGATTACACGCAGCAACCGCTGAATGGCCAGCTCATCGTCGAGCACGACGACGCAGCGGCGGCGGGATGAGGCGGACTTCGGGGCGCCCGCTGCTGTCAGGTTTGGTTCATCAGTATCCATTGCGTAATTCCTAGGCTACCACAACCGGGCGCGGACCACTAATCGCAGCGCCCGTTTTCAGGTCGGAAGGCAGCCAGACCCTGAACGTCGTACCAATGTCCAACTTGCTTTCTACCGTAACCAGCCCTTCATGCGACTGCACAATTCGCTCTACAACCGCCAGTCCCAGACCCGTTCCCGTGGGCTTGGTGGTAAAGAACGGTTCGAAAATCTGGCGAGTGACAGCATCTGGAATTCCGGGGCCTGAGTCGCTCATTTCGATCAGCGTTCCCGGACGGTTTACGCGATCATTTACGGCCTCAGCCGACAGTCCGGGTGCGCGGTGCAACGGAACGCTCAGCACGCGGAAGCTTAATTTCGGATTTGGCCGTCCGGCCATTGCCTGCAGCGCATTGACCCCCAGGTTGAGAAAGACCTGCCGTAACTGTTCAGGATCTGCCGGAAACGGCCGGGGCTGATCGCCGCAGACGCTCATCGCCACGTTTGCCGCTTCCGGCCGGGCGCTCAGCAGCATCTGTACATCGTTGAGCACGCGTGAAATATCCGTCGGAACCAGGTGTGGTGAGCGCATGCGCGCAAAGCGGAGGAAGTCGGTGATAATCTGATCCAGCCGGTCAGATTCGGACAAGACAATCTCAAGCAGGATTTTCTTGCTGGGTGGAATCTCCAGGTTGCGGCTGATTTCCTGAACAGCGCCGCGGATCGATGCCAGCGGATTGCGGATTTCATGTGCGATCGTGGCTGAAATATGCCCCATTGTTTCGATGCGCTGCCGGTGCTTGAGAAACTCCTCCATTTTCTTTTCGGCCGTGATGTCGTCGATGGAAATGATCAGGCCGCGCGGAACTTCCTCCTCTGATTCCAGGATGGGAATGATGCGGACTGCAAAGGGAAGTATCTGCCCGTCGCCGCGGCGGTGCTGCGCTTCGCTGCGCTTCTGCTGGCGCGTGATCAGGACATCAGCGGCCTGCGAATCGATGGAACTTCCGAGCAACTGTTCCAGGCGCATTCCCGGGTTCACCGCGGCCATCCCCAGCAGCCGCTGGAATTCGTTGTTGTGATAGAGCACGCTGCGCTGGGCATCCAGCACGACAATACCTTCGCCGATGCCCTCCAGAATTTCGTGGTGCAGCAGCCGGGCCATCGCAAAGCGCCGCGAGAGCACGCCGGCCAGGATGCCTGTCAGAAAGAAGGCGCAGACCGGAAGCAGCAGCAGGCGCAGAAAATCAAGCGGCGAGAGCTGCTTGAGCCGCGCCAGGTGCGCCGTCGTGACCTGGTCGCTGTAACTCTTGGGAATGTGGTCGGTGCTGTAAAGAAGGGCGACGGTGCTGAACAGAATCGTTGAGGCCGCCGCAGCCAGCACGGCGACGTTCCATTTCAGCACGAACGCCGCGGCGCAGATCGAGAAGAAATACAGCACCACGAACTGGCTGTCGACGCCGCCGGTGTGCCAGATCAGCGTCGAGATCAGCACGATATCCACGAAGATCTGCACCAGCGCCAGCTTGGGCGCGCCGCTTGAATCTGACGCCGAAAATTTCGTGATGATGCTGTATACGACCGTCAGCAGGCAGACGATCATCGCCACCAGTCCCGGCGCGCGCAGGAAAAAAATCGGCTGCAGATCGGAGGGACGTGTGGCGGATTGGATCAGCGTTATTTCATGAATGACCAGGACGGTGAGCGCCACGGTGGCGAGCAGAAGCCGCAGCGCTATAAGGATCTGATTTCCGCGGATCGTTCGCGTCTGGCGTTCCACGTAAGCATCGAGCACGAACGATCCCTCAATAGGTGCTGAATGCCCGGCGGCGTGCCCAGGGGCAGCTTTTAAGAACGGGGACGCCCGGCCTGGCGCGCGGCGCTTGAACGGCCTGCGCGCTTATTTATGCTGCAGCGCTTCCTGGATCTTGAAGATCGGCAGGAACACTGAAAGCACGATGCCGCCCACGATGAAACCCATGACGCCGATCATGAGGGGCTCAATCAGCGAGGTCAGCGCGTCGACCATCGCTTCGACCTGCTGGTCATAGAACTCGGAGATCTTTTCAAGCAGCTGCTCGAGCGCGCCCGATTTTTCGCCAATCGCGATCATGCGCACCACCATTGGCGGGAACACCGGCGATTCACCCAGCGGCTTGGCCAGATTTTCACCCTGGCGGATGGACTCGCGCGCATTGTTGACGGCCTCTTCGACCACGCGGTTGCCGGCGGTCGAGGCCACGATTTCAAGCGCGCCGAGGATGGGAACGCCGGAGCGGAGCAGGGTGGCAAACGTCTTTGCGAAGCGCGAGAGCGCGACCTTCTGCAGCAGCTGGCCGAAGACGGGCGCTTTAAGCAACATGCGGTCCCAGGAATAGCCGCCACTGTCGGTGGATTTCCACCACTTGATCAGCAGATAAATGCCGACGCAGATGATGATTGTCTGCGCCCAGTACGTGGTCAGGATCTTTGAACACCCCAGAACGATAATGGTCGGCAGAGGTAATTCGACCTTCAGCGCTTTAAAAATGTCAACGAACTTCGGGATGATGAACACAAGCAAAAAGATTGTGATGCCGAAGATCATGACCAGCGAGACGACCGGGTAGGTCATGGCACCCTTGATTTCACGGCGCAATTTTTCTGTGGCTTCGAGGTAATCGGCCAGACGCGAGAGAATGGTATCCAGCTGGCCGGACGCTTCGCCGGCCTTGATCATGTTGATATAAATTCGTTCAAACGCCTTGGGATGCTTGGTCAGGGCCTGGCTCAAGTCGCTTCCGCCGCGCACGTCTTCAACGATCGAACCGAGCGCGTTTTTAAAACCAGGGTCTTCAGCCTGCTCCTGCAGGATGTTCAGACATTCCAGCACGGGAATACCGGCGCCGATCATGGTCGCAAACTGGCGCGTGAACACGACCAGCATTTCGCCGCTGACCTTGGGTGCCGCGTTGCCGCCGCCGCCGATTTGAATGTTCCAGAAGCCGCCCTTGGCAGGCGCAGCGCTGCCCGGCTTTCCGGGGGCTCCGCCACCTTCTTCAGAAACTGACAGCACAGTCAGGTTCTGACTCTTGAGGTTGTTCATCACCTCTTCTTTGCTGGTGCCATCGACCGTCTGGGCGACGCGTTTTCCTGCGGCATCGCGCGCGACATATTTAAACTTGGGCATGGCCAATGTCTCCCATCGTGCGGCTTGATTCGTGCGTAGCAGAAAAGCCGTGATTGCCTCTACTGCAGCGCATGGTTCATTCTTGTTTGCTGGCGGGCTCTAGTTTAGCGTCGCACGGCGAAATTTCACCTGATTTTACGGTCCCAAGCATAGACTGGCCAAACGGGGCCAGTCCTCGCGCAAATCTGGCCAAGAAGCAGGAATGCATCCGCACGCCGCGGACGGTGGCATCTCAAATGATCGTGTCGTCCGGTCGCGCAGTGCCCACTGCCTCAGGCAGCGAGGTCAGGCCCTGCTTGACCTTTTCCATCAAATCTTCGAACAAGGTGCGCATTCCGCCTTTGCGAGCCGCAGTTTTCAGCTCTTCTGAGGTGGCGTGCTTGTTGATCAGTGCACGCAGCTCGTCAGTATTCTTGAGAAGTTCGTGGGTTCCCAAGCGCCCCTTATACCCGGAACCACTGCAGCGCGGACAGCCAACGGGTCGCCAGATTTTCTCCGCCGGCGCATCGTCTTTGGCGCGTTTAAGCAGCGCCAGTTCTTCCGGCTTGGGAGTGTCTTCCTGCTTGCAGCCGCACAGCCGGCGCAGCAGGCGCTGTGCGCAGATGGCGACAAGGCAGGTCGAAATCATGAACGGCTCGATTTCCATTTCACTGAAGCGCGTAATGGTCGAAGGCGCATCGTTGGTGTGCAGCGTGGAGAACAGCACGTGTCCGGTTAGCGCCGCTTCGATGGCGATTTCGGCCGTTTCCGTATCGCGGATTTCGCCCACGAGGATGATGTCCGGATCCTGTCGCAGGTAGCAGCGGAGCGCAGCGGAGAACGTCAGGCCGATGCCTTTCTGCATCTGCATCTGGTTCAGGCGCGGCAGCGTGTATTCGATGGGGTCTTCGGCCGTCGAGATGTTCACTTCCGGGGTGTTGATTTCATTGAGCGCCGCATAGAGCGTCATGGATTTGCCGGAACCGGTCGGACCGCAATGCAGAATCATGCCGTAGGGCACCTGGATCAGGTCGCGATACATCACCAGGTTGTAGTTCGAGAAGCCCAGCTTTTCGAGCGGCAGACAGGACTTGGTCTTGTCGAGAATACGGGCGCAGATCTTTTCGCCATGATTCATCGGCGCGACTGACACGCGAAGGTCCAGGTCGAATTTGGGATTGTACTTCTTGTAAACGATACGGCCGTCCTGCGGCAGGCGGCGCTCGGAGATGTTCAGGTCGCTCATGATCTTGAGACGGCTGATCAGGGCGCGGTGCGAGGCCTTCGGAAGCTGCAGCTGATCCTTGAGAATACCGTCAATGCGGTACCGCACGTAGACACGGTCTTCGGCCGGCTCGATGTGAATGTCGCTGGCGCCCTGCAGATAGGCGTCTTCGATGATGCGGTTGCCGAGCTTGATGATCGGCCCGGAATTTTCGTCTTCGGTCTCCTGTGTCGATGCCGATGAGAGATCCGTGCCAAACTGCTGGTCGAGCAGGGCAGCGGTAGCTGCCATTTCGCCCTGCACGTCGACGTTTTTCTTGTACGCCTTCTCAATGGCTTTCTTGATCGCCGTCTCAGTCGTGAGTACCGGAATGATTTCGCAGCCGGTGACGATCTTCACGTCGTCGAGAATGAGCACGTCGAACGGATTGGCGATGGCCATCGTCAGCATCTTGCCCATGCGCGCAAGCGGCAGCACCTGGTAATTATTGGCCTGCTCTTCGGTAAGAGCTTCAAGCGCCTCGGGGGACGCCTCAATCTTAGAGAGATTTACCGGATAATAGCTCATCTCTTCAGCGACCGTGGTGATGAGCGTCTCTTCGTCGCAGATTTTCTTCTCGATCAGGACCTGCGTCAGCGAGGAATTGTTCTTCTCGCATTCGGCAAGCATTTCGTCGCGCTTGGCCTCATCCAGGATCTTGCATTTGGTGAGGATGCCAGCCAGCTTTTTATCAAACTTGGCCATACGCTCAGGTCCCTTTTTCGTTCGCGCCCTGCAATCAGCGGCCGATTGCTATGGCTACGATCATTCTGTCCTGCCCGCACCAGCGGCGTGGCAAGGCGTGCAGCGCGCTCAGGATTTCTTAAACAGACCCAGCAAGCCCGTCTTTGACCCAGGCTGAGGCAGCTTGCCTGACTCGCTGGCGGCCGGAGGCGAGGCGCCATCCTTGTTGACGACCGCAGACGGCGATGGCGGCGCGACCTTGACCTGCTGTGTGCCTCCTGGCGGACGCACTCCCGCAAGCGCAGAGAGCCGCGGAGATTGCGGACCAGTGGTTGAACCGGCCGGAACAGGCTGCGCCGGTGGCGCAGCGGCTGCCGGTGGAATCACCGCGGTACCCGAGGGTGCAGAAGCAATCTTTGCAACGGCGTTGGCACTGATACCCGTAACGACTTTGGGCGGCGTCAGCACCAGCGTACCCGGCCTGGATGGAACGGCGGGCGTACCTGAGGGCGGCGGCACAGGCGCTGTCACGGCGGCAAGCCCGGGCACTGCGGGCGCCGGCACGGGACTGCCGGGCTTGGGCGGCACCATGCCCGTTGTCTTGGGAGGAGCAAGTTTGATTGCCGCGGCCGTGTCCACCACCGCGGGCTTGGGCAGCGGTATGGCTGGAGGCGCATTGCCCTCCAGCAGCATCGCGCCAAGATTGGAGAGATTCTCCTGCTCCTTGCGCAGATCCTTGGCGTACTTCTCCAGGACGTTGCGGATGTCTTTCCAGGTGCTTACGAACTGGCAGACTTTGCAGTCGGTGAGCCGCTCGAGTTCGTCGAGAACGTCATGATTCATCAGCCCGGCGCCGCAGATCACCAGCACTTTTCCGATCTTGTCCAGCGCCACGAACTGGTATTCGTAGTACATGCGTTCGGGGAACAGGTTCAGGACATCGATGCCGATGTTGTATTGATTGGCCGAGATGAACGGCAGGCTGAACTGCTGCACGATCGTCTGTGCGATGGCCTCTTCCGAAACATAACCGAGCTTCACGAGCGCTTCGCCCAGGAACATGTTGCTGCGGCGCTGCTCTTCCAGGCCCTGCCGGAGCTGCTCGTCGGAGATCAGCCCCTCCGCCTGCAGCAGTTCGCCCAGGCGTCGCTTGGTCATGCGGGTAATGCGTGCCACTCGTTTGACTCCGCGTCCAAAACTTCAATCAACCGACTGCGGGCACAAAGCGTGCCCTCAGGCCACCTGGAACGTTTTCTTCATGTCTTCCAGGTTATGCGTGTACTGAACGGCCGTTTCGTAAGAAATTTTTCCTCCCTTATAAAGTTCAAGCAGCGACTGGTTCATTGTACGCATGCCAGTCTTGCCGCCGGTCTGGATAGTCGAATAAATCTGATGCACCTTATCGTCGCGAATGTTCGCGCGGATGGCGTCGTTGGGGATCATGATTTCACAAGACAGGCAGCGTCCTTTACCCACTGACAACGGAAGAAGCTGCTGACAGAACACGCCTTCCAAAACGAAGGACAACTGTGTGCGGATCTGATTCTGCTGTTCGGCCGGGAAGACGTCGATAATACGGTTGATCGTCTGCACGCAGTTGGACGTGTGCAGCGTGGCGAAGGTCAAATGTCCGGTCTCAGCCAGAGTCAATCCCAGTTCGATGGTTTCCTTGTCACGCATTTCGCCGATCAGCACCACGTCGGGATCCTGTCGCAACACGTGCTTGAGGGCAGCGTTGAAGCTGAGCGTATCCGGACCGACTTCGCGCTGATTGACAAGGCACTGCTTGTTTCGATGTACGAACTCGATCGGGTCTTCGATCGTAATGATATGGTACTGGCCGGTTTGATTGATCCAGTCGATCATCGTGGCGAGCGTCGTCGACTTGCCCGAACCGGTCGCGCCCGTCACCAGGATCAGGCCCTTGGGAAGGTCGCAGAGCTTCTTGCAGACTTCGGCCGGAACGCCTAGCTTTTCAAACGAGGCGATCTCGTAGGGAATCACGCGGATAGCAGTGCCGACCGCGCCGCGCTGGTAAAAAACGTTCACACGGAATCGCCCGATGCCCGAGATGCCGAAGCTCATGTCGAGCTCCTTCTCGGATTCGAACTTCGCGATCTGTTCGTTGTCGAGAATTGAGTAGATGATCTTCTGTGTGGTTTCTGCATCCATGATGTCGTGCTCGGTTGGAACGAGCGCGCCATCGACGCGAATACGTGGTGCTGAACCGGCGGTAATATGCAAGTCGGAGGACTTGCGCTCCATCATGATGCGCAGAAGTTCTTCTAGCGTGACCACCTTGTGTCAGACTCCTTAAAGTTTATGCGTAAACGGTTTAACTCTTTAGCTTGATTACACCCATTTTCTGTCAAGTCAAACCTTTACCCTCGACAATTAATGCACAATCTGAATTACTCTTTTCAACTAACCCTATTTCGGCTGAAAGCGCACTCATCTATATGTTAAATTTTTGAACGATTTGCTGAATCGCTTCAGGATAGATCTCGCGCTCTGCCGCTTGCACACGTGCAGCCAGGGTGTCGGGGGTATCATCAGGCAGGACGGGCACAGCCTTTTGTGCGATGATAGGTCCCTGATCGTACTGATCGTCAACATAATGCACCGTGCAGCCAGTTATCTTGCATCCGTGTTTTAAAACAGCCTCATGTACGTGATGCCCGTAAAACCCCTTTCCGCCGAATGCCGGCAGCAGCGCCGGGTGGACATTAATCACCTTATTCTTGTACGCTTCAGGAATCTTCAGCAGTGACATGAAGCCGGCCAGCACGACAAGATCCGGCTTATAAGGAGCAATCGCTTCGAAGATCCGGCTGGAGAACGCGTGTGCATCCTTATACTTTTTCTTTTCGATCACGACCGCGGGAACATCGCGCCGCCTGGCCCGCTCAAGGCCGAAAGCATCCGCGCGGCTGCTGACGACCACGACAATTTCAGTGCTCAAGCGTCCCGCCGCTTGCTGTTCGAAGAGATTCTCAAGGGTCGTTCCCGAACCGGAAAGCAGGACGGCCAGGCGCAGTTTCGGCATGCAGGGCTCCAGGTAAATTGCGAACTCGCCCGTAATTATAGCGTCTGCGTGCGGCTCATCAAAGTACCGGCACAGTTGACTTGCGTGTATAGGGCTATCCTTCGTCTGTTTGAGTCTCCTGCGTTTTGTGCTAAGTAAGCACCTATGAGCAGCTCGAGTCTACCACCTCTTCCCCCCGGCTTTGATGCCGGACGCGAGTTCCCCATCCTTAAGCGCTGGGCTTTTTTCAACCATGCCGGCGTCGCGCCGATTTGCCGACCGGCCGCAGAGGCGCTGAACCTGTATACTCAGCAGGCGCTCGAGGATTCGTATGTCACGGGCAACTGGTACGGAAAGGCTGAGACCACACGCGCGCTTGCGGCTGAACTCATTCACGCCGCGCCCGAAGAAATCGCCTTCGTCAAGAACACCAGCGAGGGGCTCGCGTTCGTCGCCAATGGCCTCGACTGGAAGGCCGGAGATGAAATTCTCAGCACCGCCGTCGAGTACCCCGCGAACGTTTATCCGTGGATGGATGTGGCCGCGCGCTTCAATGCGCGGCACATCATGGTTCCCGAACGCAACGGACGCATTGAGCTGAGCGAGCTTTTGAATGCCGTCACGCCGAAGACACGCATGATTGCTCTTTCGCACGTCGAATATGCCAGCGGTTACCGCAATGATATTCAGAAAGTCGGCGAGTTCTGCCGTTCGCGCGGCATTCTTTTCTGCGTCGATGCGATTCAGTCGCTGGGCATCATTCCTGTCGATGTAGCGGCCATGAAGATCGATTTCCTCTCCGCCGACGGACACAAATGGATGCTCGCGCCCGAAGGCTTCGGCTTTTTCTACTGCCGGCGAGAACTGCTGACCTCGCTGCGCCCTGAAGTGGGCTGGTGGAACGTTGTCAATGCGCAGGACTATGGCAATTACGATTTCACGCTTCGGCCCGATGCCAAACGCTTTGAATGCGGGAGCTATACCATTCCGTGCGTGCTGGCACTGGGCGCCTCGTTAAAGATGATTCTCGATGTCGGCGTCGATCTGATCGGCCGGCGCATTCGCGCGCTGACGCAGCAGCTCTGTGACGGCCTGACGGCAAAGGGCTACAACGTCTACAGCAGCCGCGCGGAGAACGAGTGGAGCGGCATTGTGACGTTCACGCATCCTTCGCACGACATGAAAGCGATCGTACGCGACCTGATGAGCCGAAAAATCGTTATCGTCATGCGCGAAGGGCGCCTGCGAGCGTCACCGCACTTTTATAACACGCCCGAACAGATCGATCAGTTGCTCAGCGCGCTGCCCTGATACACCACCAGTGCGCCTGATGACGCCCCCTGCTGTTAATCATCGAGTTTGTATCGCGCGATCGTGCGTGAGACCTTGGTCTCCAGGCGCACGCTTGTCGAAAATACTCTTCCGTTGACTGTCAGCGTGACAGGAAAAATCAACGGGTCGCTATGCGGATCGCCCCAGCTCTGCACAAAACTTCCGTTGCGCAGGCGCAGATTCAGTTGCAACACGCTTCGCCGTTTGAATTTCCGCGACGCTATCTTCAGCGCGCCCAGGCTCGTGGCCGCCGCCCCTTTGCTGTTCAACGTAAAGGCGGCGACGGTTCCGCCGATATTCAGTGCGACCTGCGCGCCGCTGAGGTTTCCGGCTTCGATGGGCTCGGCGATGATCGCACGCAAGCTCACGGTGTCACGCGCGGGGCTCTGCAGCGACGAGCGCGCGTTTAAACTCGTGACCGCCAGCGACAAATGCCGCGTGCTGCTCGAGTCGAGCGGATCGGTGCCATCGCGTATCTCAATAGCATCGCTGACGCCGTCATTATCGTCGTCACTATCCTCCGAATCGGCGATGCCGTCGCGATCGTTATCGCCAGCCAGCACCGTAATATTAAGCGACGCTGAGGCCGGCGGCGGTTCTGCTCCGGTGACGGTCAGGCTGACTGTGTAGATACCTGCCGTGCTGAACGCGTGATTGACTGAACCAGCCTGGTCACTGGCCGAGCCGTCCCCAAAGTTCCAGAGCCAGCTGAGCGGACCGGACCCGGTGGCATCGGCGCTGAATGTCACGACTTGTCCCTGCAGCACTGTCGTTCCCGGCAGCGCGGTGAGGCTGTTGATTGCAGGCTGAGTCCCGATCGCCGGCGGCGGAAGGAACTGTGCTTCATAGGTCGTCTCGGCCGCCGGGGTAATGATCTCATGCGTTGCGGCGCCATCGTCCGACCAGCGCGCAAAGATGTACTCGATTCCATCCGAAGTGACAGACGCGGGCGCGCTCAGCGTGCGCTTGAAGCCGACGACGCCTGAGAACGTGTGTGGAGCGGTTACCGGTCTGCCATCCAGCGTCAGCGGCGCGCCGCTGGGCGAACTGGTGAGATGAACTGTAACCGTTCGCGGCATGACATCACGCGATACGGTGCGCTGCAATCCCGCTGAATCGGTGACTGTCAGAGTGAAGCGGTAAAAAACATCCGCATCTGGCTGACCGATGTCTGGAATGTGGACCTGTCCGCTGCTGACGCCGTTAATTGGCGGAACCAGCGGCCGGCTGTGTCCCGGACGCATCTGATCGATCTGCCATGAAAAGGCTGAGGCAGGCAAATTGCCATCCTCAGCATCCGTCGCGCTCCCCGAAAACGTGATCGTCTGGCCGGCCGTATAAAGCACATCTGCTGCGGGAAGCTCAATCACGGGCACCGGTGGATGCGAGGTTGTCACCGTTAGCGTCGCGGCGTTGCTTGTTGCGCTGCCGTAATCATTGTTGACGATCACGCGAAACGCCGCGTTGTTGTCGCTGAGCGCCACCGAAGCGATTGTGTACGTCGAAGAGGTGGCGCCGCTTATGTCCGTTCCATTGCGCTGCCACTGGTACTTGAAGGGCGAAGCGCCGCTGGTGCTGACGCTGAAGGTCACGCTCTCTCCGACCGTAACGGTTCTGCTTGCCGGCTGTTGCGTGATCGAGGGCTCGAGCGCGGGCGTGTACTGGATGCGCATGAGCGTGCCGGTGTCGGCTCCTGAACCGCGAGCGAGATAAAACAGCGAGCCGTCTCTGGCCGTCTTGACGTAAACGGGCTGAAAGCCGATGTTCGTGGCGAACGGGAACGACTGAACGCCATTGCTGAACTCCAGACGCCTGATCCACCCGCTGCAGAAATCCATGTAAAAGTAATTGTTCACGTACTGGCTAGGAAACTGGTCGGTCTCTGGATTGTAAAACGTGCCGCCGGTAATCGAGCAGCCCGCTTCCGCGCCGGTGCCGTGCGCGTAGCTGAAGACTGGGTTGGTCAACGCCGGATCGTTCGAATTGCCTTCGGCAAGGGGCCAGCCGAAGTTCGCGCCCGAAGCGCCCTGGTTGATCTCTTCGCGCTGCGACGATCCGACATCATTGATAAACATTCTTCCGGTGCCCGGCTGAAACTCGAACGTGAACGGATTGCGGAAGCCAATAGCCCAGATCGCGCGCAGGTCGCCGGAGACCTGGTTGAAAAACGGATTGTCTGCCGGAATCGAGCCGTCCTTATTGATGCGCAGCATCTTTCCCAGCATCGTGCTCATGCTCTGTGCGTTGCTGCCGTTCGAATTGTCCGGCGCGCTGATATAGAGCTTCCCGTCGGCGCCGAAGTTCAGCGCTCCGTTGCAGTGGTGCGTCGAGGTGCTCAGCGGCGTGAGCTGAAAGAGCACCGTTTCGCTTCCGGCCACCGCGACATCGCCGTTGGCCGTGAATCGGCTGATGATGTTGCGTGCGGGTGATGTGGGAGTCGTGTAGAGCACATAGAGATACTGATTGGTGGCGAAATCCGGATCGACCGCAATTGCGGTCAATCCACGGTCGCCGTTGGCGTCGACGCTGACGGAAGCGAACGGCGTTGCCAGCAGCGTGTTGTTCTTCACCACCCGAACCTTGCCCGTCTGCTCGCAGATGAAGATGCGGCCGTCCGGCGCAAAGGCCATCGCAACAGGACTCGAAATGCCGGACGCAACCACCGATTCAGTAAAACCCGGAGGCAAGGATGCTGCCGCGAAAAGTCCGGTTGAAATCGAAAGACCTAGCAGACACAGCAGATACCGCATGAAGTGCTCTCCATAGCCTGACTGTATGGAGAGTTTGCAAGCGCTATGCCTCATTCGCTCGCTGTACTGCGGGCGTCGCTATGCACTTCGCACTTTTCAGGCGAGCAACCTACGCGCCGTCACCACTCGTGGATTGACCCTTCTCGACTCATCTTTGGGTGCGGAGTCTTTTTTCCACATGCAGGCGGCCTCTGGCGGTTTCAACGTGGCGGACTGAACTGTTATATGGCGGGGCAGAAAAGTCTTGTTTAACGTCTGTGAAACCGGTATCCTCTTTCGCTTCATACAGATGCTGGGGCTGCCTGCCTTTAGCCCCCGAATGTATTGTTCAGCGGAGGACGGCGATGACATTTTCGCACGGGTTCACGTTCCTATTGACTACCAGCGTTCTGAGCGGCGCCGTGATGTTTTCGGCTCTGGGCGCCGAGAAGGAAACTGTCGTCTTCGACAAGGGCGAAAAGGACGATCTCGAAAAAGGCGTCAACTACAAGACCCGCAAAGAAGACAAGAAACGTCCTAAAGACACCAAGACGATCAAGGCCATTAACTACCACGTCAAGAACCTGAAAGATCCCGATCCCGAAGTTCGCAAGTCATCGGCTGAAATGCTCGGCATTCTCCTGGCCGTGCCGGCAGTTCCCGATCTCATCGATGTGCTGCGCCCCGGCCGCGAAGACAAGATCATGGTTCAGCTTTCCGCGCACGGCGCGCTCGTCCGTATCACGGGGAAAAACTTCGGCCATAAGAACTACGAAGAATGGATGGCCTGGTGGAACCGTGACAAAGAAGAGTTCATCAAGAAGAAAGAGCAGGGCCCGACCGAACGCGACGTCATCGCCGCGATCTCATCGAATACGATGGGCCTGGAACTGATGCGCACCGGCCAGTTCGGCGCCGCGCAGAATGCGTTCCTGGATGCCGTCAACCGCGATCCGACCGTTCCCGATTACAAGAACAACCTGGGCCTTTCGGTGATGCGCCAGGGCCGCAACCTGGACGCGATGGAATACTTCCAGGAAGTCATCGGCGCCAACCCCGATCTGCCGCAGCCGTACATGAACATGGGCCGCTGTTACCAGAACATGGGCAAGAGCATCGAGGCGCAGTCCTGGTTCAAGAAAGCGCTCGACATCGATAAAGACGGCAAGCTCTGGGAGCCGTTCTGGATGATGGGCCGCGAATACATGCAGCGTGGCGAATGGACCGCCGCGTACGATTACCTCGACACCGCGCGCACCAAAGCCGAGAAGAACAACATTCACGATCCGCGTCTTTACAAGGACCTGGCCATCGTTCACTTTGGCCTGGACCAGTACCATTCGGCGTGGAAGGAAATCAAGAATGTCGAAACGCTCGGCTACGATTGCGATAAAGGTTTCGTTGAGAAAGTCCGCAGGGCGCTGAAGGAACAGGGCGTCGATCCCGATGCCGAAGACAAGAAAGCGCGCGAAACCGCTCTGGGCGCCGGCGGCGACCAGAAGCCGGCAAAGTAACTTCACCTTCCCACCGAGCGCAGAGAGGTAACGACTTCAACGCAGAGGCGGCGAGGACGCAGAGAGCGCAGAGAATTTTTTTAGAGTACTGTATTCAACACTTCAAAAACACTCTGCGGCCTCTGCGCTCTCCGCGTCTCTGCGTTGAAGTCGTTATTCAGCCGTTGCCGTTATCCAAACTCCCCGCACGAACGCGAGCAGCCACATCGTCCGTAGACATTTCGCCGCGCTCCAGCGGTCGAGGAACGGTTCTTCCGGAACGTCGTCGCATTTGTGGTAGAGCCAGCGTGCCCTCAAGACGCCGGCGAGTTCCTCGTCTTTGCAGGCCAGGTCGCGCAGGACTTTGTCTTCGGCGCAGAGATAGAATTCGACGATCTCACGCGCCGTCTGCATGAGCGTCTGTCGCAGCGTCTTGCCGAAAACGATCACGCACGCGCGGTCGAGCTTCGCTCGCGAGGCGAAGTTCATCCGCAGAAACAGCGGCGTCTCGTTGCCGCCGCGCTGGCGCTGATACCACGCGTCGAGGAGTTCCTGTGTCCGCCGCGCGAGTTCCGCTGCCGGCGTCTCCTCTTCTGGATCGCAGCTGGGACCGCCGGCGTCTCGCCGGCTGGGATCGCCGGCGTCTCGCCGGCCCTTTGTAGCGCAGGCTTCCAGCCTGCGAGTCTCCGTTCCAAGCGCAAAACACCGCTGCTGCGAGAGCGCCCCTGGGGAGCCCCAAATCGAAAACGCCGCCGCCTTAAATTGCTCCAGCAGCACCCCGCGCAGCCGCCGCAGTTTCAGGCCATCCAGCAGTTCGCCGCCGCAGACATTCTGAATCTCCTGCGTCAGCTGAGTCAGCTTCGCAGCGCTCAAGCCCAGTTTCTCGCACAGCCGCGCCAGCGACACCGCGCCATTTCGCGCGCACTCCCAGGAGTTCACGTCTTCCGCGCGCGATTCCATGTTCAGCAATTGCAGCTCCGTCCGCGGATGCGCGAGCAGAAAATGGCTCGCGCGTTTCTCCTCGCGCTTGACGAATTTCACAATCCAGCGCATCAGCCGCCCCAAGCCTTTGCGGCGTTCCTTGCGCGTGAGTGAGTCTTCGTTGGCGAGCGTGATTCCCGAGTGCCGGCGCCAAGGTTCGTTTTTCTTTGCGCGTGGAGCGGGCTCTTCGCGACGATCCGCCTTGTAGCGCGAGGGTTTCGTGTACGCCTCGCAGCGGTTGAGGCCAGCGTTCTGGTGAGCAAAGATGACTTCCATGGTTTCTCCTCCTGACGTGTGACGTGTGACGGGTGACGGGTGACGAGTGACGGGTTACGACGAACAACGGACAATTGAGACAACACCGGGTGGCACGGCCCATCGGGCCGGGTCGCGCCAGCGACAAGAAGCCTCAGAGTTGACGCTGCGGTCTCTCGCGTGTGGCGATGGTGAACGAACAGTGGGCCTGCATCTTTTTTGCGGCGGCAGTCAACGACCAGGCAACGTCTCAACTGCGGCTTCTTGTGCCTGC
>DASPJR010000207.1:0-118573 GCA_035628505.1 Planctomycetota bacterium | reverse complement strand
GGCTACTCCCCTTCTCCACTCCATTTCGCCACGCACGCGTACGCAGCGGCAAAAGCGGCGATCATTGGTTTCACTAAAAGTTGCGCGGCGTATTACGCGCCAAAGAACATCCGCTTCAACGTGCTCGCGCCGGGACTGGTCGAGACGCCGATGTCCCAGCGCGCTGCCGGCGATGCGACGATTCAGAAATTCATCGCCACCAAGCAGCCGCTTGACGGTGGCCGGATCGGCAAGCCGGACGACCTGGACGCTGCGGCCGTTTACTTTTTATCAGATCAGTCGCGCTTCGTTACCGGTCAGGTATTGGCCGTCGATGGCGGCTGGAGCGTAACCGAAGGGCAGTACCCGGACGCGTAAAATGAGCCATCTCATCGGCATCGATCTTGGCGGAACAAACATCAAGGCGCTGAGCCTCACGCCGGCCGGCGATGTGCTTTCAGAGAGTTCCTGCGCTACGGGCGATGATTCGAGCGGCCGGTTCGGCGAACGTGTTCGCACGCTGATCGATGAACTTACGCGCCGACACGGCAAGCCGCACCGCATCGGACTTGCCGCCCCCGGTCTGGTCGCACGCAGCGGACGCTCAATCGCCTTTATGCCCAACCGCCTGCAGGGCCTGGAGCGCCTCGATTGGACCGATTACCTGAAATCTGACTCTCCAGTTGCTGTCCTCAACGATGCTCACGCGGCGCTGCTCGGCGAATTCTGGAAAGGCGCTGCCGCCGGGACGCAGAACGCGTTCATGCTCACGCTGGGCACGGGTGTCGGCGGAGCCATTCTTTCCGAGGGCCGCCTGCTGCGCGGGCAGATCGGCCGCGCCGGGCATCTGGGACACATCAGTCTGCATGCCGACGGGAATCCGGACATCGTCGGAATTCCCGGCAGTCTCGAAGACGCTATTGGCGAGTGCACGCTGGCTCAACGCACCAAAGGAGCGTTCAAATCGACGCGTGAACTGGTCGAAGCAGCTCAGCGCGGCGAAGCGAACGCCCGCGAAATTTGGCTGCGCTCGGTTCGTGAACTGTCCTGCGCCATCGCCGGCCTGATTAATGTTCTTGATCCGGAAGTTGTGATCATCGGCGGCGGCATCGCGCGCGCGGGCGAGGCCCTCTTTGCGCCGCTCAGCGAACTTCTCGCGCAGTACGAATGGCGCCCGGCGGGACATCGCGTACGGATTGTACCGGCGCAGCTCGGTGAAAAAGCCGGCGCGATGGGTGCCGCGTACAACGCAATGAAAGTTGAATGAAAGGACAACATGACTCCGAGTGCCGACTTTTTTTCGAAATGCCGTGAGCTTCTCTCGGCCGTCGCGGCGCAGGAACAGGCGGTTCACACCGCAGCGGACTGGTTCGCCGAATCGATTCTCACCGGACGCATGGTTCACCTCTTCGCCTCCGGCCACAGCCGCATCATGGTGGAAGAAATGTGGCCGCGTTATGGTTCGTTTCCGGGCTTCAACCCCATCGTCGAGCTCTCGCTGACGTTTCATAATCTGGTCGTCGGCGCCAACGGCCAGCGGCAGGCCATGTTTTTGGAGAACGTGCCCGGCCTTGCCGAACGCATCCTGCGCAACTTCGATCTTTCGCCCACGGACGCGGCGCTCGTGATTTCATCCAGCGGCTGCAACGTTGTCTCGATAGAGATGGCCGAAGGTTTCAAGAAGCGCGGCATCAAGGTCGTGGCGATCATCAGCCGGCGGCATTCAGAGGCCTCGTCATCGAAAGACGCTCGCGGAAAAAAGCTGCAGGATTACGCCGACCTGGTGCTCGACACCGGCGCGCCGCCCGGTGACGCAATGGTGAGAGTTCCCGGCCTCGACACGCCCGTCGCGCCCGGATCGACGATCGGCGGCTGCCTGATCGTGAACGCCATTAAGGCCGAAGTTGCTGCGCGGCTAACGAAAGCAGGTGCTCCGCCCAAAGTTCTGAGTGGCGCGGCCGTCGTCGGCGCGCGGCGCGCGACCGAGCTGTTTGAAGCGGCGTACGACGAACACGCGCGGCGGCTCTCGAAGCTCTATGAGAATGTTGGATTGCAGCCGGAAGTCATCCGCTCCTGAAGGACACCGCCATGCCGACTGTGCTCGCCCACGACCGCATTCCCCTGCTCGCCGACGTCGATATCCTCGTCGCCGGAGCGGGCTCGGCCGGCTGCTGTGCCGCCCTGGCTGCGCGCGAAGATAAGACGCGGAGCGTCATGCTGATCGAACGCTACGGGTTTCTCGGCGGCAGTTCAACGCAGATGCTCGACACCTTTTATGGATTCTTTACACCCGGCGACGCGCCAAAAAAAGTCGTGGGCGGCATTCCCGACCGCGTCGTCGATGCGCTCGCGCGGCACAACGAAATGCATCTGCGCCCGAACACGTACGGCGCCGGCACGGGCGTGACGTACAACCCGGAGCGGCTCAAGCTGGTGTGGGACGAACTGCTCGGCGCAGCAGGCGTGCGCGTGGTTCTGCATGCCACCATCGTGGACGTCGAAACGGCACAGGACGGCATTCTTCGCAGCATCGTCATTTTTACAAAGCGCGGCTTTTTCCGCATCGCCGCGCGGCGTTTCATCGATGCCACCGGCGACGCCGATCTCTGCCACTGGGCCGGAATTCCTTATGAGAAAGCCGGCGACATCGATCCGGCGCAGACGCTCACGACGACGTTCCGCATGAGCAACGTCGATCTCGCGCGCTTCCGTGCGGCCGGCGGAAAGAAGATGCTTGAAGCGAAAATGGCTGAGGCTGTCGAGCGCGGCACGCATCCGCTACCGCGCAAAAAAGGCAGCGCGCACGACATGGTTCAGCAGAGCTGCATTGCCACGGTCGCCGTGCGCGTCGCGGATGTTGACGCGACCGATTTCGAGCAGCTCACGGCGGCCGAGATGGAAGGACGCCGCCAGGCCTTCATCTACGAAAAGTTTTTTCGCGACTGCGTTCCCGGTTACGAAAATGCCAGCATCATTAATCTCTCCACGCAGATCGGCGTACGCGAAACGCGGCGGGTGCATGGCGAGTACCGCCTGACGCGGGACGATTGCCTGAACGTGCGGCGATTCGACGACCGCGTGCTGCTCTGCGGCGCGCCGATCGAAGATCATCGCAAGGACAGCAGCGGCGAAGAGGAAACCGCGTGGGCCTACGTGCCGCGCGGCGAGGCGTACGATGTTCCGTACCGCACGCTCGTGCCGAAGGGTCGCTCGGAAATCTTGGTTGCCGGACGCTGCTTCAGCGCCAGCCACGATGCTCACGCCTCGTGCCGCTCGATGGCGCAGACGATGGCAATGGGCCAGGCCGTCGGACTTGCCGCCGCGCAGTCGTTGAAAGCCGATTGCGGCGCGCGCGACGTCTCTGTTGCAACACTTCAGGGCAGACTTCTCACGCTCGGCGCCGTGCTCGAAACGCCGAAGGAAATCGCCGCCACCGCCGCGCAGGCGTGGCGCGACAATCGCAAAGGAGCTTTTTAATTATGAAAGATCAGCCGCTGAGAACCACAGTCATTGGCAGCTATCCATTTCCGGGCTGGCTCGAGTTCGCGTCGCAGAATCTGGAGAAGTTCGGCGCCGATGATCGCGCGGAGCTTCAGGAAGATGCCGTCATCGCCGCGCTGCACGATCAGACGCAAGCCGGACTCGATGTGATCACCGATGGCGAGCAGACGCGCTTCGATTTCAATCTCTCCTTTTATGGCTTCATCGAAGGCATTGACCGCGAGCCCGAGCCGCCGCGACGCTTTGGCCCGCCCGCGCACGATCAGCGCGGTAAGCACAAGGTCATCGGCGAGCTGCGTGCGCCGCGCGGCCTCGGCGCAGTCGAGGAGTTCCAGCGACTCAAGCGTCTGGCGCCAAATGGTCCCGCCTTGAAGGCCAGCGTGCCCGGCCCGTACACGCTCAGCGGACGGCTCCTGCCGAACGAGCGCTACAAAGACCGATACGCGCTGACGGAAGCGCTGCTGCCGCTCGTCCGCAGCGAACTCGAAGCATTGTCTAAAGCCGGCTGCCGCGAGATTTGTGTCGACGAGCCATCCATGAGCTGCTACGCGCACAAGGAAGACCCGCGCAAATTCGTCGACATCTTCAATCGCACGATTGAGTCCGTCGCCGGCAAAGCGCGCATCTCGACGCATCTGTGCTTCGGCAATTACAAAGCGCGCGCGGTCGGTCCGCGCAAATACGCGCCAATGTTTCCGGCATTTCTCGACATGAAGATCGACGAAGTGCATCTGGAGATGGCCAGCCGTGAATTCTCCGAGATCGAGATCATCAAAACAATTGCGCCAAAGATGGACGTGGCCATCGGCATCATCGACGTGAAGAGTTATTACATCGAAACGCCGAAAGACGTCGCCGATCGCGTGCGGCTCTGCCTGAAGTACGCGCCGGCCGAGCGCCTCGCCTTCGCGCCGGATTGCGGGCTGAGCCAGACCGCACGCTGGGCGGCGAAGCAGAAGCTGCGCAACATGGTCGAAGGCGTGCGCATGGTTCGAAAGGAACTCTAAGCGTGATCGAACCGCTTCAATCCGACGACGCCCTGCTGGCCGACATCGTTTCACGAAAAAGCGATGGCGGCTTTCGTCTGTGGTGGCTCGGCCAGAGCGGCTATCTGCTGCAGTGGTCTGGCCGGCATTTTCTGATTGATCCGTATCTGTCGGAGTCGCTCACAAAAAAGTACGCGCAGACCGACAAGCCGCATGTGCGCATGACGCGGCGGGCGATTGATCCGGCGCGGCTGGATTTTATTGATGTGGTCTCGTCGAGCCACAATCACACCGACCATCTGGACGCCGAAACACTCGTTCCGCTTCTGCACGCCAACCCGCAGATAAAATTGATTATTCCTGAAGCGAATCGTGCCTTTGTCGCCGGGCGTCTCAAGATAGACGCTGCCATCCCGCTCGGGATGGACGCCGGATTGACGTTCAGCGAATCAGGGTTTTCAATCACCGCCATTCCCGCGGCGCACGAAAAGTTTGATCGTGACGCACAAGGGCGGCACCCTTATCTCGGGTACGTGATCCGCTTCGGCGACTGGTCGCTTTATCACAGCGGCGACACGATTCTTTATGACGGCATGGCCGCGCGTCTCACGCGGTTCAAGATTGATATCGCGCTACTCCCGATCAACGGTGCCAGACCCGAACGACGCGTAGCCGGAAACCTGGACGGGCGCGAGGCCGCGCAACTGGCGAAGGACATCGGCGCGCGCTGCGTGATTCCGTGCCATTACGACATGTTTGAATTCAATACCGCCCGGCCCGAAGATGAATTCATCCGCGTGTGCAAAGCGCTGAAGCAGAGGTTCCGCGTTCTCCGCACGGGTGAGCGCTTCGAGAGCACGGAGTTGGAAACAAGCTGATGCCTGTTCGCACCGTTCTCGGCGACATCGCTTCCGCGCAGCTGGGCCGCTGCTACGCGCACGAGCACGTCATTATTGATCCGAGTTTTACCACGCATCTGTTTCCGGATTTCTGCATCGATTCGGTCGAAAACGCCTGCACCGAGCTGCGCGACTTTTTCGCCGCGGGCGGCCGCGCAATGATCGACTGCATGCCGTGCGACAGCGGGCGCAACCCGCTGAAGCTTGCGGATGTCTCGCGTCGCACGGGCGTCCACATTGTTGCGCCAACGGGGATTCACCTGCAGAGGTACTATCCGCCCGGGCACTGGTCTGAGCGCCTGAACGAACAGGAGCTCGCGCAGCTTTTCATTGACGACATCGAGCTCGGCATCGACGCGAATGATTACGCCGGGCCAAACGTTGTGCGAACGAGTGCTCGCGCGGGCGTGATTAAAGTTGCCGGCGGGCGCGACCGTTTGAGCGACTTCGAGAAAAAGATCTTTCGCGCGGCGGCACTCGCGCATGTGAAGACTGGTTCCCCGATCATCACGCATACCGAAGAAGGCACGGCGGGGCTTGAGCAGATTGACATTCTAACCGCCAATGGCGTGCGGCCGCAGAGCATTATTCTATCGCACACGGACCGGCAGCCGGATCGGAACTATCACCGATCCCTCTTGCGCAGAAACGTCGGTCTGGAGTATGACAGCGTTTTCCGCTGGAAAGAGGGGCAAGGCAACCCGACGCTCGACCTGGTCTGCGAACTGCTTCCTGAGTTCCCTGATCAGATTATGCTCGGAATGGACGCCGCGCGGCGCGGCTACTGGCGAAGTTACGGCGGCAAACCGGGGCTTGACGCGCTGCTCACGCGGACGGTTCCGGAGCTGCTCAAGCGAGGCGTGGATGCGGCGCTGATTGAACGCATCTTCGTCTCAACGCCTGCGAGCTACTTCACCTTTGCGCAGAGACAATAAGGAGGCAGTGATGAAGAAGTGGAAGATTGCGGGTATCAACTTTGACCACATGCACATGGGCGACAACCTGCGCATGGCGTACGAGCATCCCAAGGTTGAGCTCGTCGGCATCTGCGACGAGACGCCCGCGCGTATGGAAAGCGCCGCGAAGACGTTCAAGATTCCGGCCGATCGCGTCTTCACCGACTACCGCAAATGCCTCGAAACGACGAAGCCCGACATCGTGCTGCTCTGCCCGGCGACGGCCAAGCACGGCGAATGGACAAAAAAGGTCGCACCGTATGGCGTTCACATCATCATGGAAAAGCCATTTGCCGCGTCGCTGCGCGAAGCCGACGCGATGATCGCAACGATGAAGAAAACAAAGAAGTTGCTGGCCATCAATTGGCCGCTGCAGTGGTCGCCCGTGCACGTCACGGCCAAGCGCCTGATCGATGAGGGCAAGATCGGCGAGGTTATTGAAGTGCATCACTACGGTGGAAACCGCGGACCGCTCTTTCATCGAGCAGACAAAGTCGAAGTCACTCCCGAACAGGTCGCGCGCGAGAAGCCCAAGAGCTGGTTCTACAAAAAATCTGAGGGCGGCGGTTCGATGCTCGATTACATCGGCTACGGCGTCACGCTCGGCACCTGGTACCAGAACAAAAAGGCGCCCATCGAAGTAACCACCGTCGTTGATCAGCCCAAGGGGCTGGAAGTCGACGAGCACAGCATCACTGTTGCTCGTTACGCGCACGGGCTCACAAAATTTGAAACGCGCTGGGGCACGTTCACCGATCCGTGGACGCACCAGCCGCAGCCGAAGTGCGGGTTCGTCATCGTCGGGACCGAGGGCACCATCAGCGCGTACGATTACGAGCCGACGTTGCGCATGCAGACTCGGCAGAAGCCGGAAGGCTTCGCGGTGAAAGTCGATACGCTCAAGCCGCCCTTCCAGAATCCGGTGCAGTACATCATCGACCGACTGGAAAAGAACAAGCCGATCGACAACGTTCTCTCGCCGGAACTCTGCCGCATCGGCCAGCAGATCATCGATACCGCGGTCATCAGCGCGAAGATGAAGAAAACAGTGCCGCTCGTAAAATAAAAAGGAGGCGGACATGGCCACGAAGACAACGAAGAAGGACAGCTACAGCCTTAAGGCTCTGGCCGTGAAGCGCTGTGCGGCGCCCGCTCTTCCGTATGCGCCGCGCAATCCGCGGAAATACAATCCGGCCATTGGACTGATCGGCTGCGGGGGCATCACGACGCACCATCTGACCGCGTACAAAAAGGCCGGATACCGTGTGGTGGCGTTCTGCGACCACAATGCCGAGCGCGCGATTGAAAAGCAGAAAAGCTTTTACCCCAAGGCGCAGATTTACAGCGACTACAACGCGCTGCTCGAACGCGAGGACATTGAAGTCGTCGATATCGCGACGCATCCGCCCGAGCGTCCGCCGATCATCGAAGCGGCACTCGAGGCCGGCAAGCATGTGCTCAGCCAGAAACCGTTCGTCATTGATCTGAGTGTCGGCGAGCGCCTCGTGGCGCTCGCTGAAAAGAAGAAGCGCTGCCTGGCCGTGAATCAGAACGGCCGCTGGGCGCCGCATTTCAGTTACATCCGCCAGGCCATTGCAAAGGGCCTGATCGGCGACGTTCTGGCCGCACACTTATCGGTTCACTGGGATCACAACTGGATCGCCGGCACGCCCTTTGACAAAGTTAAACATGTCGTTCTGTACGATTTCGCCGTTCACTGGTTTGATATTCTTTCCTGCATCATGGGCGATCGCGCTCCGCTGCGCGTTTATGCGTCGCTGGCGAAATCTCCCGCACAGAAGGCGATCCCCTCGCTGCTCGGTCAGGCGCTCATCGAGTACGCCGACGCGCAGGCCACGCTGAGTTTCGACGCTGATACCAGATTCGGCCCGCGCGACCGCTCCTTTATTACGGGAAGCGCCGGAACGATCGAGAGCGTGGGGCCCGATCTCACCAATCAGAGCATCACGCTTACGACGCAAAAAGGAGTTTGCAGTCCCAAACTTTCGGGAAGCTGGTTCCCGCAGGGCTTTCACGGCACTATGGCCGAATTGCTCTGCGCCATTGAAGAAAAGCGCGAGCCGTCCAACAGCGCACGCAACAATCTCAAGAGCCTGGCGCTATGCTTTGCGGCCGTGGCCAGCGCTGAAACGCACGAGCCGGTTGTGCCTGGCAGCGTGAGACGACTGCCGGGAAGCTGAACGATTCGTCAAGAGGCCCACCGTCGCGCGCAGACGTCGCAGGCATCCACTGCGCTCACATGCGTGACGTCCTCCGGGCCGAACGTGGCTACTTTTCCCGGAAGATCGAGCCCGTAGCACCAATTTCCATTACGGTCGCACTCGGCATGATTCGCGCCAATAAAGCAGCACCGTTCCTGCTGAAACGTTGTAACGAGCCACGGGGGCTGCTCCTTTTTTGTGAGCAGCATCGCACGTGCGATTCGAGCCAGCACGGCTGCGCAGCGGCCGGTTTCCAGTACGCTCGCGGGCTCTGCATTCAGCTCGCCGGGGCGGAAATCCGGATCGTAGCGGCGGCGCTGTTCCGGGGTGAGTGCCGGAGACGGGCCGAGGTTGAGCTGATCGCGCAGGCAGCCATAGCAGGGGCCGCGTTTCCCGTTAACAGCAATGATTTCAAAATAGCGTGCCCGCGCGTAGCAGCGCGCGGCGATGTGCCGGATGCCACGCTTGCGCAACAGCGCTGCAGCTGAAAACTCAATCGATGTTCCAGTCGCAAGTATCACCAGGTCAGGTTGAACGGTACGGAGCAGCGCCGCAAAGCGGGCGGGCTCTACATCGGGATTGATGGTTCTGACAAAGCCCTGCGTTTTCGCACCCGCAAGAGCACACCGGCGCGCAAGTGCCATAGCCTTATGCTCGCCAATTTCCGAAATTGCGAATTCCTGACGTACCGGATTTTCGATCTCAATTTTTTCAGGATCGCAGAGTGCAAGATGTTTAACGTGCGGCGCCAGACTCACCGCTGCCGCGCTGCCGATGCTACCGCAGCCGATCATCAGAACTCTCCCCCGCCGCACAGACGTGTGCGGAACGGCCGGGACGTACTGGGAACTCTTCAGAGAAACGGCAGCGTCCGCCTGCTGCATCCACCACGGCCAGCGCGAATGCCCCATCAGGAGCACGCGGTGCTCAGGAAAATTCCCAGACAGGATATTCCGCATCACTGCCGCGGAACGGTTCAGCGCGTCTGTGCGGTCGAACGGGTCCTCGGGCCAGCTTGAGCCGTTTTCGGCGGATGGTTCTTCGGCTCGAAGAAATTCCAGCTGCGCCGAGACATTTGTCGCCGGGCAGAAGATTAACCGCACCTTTGGTGTCCGAAGCTTGACGTGTCGACTGCCGGGCCCGCAGAAAATAACGTCCGCGTCGCTCATCGGATGAAGCACAAAGCGGTCTTCGAGCGGGTTCTGTTCACGCAGCTTCCGGAGCAGAAGTGCGGGATTGGAATTCGAGGCGAAACGTAAAACGCCGCAACGCGCAAGCAGGAGAGCGATGTCCAGACCGCCGGCGTCGCCAGCAATTCCGGCAACTTTTGCCTGCAGAGCTGTTCCGAAAAGAGGCGCCACTCGCGCGTAGTAGGCGTCTCGCAACAGTTCTGTTTTCATTTCACTGACCTCCCCGTTAGGCGCCGGGACGCCATTGTTGATCGTGGACGCGGCCGATGAAGGCTTCGTGCGGCGCAGCGCCCTCGGCCACTTTCAGAATGGAGTACACATGGTTGATCACACGCTGTGAGAGCACATCGGCTACCGTGTAACGGCGTTTCCAGTGCCCGGGATAAAAGAGACACAGCCGACTGCCCCCCAGGATGTGAACCTGGGTGGAAGCTGATACGCCGATCACCTTCAGCCATTCCGAGCGATAGAACACCGACGGTTCCGTGTTCGGAAAGTCGGACGGGTACGCGACGCTGACCGGGACGCTCGTCCATTCTGCGCCGGCAATATCTTCGCTCGCGGAGCAACGCCGCAGACGCTGCGCGGTTTGCGGCAGTCCGGCGAGTGGCGCGGGCAACCATCCTTCCCACATCAATGCACATTGCTGGCGCGCATTCGACACTTTCGAGCCATCAGAAAGCCAGCGCCACGCTCCGGCCATGGGTACCGCGACATCTTTCCTGTCACCTCTTTCGAGAGGCAGTTCGCCGTTGCCGGCGGTCAGCACCCACGCTGGATAGAGCTGCTGCATTGCAGATAACTCGCTTTCGGCGCGCGCGCGATCCGCGGCCCATCGTTGCGTAGCGGCGAGAACGGACAGATCAACAGCCCACTCTGCGTCGCGGATTTGTCCGTTTGGCGCCTGGATGTAGCGGCGTTGTGTGATCATAGAATGCCTCCACCTCTCTTCCCTGGCCCCTCTCTCCTAAAAAGGAGAGAGGGGAGAACGACGGCAAAATCAGGCGTAGCCTTCAACGCTCAAGTCCACCTCGTACGCGGGACGGCCACGCGGCCGGTCGGTTGGGAAATCATGAGCCGCGCGGTCGGGCGATGCGCACTTGAGATCATCGATAACGCGCTCGGTGCGCTGGTAATTTCCGCCGCCGAGATCCAGGTATACGGCGCGGGTACGCGGATGAATGTACGTGTCTGCTCCCAGATCGGGTCGGAACAGAAGCTCCGTACCATCTTCAGCCAGCGGCCGCGTCAGTGTTTCACGTCGCTCAGAATGTGTCATCGTCGGGCTCTCCTTTTGTTCGGGTTGTTCTCGGCCAGGGGCACACCCCCCGGCCCAAGTGTCAGAGCATTGCGGCGCAGCATTGCGTTGATCGCGTCGATCTGGTCGGCAACGCCGGGCGCGGCATCAGGATAGTTTTCCGTTCGCAGAATTTCGGCGCAGCAAGTGCAGCCCCAACCGCCGGATGCGAGCGCCACGAGCGTTCCGCGCAGGCACTTGGGACAAAGTGCCTTTTCCGCGGGTTCACGCGCGGCGTTTTCTGAGCGCGACACAGCGGATGCGGTCTGTGCCGGCGGCGCTGGTGCGGGCGGAGCTGTCGCCGGCTTTCCGGCCCAGGCTTGAATTTCACGCGGCATCGCCTTTCTCCTTCTGTCCGTCGCGCCAGCGGTCGGCGGCAGCGGCCGTTGCGTCTGCCAGTTCTTCAACGCTTCGACTTATTCGCAGCTCCGGATCGAGCAGACGAATTTGCACTCGCAATCCATTTTCCTTGGCATAGCCCGGATCGATTCCCGGAATGATCACGGGAGCGTCCGGCGCGTTGCAGCGGCGGCGCGCCATATGGGTGCCGAATTCAAAGAGCGTCGTGGGATTCAGCGTCGGGCGGCAGAACCAGAACGCGAGGATGTCAGCGTCCCAAAGGCGCCGGAACTCCCACGTGATCTGCTCGTCGCGCGTGGCCGCATCGAACTTGCCGTTTTCAATTTCCCGGCGCGGATTAAAGATCGTTCCGCTCTGCAGTCGCGCCAGAAGCAGTTCAGTCATTTCGTGCTGCCAGTCGCGGCAGCCCGGAATTCCGCCCGCAAGAAAAATCCACGGCTTCGGCAGAGGTCCCGCCGGATACTGCGGCGCCTTCACATAACGTGTGGTCATAACCTTCTCCTTTCGCGCACTGCAAAAGATCAGTTGCGCAATCCCAGCCAGCGGCCGAACGCGGCGATCTCCTGAGCGCTGCGCGTCACATCGCCCGTGTTAAAGATCTTTGCTCCGTAGATGCAGCCCATCTTGTCGAGCGCGGCATTGTGGCGATCCAGGTATGCGTCGCCGCACAGGTTTCCGCACACGGCGACCTGGCCGGCCGGCACGTGAAGCTGCGTGCGCAGGAGAATGACATCGAGCTCGACCTTAATGGACGTATAGACGCCAATGATGCCGAAGCGCCAGCGGTCCATGCGGCCGCCCGTCACAGACTGAATCACCTGCACCAGATTCGTTTCGACGAAATCATTGATGTAGATGCTGTCGATTGGCTGGACGTCACCCATGCCGGCGATTTCTTTCAAGCCGCTCACGAATTCCGCTCCGGCCGAATCAGCAAGGCAGTGCGGCCCGAAGAAGGCGAGTTCATCGGCCTGCGCCGGATCGGCCTGGTCGTGCCAGTCGCGGATATTGATTACCGTGAGATTCTCTTTTCCGGGTGCTGTGTAGGCCGTGCGCATGAATTGGCCAAGGCGGTCTTCGCCATTTTCCAAACCGCGCAGCCGGCGAACCATGCGCTGGCCCAGGTGCAGCCGGTTTGGGCTCGGCGGTTCCAGGTCCAGAAAATCGCGCTGCAGACATTGCGTGAGCAGGATTGCGCCGTCGTAGGTGCGTCCATTATCGGTGAAGGGCATAGCAGCCTCCTTTCAAGAGATGCGTTTCAGTGCGCGGCGCGCTCGATCGTCACCCGCCTCTGCGCCTGCGTGTCAACATCGCAGGCATGAACATTCAAGATTCCGCTTTCGTCGATGTCGAAGGTCACGCGCACGCTTGGTTTTCCGGCAAGAGCGCGCTGAATTCCGCTGAGCACAAATGCGCCGAGTTCGGCATTGCGGCTCGCGACAGGCTCCTCGCCTTCTCGCACTTCAAACCGAATCTCGTCCTGGTAGTCCTCGACTGTCGTGTAATGGCTGCTGTTCCGCGCCGGTAGAACAGTTCCAGCGGGAAGCAGGCGGCTGAAGCGGTCATGCACCAGCCGCACGCCAAGGCTGCGCGCGAGCACATCCTGGACGTGGACATCCACGCGCCCGTCGAGTGAGGCGCCGAGAATCGCCGCGCCGGCCGCAGGCCATTCGGCAGGCGTAATCGCCTGGCCGGGAGCCTCGCGGCGGGTCTGCATGACGCCCCAACTGACGTTTCGTACGCCCCAGCCTGTTCTCGCGGCCTGGCGGAAGACATCCGCCAAGGCCCGCCGCAGCGGCGGAAGATACGCGCCACCTCCGGTGAATAGAATGCGATGAATACCGGATGGATGCGTGTCTGCGCGGCGCAGTGCTTCGCGAGCCAGTTCACGCAGTCTTCTGCAGGCGCTGCGCGAGACGGATTCCAGATCGCGCCGCTCGAGCCGCTGGCAGAGATCCAGGGCGCCGCGCTGCGGATGCGTCGCAGCGGCGCGCAGATCGATCGTGTGTGCGGTCGAGCGGCAAAGGGCCTGCAATGTCTCATCGGCAATCCACAGCAATTCCGCGCGGATCTCAGCGCGCGTATCGAGAAAGATTCCCTGCGTTGCGCGAAAGCGCTGCTCGATGAGTTCAAGCAGGCGGGCGCGAATCGATGCAACGCCGACATTCATATCGCCCGCCGCAGACTTGACGCTGACACCGCCGCCGCCCACGTCAATGATTGCCACGTCACTTGCACCGGCGCCGACGTTGACCACACCCCAGCGCTCGCGCCCGTTCGCGGGACGCAGATGCGCCTCCGCAAGCGCAATCGCCGTCGGATCGTTGACGATTCGCCGGACCGCTAGACCGGCACGCCGTGCAGCTTCCTTAAGCGCCAGGCGCTGGCGGTTGGTCGCAGCGGCCGAAATCGTCAGCACCGCAGCATCGATTCTCTGCCCAAGTTCCCGCTCGGCAGCGGCTTTCGTATCGGCGAGAATCTCAGCCGCAATCTGCTCCGGCTCGAAAGCGCCTGTCCACGCGTCAATCCTGAATCCTCCCGAAGCGGCGGCGTCTGGCAGAAGAGTCCACGATACCTGCGGCAGAACGGCAGCGATCTCAGCCGTTGTTCGTCCGAGCACGCGCTTGACCTGGTCGATCGTGGACAGGCGATAAGCAGAGCGCGCTTCAAATGCCGCATCGCCGCAGAGCGCACCGCCGCCGTGAAGCATGCGCGCGATGGCCGGGCGGCGGGTGAGCGTCTTCAGCCGCACGCCGCCGTGGGCGGCCGGCGTGCAGTGCACGGCTGTGATGAAGGCTGTTCCAAAATCGATTCCGATGGTCTGTTCCACGGCGAGCCTCCTGCGATGGAAGAATCTCGTATGGCGCGGAGGCCGGGCGACCAACAAGAGCCGCTCCTCCGCGCCAGGCCAGTTTCCCTTTGATAAAGGACCAGCCACACCTTTACTATAGTGTGTGTTTCACACTATGTCAAATGTGGCAGAAACACCAACACGCCGGATCTTCTGCAAAGCTACTGGTCAAAAGAAGTTGGACGGACCGAAAAAAGTGAAAGTAAATTGGGAAGGAGCATGGTGCGTAGAACGTACATCCCTCCTCGACGTGCGCTAAACCACTGGTTGAACAAAACCAACTTCGCTGTGTTTGTGAGCGGCGCGGCGAACAACTAAGATATTCAGGGCTTAATTCAGGGAGCAACTCTTTGGACGCACATCGTTTTCCGGAACACTCGCAGAAGCTGGTCGACCTTTTGAAGCAGCGCATCGTCATCATTGACGGTGCGATGGGCACAATGGTGCAGCGCTACAAGCTGCAGGAGAAGGACTATCGCGGAGAACGCTTTGCCTCGCACCCAATAGATCTGAAGAACAACAACGAAGCGCTGAATTTCGTCCGCCCCGACGTGATCGAAGAGATTCACCGACAGTACTTCGACGCCGGTGCTGATATCATCGAGACCAACACGTTCAACGCGACCTCCATCGCCATGGCCGACTTCAAGATGGAACATCTTGTCCGCGAACTGAACTTTGCCGCTGTCAATATTGCTAAGAAAGCTGTCAACTGGGCACAGCAGAAAGACCCTTCCCGGCCGCGCTTCATCGCCGGAGCCATCGGGCCGACCACGCGCAGCGCGTCGGTTGTTGTGAAAGTGGATGAGCCTGCCTATCGCGGCGTGACCTTCGACGAACTGGTTACGGCGTATTACGAGCAGGCTCAGGCGCTGATGGAAGCTGGCGCCGATCTGCTGCTCTGCGAAACGACCTTCGACACGTTGAACCTGAAAGCGGCGCTTTTCGCGATTCAAAAGCTGTTTGACGACACACAGCGCGCACTGCCGGTGATGGCCTCGCTGACAATCACCGACATGAAGGGCGGCAATCTCACCGGGCAGAATCTGGAAGCGATGTGGAATTCGATTTCGCACGCGCCGCTGCTGAGCGTCGGTTTGAACTGCGCCCTCGGGCCGGACCTGATGCGGCCCTTCATCGAAGAGCTTTCGGGCATCGCCGATATTTACGTCAGTGCGTATCCGAACGCAGGGCTGCCCAATCCGCTCTCCGATACCGGCTTCGACCTGAAACCCAATGATATGGGCCCCATGCTGCGCGAGTGGGCGCAGAACGGCTGGCTGAACATCGTCGGCGGCTGCTGCGGCACCACGCCGGCGCACATCAGGGCGATCGCCGATGCCGTCAAAGATCTGCCGCCACGCGTGCCGCCGAAACTTGAGCCGTACGCGCGTTACTGCGGCACGCAGGCGCTGACGATTCGGCCTGAGACGAATTTCATCAACGTCGGTGAGCGTACCAACGTCACCGGCTCACCGAAATTCGCGAAGCTGGTGAAAGAAGGCAAGTACGAAGAAGCCTTGTCAGTCGCCGCGCAGCAGGTCGAAAGTGGCGCGAATATCATCGACATCAACTTCGACGAGGGCCTGCTCGATTCAGAAAAGGCGATGACGCATTTCCTGAATCTCATCCAGGCCGAACCCAACATCAATACTGTCCCGATCATGATCGACAGCTCCAAATGGAGCGTGCTTGAAGCGGGCCTCAAGTGCCTGCCAGGCAAAGGCATCGTGAACTCGATCTCCTTAAAGGAGGGCGAGGCCAAGTTCAAAGAGCAGGCGCGGCTCATCCGGCGCTATGGAGCGGGCGTGGTCGTGATGGCCTTCGACGAGAAGGGCCAGGCCGACACCATCGAGCGCAAAGTTGAGATCTGCACGCGCGCATACAACATTCTCACCAAAGAAGTCGGCTTCCCGCCGCAGGACATCATTTTCGATCCCAACATCCTGACCGTCGCGACAGGAATTGAAGAGCACAACAATTACGCGGTGAACTTCATCGAAGCCACGCGCATCATCAAGAAGACGCTGCCGGGCTGCAAAGTCAGCGGCGGCGTGTCGAATATCTCCTTCAGCTTCCGCGGCAACAATGTCGTGCGCGAAGCGATGCACTCAGCTTTCCTGTATCACGCGGTGAAAGCCGGCATGGACATGGGCATCGTCAACGCGGGCATGCTCGCGGTGTACGAGGAAATCCCGAAAGACCTTCTGGAACTGGTCGAAGACGTGCTGCTCAACCGGCGGCCTGATGCGACGGAGCGGCTGCTCGCGTTTGCCGAAACTGTGAAGCAAACGAAGGACAAGGTGGCCATCAAAGACGAAGCCTGGCGCAATGGCACCGTCGAAGAACGCCTCTCGCACGCGCTGGTCAAAGGCATCGTCGACTACATCGAAAAAGACGTCGAGGAAGCGCGCCAGAAGTACGCCAAGCCGCTGCAGGTGATTGAAGGGCCGCTCATGGCGGGCATGAACGTCGTCGGCGATCTGTTTGGATCAGGAAAAATGTTTCTGCCGCAAGTCGTCAAGAGCGCGCGCGTCATGAAGAAAGCCGTCGCCGTTCTCATGCCCTACATGGAAGCCGAAAAGAAGGCCAGCGGCAACACGCAGGCTCAGGGCAAGATCGTCATGGCGACGGTCAAAGGCGACGTCCACGACATCGGCAAGAACATCGTCGGCGTGGTGCTCGGCTGCAATAACTACGACGTCATCGACCTCGGCGTGATGTGTTCGTGCGACAAGATTCTGCACACCGCCAGGGAACAGAAGGCTGACATCATCGGCCTCAGCGGCCTGATCACGCCGTCGCTTGATGAGATGGCTCACGTCGCGAAGGAGATGGATCGCGAAGGCTTCGATATTCCGCTGCTGATCGGTGGCGCGACGACCAGCCGCGCGCACACAGCGATCAAGATAGCTCCCGGCTACAAGCACGAAGTCGTCCACGTGCTGGATGCGTCACGAGCCGTCGGCGTCGTCGGCAGTCTGCTCAGCAGGGAAAATCGCCCCGAATTCAGCCGCGCCATGCGACTGGAGCAGGCGCAATTGCGTAAGGAATTCGAAGCAAAGAAGGATCAGCGCCTGCTCGTGCCGCTGGAAGCGGCGCGAAAGCGCAAGCCGGCAATCGACTGGAGCAAAGCTGACATCCCCACCCCGTCATTCACGGGGCTGCGCGTGATAGACAGCGTACCGCTCGGCGACATCGTTCCGTACATCGACTGGTCGCCGTTCTTCAGCACATGGGAACTAAGCGGCAAGTATCCGGATATCTTCGAAAAGGAAGGCGTAGGCGAAAAAGCGCGCGAGCTCTTCGAGGACGCGCAGAAGCTTCTGAAGAAAATCGTCAGTGAAAGGCTCTTTACCGCACGCGCCGTCTATGGATTCTTCCCGGCCAACAGCGTCGGTGACGACATCGAGGTCTATACGGACGAATCGCGCTCTAAAGTGCTGACGACGTTCCGCATGCTGCGCCAGCAGGCCGAGAAACCGGAGAAAGCCGCGGACCGTAATCTTTACAGCCTCGCCGATTTCATCGCGCCGAAGCACAGCGGACGCAAGGATTACCTCGGCGCGTTTGCCGTCACAGCCGGCCATGGCGTGGACGAGCTGGTCGCGAGATACCAGAAGGCGCTCGACGATTACAACAAGATCAACACGCAGGCGCTGGCCGACCGCCTGGCCGAGGCGCTCGCCGAGATGATGCACAAAAAAGCGCGCGAAGCCTGGGGCTTTGGTGCCAGCGAGAACCTGAGCCATGAGGAGCTCATTCGCGAAAAATACCGCGGCATCCGCCCTGCTCACGGCTACCCGGCATGCCCTGATCACACTGAAAAGCGCACGCTCTTTTCGCTGCTCAATGCGGAAAAGAACGCGGGCCTGCAGCTGACCGAGAGCTGTGCGATGCTGCCCGCCAGCAGCGTGAGCGGCCTGTATTTCGCGCATCCCGACTCGCACTACTTTGCGCTCGGCAAGATAGACCGTGACCAGCTGCAGGACTACGCCGCGCGAAAAGGCCTGCCGCTCGCCGAGATGGAACGCTGGCTCACGCCGAATCTCTAAGGCCTATATTCACCACAGAGGACACAGAGAGCACAGAGATTGGATAAGAGTCAGCTCGCCACGGACTGAATTTCTTTTTAGGAATCCTTCTCTGTGATCTCTGTGGTCTCTGTGGTGAAACTTAGTTAATCAGCGTGTCCGGGCGTTTGCCGCTGAGAACGGCGGCGATGCTGCGCGCGGCGCTCATGGCGATGTCGAAGCGTACCTTCTCCACCGCCGAGCCCAGGTGCGGCAGTAGCAGCGTCTTCGGCGATTTAAGGAGCGTGCGCGGAATGTTGCGCCGCCGTTCGGCGCGGGAGAGGTCTTCGAATTCGAAAACAAAGGAAATGATTTCAGGATGCACCCAATGCGTGAGCGTGACGGTCTGCTTCATTGACGGAGTCGTTCCGAAAGTGAGTTACTTGATTCTCTGCCGCAGGCTTGCGCCGAGCAGATCGACTACCGTGACGAGGAAGAGAACGAGGATCAGCAGCGCGAGCACTTCGCGGTAGGCAAGAACAGTAAACGCAGCGTAGATCTGAAAGCCGATGCCGCCGGCACCGACCATTCCGAGTATGGCCGAATTTCGGAAGTTGCACTCCCAGCGGTAAACCGAAGCATCGGCCAGCTGCGGAAACGCGAGCGTAAGATAACCGTGCCAGAGCACCTGCAGGCGTCCGGCGCCGCTGGCGCGGACAGCTTCGATCGTCGCGGCATCGGTGTGTTCAATAATTTCAGCAAAGAATTTCCCGAGCACGCCAGTCGAATGAAAGGCGAGCGCCAGAGTGCCGGGAAGCGGGCCCATTCCGAACGCGGCAACAAACATGATCGCAGCGATCAGATCCGGAACGCCGCGCATGAAATTAAGAAGGATTCGCGTGGGATGATAGAGAAACGCGAAGGGCGTTGCATTGCGTGCGGCTAGAATGCCAAGCGGAATTGAAGCGGCGACGGCCAGCGCAGTTCCTGCCATGCTCATGGCGAGTGTCTGGTAGAGCGGCTTGATCCAGAGCCGCCTGTCGGAGAAATCGGGCGGATACATGCGTGTGACGACATCTTCAAGCGCCGGAGCCGCCCTGCGCCAGCGCGCCGGATCCAGGAGCCCGACGTAATAGATAGCAACGGCGCTCGCGACGACCAGCGCCGCGAAAATGGAATAACTCAGCAGCCAGCTGCGCTGGTAGGCGCTGGACTTCTGCGAGAAGCTGATTGAACCGGCTGCTGTCTCTTCCATCGTGGACTCAAAGCAACCGCGGAAGCGCCGGCTTGCTCGCCGACGCTTCGCGCGAGATTCAAGATTTACCTGGTCGCCGCCTTCTGATCGGCTTCCATCTTGTCGACTTTCTGAACGACCTTGCGCACACCGTTGTACGACTCATCGGTGACCGGCGCGTAACCTTCGGCCTTCTTGAGATGCTTCAGGATTTCCTTATCCTTCAGTTCGTAGAAAGCCTTTTTAATCTTCTCCTGCAATTCCGGCTTCAGGCTCTTCTGAACGACCCAGGGGTATTCGACGAGCTCTTCGGATGTCGCAAGAATCTTGACCTTTTCCGGATCGATTTTTTTGCTCTCAACCATCTCTTCGTAATATTCCTTGCCCATCCCGCCGACTTCCGCGTTGCCGTTCTGAACGGCGGCGGCCACGGCGTCGTGCTTGCCCAGATACTGCGCTTCGTAGTCGCGGCCTTCGACGAGCCCGGCATCATAAAGAAGAGCGCGCGGTGCGTAGGAGCTCGATGTTGAGAGCTTATCGCCGAGCGCAACCTTCTTGCCCTTGGCATCCGCGACCGTTTTGACGCCGGCAGCGGGATTAGTAACCAGCACGGAATAGTACGTCGGCTTGCCCTTGTTGATCAGCGCCGCGAAGGGCTCGATCTGGCAGATGTCCTTGGCCTTGATGTACGAGGCGGGTCCGAAAAACGCGAGGTGGACATGGCCTTGCCGGACGGACTCGGTCATCGCCGCGTAGTTTGTCGCGACGTTAAGCTCAATCTTCTTTCCAAGTTTCTCTTCGAGGTATTTACGCAGGCCTTCGTTGTTCTTGATCAGCGTGCCCGCGTCCTGGTCTGGCAGAAGCGTCACGACAAGCGTATCCGGATCTAGCGAGCCCGGCGCGTTGGCAGCTTTTGATGGCGCAACCTTATCGGTGCCACCCGTAGATGCACCCTTTCCGCTGTCCCCGCAGCCGCTTAGTCCGGCCATTGCCAAAAAAGCAATCAGAAGAAATGTATTGCGCTCCATTCGTTCAGTCCCCTCTCCTTCGCAAATGCCCACCGACCGTGGGCGTAACGTTCTGGTGTTCACATTTTTAGTCATCCACATAGGCACTGATTTCAGAACCCGAACAGGCCAGCATCAGCAGTTTTCGCTTCTCCGCGGTTTCCGGCGACGTTGCATGTTCGCCATGCGGATAAATCTTCTTGATCGCCGCATCGTTCAGCTGCGCCGGCGGGCCGTCGAAAACGACTTCACCTTCGCACATGCCAATAATGCGTTCGCCAAATTCGCGCGCCAGCTCGACCTGATGCAGCGTGATGAGTGTGGTGGTCTTATCGGTCCGGCAGATGTCCTGAAGAATCTGCAAGACTGAGCGCGCGGTCACCGGATCGAGGCTCGCCACTGGTTCATCGGCAAGGATAATCTGAGGCTGCTGAACCAGCCCCCTCGCGACCGCCACACGCTGCCGCTCGCCGCCGCTGAGTTTCGCGACGCGCGTGTTTGCCTTGTCCAGAATGTCAACGCGTTCCAGGCTGCGCAGCGCCAGCTCGACGTCCTTTTGAGAAAAAGGCAGCAAGCTGCGCAGGAAGCCATAGTGTCCCAGGCGGCCGGCCAGAACGTTATCCAGCGCCGTCTTTCGCGAGATCAGATGATGAAGCTGAAAAATCATCGCGGTACGGCGGCGATGGGCGCGGATCTGCTTTTCGGCAAGCAATTCCTTGCCATCGATGAGCACACGGCCCTGATCCAGCTTCTGCAAATAATTACAACAGCGCAAAAGCGTGGACTTACCAGCGCCGGAGCGGCCTAGAATGACGGTGAATTCACCGGGCTTTGCGGTGAGGCTGACATTTTTGAGAGCGGCGATTCCACCTGGAAACGAGACGCAAGCGTCTTCAAGTGAAACCATGGACCACCGCATGAATCAGCATGACAAACGAGTCCCAATGCCCGACTGCAACCCATGTTAGAGCCGGTATTCAGATAAAGCAATAGCGCTTAACTTGTCCCGATTATTCCAGCGATATGGATGATCAGGGCTCTTTTGGCAACTTTCCAAGCAGGCGGCCGAGCATTTTTTTCGCATACACCGAAGAGCGGCCCCGAACCTCTTCCTCGTCGATCTCGACTTCCATGCCCATGTCGGGCGCAGTCTTGATACAGTCGCCTTCTTTCATCTTCAAGGCGACCCAGGCCGTGGCCTTGATAAGCTGCGCCTTGGGCACTTCGCTTTTCAGCCATTCATACGCGACATAGGGCGCCTCGGCTTCGAACTCGCCATGCCCGGCGTCAACTATAGAGAGCAGCGCGATGATGTTGCGCACCTTCTGGCCGATCTTTTCTTCTTTGGCCGGCTTCCAATCTTCGAACTTCTTCTTCCATTCATCCAGACGCTCTTTCTGGTCGCCCGTTACATTCTCAAGATTTGCGGCGAATGGAATTTCGAAACCGTTGTCGATCTCGCAGTCTTCGTACGTGATTTCGTTGATTTCTTTATCGGTGATGGCTTCGTAGGGCTCGCCGGCTTGGCAGATCGGCGGAAGGCACAAGGCGAGGAAAAGCAATCCCGTGAACGTGCTGGCTGGCTTCATACTTTCATCTACCCCGGACTGATCAGAACGTAACGCAAAGCAGCACTTTGCGCCACAATCAGACGTCCGGTCAGGCGAAATCTTCACGCGCCAGGACCACCTCCTGCTGCGAGCCGATGTTCGTCAACAGTCCCAGGCAGATGAAGGCGCTGATTACCGAACTGCCGCCGTAGGAGACAAAGGGAAAGGTCAGGCCCGTGGTCGGAAGCAGCCCCAGCGCGACGCCGGTATTGATCAGCACCTGCGAGCAAAGAATCGTCACGCAGCCGACGGCGATCAGGCGGCCCGCCGGTTCGCGCGTGCGTGCGGCGATGCCAAGACCGCTCATCGCCGCCAGGAAAATGAGCAGCAGCAAAATCGCTGCGACGACAAAGCCGCCTTCTTCTGAAACCACGGCGAAGATGAAATCCGTGTGCTTTTCCGGCAGCAGGTTCAGCCCATTCTGGCTGGACTGCCCCCAGCCTTTGCCCCAGAAGCCGCCTGAACCGATCGCCGCTTCAGAACGCAGCAGCTGCCACGCCTCGCCAAGGCGGTACTCTTCGGGATAAAGCCACGCCAGCACGCGGCGCTTCTGGTAGTCCTTCATCACTGTGAACCACATCAGCACCATGCCGCTTGAGCCGGCCAGCATCATCAGGAGCAGGTGCCAGATGCGCGCGCCGGCGACGAAAAGCATCACAAAAAGAATCGGCGAGATACACAGAAACGTGCCGAGATCGGGCTGCTTGAGGATCAGCAGCATCGGCACCATCGCAAGGATCAGAGGAACGATCAGGCCTTTCAGACGCTTGTAGCTGTCGCGGTACATCAGGTAATGCGCGAGCGTCAGAATGAGGATCGGCTTCATCAGTTCAGACGGCTGCAGCTTGAAGACGTATAGATTGTACCAACTGCGCGCGCCGTTGATCGGACGTGTTGCGAACACGCCGCAGAGCAGCAGCAGACCGATCAGGTAAAGCAGCGGCGCCTGGCGCAGAATCGTCAGGTAATTGATGCGCTGCAGTGCCAGGAAAACGGTCATCCCCATGCACAGAAAAATGGCCTGTCGTGCAAGGAATCCAGAGCTGCCCCCGTTTTCGGACGAACTCCAGGTGGCACTGGCGACGAAGCACAGACCAATCAGGATGACCAGCCCGATGCTACCGAGCAGAAACATGTCGACGCGCTGCAGCTTCGCGAGCAGGTTCTGGTATCCATTGTCAGCAGCGATTTCGGCCATCGGGTCCATTCCCCAAAACTGAACACTACTTCACCACAGAGGCACAGAACACACGGAGCAGCACAGAAACGGCTCTACTTCCATTTCCTGGTCATCACTACTCCGCTCCATTTGCCGCGACCGGCTCGCGCGGCGCGCCGGGGCGCGGGTTCGGTGTGTTCTTTGTTCCGTACACATCACGCAGCATTCTGTACGCCAGCGGCGCGGCTGCGGCTCCGCCGTGCCCGGCTTCCTCGAGCAGGATCGCAAAGGCGATCTGCGGCTTTTCGGCGGGAGCATAGCCTGCAAACCAGGCGTGCGGCTGCGCGCCCTGGCGGTGTTCGGCCGTGCTCGTCTTGCCGGCGACCCGAATTGATAGCTCGCCGTGTTCGTGAAACGGTTTATAGGCCGTGCCGCGCTCGCCCGGTCGGCCTTCGTTGACAACTTCATCAAGCCCCTGCCGCACCAGACTCAGGTTGGTATCGGAGATCCCAAGGCTGCGCGGCTGGGCGGGCGGGGAGTCCAGCCAGACGCGCGGAGTAACCACGTAGCCGCCGTTGCCGATGGCAGCCATCATCACCGCCGCCTGCAGAACAGTGCTGGTCATCAGACCCTGCCCGATGGCGAGCTGGAAGTCGTTGCCACGCGTCCACACGCGGGCGTGCGGATTGGTCGGCCAGGCTTTCATGCGCCAGGAACGGTCCGGATAGATTCCCGGCACTTCGCCTGGCAGGTCGATTCCCGTGCGCCGGCCGAGCAGCAATCGCGCATACGGCGCCATGCCTTCGACGCCCATGCGCGCGCCGATCTGGTGAAAGGTAACGTTGCAGGAACAGCGGATACTTTTGAAAATGTTCACCGTGCCGTGCGCGCGGCTTTCGTCGCAGCGGAACTTCTGCCCGCCTTCAACGATAAAACCTGCGCAATCAAACGTTTCTGAAGCCGTCACGGCACCCTTCTCCAACGCGATGGCAGCGACCAGGGATTTCATCACCGATCCCAACGGGTACTGCTCGGCAATGGCGCGGTTGAGCAGTGGCTTGTTTGGGTTGCTGAGCACCTGCTGCAGTTTCTCCTGGCGCTCCTTGCCGGTGCGCGGCGGCGCAAAAAGGTTGGGATCGAAGTCCGGCCAGCTGGCCAGCGCCAGGACTTCGCCGCTGCGGATATCCAGCACGACGATGGCGCCCGGCTGAGTCTGGCCTTTCAGTGCGTTCTCGGCCGCTTTCTGCCAGGCCAGCGAGAGCGTCAGCGCCAGCGGCTCGCCTTCGATCGGGTCGGAGTGCTTGAAAAACGCGAGCGTCTCTTCGCCTTCCGATGTTGCGGATTCACGGATTTTCATGCCGGCCTTGCCGCGCAGATGATCGTTGTGAATGCGCTCGACGCCCAGTTCGCCGACGACGCGGTTGGGCAGCTTGTTTTTATTCACATTCGTGGGCAGGCCGACGCCCATCCATAGCAACTCCGGCTCGGTCAGCTTCATGCGCGGTGGCCGCTCGCTCCAGCGGAGCGGCTCGGCCAGGCCAAGCGCGGCAATTGCAGTGCATTCCTCCGGGCGCAGACGTGAAAACAGCCGGTAAAGCTCGCCCAAGTCCCGGACATCGCGCGGATCGGTGAGCAGAATCTGGCGAACTTTCTCCGCTGTCTCCTCGCTCATGTTTTCGCAGATGCGCTTCCAATAGCGGTTGCGCGCCGCGGCGTTATCCAGAAGCACGCCATCGTGACGCAGATCCTCTTCGTCTTCAGGCGTGAGCTCGCCCAGAGCCCCGACAACGAAACTGGCCGTTGAACCCAGCGGATAAATGCGGCGGGTAGAAAGCGTCGCAACAAGTCCTGGGAACGGCGGCTCTTCCGCATCTTTTATCTTGCTGGCGAGCGAGCCGTACAGCTGATGGTGGTCGCGGAAGACATCCTCATGAACCGTGCGCAGACTCAGCCAGACACGCTGGTCAACTTCGCTGGCCAGCAGCAGCGGCGCGCGCGGCGCTGCGCGGTCACACGCCACGGCGTAAAGAGCTTTGCGCAGGTTATTTGCGATCTCCTGCGGATCGGCTTTGAGCGTCCTGGCCAGATCGTGGACATACGGTTCATCGTTCAGGCGCGCGACGAGCAGCTCAAATTCGGCGTCGCGATCAAGACGAAGCTTCTGGACCTTCGCGTCATGATTTTCAGTGCGCACGCGCGGCGGGCGGTACTTTGCCGCGAGTTTGCGAATCTCATCGACTTTGACGTGCGCGAGCTTCAAGCGGTCGACGCGCACAGAAATGTCGTAGCAGGGCTGATCTTCAGCCAGCAGCGTGCCGTAGCGGTCGTAGATCGGCCCGCGCAGCGCCGGAACCATGCGTTCCGTTTCACGGTCGCGCCGCGCCAGCGCCGCGTACTGATGATAGCGCCAGATCTGCAGCTGACACAGCCGTCCCAGGACCACGAGAAAGCCGAGGCCGAGGAGAACAGTGAGGATGCCGATTCTGCTTTTAAACATAGTTTCTGGTTTCTAGTTTCTGGTTTCTGGTTCATAGTTTCTGACTCTGCTTAACCAGAAACTAGAAACCCTAAACCCGAAACCGACGTTCACCCCCGCACCAGCTTGCCGCGCCGCGCGGCGGCCAGGCGCGCTTCGGTGGCCCAGCGTTCATGCACGGCCAGATCCATGACGCCCAGGCGGAACGTAAACTGTCCACAGAGCCACGCGCACGGCAGGCCCCAGACGCACGCCGACAGCACCAGCGAAAACCAGGTCGCCACGGCCTGGCCCCAGAGAATGTCGTGGCCGCTGAATTTTCCGATCAACACATAAAAGGCATGCGCCAGCGCCGTTCCCGCGATTCCTCCGATCCACGCCGCAAGCAGATCCCCGCGGGTGAGCTCGCGCCACGCGACCCAGAGAATCATTCCGGCCGCGAGCAGATAGCTGAGCGTCAACAGTCCGAAGCGCTCGGAGCCGAAAATGTCTGCCTGCAGTCCCATGACAAAGAGCGTGATGAGCCCAAATTCGCGCGGCGCGTAGGCGATGGCGGCGATGCCGAACAGGATTCCCACATCCGGCCGCAGCAGCCCCGGAAGGAATGCGGGAAACACCGCCATCTGCAGCAGCACGGCCGCGCAGAAAAGAGTGAGAAGGCAAAACGTTGATTTCATCTGTCTGCTCTCTCGTTAAACGGAATAACGCCAAGATCGCCAAGTACGCCAAGAGCGCCAAGACAACCGTGCCTGTTTTTCCTTGGCGCTCTTGGCGCCTTGGCGGTCTTGGCGTTAAATATGTTCGTCACTCGTCACCCGTCACCCGTCACTTTTTCCTAGGTTGAACCGGCCATGGCACATCGGGGAAAACGTTGGTCAGGATCTGTACGCATTCGACGGCGTTCTCGTCGCACGCCGGACGTACGGTGACTTCCCACTGGACGTCGCCCTTCTTCTTAATCTGCGTCACGACGCCCAGCCAAAGTCCGGCCGGAAACGCTCCGTCGTAGCCGCTGGTGACGACATGTTCGCCGACCTTGGCGTTGAGTTCCTTCGCCACGACCTGCATTCGGCAAAGCTTCTCGCCGCCTTCGTCTTTGCTCGTAAGCACCATGCCCTGCAGCACGCCTTCCACGCGGCATTCGGCCAGCCGCGCGGCGATGCTTAAGCCCCGATGCGTGAGCAAGGCGATGCAGGACGCGCGCGGGCCTGTCGTGATGACGCGGCCAAGTACCGCGCCGCGATGTAAAACTCCAGCGTGCATGCGCACGCCGTCTGCTTCTCCCTTGTTCAACGCCAGGATGGGTTCCTGCCAGAGTGTTTTGCGCGCGATGACATCCGCGGAAATGCCGGCTGGACCTTTCAGCGCGGCCGAATGCCCCGTGGCCTGCTGCAGCTTGATGAGTTCCGCCTGAAGCCGCGCCACTTCGGCACGATAGAGGTCGATTTCAGCGACGCTCTCGGGTGTCGGCTGGTTCGGCGCCTTTTCTGGCGCCTTCACAGGCACTGCGATCAATGCAGGCTTAAGCGCCTGCGAGCGGCGCGCGCTGGAGATAGTCAGAACCGGGGTGAGAGACGAGATAGCTCGTCCGCGCAAAGCGGTGACCTGCGCTTCAGGCACGAGAAAAAGCAGCAGCGCGGCGAGCACGAGGCCTGGAAACAGGAGGTGTGACCGCGCAACATTGCGGGCCATAAAGCGACTCTCTCAGTTTTAGTTCGTTGTGCGGCAGAGAACTTCAACTCTGAAGTATCGGCAGGCTGAGGGGGTGGACTGAAGCGTTTTTGAGGAAAGACCGTTGCGATGGGAGAAAAGAAAAGCCCCCTTCGGTTGAAGGGGGCTTCTGGCTGGCAAAGGTCGAAATGTCTTTAGTTCGCGGCGACAGCTTCCTGTTCCTTCTTCGGTTCCGCGCTGGCTTCGTCTTCCAGCGACACCGGCTTATATCCGCCGATCGCCTTGAAGTAGAGCAGGACGAGCAGATAGATGACCGCCATGACCGCCGGAATGAAGGAGTCGATTTTCAGCGTCTTGCGGTCGCCGTCCTGTCCGGCCAGAACCACTTTCTCCTGTTCCGGCGTGCGCGGCTTGGCACTCTTTGCTTCTTCGGACTTCTTGCCATCCAGACCATAGGCGGCGGTGGATTCCAGCCCGAGGAACATGCTGGGCTTTTCAGCCTTGTACTTTTCGTACAATGCGGGATCAGCCGCCTTCAGCGCTTCGCCTGAGAAGCGGTCTTTACAGTAGCCCAGGCCCGGGCCGCCAAGCAGACCGACGGAGAGCATGCCGATGCCGCCCATGCAGCTGATGGCGATGGCGCCTGTGCGTGGGAAGCGATCCGCGGCCACGGCCAGCATGGACGGCCAGAAGAACGTCTTGCCAACCGCGTAAATGCCCAGCGCGACCAGCGCCATGCCGAACGAAGTCATGGTGCTGGAAAGCTGCAGGCCGATAACGGCCAGGATGGAGCAGACCAGCAGCAGGCCAACCGGCGAGAGCTTGAGCGTGTTTTCGATCCAGTGCGCGCAGAAGCGCAAGCCGAACATGATCGCTGAGGTCCACAGGAAGAGGTACTTGCCCTGCTCGGAGCTGAAGATATTGCCGGTGATGCTCTGAATCCAGCCGTCTGTTCCGAGCTCGACCGAACCGACCAGCGCGTGAGCGACGAAGAGGGTGAAGAGCAGGAAGGAGCCGATCGAGAAGCCCGTGATCACAGCGACGCCGACGAGCATCGCCAGGCCGATTCCCCAGCCGGCAATGCTGGCCACGTTTGCGGACAGGCCCACGAGTCCGAACACGTCAACGAGGAAACGTCCAACCAGCGCGCAGACAATGAGCGCTCCGAGAATGCCGACGTCTTTGAACATTTCACCGAGGCTGAGGCCCTTCTTGGAGGCTTCGGACATCGGCATCGGCTGGCCCAGGAACATCAAGCCATACACAATGGTCGGCAGAAGATACAGCGCGAGCTGGTACTTCCACGGCCACTGCAGCTGATCGTCGAGCACCCAGCCTGCGGAGACGCCCAGGATCATGCCGGCCGGCCAGCTTGCGTGCAGAATATTGAGGTAATGATTGCGGTTGTCCGGGAAGCAGGTGGCGACCAGCGGATTGGCGACGGCTTCGAGCGTTCCATTGGCGAAGGCGAAGATGAACATACCCGCCCAGAGCATGTTGTATGCGTTCTCGGGAGTCGTTGCTCCGAAAGTGACGAACGCGGAGAGCACATGCAGGGCGAACGCGGCAATAACCAGCTTGCCGTATCCGATGAAGTCGGCGATCACGCCGCCGATGATGATCCCGAAGCAGAAGCCCGAGAACCCGGCACCGCCGATGGCGCCGATCTGGGAGTCCGTAAAATTGAATTCGCTGCGCCAGTTATCGAAGATACCGCCACGGATGGCGAAGCCGACGCCCGCGGCGAGAATCGCCATGAACCCGGCCCACAACAGACGTTTTGCGTTAGCTGGTTGACTCATAGGTCTCCACTCACATCAGGGTTATTGTTTAGCCCTTCTGTTCCCCACAGAAATGAGCTCTTGCATGCAACTGACACGTCGTTTCGAAGACGCGGTAACGTACCCGCTTACATTTTGTCTGTCAACGTAGATAACCAATGCCGCGGAACATTCTGGATACACCGAACGCTGCGAATGCTTAGACGAAAGACAAAGGATTAGTGGCGAACCCTACAGTTGCCCCAAGATGAGCCCAAAACCGGGCAGTTTTCGCCCGTCGTGCGCACTTTCGTTTTCAATTTCAAGCACGTAAATCAAGCCTGCATTTTCTCAAAATTTTTTTCATCGTGGTTCGCTTTCCGTGTGCTTGACTTCACCGGGGCTTGTCCGAAAGTGAAGTTCAAGAGGGGACTGTCACTTCATGAACTGCGACGCGCTGCCCTTTTTTCCGCCCGATCCCCGCGATCTGCCGGCGCCGCCCGGTGAGCTTTACCGCCGCCGCGTCCGTGCTTATGCCCTGCTCCAGGTATGCGAAGAAGTCGATTCCGAGCGGCGCGGCGAAATCTCGCGCGAACTCCTGATGCTCGGCACCGACGCCCTTCCGGCGCTTTCGCGCGCGGCGGCCGGACGGAAGGAGAACACGGCGGCTCTTGCCCGCTCGCTGGTGCGGCTGCTGGTTCCGGACGAAGTCGGCCGGCAGATTTATCTCGGCATCATCCGTGAGAAGCGCGACTACCAGGTCGAACACGGCGCGGTGCTGCTCTCGCGCCTTCCTTACCCCAATCTGCCCGTGCAGCGTGTTATGCGGGAAATCGATGAACTGGCGAAGAAAGCGGCCGAGTTCGTCTATACGAATCTGGGGATCACGCGCGACGAGGCGCGCAAAGTTACCAGCGAGCGCACGCTGGAAATCGTGAAGAGTCTCGGCGAGTTCTGGCGCGAGGAAGGCTTTCATGGCAGCTCTGAAAACTTTTACAACGACCGCAACAGCTACCTGCCCGACGTGATGGAGCGCCGCACGGGATTGCCCATCGCCTTATCAGTCCTCTATCTGGCGATCGCGCGCAGGATGTACCTGAAAGCCGAGGGCGTCGGCATGCCGGGACATTTCATCGTCCGCGTCCGCGTGGTCACCGACAAAGGCGAGCAGTTCCTGCTGATTGATCCTTTCAATGGAGCGCACGCGCTGAACCTGGACGAATGCCGCCAGCGTGTCGAAGCCGTCGGGCAGCCCTTCATTCCGGACGAACACCTGAAGGCCACGCCGCCGAAGGAAATCCTGGCGCGGATGTGCAATAACCTTCTGGCACTGTTTGATAACCAGAAGAAGGTTCTCGATGCCGAGCGCGTCGCCACGGTGCTCGTTCATCTACAGCCGCGCGATCCTGTTCCGCTGCTGATCCGGGCCGAGCGCCGGCTCAGGCGCGGCGAACGCCGCGGTGCGCGATTGGACTTCGAGCACGCCGCGCAACTCGACCCCACGGGACCGGTCGGCCGCACGGCGGAGGAACTGCTGCGGCGGATGGAGTATGAATACCCCTTCCGCTAGGCCAATTTCGGATTGCGAATTTCGGATTTCGGATTGGCTTACCGCCGGAGTGGGACCACCGCGCATTGCCTAGCCGGAGGGTGGCACGGCCCAACGGGCCGTGTTGCGTCAGCAACAAGAAGCCGCAGATCTCGCGTCCTCTCTGAAGGGGTGCACGCTTTCCCCGACCGGCGTCTGTCCTGAGGCTTCTTGTTCGCTTCGCTCACCCAGCCCGTTGGGCTGGGCCACCCGCGATCCTTGGTGCTTAAGACAATGTGGTTCAATAACCGCGTATACGTGTGCGACATTGCGGTCTCCTCTGTCGCCCCGTTCCGGGGCTTTTGAATTCAATAAAAATTCGCTTTCCCAGGGCTACCCGCCCTGGGCTACTATGCTATCGTCCGCTTCGCGGACTTGATTGACACTTGGGTTTTGCCTTTTACGTACAACGGTCGGCGTTGGTAGTATGAGTGGGAACGAGCGGACACTTTTAGTTGAATTCAGTGGATTGCGCACAGTGTGTTGCTCGAATTCTTGTACTACCGGTTGTATGCGGGAATTCCGTTCGCACTAGGACTGTCCGTATTTCTTAGAATTTAAAAAATAGTTTTCATGCAAGCGTCAGCTACTTAACGACTTGTGTGTTAGGAAAACTGTACGGTAGATTTACGGGTCAAAAGTGGTTTCTCAATTGTCTTAGTATAGTGAGGGGCACTCGCGAACTAAAGTTCGCGCCACAAGGCCGACTCTGACACCACTCCGCTGGCACGACACTTTCTAACTTGCATGAGAGCGGCTCAACTCTTGAGCCTGCTTGCACGCGAGCATCTAGAGAATGGCACAAGCAAGTACCCGGGTTGGCACCGCCGCCGCAGTTCTGCCGGTCTCCACGAGTGAACTTCAGCCGCAAGCGGTGCCGTTGCTGGAGCGCGTCAGAAAGCAGCTTCAAGCGCGGGTTTCCACACTGAACGTCGGGGTTTCGTGGGCCAGCAATTTCATTCTCGTCGCTGGTTCTTTTATCGTCACCCCCGCGATTCTCGGGGCGCTCGGCGAAGAGAATTACGGAATCTGGCTGCTCGTGATGAGTTTCATCGGGCAGATGCGCATTCTCGATCTGGGAATGACCGCCGGCTGCATGAAGTTCAGCGCGGCCTATTACGAAAGCGGCAACCGCGAACGGCTGATCAAGGTCTTCGATTCGAGCGTTGCCATCTTCGGCGCGTCAGGTTTCCTGGCGCTGCTGCTGACCGCGGCCCTGATGTTCATTCTGCCTGCGCTCTATCCGGCGGCGCTGGGCGGAATGCAGGGTATTATCGCTGCGCTCGGCGTCGGCATGGCGCTCGATCTCTTCTGCCGGCCGTACGCCGCAAGCCTGCGCGGCCGCTCGCTGTTTTATGTTTATGACGGCATCGAGATCGTCACGTACCTGATCTTCAAACTCGGCCTGGTCCTGTATTTCGCTCATGCCGGCCTGAATCTGTGGCTGCTCTGCGTTCTCACGCTCATGGAATCGGTGATTCGCAACGGCATCGTGACGGTCGCAGCGATGCGGCTGTGCTCGTGGATTACACTGCCGCGGCCCTGGCGCGCCGAACGCGACGTGGTCTGTTCGCTGATCGGCTACAGCGGCGCGGTGTTTCTTATGGCGCTGGCCGACGTGCTGCGTTTTCAGAAAGACGCGGCGGTAATCGGGTGGTTCATGCCCGAGGCGCCGGATCAGATTTCCATCTACGGCATCGGCTTCCGACTGGTGATGCTCGCCAGCACAACGATCGGCGTGGCCTGGTCGGTGCTGATCCCGAAGTTCAGCGGCCTCTCCGAGAAACACGACACGGACGCGCTGTGGGCGCTGTTTCGCAAAGCGAATCTCAACAACGCGATTCTCACGGTCTTCGGCCTGGTGAACATCGGCGTTTTCGGGCTGCCCTTCTTGAAATTGTGGCTCGGCAAGGGCTGGGTCTACGAAAGCTACGTATTGCAGGTGATCGTGCTGCCCGCGTACTTTGCAGCGATGCTTGCGGGGCCCGCGTGCGGGCTGCTGGCGGGAATCGGAAAGCTGAACTGGCTGACCGCGTTGACGATGGTGGAAGCGCTGGTGAACGTCGCGCTGAGCGTGGCGCTGGCGCGCGACTACGGGATCTACGGCGTCTGCCTGGGAACGGCTCTGCCGATGCTGGTCTTCCGCGGAGTGCTTCTGCCGATTGTCCTGCGGCGGGAACTGCATCTCAGCTGCCGCCAGTACTACCGGCTGCACGCGCTCGCCGTGTGGCTCGCCGGGGTCTACCTTGTGCTTATCGCTGGGTTCGCCTTTATTGATTACGGCAATTTCCTGGAGCTCTTCGCCGCCTGCGTGGCCAGCACTCTCGTTTACGCCGGACTGCTCTATTGGATTGTGCCCGAATTGCGGCCCGCGTTAGCGCGGCTGCTTCCACGCCTGAAAAGCCGAGCGGCGTGATTTTCACTGGAGGTCTTCACCATGCGGAGGCCAGACGTCAGCGTTGTCATCCCGACCTACAATTATGGGCGATACATCGGAGAAGCTGTCGAGTCGGCGCTGCGGCAGACGCTTCCGCCGCTTGAAATCATCGTTGTCGATGATGGCTCGACCGACAACACGCAGAGCGAGCTACGTTCATTCGCTGGAAGAATCACGTACCATCGCCAGGAGAACAGCGGCGTCTCGGCCGCACGCAACCGCGGCATCCGCGCTGCCCGCGGCGAGTGGATCGCGATGCTCGACGCCGACGACATCTGGCGCCCGGAGAAACTCGCCCTGCAGATGCAGTGCGCGCTCAACTACCCGGAAGTCGTGCTCATCGGGGGATTGAACCAGAACGCCGACACTGCCGAATCGCGGTGCGGCTGCGAGATGTACACGCTCTTTTCGGTTGAAGACTTTCTCTGCGCGCTGCCGTTCGGAACGTCGAGCGCGGTGGCGCGGCGCGAAAGCCTGATCCGCTGCGGGCTTTTTAAGGAGAAACGGCGGCTCGCGGAAGACCGGGAACTGTGGCTGAAGCTGGTGCTCACCGGACCGGCTGCGCGCGTCAATGCGGCTGTGTGGGAATACCGGCATCACAGCGGGCAGAGTATTCTTCAAGCGCGGCGCATGGCTGAAAACTATGCTGAAATCCTGCGCGAGTTTTTCAAGGCACATCCGGAATACCGCGCCCAGAAAACAGCAGCGCTCGCCTATTTCGATTACGATTCAGCCATGGCCTATCACGAAACAGGGGCGAACCTGCCGGCGCTGGGGCACACGCTGCGTTCCTTTATACGCTTTCCGTACTCGCTTGAGGTGCCTGGCGCTGAAGCACGCTTTGACCGGCGCACGCTGCTGCTGAAAAGCCTTGTCGGGAAGACGGGCTTCGAGAAGGTTCGCAACCTGCTCAAGCGCGGAGCCGGGCGCCGGCCGGCCGCGGCGACCTGATCGCTTACGCCGCTTTCCTGGCCGGCAGTTTTCCGCCGATTACCGCCGCCGAACCATACAACAGTTTGCGGCTGGGGCGCAGCAGGCGACGGCGCAGTCCGCCGAGCCGCAGAGCCTGCCAGAAGTGCTGCAGCGCTTCAGGAATCCGGCCGTTTTCGCTGCACAAACAGGCTAGATCTGTTTCGAAGTCCAGGATCTGCTCTCGCAATCCGCGATGAGCCTCGCCGCTTGCCGGATAGTTGACGTAGCGCCGAAGCACGCTCAGCGCGCACGAATAATTGCGCAGCTTGTTCGATGACTTGCTATCGCCGCGCAGCCGATAACGGTGAAGCACCTTGTCGACATAACCGAATGGGAAACGCTCGGCCAGGCGGAAGCTGAAATCCAGATCCTCGGCGCTTTTCAACTTTTCGTTGTAGCCGCCCACTGCCCGCCACGCCGCTTTGCTGCACATGATGGAGCTGGCACCTACGAAGTTTTCGTGAAACAGTGAATTTAATGCGTCGCTGGGCTGCAGCGCGTAGTACGAGTGCGCGACAGGCTGCAGGTAGCGCCTGAAACGAGAACGAAGCGTGCAATGAGACTGCTGCGGAATCCTGCGACTGACATCTCCAAAGAAGCTGAAGTCCGTGAACAGCACCGGCAGATCAGGCCGCATGCGCAACAGCGCGATTGAGTGCTGCAGCTTCTCTGGAAGCATGAGGTCGTCAGAATCAAAGGGCGCGAAATACGGGCAGCGCGAAACCTCGATGCCCAGGTTGCGAGGTGCGCTCGCAGATCCCGTATTGACACCGGTGTTAATAACTTTCACATACGGAGCGAATTTTTTGAGGCGCTCAAGTGTGTCGTCAGTTGAAGCGTCGTCAACAACAATGATTTCGGCCGGCCGCACTGTCTGTTCAAGCACGGATTGCAGCGTCGCCTCAAGGTAATCGCCAGAATTATAAGTGGGTATAATGACTGATATCTGGACCATCCGGCACCCCACCCCCTTAGCGGCCAGACTCACATGTGCAATGAATGTGCCGTTTCGGTTTTGATAAAACCGACCACAAAAAATGACAGCACGGCAGCAAAGAGGTACATTGCTCGATGAGGCACACGTATGACTCTGCTTGCTGCTCTATGGATCTGCAGCCTTGCCGCTGCGGCACTCGGCTGGCGGCTGGGCTCGCTTTCTAAACCGCGTGCGACGTGCTGTGCCGGACTGGTGTGCAGCGTCCTGGTCGTTTTCACCATATTTGCCTGGCAATGGCACTGGCTTCCTGAAATCTTGATTGGAAGAACCCTGGCGCTGCTGCAGGGAAGCTGGTTCGCTCCGTTTGCCGCCACGCTCTTTTTCATCGCTGCGCGGCAGGCCAGAGATAATCCGCAGCGCCCGCAAAAGGAGGTTCTCCGGACTGTACGTTTACTGGAGCTGCTCGCGGCCGTTATTATGACGGTTGCCTCGATCGGGCTCGTCGACAGGCTCAGCTGGTACGGAGGCGTCGCGTCTGACATGGCTCCGGAGCCGCGCATCGATGATGACAACATCGCGCGGCAGAGCACCGGCTACACCTGCGGCGCTGCCGCGTGCGCGACGCTGCTGCGCCGATTGGACATCGATTCAAAAGCCACCGAGCAGCAGCTGGCGCCGCTGTGCATCACGCGGCGTTACGACGGCGCTACGGTTCTGGGAATGGCCGCGGGACTCAAGACCATTGCTGCCGTTCGTGGCTGGCGGGTGCGCATGTTCAAGCCAGACTGGACTGAGTTTTGCCGCTTGAAGAAGCCTCTGCTGGCGTCAGTGATGATCAACAAAGACACCGGCCATGCCATCGTGGTCTGCTCGGTCGACCCCACGCGCGGTGTTGAGATCGCTGATCCACTCGCCGGGCTTTACTGGGAAAGCGAAGAGCGTTTCCGTCAGCGCTTTGCAAATGAGGCCGTTGTCGTCTATCGCGGCGAGCCGTTCAATTGACAAAGCGGACTCCGGCAAAGAACAATCACCTGAATGCGCCTGTTCATTTTCTTCACAAGACTCAGCTTCATTGCAGAGACGTGATCGTGAACTGACGCAGCTGTCACCTGACAATAAATAGCGGCCGCTGCGGGAATATCCTTTTATATCGCCGGTATACTCCTGATTTAGCTTATTTATTCCTAACGCAATTTTGTTTCACACAATGGCTTAAAATCGTCCTCTCAGCTCCCGGGTTGGTGTTGCATCTGCTCACGTGCACTTTGAACACCGAAGCGGTTTCGGTGCTTCAAAGAAGGCGACGGCTCCTGCCACAGCCTTCGGTGTGACGAACAGGAGTTTCAAAAATGCCAAGAACGAAGGGTCGAAGTGTACGTGGCTTCGCAGCCATGGACGAAGAGAAGCAGCGCGAAATCGCGAGCAAAGGCGGCCGTGCGGCTCACGCCGAAGGCACCGCCCACGAGTTTACACCTGAAGAAGCGGCTCGAGCGGGACGCAAGGGCGGCATCGCCGTCAGCAGAGATCGAAAACACATGGCAGAAATCGGACGCCAGGGCGGCAAAGCTCGCGGTGAAGCGCGCAAGGGTTCGCGCTCGGTCACGCGCGCACGCCGAGTGGGCGGCCGAGGTCAGCAGCGCGGCGCTCAGGCCGGGCGGCAGGGTCAGCGGGCAGGACGGCGTTAAGAAACGCTGAAATAGAACGAGGGCGGAAACAATGGCCAGAAAACAACGACGTTCCAGCGAAGTTCAGCAGGGCCGTAAAAAGAAAGTTCCGCCCGTGGCCCAGGCCAGTGAAGCTCTGGGGCCGGCAGAAGAAGCAGCGGAAGACATCCGCAACGATGAACTGCCACCGCTGGATACGGCCGATTCGCCCGGACCTGGCGAGAGCATGCCGACCGATGAAGGCATGCCGCACGGCGTCGGGCAGGCGGCCGAAAAATTGCCTGATACGGAAAAGCTCAGCGGAGACGTCGGCAAGCTGATTCAGGGCACGACAGGCGGCATGGCAGAGCCCGAGCATCAGATCCGGCGCGCACGCCGAGCGTCGCAAAAACCGAAGAAGTCAGATGGCAAAGCCAAGGCATCCCCTCCTGGTCAGCCCTCTGAACGATCCGAGACCGACAAGTAGTTGTGATCAGGCCGTAAGAAAAGAAAACTCTGGCGCCTCAAAACGCCAGAGTTTTATTTGGCGGATGCCATTTCCGGATTCTGCGCAGCAACGGCCTGGGCCGTGCCGGTCTTTTGAGTCAGCAGGGACACGATAATCAGCACGATAAACCCCAGCGGCACAGTAAGTATGGCAGGCTGGTCAAATGGAGTGAAGCCGGGATGATTGGCGATCTTGTAGACCTTCTCAAAGGTGGGCTTGCTTAAAAGAATCCAGCCCAGCGACGAGAGCATCCCAACGATCACCGCCCACGTAATGCCCTGCTTGGTGGTGCCCTTCCAGAAGAGCAGCATCACCAGCGCCGGCAGATTAGCCGACGCCGCAATGCTGAACGCCCAGCCGACCAGGAAGCTGACGTTCACTTTTTCAAAGATGATGCCAAGTGCCATGGCGATGACGCCGACGATGACTGCGGCGATCTTTCCGGCGCGTACTTTGGCGTGGTCGTCTAGATCCATCTTCATGACGTTCGTCAGCAGGTCGTGCGCCACGGCTCCGCTGGCTGCCATGATCAGTCCGCTGACCGTGCCGAGCACCGTCGTGAACGCGATGGCGGAGATCACAGCAAAGGGAACAGACCCGAAGCTCTGGGCCAGCAGCGGCGCCGCCATGTTGCCCGAAACGTCCGTGACATCCAGCACGCCGCTGGTCATCGCGCCAAGCCCCAGGTAGAAGGTGAGCACATAGAAGAAGCCGATGCTGGCGATGCCCACCACGGTGCTCTTGCGAACGGCCGCCTGATCTTTAACCGTATAGTAGCGGATGAGAATGTGCGGCAGCGAGGCGGTGCCGCAGAAGAGCGCGATCATAAGCGAGAGAAAATTGATCTTACCGGCAAGCTTGTCCTGCTGAAGCCCTTTGAACGTGTCGTGATTGCCGGGGACGAGCAGATCGGACCCTTTGGCCAGCACCGGATAATAGATTGTGACGACGCTTCCGTCGCTGTTCTCGATGGGCTTCTGCGCCCTCCACTGAACAAGAGTGCTGTTCTGAATCGTGCTGAAATATTCCAGCGGCCAGAGCGGGCCAGTATCCTTCTTATCGCCTGGCAGTTTCCAGATGGTACCGACCGTGTTGAGCTTAGGCTGCTCCTCGGGCCGGACAGTTGGATCCAGCAGTTTGCCGTTGATAAACTTCTGGCCGTCCTTAGTGACCAGGACGGTCTGCGTCTCGACCATCGCCGCGCCGTCTTTACGCCAGATTGTGATTTCGCCGGTCTGGGTATTCTTCAGGCGCATGAAATCACTGGTTGCCCACGCTCCTTCGCGCGGCATTTCTGCCGCCTGCGTGATCCTCAGAATGTCGCTCGCAGGAACAATGCGATATCCGCGCGGCCTGCCGGAATATTCGGGATGCGTCGTCAGCCCGCGGCTCAAGATCATAAAGACGAGAATTCCGCAGAAGATCACCAGCAGCGAACCCTTGATGAACTGAACCCACGTCGTCGACACCATGCCGGCCGTTGTTACGATCAGCACGACGACAACTCCGACGATCAGCACACCCTGGTAATGCTCGAAATGCAACAGCGGCTTGATCAATTGTCCCGCGCCGACCATCTGCGGGATCAGGTAAAAGATGCTGACCACCAGCGTGCTGATGGCCGCGGCGAGCTTGATTCCACGCGAATTGAAACGGCTGTCCAGCGCGTCGGCAAAGGTGAAGCGGCCCATGCGCTTGAGCGGCTCGGCGACGACAAACAGCGCGACGACCCAGCCGGCAAGGTATCCAATGGAGTACAGGAAGCCGTCATAACCGTAGAGCGCGATCATTCCGCAAATGCCCAGGAACGACGCAGCGGAAAGATAATCGCCCGCGAAGGCGATGCCGTTGACAAACCAATGGATCTGCCCGTGCGCGGCGTAGTATCCCTTGGCGGACTTGGCCTTGGAACCAAGATAAAAACTGAGAGCCAGGACGCTGCCTACGAAGAAACAGAAGATCGCCAGTGCCATGCGCTAGTTGCCTTCGCCTTTCTGTTCAGACGGGGATTTGCAGATCAGCATGTAAACGACTGCCAGCAGGACGGCTCCCAGGATGAGGCCGAAACCGTAAAGGACGGCGAGATTAACACCTGCAAACGGCGTCGAGCGCATCATGTCGGGATAAAACGCGTTCAGCCCCATGAATCCGCCGTACACCAAAAGATAAAAGAAAAAGAGAACCAGCCCCAGTCGCGCGTTGCTCTGGTCATCTTTTGATAACTCTTCACTCATGCGCAAACCCCTGGTCGGTACGGAAATGCCATTGCTGTTCAGTCACCTGTATTTCGGGCGCTAAACATTACACCAGATTTCTGGCAATCGAAATTCAAAATTCAAAATTGAGGCAGGCCCTGCGGAAAGTGAATTACCACCTCGGATCAGAACGGATGAGTTCGAGCGCGGCGGCCTCGTCGAGCGGCCGTGAGAACAGGAATCCCTGTCCCATTTCGCACCCCAGTTCGCGCAGATGAGCCAGTTGTTCTGCCGTCTCGATTCCTTCGGCAACAACACGCATTTCAAGATTATGCGCCAGCGTGGCAATCGCGCGCACGATCTCCGCTTTCTTCTGTCCGGCTCCCATCTGCCGCACAAAGGATCTGTCGATTTTGAGCGTGTCGATCGGCATGCTGTAAAGGTAGCTCAGCGAGGAATAACCCGTGCCGAAATCGTCGATTGCAAGATTTACCTTAAGCGCCTTGAGTTCCTCGAGCAGACTCGTCGTTGTCCGCGCATTCTGCATGATCACGCTTTCAGTGATTTCAAGCTGCACGGTTTCAGGCGAGACGCCAGTTTCCCGCAGAATCGCTTCGACCGCCGGCACGAAGCGCACCTGCGAAAGCTGCTTGCTGGATAGATTCACGTTCATGTGCAGCGGGCGGTTCACCGCTGCGGCCTTCTGGAATTTCACTGCACTGCTGCACGCCTCGCTCAATACCCACGCACCAATTGGCACGATCAGGCCCGTTTCCTCCGCCAGCGAGATGAACTCGGTTGGAGAAACAAGCCCGATCTTGCTGTGCTGCCACCGAACCAGCGCTTCAAAGCCGCTCACGCGTCCGCTCTGGAAATCAACAATGGGCTGATACAGGAGAAACAGCTCATTGCGTTCGAGCGCAAAACGCAGATCCACTTCGAGCTGCAGCTGCGCCATTACTCCAGTATGCATGGAGCCATTGAAAACTTCGAAGCGCGCCTTGCCCAGCGACTTCGCGCGGTACATCGCCGTGTCCGCGTCACGCAGAATCTGTTCGGCCGTGTTGTAGCGGTTCTCACCAATCGCGATGCCGATGCTCGCCGTGGTGAAAACGGTGTTGCCCTGGAGATTCATCGGTTCTGAAATAACTTTCTGCACGCGCTCGGCTATCTGCGCCAGTTCGCCATGCCCTTTGATGTCTTCGACCAGCACCGTGAATTCATCGCCGCCCATGCGCGCGACGGTGTCTTCCTGGCGCATGGCAACCTGCAGGCGGCGGCTGATCTCAACCAGCAGCTTGTCTCCGGCCAGATGGCCGAGGCTGTCATTGATGACCTTGAAGCGGTCGAGGTCGAGGAAGAGCACCGTAAAAACCATTTCGGGTCTGCGCTTCTGCCGCTCCAGCGTCTGCGCCAAACGGTCCATAAGCAGTGCGCGGTTGGGCAGGCCCGTGAGGCTGTCATGAAAAGCGTCGTGCGCGAGCTGGTTTTCAATCGCCTTGCGCGCCGTAATGTCGGTGTGGATACCCATCGTTCCAGTCACGTTTCCACGATCGTCATGAACCGGCGTGCCGGAGACCAGGACCCAGACTGTTTTTCCGCTCTTAGTTTTCAGCGCAATTTCGTACTGGTCTTTCAAACCGGCCGAACGCGAGCGCGATTTCTCGAGCAGAAACTCGCGGTCGGCATCGTTGAGCACCAGATCGGTTTCCGAGCGTGCAAGGAGCTCGGCGCGCGAATAGCCGAGCAGGTCGCAGAACTTGTCGTTGGCGAATTGGATGCGGCCGGTGCTATCGACGATTACCACGCCTTCGTTCATGTTCTCGACAAGCGTGCGGTATTTCTGCTCGCTTTTCCGCAGCGCTTCTTCCGCGCGCTTGCGTTCGGTGATGTCTTCGGTGGTGCCCTCATAATAGAGCACCTTGCCTGATGCATCGCGAACGGCCCGAGCGTTTTCGGAGACCCAGATTGTGCTGCCATCGCGCCGGTAAATCTCCGAGACAAAGTTGGAAGCGGCATCCTGCTCTTCGACGGCTTTCCGGAACTCTTCGCGGCGTCCCGGAAGCACATAGAGCCCCTTGCCGATGTCCGTCAGATTTTCCATGAGTTCCCGCGGCGAGTTATACCCGTACATGCGGGCAAGCGCCGGATTGGCGCTCAGGTATTTGCCCTCAGGCGTCGTCTGAAAGATGCCTTCGACGGCGTTTTCAAAGATGCTGCGGTATTTGGCTTCGGCCGCGCGCAGAGCCGTGACCGTCTCCTGCAGGAACTGCTCCGAGCTGCGCAGCCGCTCTTCGGCCAGTTCGCGCTGCGTGATGTCACGCACGATCACGACAATCTCGCTGTTCAGAGGGACCAGGCGTGCCTCAAAATGTTTCTCTTCGTCCTTAATCGGCAACACGTAAACGACGCTCGCCGATGCGCGCGTGGCATTGACCGACTTAATGGCGATGTTGAACTTTTCACCGATGCTGTGCGGGAGAACATCCTGCATGCGCCGGTTGAGAAACTTTTCAGGCGGCAGATACAGGTCGGAGATCGACCCCGACTGGTAGCTGAGAATCACGCCGGTGTTGTCGAGCCTGAAATACAGATCGGGGATGGCCTGGAAAAGCGCGCTGAGCTCCGCGGTTTTCTGCAGCAGCGACTCCTGAGCCCGCTTGCGTTCGGTTACGTCGACGGCAATTCCCGTGTACAGCGAAAAGCCGTTTTCGAGTCTGCAACCGCGGGCGGTGGCTTCCAGCCAGCGCATCTGCCCGTTGCGCGAGATAACGCGGAATTCCATCTGGAAAAGCGAGAGCTCGCGCATGCACTGGCGAATCGTGCTGTCGTAAGCCGGACGGTCCTGCGGGTGGATGGCCTGCAGCAGAAGCTGCGGATCGTTGACAATCTCCTGCGGCTCGTAGCCAAGGTACTCGCGCACGCCTTCACTGATGTACGGGATTTCGACTGAAGTGCCGTCCAGGTTGCGGCGGATCTGATAGAAGATCCCGGGGATATTTTGCGACAGCCCCGCAAGCCGCTGCTTGAGCGCAGCGACCTCATGCTTGAGCTGCTCGCACGCGTCACAGATCACGGCCTGCGGCCATAGGGAGCCGTCACCGCGTCCGTGGCCTGAGGCACCGGAATCGATAACTAAAGGCTTCACAACTGGCGTTATCCTGGACAAAAGTAGATCTACACGTGTACCGCTTTCAGTTCGATTTAGCAAACCCTGAACGTCGTGCAATCTCGAGGCCAACTCGACAATTCACAAGAGAAGTCGTTTCCTGCTGATTCCCATTCGTGAATCAGCGGAGGAAATTCGGGTGCGACGCGGGCGTTCAAGAACGAGATTGAGCAACCATCTTGAAAAGAACCAATCCTGTTGCTTTGACACAGTCTGGTCAAAAATCATGTGGACTTCTTTCTGAATCGGCCCGCGTTCTGCGAAAGATGCAACTCACGGCTGAACCCGCTTTGCGCCGGTATTGGCGCGCAGCAAGCAAGAGAGGTTCGTGATGTATCGCATGCAGAAAATACTGGCGCTGACGGCGTGCCTGCTCGCCGCGTATGTATCGGCACAGGATGCGGCGCCACGAATTCTGGACGGCACCAACACGCCCACCGCGACATTCCCCTTCGCGTGCCAGGTATCTTTGCAGCGCACGAACTCCAGCATCAGGTGCAGCGGCTCGCTGATCACTCCGCGGCATGTGCTCACCGCTGCGCATTGCCTGACCGATGAGCAGGGCAAACTCGATGTCGTGTCTGCTCGCGTGCGCATCGGCGGACGGGAGATTTCGGGCAGCGCGTTCAGCGTGCATCCACTCTGGACCGGCAAACTCGATGCCGAGCCGGATGTTGGAATCATCACGCTCGACAGCCCTGTTACACATATCGAGCCGCTCGCGATCAGCCGAAGCCCACTCGCAAAAGGGAGTGTGGTGACGCTGGTCGGATTTGGCATGCAGGGAAATGGCGATAGCGGACCGGTGAACGAGTTCCCGCCAGCCGGAACCGTGAATTACGGCTCGGTATCGATTGACGAGGTCATGGCTAACACGTACCGCTGGGTCTATGAACGCGGCGAGAGCAACACCGGCGATGGTGATTCGGGCGGGCCGGCGCTAAGCGGGAATCCCGGTGCGTACAAGCTAGCGGGCATCATCTCGTACAATTCAGATATGACGCTCAAAGGCGACGAGCTCGCGCTCGGCCGCTACGGAACCTTCAGCGGAGCCGCGCGTGCTGACAGCGTCTTGAAGTTCATCGATGAAACCTGCGCCTGCACGAACCTGGCGATCACCTCGCTTGCCTCTCCGCCCCAACGCCTGCGTGCGGGCGAAGAGCTTTCGCTTGAGGCGACCGTTTCGAATGCGGGCTACTCGCCGGTGAATGCATTCAGTGTTGAATACCGCCTCTCGAGCGACACGCGCTTCGATGCGTCCGATCTGCTGCTCGGGCAGACGCAATCGTCTGCAGCTCTGCTGCCGCAAACTTCAGTTACGCTGCGTCTTAATCAGAAATTTCAAGGCGCGGCTCCGGGAACTTACTACATCGTCTGCCGCATACTGAACACCGCCGCTGCCGATACCGATCACAGCGACGACACTGCTAACTCCGCAGCAATTTCCGTGGCTCGCAACGCCGCTCCCGAGATACATTCCGTTACGCTTGAGCCGGCGGCAGTTTCGACAGAGCTACCGTTCAGCGCCACCGTGGCAGCGTCTGACGCCGATGGCGACACGCTGAATTACGAGTGGGATTTTGGCGATGGCAGCACGAGCACGCTGGCTGCTCCGCTGCACACGTACGCCGTGAAAGGACAGTACACGCTGAAGCTGACCGTGAACGATCCCCTTGGCGGCAGTGCGCTGAGTTCCCTTGTAGTCAACGTGATTCAGACAGCCGCGTCGACATCGCGGATGCATTCTTTCACGCTGAACTTCGCAAAGCCTGGCGCCGACGCCCTCGATTTCTCACTTCAGCACGCCGATTTTGCGCAGGCGGTGAATACAGGCATTCGGGTCTGCGCCGGGCTGTCGATGTTCGAAACGCTCACGCTTGTAAAAGGCCGCGCCAAGGGCCTTGGCACGTTGCGCCAGAACACACGCAAGCAGGAAATCCGCTATTCCCTCCGCAAAGCATCGCTGCAGAAGCATCTGGCGCCGTTCGGTGTCACGGCAGACTCCGGCAGTCGGAGGCTCATTGTCCCGCTCGCTTTCGACATCAATGGTGTCGTGTACGGCGGCCAGTTCCCAGTTTCATATTCCGTCCGGAAAGTGATCGGCAAAGGAAAGTGACCGTCATTTCAGCTTGAGGCGTGGGTCGGACAAATTGAGGCGGTACATGATCTGGTTGTAGTCATATCCCGGCGTCGCGTGCGTGGTGCCGGAAAACTGCATTGTGTAAGTGCCTTCGAAAAAGATCACACGCCCGCCATCGTCATCCAGCAGAGCGTGATGGCAGACGTTGTAGAACGTGTATTTATCGTGAGTCACAATCTTACGCGCCGTCTCCCACGGACCTTCGGGCGCGGCCGCCTCGCTATACCACACTTCGCCGAGCATCGACGTGCCCATCTTCTCGTTCAGAATCATGACCCACCGCTTGCGAAAGGCGTTGTATTGAATCGTTCCGTTATGCGCATAAACGGGCTTTCCGCTCTCGGCATCAGCCAGCCGGTACCAGCCTTCCGCAGGTTTGATGAGCCCCGCGTCGATCAGCTCTTTCTGCCGCTCCAGAGTCACGGGTGCCGCGCGCTTCCACGCCCAGATCAGCTTTCCGTCAGCGTCCCGATCCAGAACGGACGCCGCCTTCGCGTACTGCGCGCCTGCTTTGAGGCACGTGAAGCTCTCGTACGTTTCCGGATTGCAGAACGATGCGAAATCGGCTTTCACTCGAACGCAGGCATAAGGCGAGGTGAAATAAACAAATTCGCCGTCCGCTGTTTTATGCAGCAGCGTATGACTCATCGCGAAATCGTCATCGTTCTTCAACACCTGCGTCGAATTAAAAATGTTCTTTTCATCGTCGTATACCACCAACGTCCGCTCGGCCACCTCGCCGAGGCTCTTCATGCGTGAGCATCTTCCGACAAGGCGCTCGGTGCCTTTCTCATCACGCACGACGACCAGGCGATCGATCCACTTGGGATCCGAGCCGCCCCACGGACACATCGGACGGCTGAAGCCCGACGCATCTACAAAATAATCAAGATCGATTCCTCTCGCCGGATTCAGCCCAGCGGCGCGCGTGCGCGACGTTGCGCCGGACATGCCGAACTGGCCCAGCGGATAGCTCTGGCGGTTGGTGTCGCCATAAAACCAGAAGTATTTGCCGCGGTATTCCAGCATCTGAACCGAGTCCTGCCCGCACACCTGCGCGTTCAGGAGCGGCTCTTTGATCGGCACTGCTCTTCCTGCAATAACACTGTCGCGGTAAATCCCCTCGCCTGTAATCCGGTAAAGGCGCTCGGCGATGTTGATCCGCTTGATCTTCAGCTCAACACTGCCCCCGGGCTTAACGCTCAGTGCTTTGCCGCGAAAACCAAAGCCGTCTTTCTGAAATTCATAGCCGTGGCTGCTGATATGAAAAAACACATCGCGATTCAGCATCGCAGGGTCGGTCAACGCGATCACGCCATTACTGTCGGAGTAAAAGCGCTGCTCGCTGACGGATTTGAGTTCAACCAGCGGAACGCCGCGCCCGGTCTGCTCATCCAGCACCGTGATAACAAACGGCTTGAGCTCTTCTGCCGCGAGCACCAGCGGCAGAAAAAGGAGGGCGATCACCCCGCGCAGGAGCATCGATCGAGCTATTGCGCCAGGGCGGCTGCGGCCGCCGCCTGGAAGTTTTTACGTACATCCGAATTATCCGAGTTCGGAAAGTTCGAGCGCTGGACCATCAGCACGTAGGCAATCTTCTTCACCGGATCGATCCACGCCTGCGTCCCGAAAGCCCCGCCGTGCCCGTACGATCCGGCAGACAACGCCGCGCTGACGCCCTGCGGCTGGCGCACCACGCAGCAGCCCAGGCCCCATGCGTTGCCTTCGGTGAATCCCGTCTTCAACTCGCCGCTGTGGACGGACGCCATCAGCTTCACGGTGTACGGCTTCAGGAACTGCTTGCCCCCGAGAGAACCGTCGTTGAGAAGCATCTGGCAGAAGCGGCCATAATCAGCAGCCGTTGAGAACAGCCCGCCGTTGGCGGCCGGGAAATGGTCGGGCCGCTTGGGATCAAAGATTTTCGCGAGCGCCGCCTCGGTCAACTTTCCATCTGCGACTTTGTAAGCTTTGGTAATGCGCGTCTGCTGTTCGGCATTGGGATAGAAAGTGGTGTCTTTCATGCCGAGCGGCTCAAAGAGGCGTTTCTGGAAGAACTCCGGCAGCGTCTGGCCAGAGACGACTTCGACGATTCGCCCCAGCGTGTTGATTCCGGACTGGCAGTACTGCCACTTCGATCCGGGCTCAAACTGCAGCGGCCGCTTGACGTAATGAGGAATCAGATCTGCGAGCGTTCTGGCCGCTTCCGACTCCGGCCCAGTCGCCTCGGCCAGGCCTGACGTATGTGTCAGCAGATGTTTCAGTGTGAGCTTGTACGCTTTGCCGTCAGCAGTCTTCAGTGTGGCAAACTCCGGGATGTACTTTTCGACCGGATCCTCATACGAGAGCTTGCCCTCATCCTGCAGCATCATGATCGCCACGCCGGTGACCGGCTTGGTCATCGATGCGATCCAGAAGATCGTGTCGGGTGTCATGGGCTTGTTCGCCGCAATGTCCGCCTGCCCGACCGCGCTGAGATGCGCGACGTTTTCAGGCGTCACGACGATGGTAACCGCGCCGGCGATCTCCTTTTTGTCAACGAACTCCTGCATCGCTGAGGTGACTTGCGGAATCTGCGGTTCTGCCGCCGCAAGATCGGCGAGCACGATAACGGTGGCCAGTGAAAGCAGGAACAGCGTGCGGCACGGCATAGGTCGTCTCCAGTAATTTCAGCTCTGACGTTGGAGCGGGTATTATATTCGGCAGCCCCGCCGTGTGTAGCGCAGGCTTACTGCCTGAGAGCCGATCAAGAAATCCGTAAACTTCGAAGGAGAGATGCGGCGGAAAAATGGCGTACCCGGGGGGATTCGAACCTCCGACCTCAGCCTTCGCAGGGCTGCGCTCTATCCAGCTGAGCTACGGGTACGTGCGGTACGTCAGGACAGATAACGTACTGCGGCGGCATTCTTTTTCAATTCAAATTCGCGCTTTGCAATGATTGAAGCAACGCATTTGCGCAGCGGGATGTCGCGGACAGAGTGTCGTTGCATTTTCCCATACAGGAATGAAAATCAGGAAAGTGGAAGAGCCTCGCGTCGTAGAACCCCACGTTTCACCCGCTGCCGGCGCCCCGCTTCAGGGCACTGCGCCGCTGCGCATCCTCATGCTGGAGGATCTCGAATCGGATGCGCTCTTGATCCAGTCGAACATTCTGAAAGCCTTGCCAGCAGTCTTCATGCGGGTCGAGAACAAAGAGGCGTTTCTTGAACAACTGATGGCCTTTAATCCCGACCTCGTGCTCGCCGATTACAACCTGCCACGCTTTTCAGGGCTGGAGGCGCTGCAACTGACCAAGGCGCACCGCCGCACGCTTCCGTTTGTGCTGGTCACCGGCACGCAGACTGAAGAAGTCGCGGTCGAATGCATGAAGCAGGGCGCCGACGATTACATTCTTAAATCAAGCCTTAAACGGCTACCCGGCGCGATTCAGAATATTCTTGCCAGGCAGCGCGCGCGCAAAGGCAAGCTCCGCGCCCGCCAGCGGCTGCGCCGTTCAGCGCGCCAGTACAGGTTACTGTTCAAAAAAAATCCGCACCCGATGTTTGTGGTGGATTCGACGACGCTCCAGTTCCTGGATGTGAATGATGCGGCCATCCAGCATTACGGCTGGTCGCGGCACGAGTTCCTGAAAATGGATCTGACACAGATCCGGCCACCCGAAGACGTTCCCGGGTTTCTGCGGCTGTACAAGGATTTGGGACAGCTCAGCAAGGCAATTAGCACCGGCACGCCGCTGCGCCACCGCTGCAGAGATGGGCGAACTATTCTCGTCGAGATCACGGCCAATCCCATACGCTTCAAGGGCCGTCAGGCCGGATTAATCCTTGCAAGTGATGTGACTGACCGCGTGAGCGCCGAAGAGCGGCTGCGCGCGAGCGAAGAGATGAATCGGCGCATCATCGAGACCGTGCCCGGCGGCATCGTGCTGGTCTCGCGCACTGGGGCAATCCTGCAGGCCAATGCCGAAGCACAGCGCTTCCTGGGTCTCAGCTATAATGAAATTTCCAAGCGATTCGTGGCCGACTACACAGGCGAGACGATTCATGAAGACGGAAGCGCGTGCGCGGTCGAGGAGTACCCGGTTTCAAAATGCCTGGCCACTGGAAAGCCGCAGCCACGTCTGCCAATTGGCGTGAGGCGTCCGGACGGGCAGATCTACTGGGGGCTGTTCAGCGCCACGCCGGTCTTTGAGCCCGGCGCGAAAGAACTGAGCGGCGCGGTCGTCACCTTCGTGGACATCACGGAGCGCAAGAGCATGGAGCAGGCTCTGCGGGCGAGCGAAGAGCGGTACCGCGCGTTTATGGAACAGAGCACCGAGGCCATCTCGTGCTTCGAATTCAGGCAGCCGCTTCCGCTCGACCTGCCTGAAGACCGCGCTGTCGATCATGTCTATGCGCACGGTTATCTCGGTGAATGCAATGATGCCTTTGCCCGGATGTACGGATACGACTCGGCTGCAACGCTGGCGGGCGTGCCGCTCGAAAAAATTCTGCTGCGCTCAAATTCGCGCAACCGTGAAGTGCTGGCTGCGCTTATCCATTCAGGCGGGCGCCTGACTGAATTCGAGTCGCACGAGACCGACGAGTACGGCAACGACAAGTACTTCCTGAACAACCTGGTCGCAATCATTGAAGACGGCCGGATCGTCCGTGTCTGGGGAACGCAACGCGATGTGACGGAGCGCAGGATTGCCGAATCGGCGCTGCGTGAAAGCGAAGAACGCTTCCGCCAGATGGCCGACCACATCCGGCAGGTCTTTTACGTCGTCTCTTCTGACTTCTCCCGCATTCTTTACATCAGCCCAGCTTACAGGGAAGTTTGGGGGCGGCCGGTCGAGGAACTTTACAAGAATACGCGCGCGTGGATGACCAGCATTCATCCAGATGACTTTGAGCGCGTGCGGGCATCCATAGAGAGGAGCTTCGAAACCGGCGAGCACAACCTGGAGTTCCGCATCATTCGACCCGACGGCACTGTCCGCTGGTTGCACGATCAGGCCTTTCATATTCGTGATTCAAGGGGGGTCAGCTTTCGCGTCGTTGGCGCGGCCGAGGACATTACCGAACGCAAGACCGCCGAGCAGGAACTGGCTCGTTCGCTCTCGCTGGTGCAGGCCACGCTGGAATCCACCGCGGACGGCATCCTGGTCAGCAACGGAATGAAGATCGTTATCTTCAACCAGCGCTACATCGACATGTGGGGCGTGCCTCCGGAAACAATTCTCGATGGCGAGCGCGTCATTCACCATTGCATGCAGCTGGTCAAGAATCCCGAAGCAAACATGCGGCGGTTCATGGAAATTCAGTCCCACCCCGAGCTGGACACCGTCGACCTGATCGAGCTGAAGAATGGACGCACATTTGAGCGCAGTTCTCGGCCGCACCGCGTCAACGGAGTTGTAAGCGGACGCGTCTGGAGTTTCCGCGACGTCACCGAGCGCCTGCGCGCCGACCAGGAGCGGATGGCCATCGAACGCAAGCTGCTCGAGACGCAGAAGCTCGAAAGCCTCGGCGTGCTCGCCGGCGGCATCGCACATGATTTCAATAACCTGCTCGCCGCAGTGCTGGGCAATGTAAGCCTGCTGGGCATGCAGATGCCGGGCAATTCGCCGCTCCGGCCGTACCTGAGCAGCATTGAGACAACGACGCATCGCGCAGCGGAATTGTGCAAGCAGATGCTGGCCTATTCGGGAAAGGGCCGCTTTGTAGTTCAGCCGCTGAGCATGAATATGCTCATCCAGGAAATGGCGGAGCTTCTGCGCATCAGCATCGGCAAACGCGTAACTCTGAAATTCAAGCTCGCCCCCGAACTTCCGGTGATCTCCGGCGATGCCACGCAGCTGAGGCAGGTGATCATGAACCTGATCATCAATGCCTCGGAAGCGATCGGACCCGACAAGCCTGGCGATATCACCCTCAGCACCGGTGTCCTGCCGCTGAGCCGCGCGGAACTGGCCGGCACATATTCCGCCCCGGGACTGAACGATGGAAATTATCTGTTCATCGAAGTGAGCGATACCGGGTGCGGCATGGATTCCGAAACGCGCGCGCGCATATTCGATCCGTTCTTTACAACGAAATTTACCGGACGGGGACTGGGGCTGGCTGCAGTTCTGGGCATTATCCGTGGCCACCGCGGCGCAATCACAGTCAACTCAGCGCCGGGCAGCGGCTCGACCTTCCGCGTGATTCTGCCCACAAGCGCCGTGCAGTAACGGCGCCTTTCTTTTCATCGAGTCCGCTTATCCGCGTGCTGAAAGAGCCTTTTTGACCGTCGTGACAATCCTTTCAACATTCGGCAACACGGCACGTTCAAGCTCGATGGCGCTCGGGATCGGCACGTCGGCCGCGGCGACGCGCAGAATAGGCGCATCCAGATAACCGAAGGCCATCTCCTGCACGCTCGCGGCGATTTCAGCGCCAACGCCCAGTGTGTAATGGCCTTCTTCGACGATGACCAGCGCCTGCGTTTTCGCTGCGGACTGCGCCACTGTCTCGCGGTCAAGCGGCGCCAGACAACGCAAATCGACGACCTCGGCAGAAATTCCTTCTTGTGCGAGAAGCTCCGCCGCTTGCAGGCTGAGCGATACCATATAAGAGTGCGCGCATAGCGTAATGTCCTTGCCTTCGCGCACAATCCTGGCCTTGCCGAGCGGGATGTATTCCTCAGCGAGCGGCACAGGGCCGGTGGTTCCATAGAGCGCCTTATGTTCGACGAAGACCACCGGATCTTCGCTTGCCAGCGCCGTCTTGAGCAGGCCCTTGGCATCCCGCGGACTCCACGGGGTCACGACGCGGATGCCGGGAAACTTCATCAGCAGCGTATCGAAGCACTGGCTGTGCGTGGCTCCGTATCCGCGGTATCCGCCCATCGGCGTGCGGACTACGAGGGGGATCTTGACTTGCCCATTATAGATGTAGTGGAATTTTGCTGCGTGGTTGAGCAGCTGGTCGAACGCAAGCAGGATGAAATCCATGAACATGATTTCAGCGATCGGCCTCAGCCCACCCATGGCCGCGCCGGTGGACAGGCCGACGATGCCGGCTTCACTGACGGGCGTATTCACAATGCGTCTGGGGCCGTACTTTTCAAACATGCCGCGCGTGACTTTGAAGCAGCCGCCGTACTCCGCGACGTCTTCGCCGAAAATGTAATAGCGCTCGTCGCGATCCATGGCCTCGCACATCGCTTCCTGGATCGCCTGCCAATACTGCTTCTGGGCGAAGTCGGGATCGCCAGGCTGCGGATTGTCCTTCACGGCGGAGTTCTGACCGGAGATCGACGCGGGAACGGATACGTAAACTTTCTCGAAGGCTGTTTCTGGCCGCGCCGGTGGAAGCGATCGGCATTTTTCCAGTGCGTCGGTGATCTTCTTTTTCACACGCGACTCGATCGTGTCGAGCTCTTCGAGCGGAACCTTGTACTTCTCGAGCAGCCTGCCGCGGAACATCGCAACCGGATCGCGCTGGCGCCAGAACTCTTCGACATCGCGCGCGCGATACTCATTCTTGTCGCTGCGACTGTGGCCTTTGGCACGCCAGGTCCGGCATTCGATCAGCGTCGGCGTTTCACCGTGCAGAACCATCGTCAGGGCCGCGCGCACATTATCCATGACGACCTCGACGTCATTTCCGTCGATGGTCTTGTACAGCAAACCGTACGCTTCGCCGCGATGCGCGATACTGACGCCCGATGTCACTGAAGCGACCGGCGTGGACATGCCCCAGCCGTTGTTCTCGCAAAGGTAAACGATAGGCAGCTTGTAAATCGCTGCCATGTTCAGACTTTCATGGAAGATACCCTGGTTGGCTGCGCCATCACCGAAAAAACTGATCACGGCGTTGGGCATCTGCTTCTGGGCCATTGAGTACGCCAGGCCTGTGGCGATTGGAATCCCCCCAGCCGTGATGCCGTTCGAACCCATGAAGCCGACTTCGACGCCAGCGACGTGCTGCGTGCCGCCCTTGCCACCGCTGTAGCCGGCTTCCCGCCCGAAGAGCTCGGCCATCAGGCGGAACACATCGCCGCCCTTGGCCAGAAAATGTCCGTGCCCGCGATGATTGCTGACCACCAGGTCATCATGGGTAAGGCTGATGCAGGCGCCAACGGCAACCGCTTCCTGTCCGACCGAGCTGTGAAACGTGCCCGGAAGGCGGCCGGCCTTCGCTTCCTCTTCCATAATTGTTTCAAAGGTGCGGATCAGCAGCATGCGTTCGTAGAGAACGGTCGGAGCGGGCAGCTGAGGCAGGATGGCAGTAGTTCGCGACATTGTTCCTCCGGCGAGTCAGGCTGCAGAAGTATACACACGACACCGCCACCGTCATTGTTCATTTGCGCTGGAAATCAATCAAGTTGTGCCTGGCTGTTGCGGGAAACCGAAGCTTATTTGCTGCTGTCGCTCGTAACAGCGTCCTTCTTCGGCGCTGCAGCCGGCTCGGCGGGCTTGACGTCGTCGGGGAAGAAAAATTCAATGGGCAGCGTCTTGGGATTGCCCTCAACGACGTGAACGACAAGGCTCTTCGAGAGCGCTTTGCGAAACCAGTCGTCTTCTTTCTTTCGCGTCTTCTGCTGGTAGATGGTCTTGTAGATTTCTTCGTAGAGTTCGCCTTCCAGCGGCGCCGGTCCGGCTTCGCGGCGCTGGACCAGCTGCGCAAAAGCCCAGCTGCTGTTGCCGAGCTCGAACACTTTGCTCACTTCACCCGGCTGAAGGTTGCGGATTGCTTTGGCGAGCTGCGGGTTGTAGCCCTCGGGATCGAAGTACGGATCCTTGGGGTTGAGCACGATCAGTCCGCCGCGCGACTTGAGGTCCTCGTCGTCATTATGGCGCCGCGCGATCTCCTCAAAGTTGCCCTGCAGCGCAACGATGTCTTCACGCAGCCGCAGGGCCTGATCATACGCTTCGGGGTTCGCGGTCTGCTTTCCGGTAAGCTTATTGGTTACAAAGCGGTCGATGCGGATCAGGCGCACCATCACGCCGGCTTTGCGCTCATAGCGGCTGAGATTCTGCTCGTAATGTTTTTTGACTTCCGGACGCGTTGGATAGTCCAGGAAATTTGCGAACTGGTAGCGGAAGTTATCCAGGATCATGCGCTCCCGGATGCGCTTTTGAACCTCGCCCATGGTGTAGCCTTTGCCGCCCATCAGGCCCTGCTGCTTGAGCTGATCGACCATCTGCCGCACCTGCTTTTCGTAAGAACGCTCATCGATGTGCGTCTTCTCGATCTTGGCGTATTGCAGCATGAGGCGCTCGCGTACTACCCGGCGCAGAGCATCGCGGAAAGGCGGAATGTAGAGCTCGTTGAATTTCTTCTCCGCGTCGATAGTCCACTGCCCCGCTTCTTCCTGCGACTTGCGCCAGGCATAGAGGCGGATGGCGATTTCTTCCATGCGCTCTTCGACCTGCTTTTTGCTGATTGCTTCGGTGTTCACGCGGCAGACGACTTCGTCTGCCAGGTCAAACGGGCGCGGCTCGGCTTCACCGCCTGCAAGCGTTGCGGGAAGAAGCGCAACATAGAAAAGAATGGATTTCCAATTCGACATGCCGTCTCGTACGTCCGGGAGAATGCGGCTAAAGCGCCCCACGCGCCTGCAGCCGGTTTGCAGCTTCGTTCTAAAGACGGACTCTGCTTGAACTTCCTTCAGATTAATCGGCCTTATCGCCAGATACCATTATAAAATCCGCCGAACTCTCGTGGCGCGAACTTCAGTTCGCGAAACGTGCGAACTAAAGTTCGCACCACATGAAGTGCTATCCGTTGACCGCACGAGCATCAGCCTTTAGTGTCGGTGTATATCCTCAGGTAAAGGAGCTTGCCGCTATGAGCCACGCGCCGGTGAATCAATCCAGCACGGCCTTGAAGGCCACCATCATTCTCCCGCATCCGAAAGAACACGTGGACATCGATGGCATCTTTGCGCGCCCCCAGATCGATCCCACCGCGTGGGTGGCGCAGAACGCGGTCGTCATCGGGCGCGTGACGCTGAAATCCAAATCGAGCGTCTGGTACAACTGCGTGCTGCGCGGCGACCAGGAGCGCATCGAAGTTGGCGAAGAATCGAACATCCAGGACGGCAGCATTCTCCATATCGACCAGGGTTATGCGTGCATCGTCGGCAACCGCGTAACCGTCGGGCACAACGCCATTGTGCATGGCTGCGTCGTTCGCGACGGAGCGCTGATCGGTATTTCTGCAACCGTGCTCAGCCGCGCGGAGATCGGTGAGGGCGCGCTAATCGCCGCTGGCGCTCTAGTCCTGGAAGGCACGAAAGTTCCGCCACACACGCTTTGGGCCGGTGTGCCTGCCAAGCAGGTTAAAGAGCTCGACCCCAACCAGCGCGAGCGCCTGGCGGCGACCTACCGGCATTACGTGAACAATGGAACCGTGTATCTGGCGCGGTACGGTCGCGCGCACATCGATGCGCTTCTTAAATGACGAATCGGTTTTGGTTTCTTCTTTCTAGTTTCTGGTTTCTGGTTGAGGTCTCGCGGATGATGCAGTTTGCGGTGTTTTTTGTTTTGATCAGCTCCTTTACCGCATTCGGTGGCGAGTTCTTCAAAGCCGATCCTGCAAACATGCCGCAGGTGAAGCTGCCGGACGTTTTGACCACCAGCGCCGGGCAAAAGATCACTTCACCCGAAGACTGGAAGAAAATTCGCCGCCCTGAAGTGCTTGAATTGTTCAGGCAGCACGAATACGGACGCGTGCCGGCGATTCCGGTCCAGACAAGCTTCAAAGTGACGAACACCGACTCCAAAGCGATGGACGGCGCCGCGACACTCAAGCAGATCGCCGTGAACGTCGCCAACGGCGAAAAGTCGATCACGATCAATGTTTCGCTTTTCGTTCCCAATAAACGCACGGGTCCGGTTCCCATTTTTCTGCTGATCTGCAACCGGCCGCCAAAGAACATCGATCCCACTCGCAAAGAAAAGAGCCCCTTCTGGCCTGCGGAAGAAGTCGTCGCGCGCGGTTATGGCATCGCCGCATTCCACAACGCTGACGTGGCGCTCGATAATAAAGAATCCTTCCAGAGCGGCGCGTTCAAGGTACTCGAGCAGGAACGCAAAGGTGATTCCTGGGCGACGATCGCCGCTTGGGCGTGGGGCGCAAGTCGCGTGATGGATTACTTCGAAACCGATCCAGACATCGCCAAAGATAAGGTCGCCGTGCTGGGCCACTCGCGCGGCGGCAAAACGGCGCTCTGGTGCGGCGCGCAGGACGAGCGCTTTGCGCTGGTGATCTCCAACGATTCCGGCTGCAGCGGCGCGGCGCTCAGCCGCCGCAAGCTTCCGGAAAAGGAAAGCGTCGCGCGCATCAACACAACATTTCCGTACTGGTTCTGCGAGAATTACAAGAAGTACAACGACGATGTCGACGCGCTGCCTTTCGATCAGCACGCGCTGATCGCTCTGATGGCGCCGCGAGCTGTGTATGTGGCCAGCGCTTCGCAGGATCTCTGGGCCGATCCGCGCGGGGAGTTCCAGAGCTTGATCCACGCCGCGCCCGTTTACGAACTCTTCGGCAAAAAAGGCCTGCCGGCCTCAGAGATGCCCGCGATTGGCGAAGCGCTGCATGGCGAGGCGATGGGTTATCACATTCGCGAGGGCAAGCACGACCTGACGCTTGTGGATTGGCAATATTTTATGGATTTCGCGGACAAGCTCTTTAAGAAAAAATAACTGATCAAGCCCGGCGCAGCGCGTCGACAACTTTCATGCGCGCGGCGCGGATGGCTGGAAGTATCCCGCCGATGAAGCCCATAAACAGCGCGATGGCCGAGGCCTGCAGCAGAATCTCCGGCGTCACAATGAATTCAAACGCGGTCTCGGAGAAGGTCGCAAAATTCGTCGTGCCTGTCTTGATGCCATCAAAAAACATCGCCAGGCCACAGCCGATCACTGCCCCGATGCCGGAGAGCACCAGCGATTCGGCCATAAACGCAAAGAAGATGGAGATTGGCGGGAATCCCATCGCGAGCATGCAGCCGATCTCGCGCTGACGCTGCGAAACGGCGGCGTACATGGTGTTCATCGCGCCGACGATGGCGCCGATGGCCATAATCGACGTCAGCAGTCTGCCGAGCGTTTCGATCAGCGACGCCATCAGCCGCGACTGCTCCTGGTAATAAGTCGTCTCAATCTTTCCCTGAACAGAGCGCAGACGCGGGTCGGCAGCGACCGTTTTATCAAGAAATTTGAGTGCTTCCTGCGGGTCGCCTTCGGCGCGGAAGAGCAGCGATTGGAACACCTCGTTGCGGTGAAAGGCGCTTTGCAGAAGGTCAACGTCGAACCAGAGCTCCGATTCAAGCGCGCTCCCGTTGGCTTCAAAGAGGCCGACGATCTTCCAGGAATATTTCCCGATCGTTACAACCCCGCCAAGTGCGAAGCCTTCCAGGCGCCGCGCGAGGCCCACGCCGATGACGGCTTCGTCAGTTCCGGGCGTAAACCAGCGCCCTTCTTTCACGCGCACTTCGGAATGAACCTTCCGGGCATCGGGCGCGGCGCCGCGCACGGTGATGTTCGTCTCGCCGCCGTCCTTTTTCGGACGCGCGAGAATAATGACGCTCTCCTGCAGAAACAAAGGCTGGCCCTTCTCATCCCTGGCCACGATCGGAAGCTGAGCGATGATGCGTGCTGTGTCGCGCGTGACCTGGCTCTGGAGTTCCGCGTCGGCGCCTTTGCGCAGGACGATGATGTTGTTTGGATTTCCGGAGACTTCGATGGCGCGCCGGAACCCCGCCGCCAGCGCCAGCAGCACGACAAAGACGACCACCACGAGGGCAATACCGCCCACAGCCATCGCGGAAGAGCCCTTGCGAACGGCGATGCTGCGGATGCTGTAGATCAACGGGATGGCCATTTTCCCTTTTCTTCTTTCGAACTGATTCAACACAAAGACACAAAGGCACTAAGACACGATAAAAGGCTTGATGTTGTGCTTTCCTTCCCATTTCTCGTAAGCGCCCGAATGCAGTTTATTCAACTCCTCGCGAAGCCGTTGAAAAAACTGTTCTACTTCTTTTATGAAATCTTCGAATTTGACTGTCACCTGCTGATAATTTGGATTTGATGGACCTTCACCGATTTCGGATGACACCACAGAGAGCGATAAGTATTGCTGATTTCGAGCAAAAGAATATGCTGAATGTCCTTGTTCCCCTTCGTCAACTGTATAGCTGCCGACCGGAAACAAAGAGAGTTGTTGAACAACTCTGGATAGTTCATGCGTCCAAAAGTCAAAGCAAACATCTTCTTCGGAGAAATGCCCTAGTCCTGGAACCGGACGGTCGTTGAATTCGATGCGGAGGTAGCCGTGAATGTGAAAATCTCCATATCTCGCCGCTTCATCCCACGAAATCACATCTTCAAAACCGGAAGGCTGCAACTTCGAGAATTCAATTCTAACACTCATATTTAAACTCTCACTGTACTCCGTCTTCGTGCTCTCCGTGTCCTCTGTGTCTCGGTGTTGAAGTCGTTCGCTGTTAAACCGAGCGCAGCGCCTCCGTTGCTTTCAGGCGCATGCCGCTAATTGCGGGCACGAGGCCGCTGATCAGACCTGTAATGGCCACAATCACAAACGCGGACAGCAGCGCTTTCATGGGCAGATAGAAGACCGGGAAAAAATCAGGCTTGGGGTTGTAGCCGATCACGTTGGCAACGATCAGGGCACTGCCGGCGCCGAAAATGCCCCCGAGCAACGCGATCACCATCGATTCTCCGATCAATAGCCAGAACACGTGTCCGTCAGTAAAGCCGATAGACTTCAAAATGCCCATCTCGCGTGTGCGCTCACGGGCCGCCATCATCATCGTGTTCGCGGAGACCAGCAGCATCGTCAGCACCACGGCCGTACCGATCGAGCGCATCAGCAGTTGCAGGTTGCCGAGCATTGAAACGAAACTCATGTTGAAGGCCTTCTCGGTCATCGTGCGCGTTTCGTAGGGGCTGTTCTGAAAACGCCGGTCGATCTTGTTGGCGATTTCCTGGTAGCGCCCGGCATCGTTAATCGACGTTATAAAAATGCCAACGCCGCCTTTTCCAAAAACGCGCGCCTCATCAAAATACTTGTAATGAAAAAACATCATCGTCTGATCGAACGTCGGATTGGTCGACGTGTAGATCGCATCGACGTTAAAATCCCAGAGTTCCGTGCCTTTCTCCTGCGCCCAGATGGTGCAGCGCAGTGTCAGCTTGTCGCCGACTTTCTTATTGAGCCGCTCGGCGATCTTCGCGCCCATGACGCAGCCGGCCTGGTCTTTCATGAGCGTCTCCATCTGCTCGCGCGGAATGACGATCTCCGGGTACTGCGGCAGATAGCTGGCCAGGTCCATCGCGAACTGCGGAAAGAATTCCTCGTTCTTCTTGCCGTCGGGGCCGGGCTCCTGAGAGAGGCCGCCGAACCAGACGGCGCCGGCGCAGTGCTGCACGCCTTCGGTCTGCATGATGAGTGACTTGTATGACAGCGGCAGCTGGAACGAGAGCGATTCCTTGTGCTGCACGACCAGGCGCGAGGCATCTGACATGTTCACGCCGGCGTTGAAGGCTTCGAGCACCGCTTCAAGAAAGCAGAACAGAAACAGCGCGACCGCAACGCCAAAGACGGTCAGCGCCGTGCGCAGAGGCTTGCGGAAGAGATTGAGAAACAGAAGGCGCATCTTGTTTGTAGCGCAGGCTTCCAGCCTGCAAGTATCCGTTCTGTTGTGCTTGCGGAGGCTTAACTCCCCCTCCGACGCAATTGCACGGCTATACCTAACTGAGCGCAGGCAGGATGCCTGCGCTACGAAACAGCTAGACGCGCAGAGCCGTCTGCGTGTCGACCATCAAGAGTCCTTTTTCCAGGTGCAGCTGCCGCCGCGCGGTGTTGGCGACTTTCGGATCATGCGTCACGACAATGATGGTTTTGCCGTGGTCCTGGTTGAGCGTCGTCAGCAGGTCCATGATCTCCTGCGCCGAATGCGCATCCAGATCGCCAGTTGGCTCGTCGGCAAGCAGCAGCCGGGGATCCATCGCCAGCGCGCGCGCAATCGCCACGCGCTGCTCCTGACCGCCGGAAAGCTCATCAGGCCGGTGATTCATGCGCTCGGCCAGCCCGACAATTTCAAGCGCCGTCTCCACATGCTGCCGCCGCTCGGCCCGCGTGAGTGGCAACAGCGTGAGCGGCAGTTCCACATTCTGATACGCCGTGAGCACCGGAAGCAGATTGTACGCCTGGAAAATGTACGCAACATGATCGCTGCGCCAGCCGGCCAGTTCACGCGGACTTAGCGCGCCAAGGTCCTGCCCGCAGACGATCACCTGACCCGATGTGGGCGTATCCAGGCCGCCCAGCAGATTCAGGAGCGTCGTTTTGCCCGATCCGGAGGGGCCCATCAGCGCCACAAAATCGCCTTCGTCGATCGTCAACGAGACTTTATCCAGGGTGCGGATGTCACTTCCGCCCTTGCGATAAACTTTCGTTGCGTCACGAAGTTGAATGATGGGTGGCATTGGTTTGGGTCTTGAGTCTAAGAGTCGGGAGTCTGGAGTCTCGAATCTGAAGTCGACTCTAGACTTCAAGACTCCCGACTCCCGACTCCCGACTCAAAAAGACTATTCCGTTTTGATCCGCTGATTGTCGTCCTGAATCTTGTCCGCATTCTTCACCACGATTTTATCGCCAGCGTTGATGCCGCTGACGATCTCAATCGATTCATTTTCGCTTTCACCGGTTTTCACGCTGCGTTTGCGAGCCCTGTTCTCTTCGGCAATCCACACGTAGGGCGCATCGCTGCTGCCCTGCAGCGCCGCTTTGGGGATCATCAGGCGCTCTTTAACCAGGCCGCTTTCAGCACCGGCGGGCGCATTCTCGGGCAAAAACCTCACGCGCACGCCCATGTCCGGCAGGACCGCGTCACCGCGCTCCAGGAAATCCACGCGTACCTTCACAGTCGCCTTGCTGCGGTCCGCGCGGGGCAGCGAGCGCCGCACTTTGCCGGGCCAGACCTTCTGCGGAAAAGCGTCCACGGTGATCGCCGCACGCCCGCCGACTTTCACGTTCTGGATCTGCGTTTCGGCGACGTCCACTTCGGCCTGCAGCGAAGTCCAATCTGCGAGCGTAATGATCGAGCCGCGCGCCATGTTTCCGCCGATGCTGATGGGCGCTACAATCTCGCCGACTTCGGCCATCTTTTCAGTCACCACGCCATCGAACGGTGCGACGACAAAGTAGTCGAGCAGCTGGGTTTCGAGCACTTTCAGCCGCGAATGAACCGAGTGCTCACGGGCCTGCGCCACCATGATCGCGCTGCGCGCCACGGCAATCTGCGATTCCATGACAACGGTGCGCCGCTGCGCTTCGATCTTGCGCTGCTCGGCCGTGCGCAGCTTGGCTTCCGCAGCGCGGATTTCAGTCAGGCGGTCGTCAACGGTTGTTGTCGGAATGGCATCGCGCTCGGCCACCTTCTTGTCACGTTCGTAACGGCGCTGCGCGTCGGCGAGCGTGACTTGGATTTCCCGCATCTCCGCGTCGATGATCGCCAGCGGCGCCTCCTGCCATTTCATCTCCTTCTCGGCCTGCTCGAGCGCTCTCTTCAGCCGTTCAATCTCAGCGCTGACCTCTGCCTTCTCGGCACGCACCTGCTCGATTGTCGCGTCGAGCTCGCGATGATCGACCTCGGCGATGACGGTGCCCTGCTTGACATGCTGCGCTTCGGAGACGTTCATCTTGACCAGCCGGCCGGTAACTTTTGCGGCGAGCGTGGATTGACGGTCCGCAATAACGTATCCGGCAGCGCTCAGTTCGGGCGCGGTACCGCCTGTGCCCGGCGCATCAGTACTGCTCACTTTGGCGGCTGGGACGAGTGAAACTTCTACGGCTTGAAAACGTTTGACCAGCTCCGGCGAGGCAAAGCCCAGCCCGATAGCGACAATGCAGGCGAACCAGGGCAGGACCTGAAAGCGGGATTTCTGGCGTGTGCGATCAATCTTGAGAGCGGCCAAACCTTCATGTGCAGGCATGAAAAAACCTCTTAGACCTCCTCATCCACAGGATACCATCGGCGCTGTCAAATGGAACCCAACATTCGTGAAACAACGTTTAATTTGGCGTAGCGCCGCTGACTGGTCCAGCAGCCCCTGTCCTGCTGAAAGACGGAACAGGTATTTCGCCTAATCTCTGGACACCGATGGCTCCGCCGGCCACACCTCCGCCTCGCGACGCGCCAGTTTCAGGCCGAGCAAGCCGCCGGACGCGCCTGCTCCTTCAACTTTGCGGCCACATGGCGGAATGGAGGTGCAAATTCACGGGCACTGCAAGACGAGCGCACTTGCGGCGGCGAGTGGCACGTGCAAGCTGATGCGTGCGTTGGTGCTGAAGATGGCGGTCGCCAATCCGAAATACGCAATCCGCAATTCGAAATTTCCCTCCGTGTCCTCTGTGACCTCCGTGCCTCCCTGTTGAGGTCGTGTTCTGTTGTTCACATCGCTTCAATTTCGCGACAAATACCGAATTTGCATTTTCCATCCGTCAAGATTGCACTATCCCTATGCAATTCACTTTTGCAGACGGGGAGCGTTACGGCGATGAGCACGGTTCCGCCAGCGGATGAACTCAGGCGACGACTCAACAATTTCAGGAAACTTCTGCGCGAGCGCAAAGTTCCTGCGGCGCTGATCACCAACGAAAAGAACGTGCGCTATCTTTCCGGTTTCACCGGCCATGACAGCGCGCTGCTGATCACGGCATCCAAGAAGTTCCTGCTGACTGACTTCCGTTATGTTGAAGAAGCATCCTTCACCGCCAAAGGCTGGCCGGTGCTCATTGAGAAAACCCGGCGCACGAAGGACGGCAAACCCGAAGTAATCGTCCCCGCCGGCCTGATGGGCAAGGCCGCATACCTGGCCAGGAAGCTCGGCATCGGGAAGCTCGCCGTTGAGCCCGGGGATATGCGCATTGCTGACCAACGCGCTCTGCAGAAGGCCTGCCGCGGGCTGCACGTGAAGATCAAACCCGAAGACGCCATGGTGGCTCAGCTGCGGCTCATCAAGAGCGACTGGGAGGTGCGGCAGATCGAGAAGGCGCTGCGCATCCAGGAGAAGTGCTTTGGCATCCTCTGCAAGGAAATCAAGAAGGGCATCAGCGAACGCGATGCCGCCGCGCGGCTGCGCTACCTGATGGTAAAGGAGGGCGCTGACGACCAGGCATTCGAGATCATGTTCCAGATCGGCTCGAACTCCAGCCTGCCGCACGGCCGCCCAACCGACCGCAAGCTTAAAGGTAACGCTATTATCCTGCTGGATTTCGGCTGCAAGAGCGGCGGGTACCACTCCGACTTGACGCGCACCTTTTTCCTCGGTACGATCCCACCCCAATTGCGGAAGATTCATGGGATCGTGATGGAAGCGCAACAGGCGGCTATAGACCGCATTGCGCCTAACGTGGAGATCAAATCGGTCGACGCGGCAGCGCGCGACATTATTTCTAAGGCTGGCTTCGGCAAGGCTTTCGGTCATTCAACCGGGCACGGGCTGGGCCTGGATATCCATGAGGCTCCATCCCTGTCGTGGCGCTCAAATGGCGTCCTGAGACCGGGCATGGTGGTAACAGTAGAACCCGGGATTTATCTGCCCGGCATCGGAGGGGTCCGGATCGAGGACGATGTGCTGGTCACAGCGTCGGGACACCGGGTGCTCAGCCGCTTGAAAAAGGGGCTGCGCTGGAATGGGGACAACTGAGGAACTGTTGAGTCGTGAGTCGTGAGTCTATGAGTCGGGAGTCACGGTGAAAGCCGACTCCCAGACGCCAAGACTCCAGACTCCAGACTCAAATGATAAACCATGGATTTCAAAGACGTCGAAAAACTGATTCTGTTGATGAAGCAGCACGAGCTCACACAGCTCGATCTAAAGGAAGGCGACTGGCAGTTCTCGGCCAAGCGCGGCGGCGAAGCGGCGGCTCAGCCGCAGTACATCGTCTCCGCCCCCGCCCCGCACCCGATGCCTGCAGCCGCTTCCACGGCAGGTGCGCCAGCCGCTGCGGCCCCGGCAGCCGAAACGGGAAAGAACCTTAAAGAAATCACGGCACCCATCGTCGGCACGTTCTACCGCGCCCCGGCGCCGGACCAGCCGCACTTCAAGGAAGTCGGCGACCGCGTCGATGCCGAAGACATCGTTTGCATCGTCGAAGCGATGAAGGTAATGAACGAAATCAAATCCGGCGTGAGCGGCACGATTAAGAAGATCCTCGTCGAGAACGCGTCGCCGGTCGAATACGGCCAGCCCCTTTTCCTGGTGGAGGTCGGGTGATTCAGGCCTGAGCCCCGTAGCATGGGCGTCTCGCCCATGCCGTTGTCCGGACGGACGCGGCACTACGGTTTCAGCGCTGAACCTCATTTTAAAAATGTTCTCCCGCATCCTGATTGCCAACCGAGGCGAGATCGCCCTCCGCATCCTGCGCACCTGCAAGCGGCTGGGCATTGAAACCGTTGTCGTCTATTCGCAGGCCGACAAAGACGCGCTGTATCTGAAGCTTGCCGACCGCGCCATCTGCATCGGCCCGCCTCCCGCGCGCGAAAGCTACCTGAAAATCAACAACATCATCGCCGCCGCGGAAATCGCAGATGTCGAGGCCATTCATCCCGGCTACGGCTTCTTAAGCGAAAACGCGCATTTCGCCGAAGTCTGCCGCGCGTGCAAAATCGCCTTCATCGGACCGCCGACGCAGGCCATTGAAAACATGGGCGACAAGATCAAGGCCAAGAACATCGCCAAGGCCGCGAAAGTTCCAACCGTCCCCGGCTCCGAAGGCGCTCTGCCCGACGCCGACACCGCCGTGAAGCTCGCCAACCAGATCGGCTACCCCGTGCTCCTGAAAGCCGCGGCCGGCGGTGGCGGACGCGGCATGCGCGTGAGCCACAATGAAGTCTCCCTGCGCACCAACTACACGCAGGCGCGCCAGGAAGCCGAAGCGGCTTTCGGCGATGGCACGATCTACATGGAGAAGTTCATCGAGAGCGCGCGGCACATCGAAGTGCAGATCATGGCCGACGAGCACGGCAACGTGCTGCACCTGGGCGAGCGCGACTGCACGGTCCAGCGCCGCAATCAGAAGCTCATCGAAGAATCTCCCTGCACGGCGCCCGGCTTCGACAAGGTGCTGCGCTACAACATTCAAATGGCGGCCGTGAAGCTGATGCAGGCGGCCAAGTACACCAACGCCGGCACGGTTGAATTCATCTACGACATTAAGGCCCGCAAGTACTACTTCATGGAAGTCAACACGCGCCTGCAGGTCGAACATCCTGTCACCGAGTGCGTCACCGGCCTCGACCTGGTCGAACAGCAGCTTCGCGTGGCCAGCGGCGAGAAGCTCGCGATCCGGCAGAAGGATATCGACGCCCGGCTGAAAGAAGGCGGTCACGCGATCGAGTGCCGCATCAATGCCGAAGATCCGAAGAGAAAATTCGCGCCCTCGCCGGGCAAGATCAGTCTCTATGCGCCTCCGGCTGGTTCGCGCATCCGCATGGACAGCCACATCTATTCCGGCTACAGCGTGCCCCCGAATTACGACTCCATGCTTGGCAAGCTCATCGTTCACGGCACAGATCGCCTGGACGCCGTCGGGCGCATGCGCCAGGCGCTGGACCAGATGGTGCTCGAAGGCATCTCAACGACCGTTCCGCTGCTGCGCGAAGTAATGGGGCATGTGAAGTTTGTCGCTGGCGCGTACGACACGAATTTTCTTGCCAGCGAAATGGGACTTTAACTAAACTGCTGAACACAAAGACACGAAGCCTCAAGGCACAAAGGTTTCGTGAACGTGACCGGGATTATCTGTTTTCGTTGCGACTTCGGGTCTTTGTGACTTTGTGATAACTAAAGGAGTCCAGACATGCTCAGCAAAAAACTCAACGCCGCGCTCAACAAGCAGATGAATCAGGAATTCTTCTCCGCCTATACGTACCTGTCAGCGGCGTCGCACTTCGAAGAGGAAGAGCAGGCCGGCTTCGCCAATTTTTTCAAGATCCAGGCCCAGGAAGAACTGCAGCACGCGATGAAGTTCTTTGACTACCTGCACGACGCCGGCGGCCAGCCGCTGCTCGACGCCATCTCCGCGCCTAAAAGAGATTATTCAACCCCCCTGGCGGCATTTGAATTCAGCCTGCAGCATGAACAGAAGCTGGCCAGTGACATCTCCGACCTGCTGAATCTCTCCATTGCCGAACGCCATGCACCGACGCAGGTATTCCTGCAGTGGTTCATCACAGAACAGGTCGAAGAAGAAGCCCTCTTCACGCGCTGGATCAAACGCCTTAAGCGCATCGGCAACGACCACGCCGGACTGCTTATTCTCGATAAGGAGCTCGCCGGGCGCACTCCGCAACCTGCAGCGGGAGCCGGAGCCGCAGCAGGAGCCGAGTAACCGTATCGAAACAAAGGCCCGCAGACTCAAAGACACGAAGATTTTTTGAATCTGGTTCCAGCTCACACGTATGAATTATAATTTCCGTGCTGTCGTGCCATGGTGTCGTTGCGCTCGATAAGGAGAGACCTTATGCGCCGGCTTATCTGCATGCTGCTGCTGACTGTGATTTCACTGGTTCAGGCCGGCGACGACGCCTGGGTCGCGGCGATGAAAGCCGTGCACGCGAAGGGCATCGCACAGAAGGGCTCCGTCAGCCAGATCGGCGACTCGATCACGTACACAAAAGCCTTTCTCGCGGGTCTGGCCTGGGGCGAGCTCAAAGGTGATGAATGGAAAACACTGACCGCGCGCGTGAATGGCAAGCTCTTTAATGAGCGCAAAGGAGCGGAGCACTGCAATTACTCTGGCTGGACGGCCGCGGACGGACTCGCCAAAATCAAGGGTGTGCTCGCCGCCGAGAAGCCGGAAATGGCAGTGGTCATGTATGGCACAAACGATGTCGGCAAGAACGTAGCTCTTGCAGAATACGAAAAAAATCTCGGTGCCATCATTGATGCGTGCCTGGGCGCTGGCTGCATTCCGCTGCTCTCGACCATTCCGCCGATCATGAACAAGGATGCAAAAGTCGGCGAGTTCAACGCAATCATCAAGAAGATCGCCGCTGGCAGACAGATTCCGCTGATGGACTTCCACGCAGAGATTCTCGCACGGCAGCCCGGCACTGGCTGGAATGGAACGCTGCTGGGCAAGGATGATGTTCATCCCAGCGGAGGAAAGAACTTTGATTTCTCAGAAGAGAACCTGAAAGTCTGCGGCTATGCTCTGCGCAATTACATCACCTGCAGACTGATGAAGACTGTCATCGAAAAGTGCATGTGAACTTTGGACTGCTTTTTGCACTTCAACGACAAAGCCATTCTGCTGTAGCATTTAACGCCACCTTCACGGGAGAGGAACCGTTTTATGGCGTCGTCTGAAGAATTGCGAATTGAGAAGGAAACGCTGACGGGCAAAGGGATTCCCGTGCTGATCCTGTATGGAGCAATTAACGTCAACACATTTGATAAGCTCGAGCAGGCTATTCAGGACTTGTTTAAGGCTGGGAAGTACACTCTGTTCATCGATGTTCTGAACGTGAAATACGTCTCTTCTGCCGGCGCCGGCGTACTCATGAATGCGTACCTGCAGGCGCAGGAACAAAAGGGCAAGCTGGTGCTCATTCGCCTCTCGCCCGGCGTACGCGACGTGCTCGATCTACTGAACCTTCACAACGTCATTCCCATTGCTGACGATGCCCCGTCGGCTCTGAAGTTACTGCATTAGCTTTCAATCTCGCGCAGCGGCAGGTGAACGAAGCCGTTCGTGGCTACAGCAGACTCCTCATCAAATTCCCGAAGTGGCGCTATCCCGATGGGCAGTCGTCTGCGGATGAGCCTGAAAATGGACCGTGCCGCAAGGAATGCGAAAAAAGGCGACAGCCTTTGCCTGCACTTGCTATATTGCCCTGCCGATTAGCAATAACTGCCGCGCGAGAACCGCGGCATTGCGCAGGGCCCCACGATGAGAAGTTCAAGCCGATCGAAATTAAATTTATGGCACCATAATTGTCTCTAGTCGATCCTGCCCCGCCCTCTGCACCCGGAGGCGGTGTACCCGACTTGAGAGGCTGCTATGAAATTACGTGTCTTGTCAGCTATCTGCTGTGCCGTATTGACCAGTCTGCCAGCTCTTCCGTCATTTGCCGCAACCAAACAGGCTGCCGAGCCCGGTAATGAAAGCATTGCCGTCGTGAAAACCTGGCGTGAGCTTTCAGAGCGGCCGGTGATCCGCTTCAATGAGAAAACCACGGTCCGCCTCGGGATTGAAAACATTCGCGCTCCGCGCTTCAGCGGCGTGATGCTGTACTGCTTGACCGAAGGATATGACGGACGGCTGCCGCAGCAGAACGATCCGGAATTCCGCATCGGGCCGCTGGTAATTGAGCTGAAACGGGAGAATGCGGCCGCCGCGGTAAAGCTCGGTGGAGAGACAGATTTTCAAGAGCGTGCCCATCATGTCACTGGGAAGCTGCTCTTTGTTCAGCTCATTCCGCTGAGCGCAGAAGGCAGACACCTGCTCAGCGTTAAGGATCGCGAAGGACGGCCCTTTGGAAATGCGGCCATCGAAGCCACTCCGCCCGAGCAGCCCTGGTCTCCCCTTTCCCGTCCCCAGGTGGTCGAGGTTGAAGAGCCGGAGACGGATGGTGTGGCCGCCGGAGCCGTGGCATTTAACGGCGAAGGCATGGCACTGCCGCTCATGCTCGGAGTTGAACCGGTGTGGTACGAGGCACTGGGAGGCGAACGCGGGCCGCTAGAGTTTTATGACGATGAACTACTGCCGTCCGTGATGCGCCAGGAACCCCGCGCTGCTCCTCCTGTTGCGCCCGCCATGAAAGAGCAGGTTGCGAAAGCAGTCGCGCAGCTTGCGTCGGATGATTTTGACGTTCGTGAACAAGCCAGTGCCACACTGGCCCAGTTCGGACGAAAGGCACTGGGCGCCTTGCGGCACTTCGAAAAGAGCACTGACGACGCGGAGGTTCGTGCAAGACTGCGCCGGCAGATCGATGAGATTGATTCCGACTTTCAGATCAGCTACGACCGCGGCGATGTGTTCGTTATGATGCGCAATCCTTTTGTGGGCTCCGACCCCGAAACGTCGTTCTTGGCGCGTTGCTGGATCAATGGCAAGCCTTACTGCGCAACGATCGAAGCGGTAGCGCAGGATCTTGGCGGGCACAGCGTCAGCTTCGAATGCACGCATCTGCGGCTGAAGTTCACGCTGGATGCGGAAAAGCTGGGGCTCTCGGCGGGAGGCAAGATTGGCTTGCAGATGCTGTACTGCCCCTGCGGCTGGAAAACGATCACGACCGAAGATGAGGTGGCTAAGCGCGAACTGGCCGACCGCACCGATTACATGCCGCGTGTATCGAACAAAATCGAGTTCACCACGAACTGAACGACGCACACGTACGAAAAAAAAGGCTGCGCAGGGCGCAGCCTTTTTTTATAGCCGGACCTCAACGTAATGTCACTTTGGAACGTACACCTTCGTGCCGACAGGCAGCTTGTTGGGATCTTTGAAGTGGTTCGCATCGATGATCTTCTTCAACGGCACGTTGTACTTTCGTGAAATCACCGAGAGCGTCTCACCTTTCGAGAGCACGTGATAGTTGCCGCTCTTCGCCGGATCTTCAAATGTCACGGCTGCCTTGGGCCCTGTCGCAGGAGCAGGCTCCCTGAACGCAGGGAGCGGAATGCTTTCGCCCGTTTTCATCGAGACCGGCACCGGATCGTTCTCGCGAACCGACACTGGAATGGCACGCGGTTCCTCTTCGGCGACCGGCGCGCTGACCGGCGGCGCCTCGCTGACTCGGACGGGCTCGCTGAGCGTCGACGGCGGCGGCGTCTGAGCCTTGGCGGCCTTGTGTGAATTGCAGCAACCGCTGCTGAAAAGAAGAACTCCGGCCGCGGCAAACACCGTGACCACGTTGTAAACGCGTGAAAGCATCGTGAGATCCCCCCGGATCGTTATCGCCGCATTGTTGGCGCGGCACTGTAGAAGTTGTTTCGGCGCGCGCGGCGATTGACTTAAGCGCATTCCTTCATAGAACCGCGCGTATGCAGGCAAATGCGCCACATTAAAGGAGAGAACCGTATGTCGAAAGAAACGCCCGACCATCACGATGCCGAGCTGGTCTGGAAAGTGTATGACCTCCGCCGCGAGCCGGTGATGCGCCAGTCGCGTGATGCGATCACAACAAAGTTCTGGCCCAAAAGCTACGAGGAACTTGTCGCTGTCACTAAATGGGACCACCCACTGAATCAGGCTTACCGCCAGACCTCCAGCTACTGGGAAATGGTTTACGGCATGGCCGCGCGCGGCATCGTGAACGCCGATTACCTGATCGAAAACAACGGCGAGGGACTTTTCCTGTACGCGAAGGTGCTGCCGTTCCTGGAGCAACTCCGCAAAGAGATAAATCCGCTCGCCTTCAAGAATGCAGAATGGATAGCAACACAGTGCGAAGAAGGTCGCAAGCGTTTCGCCATAATCCAGGGGCGCGTGAAGAAGATGGCTGAGTCGATGGCGAAGTAAAAATTAATGCATAATGCATGATGCTTAAACGGACTGAGGAGCAATGTTCTTCGGACCGTTCATGCATTATGCATCATGCATCAGTTCGTTCTTAGCGCGCGCTTCATCACGTCTTTGTCGAAGTAATTCACGGACATGCCCGCATCGAGAACGATCCCCTGGGCGTTGATGCCGCTTGAGCGTTCACTGAGCAGGAAGGCTGCGGCATTGGCAGCCTCCTGCGTGCTGAGCGCTTTTTTTCGCAGCGTGAACTGTTCGGCGATCAGATAGCTGTCGATGTAACCCGGAATTCCAGCGGACGCCGACGTTTTCAGCAGGCCGGGACAGATCGCGTTGAAGCGAACATTCGAAAACGAGCTGAACGATTTTGCCAGAAACGCCAGCGACGAATCGAGCGCAGCCTTTACCGGCCCCATGTATCCGTAGTTCTCAGCCGCCATGCGCGTGGTTGAAATCGAAATGGTGACCACAGAAGCATTCTTGTCCAGAACGGGCCTGAAGGCGTTGGCGATCGCCATCAGCGAATAGCAGGAGACGCTCACCGCCTGCAGAAAGTCGGCGCGTTTTGTTTCATGAAACGGCTTGAAGCCCTCGGAATAATTGGCGAAGGCGATGGAATGAACGATGCCGTGAATGAGCGGATGCTTCGCTGAAATCTCCTTCGCGACGCGCTCGATCTGCTCGTCGTTTTCAACGTCGCAGAGAAACACGTCCGCGTTCGGCAGCGCCTTCAGGACAGTCTCACGCCGCACTTCCGAGCGCACGACGAACAGGACCTTGCCGCCCTCCTGCGCCACCGTTTCAGCGATATGCCAGGCAACGCTCTTCTTGTTCGCGACACCGAAAACGACAAATGTCTTGCCTTCAAAGCCGAGAAATCCCATGTCACACCCTTTTTTCGTTCAAAGACACAAAGGCACGAAGACACAAAGAATCTCCAAGCTTAGTGTCTTTGAGTCGTCGTGTCTTTGTGTTTATCCGTTTGGTATCGCGGGCACCGCCGTACAGGCGAACTCGACGCTGACCGCGAGCTTGCCATTCACGCGCGCCGAGCCTTCCATGAAGAAGGCGCCGGCCATTTTTTCTGTCAGCTTCGCTTCCATTTCAAGCACATCGCCGGGGCGCACCATCTGCTTGAATTTTGCGTTGCTAAGCCGCGTGAGCACCGGCACCAGACCTTTTGTGCCGCCGCCGGGAAGACGCGAGATCAGAATGGCGCCGCTTTGGACGATGGCTTCACAGATCAGCACGCCAGGCAGAACCGGATTTCCCGGAAAGTGTCCCTGAAAGACAGGATCCTGCGGGTCGACTTTCTTGCGGGTGCGGATAGTCGATTCGTCGATCCCAATGACTTCGTCCACGAGCAGGAACGGCGGCCGGTGTGGAATGGCTTCATGTATGTTGATCATGAATGGATTGTGGCGTTCAGAGGCCAGCTTGGCAATTCACTTCCAGCCCACCGTCTGCCGGAGCGCGTTTAACGTCCAGTGCGCTTCCAGCGGCAAAGCGGATTCGACAACCAGAAAGTACTCGAACATCATGCGGTTGAAACGGTCCTTGCTGTCAAGCCGGACGAAATCGGCGTCCTCGATCATCTCGTCGAGCAGGTTGCACAGAGACAGATGAAGGCCCGTGCGGTATTCGGCATCGACCTTCTGCAGATGTTCTTTAAGGGTGATGCAGAACGCGGGGAGGACAACCGAACTGCCGTCGCGCGAAACAAACCAGGTGGCCCAGCAATCCAGGACGCGGAAAAAGGCCTTTTCGCGGCTCGGCATCGACTGATACCAACCGGGCGCAAACGCCTTATGAAAATGGCTGCTGCGTTCAAGTTTGCAGAGCGGCACGGCTAAACGTCTCCTGCACTCAAGCGGGCTCGGCGCTTGCTGTAGTGTTCTATCAGAAAAGCCGCCAGAATTAAGAGTGTGCAGCAAATAAAAAAGTTCACGGCAACACAGGTTCTGTGAATCTCACCCGGATAATACAAAAACGAGAGAGGCCCCAGCTCGGTTTCTACGTAATCACGTTCAAAAAGAACTGGAAAGGGCCAGCCATGCGAGGGAATGGCGGCAGCAAATGTAATGTGTTCGTTATTCTTGCTGATGAAACTGAAATGATGAATGTACATAGGCCGTAAATTCAGGCCCATCATTACTCCCGCCAGTAGCACGAGAATAATGACCGTGGACAGCCGCAGCTGAAGATACTGAGCAAAGCGGGATCGCATAAAGGCGCCCCTCTTCAGAAAAACAGGTCAAAGACCGCCCGTTACTTCCAGAGTCGTGCCTGTAATATACCCTGCTTCTTTCGTAGAGAGAAATAAAACGCAGTGCGCGACTTCTTCCGGATTGCCAAACCGCTTGAGCGGCACCTGGTTCTGGTAGTCCTTGCGCAGGTTTTCAGGCAGGTCTTTAATGAGCTCGGTGCCGATAAAGCCGGGCGACACACAGTTGACGGTAATCCCCCGTGAAGCCACTTCTTTACTGAGGCTCCGCGTGAGTCCCACCTGTCCCGCTTTTGATGCCGCGTAATTGGCCTGTCCCGCAAAGCCGAATTCACCGCAGGGCGATGTGATGTTGATGATGCGGCCGTAGCGCTTGCGCATCATCGCCAGCACGCCGAATTTGCTCATGTTGAACGTACCGCTCAGGTTCGTGTTCACTACCTGGTGCCAGTCCTGCGGCTTCATCATTGCGAGCACGGCGTCTTTGCGGATGCCCGAATTGTTAACGAGGATGTCGATGCCATCTTTGTAGGCGCCGTCCAGCGCCTTAAAGAGCGCCTCAACCTGTTCGTAATCCGAAACGTCGCATTTGCGCAGATCGATGCGTTCGGCATGCGCGGCATTGGCGGACTTGAACGCGTTTGCCGCTTCTTCGTTGCTGACATACGTCGCGATCACACGCGCGCCGGCATTTAAAAACGCTTCGCTGATCGCTCGCCCAATCCCGCGCGTGCCGCCGGTGACGAGAGCTGTCTGATTGCTGAAATCGAATTTAAGCATGCGGGAATAATACAACGATCATTCCGCGACGGCGAATACTTCCTGAAGCGGGAGTTTGAAGCCAGGCAGAACATCCTCGCCGTCCAGCGCCTCAGCTTCCTTAACCAAAAGAACCTCGCGGCCTTTTCGATAAACATGAGCCTGACGAAGCTTCGGATCGATGACCCAAACCAGCGTGACGCCAACGGCCAGGAACATGTCGACCTTCTCAGTGATCTCCGACCAGCGGTCTGTTGGAGAAACGATTTCGACACAGAGTTCCGGCGCAACGTTGAAATACTTCTGAAGGCTGCCCTGTTGCGTAAGCCGCTCGCGGCTGATGTAACCGACGTCGGGACCGCGGACGGTGTCGGGGCCGCGTTCGATAAAGATGCCGGCATCGCCGGAAAAAATTTGTCCGGTTTTTCGGGGTCGCACAAACTCACCGAGTCGATAAGAAATTTCATACATCAAAAAGCCATGGACGGGTTTCGGATTAGTCAATGGCACCACCTTTCCGCGAATAAGTTCGCAGGGGCCCCATTCAGGATGGTCGGCGAATTCTTCCGCGGTGATCAGGCGGTCGGTCGGCGGTGTTTCTCGACGGTGTTGTGCAATCGACATAGTGCCTCCGCTACAAACTATATCACAGGACTAAGGTTAGAGGAATACCTCAGTTACAACTCTGCGCCTCTGCCTGTTTGCGCGAGCTTGCCTTTCAGCTCTTCACCACACGTTGCTCACGCACGTACTTGTCGACATTGTTTCCGACGATGACGCCGTAATTTACGGCGCCCAGCCAGCCCGACATAATGATGCCGACCGAGCCGGCGTGGAAGAGGCCGCGGATTTCGTTCTGCAGAGCCATGCTGACTTTCAGGCCCTCGAACTTGGTGCCGAATGAAGCGCCTTCCTGGTGCTGCGTGTAGTATTCAAACGTCCTGGGCGTGGACGCCTCGAGGTGATCAATTTTCGAACGCACATTTGGGATGTATTTTTCGAGCGCCGTAACCGTTTCGTCGATCAGCTTCTGCTTTTCGTGCTGATACTCTTCTTCGCTGAGATCCTTCCAATCTTTGTAGTGCGCGTTCGTTGATGAGACGATCGCATAGCGGTCGCTGCCAGGTCGGATGTCGGGATAGTAGACGGAAAATGTGCGGCTGGTCACGTCCTTGGCGCAGAGCGCCTCCGAGTCGAAGCGCGGAAGCACGGACGTAAAAAGCAGATCGCCGACGTGATCGATCGTTTCGCCTTTGCGAATGCCAATGTAAACCTGGCAGCTCGAATTGTTCAGCCGGACGGCGCGTGCTTCTTCGAGGTACTCTTTGCGAAGATGCTGCGGATCGATGAGGTTGAGAATCGTGCGCTTCAAGTTTGCGTTGCTCAGCACGGCTTTGGCGCGAATACTTTTACCATTGGAAATCACGCCGACGGCCTGACCGTTTTCGACAAGAATTTTTTCAACTTGCGCGTTCGAACGGAGGTCCACATTGTTTTTGCGCATTTCTGTGCGCATCTTCTTCAGAAGTTCATTTGTGCCGCCTTGAAACGTGTAGACGCCCTTGCTCATGAAGTTGCTGAAGACAATGCCATACGTAATCGCCGGATCGTCCATCGTCGAACCATTTGCGTAGGCGATCGGCTCCATCAGCAGGCGCGTGACGTCCGTGCGGCCCGGGAAGAACTTTTCGAAGAGCTGGCGCGTGGTCATGCTCTGGTCGTCATAAAAGTTCATCGCGCGAACGGTCGTGAAGAAGTTGTCAACGGTTTCATCCGGAACCTTGAAGCGTTCCTTGAGAATTTTTTTGAAGTCCACGACGTCGAATGTTGTTTCAAGCGAAAATTGCGGGTTGTCGAAGCGGATGTGCTTGAGCTGGACGATCGAATCCGCAATGTCCTGCGTCCAGTACTTGCGGCAGGATTTGATCATGCCAATCGGAAAGCCGTGCAGTGAAATATCGAAGAGGTGCCCGCCCTTTCGCGTAAACCAGGTCGCCATGCCGCCGTAATTGGCATACTGTTCAAGCAGCAGCACCGCATGCCCGTTCTTGGCAAGCATGTTCGCCGCCGTCAGCGCCGCCAGTCCGCTGCCGATCACCACGACGTCGTATTCGTTTTTCGTACCCTGCAACCAGTCGCGCGCCATCTGTACTCCACACCTTTTATTCACCACAGAGATCACAGAGCACACAAAGAAAACTCACTGACGTCCTCTGTGCTCTCTGTGTTCTCTGTGGTAATTTTCACTTCCCCTGAAGGACGTGCAAGTTCGCCATGGAAATTCCGCTGAGCATGGCACCAATAATACCAAGAAATCCCTGATCCGTCCCGCACAAGAACACATTCGCAAGACGAGTCCGGCCATCCTTCGACTTACCGGGAGCGCCATACACAGCGCCATTGTCGTGCCAGGTGAATTTCTTGATGGTTAACGGCGAGAACGTGTCGATGTACTTCACGTGCTTGCGGAAATCCGGCACGAACTTGACGACCTCGGCGATGCTCCTTTCGTAGCACTCCTTCTTTTTCGCCTTGTACTCATCCGCGGAAAGATTCTTCCACGCAGCGAAGTTGGCAATGTGTGTCACGCGCACAATACCTTCGCCAAGGGGCGTCTCGTATTGAAAATTGTTGGGCACGCAAACGACGGCACTGGAGACATCAACCAAGCCTTCGGCCGGCCGGTAGCGGAAGCGATCACTGTTGTTGTAAAAGGTGATGGTCTGATCAAGGCCGAGCACTTCTGGCTGGCAGTCGAGCACGGAAATGGATTCAACGAACGTCATCTGACCGGCGCGCGCTTCTATTTCACTCAATGCTGCCCCTGAAACATCAGAGCACAGCCGCTCGGTTTCAACGTAGCCGGCAGACGATAGAATGTGCGTAGCGGTGATTGCCTCACCCGTGTCGAGCTCAATGCTTTTCACGCGTCCATCTTCGACATTCAGCCGCTTCACGCCGCAGCCCATGCGCAGTTCGCCCTTGCAGGCTTTGTACTGCTTGAGAAGCGTCGAAATAATCTGTCGTACGCCGGCGCGCGGGCGGGCGAAGCCTTCGCAGAAGATGCTCTTGAACATGATGACGAACTGGCCGAATTCCATATCGTCCACGTTCGCGCTGCCGTAGTACATCAGCGGGCACAGGATCATGTCAATGAGCAGCGGATCTGTGAGGAACTCATTCAGGATCGCGCGCGCAGAGAGCGGCTTTGCGTTCAAATCAAGCTCGTTGAACGCGTGAATGTGTGCGACCAGCTTGCGGAATGCGTCCGCCTGCTTCGGAAACTTCTCACATACGTCGCTCTCGAACAGCGAGAAATCGTTGCTGAAGCGCAGCTTCATTCCCGGAAAGCGCACGTCGCTCACACGCTGCGGACAGAGTTCGAAGTCTTCATACTTCAAACGCAGTTGCCGGAGCAGCTTGTTCAGCGGCGCGCTGCGGACATCGCGTGGCACGTAGTTGGTCATCGCATGCAGGCCGACGTCAAAGTTCCGGCCGTCGAGGCGGTAAAACGAGTTAAGCCCACCGGGCATGGTGTGCTTTTCGAGAATGCAGACTTTCTTCTCGTAATAAGCCAGGCGGATTCCCGCCGCCAGCCCGCTCATGCCTGCGCCGATGATGATGCAATCGTAGTGTGTGCTCATTTGTGGGCGGGGATTCTAACATCGTAATGCATGATGCATAACGCATAACGGCGGTTCGTGAGGTTGAAGCCGTGCAGGGGTAAAAGCATCTCCGAACAAGTCTCGCTCATAATTTTATAACTCCAATCCCGTCAGCTACTTACATATTTCCAGAATCTCTAAATCTGAGTCGCAGAACCCTCCTCACAGTTGTCTTAGTAGGGTTAAGAGGACATTAAAAACGAGGCGGCGCAAGCGAGGGAAGCTTCTCGCGCCTTCAGCTCTTCACCATTCGCCAGAGCATCTGTTCCATTACTTCTTGCGGCGGCAGGCCGCTGACGCGCAGGTCCAGATTGGCGCGGAAGAGCGCATCCATGCAGCGGCGCAGCGAAGCAGTTGTGTGCTTCTTCAGCGTGCGGCGGAAGGCGTCCTGAAGAAACGGCACGGGCGGTACCTTGGCGGCGGTGAAAGCCTCGCGCTCGGGCTTGCCCAGATCAATGCCGGTCTGCGCGTCCTGCAACTGCGAGAGCTTCCAGGTCAGCGCGCCCAGCAGCAGCATCGTGATGGAGCTTTCGTTGGTGATGATTTTTCCAGGCTTCGCGCTGTCCGCGATGCCGCGATCGAAGATGCCGCCAAGCACCTCCATCGCGCGTTTGGCGTTACGATCGATGACGGCATCGGCAAAGTTGAAAGCAGTGTACGTTGCAGAGGATGAGCAGTACTCCTCAATGTGTTCTTCGCTCACCGACGCTGGGCTGCCTGGCTGTGCCTGCAAGGTCAGGCCAAGCTTGTCGAGTTCCTCCTCGATGACACCGAGGTTCTTGGCGCTGCGGCCGAGCAGCTTCAGCAGCGCGCCGTGAGACAGATTCAGCCCGCGCTTGCGCGCCCGCTGATCGACTTCGACTTCGAGTTCCTTACTGTCGCCATATTTTCCGGCGAGCGAATCGCATTCCGCCACCGCATTCTGCTGCGCCAGGGACTTGTAGAAGCGTGTGTTTTTTAGTTGTCCGTACGTTGCGGCTTCGAAGACAAGCGTTGTGGATGCAGGAATCTTCTCTGCGTTACGCTCGAATATTTCGCGCCATTCTTTGTCTGTGAGAAACACATCGGCCTGCCGCACCAGAACTACTTTGGTCTCATCGTCGCCGCCAAACATCGACGCCGTGCAGGCCTCATCCAGGATGTCCGCGGGTGTGAGCGTGCTCGCCTCGTTGGGAGATGCCGGACCGTGCAGCGTGATGATGTTCATCCCCGCGCCCTCAGGCGTGCCAAACGCGGCCGTCTTGATCTCGGCGATGGCCTCCTCGCGTAGCGCGGATTCGGCGCCAAGTATAAAAACTACACGCGGCAGGCTCTGGCGGGTCCAGCGGGATTTAGGAGCAGACGTAGGTGCACTCTTCGCAGCAGCCATACCCGCGTTTTTACCCCATGATAGACAAATAGAAAACGAAACTTCTTCTCAGCAGCCAGCACTCTCATGAGGTACTACAAGAGTTATCAAACACTTAGACAGTATGTCTGGCGCATTGGACAATCGAACTCTTCTCAATATTGCGAAGTGTTTTGTGCCCAATGAAATCCCTGTAGTCAATAAGTGGACTCTCAATTGCATTGTTCACACCCGTCGAAAAACAATTGCATTTCGCACTGCTCTAGTGGGCAGAACACTGCATGAAAGCTGCTGAACATGGCAAAGCCCAAGAAAAGAAAAGAACATAGCAAGCCCAGCAATGCGCGCCAGGTCTCCGAGGCGAACGGTCCGTATGGAAGCGGGGCACGTGCTAAAGACGGATCGCGTACTGCTTCGAACGAGCGCAAACAGGCTGAGGAACGCCTGCAGCAGGCTCTGGCCGAAGCCGAAGCAGCTCGCGACCGCATCCATGCAGTGGTTCACTCCGTCGCCTCCGGATTGCTCGTGACGGACGTTCAAAATCAGATCGTGCTGATGAATGCGGCAGCCGAAGAGCTGCTGGGCCTGCGTTTTCTCCGCGTTCGGGGACGGACAATCGACGAAGTACTGTCACAGGGACCGCTGAAGGAAAACATTGCCGCCGCAATCGACCCGCATGCCTCGGGCGCCAAGTTCGACATCTCGTTCGATGGCAAAACGGTGCAGGCGCAGACCTCCACGATCCGCGACAAGAGCGGGCATAATTCAGGCGTGATCACGGTCATTCAGGACGTCACGAAAGAACGCGAAGTCGACCGCATGAAAAGCGAATTTCTCTCGACCGCCGCGCATGAACTTCGCACGCCGCTCACGTCTATTCGCGGCTACACCGAACTGCTTGCCACGCGGCAGTTCAGTCCCGAGAAACTGAAGGAAATGGCGCTCATCATCAATACACAAGCCGAGCGGCTTACGGCAATTCTGAACGATCTTCTGGACCTCTCCCGCATCGAGGGCGGCCGCAAGCTCCAGTTACAGTGTTCCGAGTGCGACATTGCGGCGCTGGCGCGCGAAGTGGCCGCAAACTTCCAGAATTCCAGCGACAGGCACACGTATACCGTCGAGCAATTCGGTACGCACGCGCATGCCCGCTGCGATCCAGACCGCGTGCGCCAGGTGTTCTACAACCTGCTGAGCAACGCCACAAAATACTCGCCTAAGGGTGGAAGAATCCAGATCTTCATTGCCGGCCGAAACGATGAGATCGAATGCTCCGTCACCGACAAGGGCATTGGCATTGCCAAGGCCGATCTGCCGCGAATGTGCGAGCGGTTCTTCCGCGCCGATTCATCCAATACGGCTGTGGAAGGCACGGGGGTGGGTTTGAGCATCGTCAAAGCCGTGATCAGCGCTCACGGCGGAGAACTGAAAATCCAAAGCAAACTTCGCCAGGGCACGACCGTCTCCTTCACCCTTCCCCGGCGCCCACCTTAAGAATAACGCTGAAATTTGCCCCTCAATCAAACGTATGGTAGTTTCCTTCTACGTTCGTGCCGGCGTGTCACCGGCAGAACGCCACACGCCCCGCGCCGCATTGAACGGGCTTTGTACCGGCGCATTGAAAGGAATGGCAGATGCACGCGTTCGCCAGCAGATAGCACGTATTGCCGCACAGCTCATGTATGAGCGCCTCGAATCCGAGTACTTCACGGCCAAGCGAAAAGCAGCCAAGCAACTGGGAATCGACTCCCGCTACCGCCCGAAAGATCTTCCGAGCAACCGCGAAATCCGCGATCAGATTCAGATCCTCGCCGACTTGCACGAAGGGTCCCGCCGCACTGAAAAGCTGAAGGAAATGCGCCTGGCGGCGTTGCGGCTGATGCGCAAGCTCAAGCGTCTCCACCCAGCGCTGATCGGCAGCACGTTAACCGGCCACGTGCGCAGCGGTTCAGATATCGACATTCACGTCTTCTCCGACCAGATCTCCGCCGTGACAATGATTCTGGATGACCTGCACCTGCGCTATGACATCGAACACAAGCGAATCGTAAAACACAATGAAGAGCGCGTGTTCACGCACATTCACATCGAAAGTGAGCACGCGTTCGAACTGACGCTCTATCCCGAAGAAAAAGTCAGTTACGTATTCAAAAGTTCAATCACGGGAAAGGCGATTTGAGCGTGCCACGCTGCCCCAGTTCGAACAGTTTTTGGCGGCTGAATATCCGGATGAGGATCTTACTGAAGCGGACGAGCCGGAGTCACCATCCGTCAATGTGTTCGACATCTTCAAGCTTCTGCTCCAGCCCCTTGAGAACGTGAAACAGAACCCGAAGTGGCATCCCGAAGGGGATGCGCTCTATCACAGCCTTCAGGTATTCGAGCTTGCCCGCCAGGCCCGGCCGTGGGACGAAGAATTTCTTCTCGCCGCGCTGCTGCATGATGTCGGCAAGGCCATCGACCCCTATGATCATGTCGACGCAGGCCTGGAGGCGCTGGAAGGAATGATCACGGAGCGGACCGAGTTCTTCATCGCTTATCATATGGAGGCTCATGCTCTGCGTAGCGGAACTCTTGGACATCGCGCTGGGTGCAGGCTAGCCGAATCCGAAGACTACGACGAACTGCTCCTGCTCAGTGAGCTTGACAAGGCCGGGCGCGTGTGCGGCGCGCGGGTCTGCACGATTGACGAGGCGCTCGTCTTCATCCGGTCTGTGGCGAACGAAGCGTACCTGGAAGAATGATCGCACGTTACACTTTCTCGCTTTACCTGCAGCGGCGCAGAGTTACCGTTTGAACGGATGGCAGCTGTGGATCAAGCGAATACTGTCGATGAGCGCGTCGCCCGTTCACCCGTACCCTGGGTGCTGCTGGCGCTCTGGCTGGCGTGGCTCATTGGTATGATCGCCATCAGCAGTCCCGAATTTGGAAAAGCCCGGCGCAACAGCGGCGCATCGGCTGTGCAGGAACCCCACAGACGCTGAACAGTGCGGCAGGCGAATGACTGAAAAAGCGAATAATCTTGACGGCAGTGATCTGCAGCGCGCCTTGCTCGAGCGCCTTCGCTTTGAGCGTGCGATGGGCATTGAATGCGTACCTCCCATCGCGTTTGAACGACGCCAGGGCGTAACCGGGGGGGCTCCGGCAAGCGCACCGGTTGCCACACCTGCGCACGCAAAGCCACCCGCGCCAGTTCCGCCGGCCGCAGTCCGCCCTGTTGCCGCACCTCCGCTTGATCCGCCACGGTTGGCCGCGACGACTCCGCCGCCAGCGTTGAGCGACGCCGAGAAAGAAGCGCGCTGGAAGGCGCTGGAAGCTCAGGCGATGGCCTGTGTCGCGTGCACGCTGCATCGCGGACGCAATAAAGTGGTCTTCGGAACAGGCAATCGGAACGCTGAACTGCTGTTTGTAGGCGAAGGCCCGGGCGCCGACGAGGACATCCAGGGCGAGCCGTTTGTCGGCAAGGCCGGACAGCTCTTGAATAAAATCATCGGAGCAATGGGGCTCAAACGGGAAGAGGTCTACATCTGCAACGTGGTTAAGTGCCGGCCGCCGGAGAACCGCGCGCCGCTTCCAGATGAAATCGCCAGGTGCTCGCCTTTTCTCTTTGAACAGATCGAGCTGGTCAGTCCGAAAGTCATCGTGACTCTCGGTGGACCGGCAACAAAAACCTTGCTGAACACAGTGCAGGGCATCATGAGCATCCGCGGCCGCTGGGCCAGCTTTCGCGGAATACCCGTGATGCCCACATACCATCCTGCATTTCTGCTACGCAGCTATACCGAAGTCAACCGCCGCGCCGTCTGGGACGACATGAAACAGGTCATGAAGAAGCTCGGCAAGTCCTGACCTCTACCGCGCGCTGTGTTTCTTGCCGCTGGCGTCGCGATGTTTGATTCCCGTATTCTTGTCCTTCACTTTTTTTGACGGATCAGCTGTCGTTCGCGCCCGGCGGATCTGCGGAGGCGGCGGCAATTCGGAATCATGGAACTCGTCGTGCGGATCGTGCCGCAGTTCGTCGCTCATTTCAGCGCCCTGCATATCCGGTGGAGTCGTCCCGACGTTCTCCGCAACCTGCATTTCCTTTTCGATATTGGCCCGATTCTGTCCCGCCCGGCTCCGGTGCGCGCCTGCAACGGCGCGGCCTTCCTGCTGTTTTTGTCGCGGATGAGATTGTCGATTCATGATAGTCTCCGAAGCTTAGTCGCCATGCCGCTTGTCGGATGAACGCGCGCGGCTCTGCTGTTTGGCCTGGCGGTTCATGGGCGTATTGCCCTTTGCCTTTTTTCCTTTGGATGTCCTGCTGCTTCCGCTACGCATTGATGACTCCCTTTTGTTACTTGACTGATCCAGTTCCGGCGCAAGCTGTTCGGTTGTGAGCTCTGCATCGTGCGCGGTCATCTCGTCACCGGCACCCGCCTGCGGCATGTACGCATCCTCTTCGTCTTCGACAGGAATGTCCCCGGCAAGCTCGGCAGAGTCTGGTGTCGCCATCGCCTCTCCCGCGCCGCTGACCTCGGACGGCCTGTCCTTTTTCTGGCGTGCACGGCGAACTGCCTTGCTCATCTGTTCGTCTGGAAAATTCTCATCCGTACCCATGGCCGCTCTCCTATGGATTGTGTGCCATCAGGTGTTTGTCGGCTTCTTCTTCCGCCTTCTCGCGCGTGTAGCCGTAGCGCTCCTGCAGCTTGCCGATCAGCTTGTCCTTACTGCCATCAATGTATTCCAAATCATCGTCGGTCAGCTTGCCCCACCACTGCTTCACGTCGCCTTTGAGCTGCTTCCATTGGCCTTTGAGTATATCGATGTTCATGGCGTGACTCCTTTACCTGCGAGTTCCCCTGCACAGTAACGACGCACGCACTACGCCAAATACGAAAAGAGGCGCTATCAGTCTTTGACGAGGTATGGCAGCATGGCTTCTGCGGCTTTATTCTTCAGCCCACGCTGCGGCCATAAAATATAGAGTCGGCGCTTGGCTTCCGGCTTCGATATACGCAGGTAATGGGGTCGCGGCGTGAGCGTGTTAATAATGACCGAGCTTGGAATCAGCGCCACGCCCATTCCGACGGCGCAATATGCCTGCAGTGAATCGAAGTGGTCGGCTTCGAAAGCAGCGTGCATATCGAAACCCGCACGCTGACAGAGTTCCACTGCCAGATTACGGAATTCCGTATCAGGCTTCGTTACGACGAAAGATTCTCCCGCAGCCTCACTGAGCTCGACGTCGTCTCTGAGTGCCAGCGGGTGGCCTTCCGGCACGGCAAGCAGAAGGTCCTCTTCGTGAATCAGTGCGCGTGACATGCCTGGCACCGGATGAGGTGATTGGGTGACTCCCAGGTCGAATTTGCCTGACAGCACCTGTTCGGGAATGCTGGCGCTGATGTTTTCTTCCAGGACAATGTCAATGCGCGGGTGGTCGCGCTTGAACGCTGCTATTTTTGGCGGTAAAACGTAGACGCACGCCGAAGGCAAGCTCACGATCTTCAGCGTGCCGCGTGACGCCCCGCGCAGATCTGCGGCAACATCTTCCGCGTCCTGAACTGCGTTCAACACTTTCTGAACATACGGCAGCAGGATTTCACCTTCGGAGGTTAAGGCCGCACCTCGCGGCAGGCGTTTTAGTAATTTCAACCCCAGCAATGTTTCGAGTCGGCGGATCTGCTGGCTTAGCGCTGGCTGCGCAACGTGGCAATTCTCAGCCGCCCTTGTGAAATTTTTTACTTTAGCGACTTCCGCGAAGTAGCGTAAAGGATTGATGTCCATGGGTTTACCCGAACCATAAGTTTTAGTTATCGAAGCCATTAGAATCATATTGTTCAATTACTGCTCACGCAAGTTACTATTCTGCGCGAGGTTTCGCTGTGGTCTTGTACCCGCGTTCAGAGGAGTGGCAGAGCGCGGAAGTTACCAGGGAGTCCGAACATGAAAGTTGAATCAGCCGTGGCCAAAAAACCAAGCCGCAGTGACGCGCCGGCAAGCATTAGCATTAAGGATACGCCGGTCGACATCCTCATTGAACTCTATACGAAAATGATCCGCATCCGCCGCTTTGAAGAAGCGGCGTTTCAACAATATCAGAAGGGTTCAATTGTTGGTTTCTGCCATCTGTACATCGGCCAGGAAGCCGTGGCGGTTGGCTCGCTCTCTGTGCTGAACCCTGGTGATAAAGTCCTGACAGCCTACCGCGACCACGCGCACGCCCTCGCACTTGGCATGACAGCCGATTCACTGATGGCCGAGCTCTTCGGAAAGGCGACTGGATGCAGCAAAGGCAAAGGCGGCTCGATGCACTTCTTCAGCGCCGAGCATGGGATGCTGGGAGGAAACGGAATCGTTGGCAGCCACGTGCCGGTCGCAACCGGTGCGGCCTTTGCGCAGAAATACCAGCGCAACCGCGGCGTGACGCTGTGCTTCTTCGGCGACGGCGCAGCGCAGCAGGGCGCCGTTCACGAAGCGATGAATCTCGCCGGGCTCTGGCGCCTGCCGATCGTCTTTGTCGTTGAAAACAACAAGTATGGAATGGGCACCGCGGTCGAACGCTCCAGCGCCATCAAGGACTTTTACAAGCGCGCCGACGCGTACAACTTCCCCGGCATGCAGTGCGACGGCATGAACGTGCTCGACGTCCGCGAGAAGTTTGCCGAAGCAGTGAACGCGGCCCGCGAGAACTTCACGCCCTGCTTCATTGAAGCCAAGACCTACCGCTACCGCGGTCATTCGATGTCTGATCCTGCACTCTACCGCACAGCCGAAGAAGTCGAAAAGTACAAGCACCTCGATCCCATCCTCGTTCTCAAATCCGATCTTCTCAAAAAGGGCACCAGCGAAAGCCAGCTGGAAGGCATCGACAAGGCCGCAAAGGACGAAGCGAAGGCCTCCGTCGACTTTGCCGCCGCCAGTCCGGAACCGGAACTGAGTGAAGGCATTAAGGACATTTACGCGCGGCCCTGGGGCGGCAACCTCCTCCCCAAGATTGAGATCTGATTCGCTTCAACCCGAAACCCGAAACTAGAAACCAGGAACCGACTGCGATGCCCGTGATTGAATACCGCGAAGCCTTGAACCAGGCGCTGGCCGAAGAGATGGAACGCGATGACCGCGTGTTTCTCATGGGCGAAGAAGTGGCCGAGTACAACGGCGCGTACAAAGTCTCAAAGGGTCTCCTCGACAAGTTCGGCGCGCGACGCGTGATCGATACGCCTATTTCCGAGAACGGCTTTGCCGGCGTCGGCATCGGCGCGGCGATGGTGGGACTCAAGCCCATCATTGAGATGATGACCTGGAACTTTTCGCTTGTCGCCTTCGACCAGATCATCTCGAACGCCGCCAAGACGATGTATATGTCGGCCGGGCAGTTCAAATGCCCCGTGGTCTTCCGCGGACCTGGTGGCGCGGTGAAAGGTTTGGCCGCGCAGCACTCGCAGTCGCTCGAAGCGATCTACTCGCATTTTCCAGGACTGAAAGTGGCCTGCCCGGCTACCGGCGCCGACGCGAAGGGACTTCTGAAGACTGCCATCCGCGACGAAGATCCGATCATTTTCATGGAAAGCGAAGCGCTTTACGGCCGCAAGTTCGAAGTGCCCGAAGGCGAACTGCTCATTCCGTTCGGCCAGGCCGACATCGTCCGGCCCGGCAATGACGTGACGATTATCGCGATCAGCAAGCAGCGGCATACGGCCACCGCCGCGGCAGAAATCCTCGCCAACGAACATAAGATTGATGCCGAAGTCATCGACCCGCGCACGCTACGGCCGTTTGACATGGACACCATCGCACAGAGCGTCGCCAAGACGCACCGCGTTGTGATCGTCGAAGAGAACTGGTACTGGTGCGGAATCGGCGCGCAGATCGCTGAAAGCATTTACAAAGAATGCTTCGATGAGCTCGACGCTCCGGTGGCACGCGTGGCGTCGCGTGATGTGCCGATGCCGTACGCGACCAACCTGGAACTGGCCGTGCTGCCCAGCGTTGATCGCGTGATCGAAGCCGTCAAGCAGGTGACGTACGCTTAAAAGATAAACACAAAGACACGAAGACTCAAAGTCACTAAGGAGATGAAATTAAAAGCAGTCGAGTTCAGTTTACGTTTCCACTCTGCTTTCCGATCTCCCGCCTGTACATCAAAAATCTTCGTGTCTTGGTGTCTTCGAGTCTTTGTGTTGAAAGATGATAAAGAGGGGTTCGCAAAATGGCATTTGAAGTCCGCCTGGGCAAGCTTTCGCCCACAATGGAAACCGGCACGATCAATCGCTGGCTGAAAAAAGAGGGCGATAAGATCTCCAGTGGCGACACGCTGGCTGAGGTCGAGACGGACAAAGCCAGCATGCCGCTCGAAGTCTTCGAAGACGGCAAGCTGCTGAAGATCCTGGTCGGCGAAGGCAAAACCGCCAAGATCGACGAACTCCTTGCCATTATCGGCAACGAAGGCGAAGACATTTCGAAGCTCGTTACGGGCGGCGGGGCGCCCGCACCGAAGGCGGCTGCTCCCGCCAAGGGTGCCGCGCAAGCGGCCAGTCCAGCCGCATCTCCCGTCGTTGTGCAGGGTAGTTCACACGCTGCCAGCAGTGGCCGGATCAAGGCCAGCCCGCTCGCGAAAAAGATCGCAAAAGAACGAGGTGTCGACCTTGGCGCTGTTAAGCCTTCCGGACCCGGCGGACGCATCGTCGTGCGTGACGTGCCGGAACGCGGTGCTGCTCCGGCAGCGGCCACCGGCGCGGGAATGGCACAGCCGGTTCTGCCGGGAGCGATGCTGCCGGGCGACTCCGACGAGCCACTCAGCAACATTCGCCAGACAATTGCGCGCCGCCTGCTGCAGAGCAAGCAGACGATTCCGCACTTCTATCTCTACAGCGAAGTGAATCTCGATCGCTTGACGGCCATGCGCGAAGACCTGAATGCGCAGCAGGGCGAAAAGGGCGTGAAGATCAGCATCAACGATTTCATCATCAAGATGACGGCGGCGGCGCTGAGCCGCCATCCGGAAGTGAACGCCGCCTTCAACGGCACGAGCATCCGCCGGTTCGGCTCGATCAACATTGCCATCGCCGTCGCCACTGACGCGGGACTTTACACACCCGTGCTGCGCAACGTCGACAAGCTGAGCCTCAGCGGAATTTCCGCGGGCGTGAAGGACATCGCCGCCAAGGCGCGCGAGAAGAAGCTGAGGGCCGAAGACCTTCAGGGCTCGGGCTTCACCATCAGCAACCTGGGCATGTTCGGCGTCGATCATTTCTTTGCGATTATCAATCCTCCCGAAGCGGCCATTCTCGCCGTTGGTGCGATGAAGCCCAAGCCGATCGTCAACGCCGCCGGTCAGATCGTTGTCGGCAAGATGATGGGCCTGACACTCTCCTGCGACCACCGCGTGATCGACGGCGCCGTCGGCGCGAAGTTCATGGCAACGCTGAAAGAGCTGCTGGAGAATCCGGCGAAGCTGCTGCTTTGATCAAATTCGAAATTCGAATTTCGAAATCCGAAACAAATTCGAATGAGGAAAATACAAAATGCTCAAAATAGCGAGGCGCATACGGTGGCGCCTCGCAGTTTAAGAAATCCGAACATTTCAGTTTTGAATTTGTTTTCGAATTTCGTGTTTCGGAATTCGTGCTTAATCAAAGGGTTGAAACATGGCTGATTCGTATGACGTAGTTGTGATAGGCGGTGGTCCCGGCGGGTATGTTTGCGCCATTCGCGCGTCGCAGTTGGGCAAGAAGACGCTGTGCGTCGAAAAGGCTGAACTCGGCGGCATCTGTCTTAACTGGGGCTGCATTCCCACGAAGGCTCTCATTCGCACCGCTGAGCTCGTCGATGAGATCAAGCATTCTGAAAAGCATGGAATTAAGGTCGAAGGCCTTTCGATCGATTTTTCCAAAGTTATCGGCCGCAGCCGCGACGTTTCGGGCAAGCTCAACCGCGGCATTCACGGACTGTTTAAAAAATATAAGGTTGATCATCTGCAGGGCCAGGCGACGCTCTCATCGCCCTCAACTGTCGACGTCGTAACCAAAGACGGCGTGAAGAAAATCACAGCCAAAAATATTGTCATCGCCACCGGCGCGCGGCCGAAGTTCCTACCGGACCTAAAGCCCGACGGCAAGGTCGTCATCACCAGCCGCGAAGCGATGGTGCTGCCGAAGATGCCTAAGCATCTGCTCGTCGTCGGCGCGGGCGCGATCGGCATCGAGTTCGCGTACTTCTACGCGACGATGGGTGCGCAGGTCACAGTTGTCGAGTATGCCGACAGCATCCTGCCAAGCAACGATCGTGAGATCGCCGGCCTCCTCGCCAAGTCGCTCACCAAGCGCGGCATCGAAATATTTACAGCGTCGAAGCTCGACAAAGTCGCCGTCAGTGCAACTGGCGTAAAGGCGAAGATCGTGGGCGCCAAGGATGGGAAGGAAGTCAAAGCCATTGAGGCAGACGTGTGTCTATCGGCCGTCGGCATGACTGGAAACATTGAAGAGCTGGGCCTCGAAAAAGCGGGCGTGAAGACCGACCGTGGGTTCATCGTTGTCGACGGTTACCTTAAGACCAACGTTAAAGGCATCTTTGCGATCGGTGACGTGTCCGGCCCGCCACTGCTGGCGCATAAGGCAAGCTTCGAAGGCCACGGCGTTGCGGACCAGCTCTCAGGTCATCACTTCGATCCGATCAACAAGGACCAGATCCCGGGCTGCACGTACTGCCATCCGCAGCTCGCCTCGGTTGGCCTCACTGAAGAACAGGTCAAAGCCAAGAACATCGAGTACACCGTCGGGAAATTCCCGTTCGTCGCCAGCGGCATGGCGATCGCCGCCGGCGAAGAGGAAGGCCTCGTAAAAATCCTCTTCGGCAAGAAGCACGGCGAACTGCTCGGCGCGCACGTCCTCGCCGGCCGTGCTGCGGACCTGATTGCCGAGCTCGGACTGGCGATGAAGCTCGAATGCACCTACGAAGAGATCCTGGCGACAATTCACGCACACCCCACGTTCAGCGAATCGGTCCAGGAAGCCAGCGGCCAGGCCTTCGGGATGGCCGTGCATATTTAGTCGGTGGTTCGTTTTCAGTGGTTTGTGGTTGGTAAAACAAAAACTCGTGCAGCAGGCGAATGAAATCGCCTGCTGTTTTTATTGAAAGAGGTCTTTTGCTGGAATCGTGCTGACTTCACGTCCGTCCACAATCACCGGCACGTGTTGATCAGTGCCGAACTGCTGCGACTTCTGATAATTCCCATTCGTATCCGGATCGGTGAAAACCTCGATGCGCTTACTCGAAACATTAACAATCCCGTAAACGGGAATTCCGCCCATGGCGTAAATGCGCTTCTTCAGGCCTTTGTCGCGATATAGAGACGCGTCAGCGACTTCGGCAATGAATGCGACTTCCGACGGATGCGGATGCCGAGTCGTAAAGTCGCGTCGTTGTCCTCTTACTAAAGCCAGATCAGGTTCAGGTTCGCTATCTTTAAATGTGATTGGATCCTGCATGCGTAAGAAGTAACCCGGCAGATTGAGGGCACCAATTGCGTCCTGCAGCGCGCCTGAAGAGAAGGAATGTGCTGGATACTTTGTCATCTTCTGCACCAGGAAACCTTCGAGCAGTTCGACGTTGTCGTCTTCCCCGATAATCCCTGTTCTGACCATCTCGTGATACTCCTCGACGGTCAGGCGCCAGATGGGCTCGGAAGGAATAGCCGGCTCGAGGCGGTTTTTGGTGGCTGACGATGACATGCCTGGTGCTCCCAATTCCGCCTATACTATATCATAGCAGAAGAGCGAAATCACTTGTCCTTCAGCTTGGGCTCGAGGTAGTTGACGCTCGAATCGAGCGTGGCCAGCTGCATGTAGTCGGGTTCGGGCACTTCAACGTTGTAGCGCTTGCGAAGTTCCATGACGATGTCGAGGAAGTCCATGCTGTCCAGGTCGATCTGGTCTCGCAGCCGCACATCGCCCTTCAGGTTGCTCAAATCTTCGTCCGGCGCGATGTCCGTGATGATGTCGAGAATCGCCTGCCGGATCTGGTCGCGTGTCATGTCTTTCGTTACCCTTCCTTTAACAACGTGACGGGTGGCGGGTGACGAGTGGCGGGGGCTTGCGCTCGGCCGCTTCACCCGTCACTCGTCACCCGTCACCGTTTAAGGTTCGTACCGCTTCACCACTACCACTGAATTGATGCCAAGCATTCCCGATGAATTGTTAAGGATGTAGTTCACCTTGTCAATTTGCTTGGGCTCATTGAGTACCAGGTTGCGCAGCGCGCAGTCTGGATCCAGGTTGTCGACGTTGATTGTCGGATGAACAATTCCGTCGTCGAACGCCGGAAGATTTCCAGTCAGCTCCAGCGCTCCGGCCGCGCCCATCGCGTGCCCGATGAAACTCTTCGTGTTATTGATGTGCACGCCGGGGTGGTCGCCGAAAACATTTCGGATGCCCTGGCATTCCTGGATGTCGCCCTGTTTGGTGCCGGTCGCGTGCGTGTTGATGATGTTCACGTCGCCTGGACCTATGCCGGCTTTTTTCAGCGCCGCGAGCATGCACTGCGCCTGGCGCTCGGAATTCGGCAGCACGAAATCGCTGGCGTCCGAATTGATCGCGTAGCCGACGATTTCTCCGTAGATCTTTGCGCCGCGCGCCAGCGCGTCCGGAAGGCGTTCCAGCGTGTACACGCAGCCGCCTTCGCTCACCACGATGCCATTGCGGTCGCGATCGAACGGGCGGGAGGCCTTTGCGGGATCGGCATGCGTCGCCAGCGCGCCCTGGCTTTTAAACGAAGCGAAGATGCCGAAGGTGTGAATGCTTTCAGAAACGCCGCCAGCGAATGCCAGATCCACCTCGCCCAGCCGCAGCATCTGCAGGCCGTGAATAAAGCCGATATTTCCGGCGGCGCAGGCAGCCCCGAGCGTGTAGTGCGGCCCAACAATGTTCATGTTCAGCGTGACTTCGCCGGCTGGATTGTTCGCCACGGTGCGCGGATTATGGTGGTGCGACCAGAATTTTACGTCGTAATTGTATTCTTTGATTGCCGCAATTTCGTTTTCAGTTTCAACATTGCCGTGCTCGGTCACACCCAGGTACACGCCAACGCGCGATTTGTCCACGCTTGAGAAGTTGATGCGGCTGTCGGCGAGCGCTTCATTGGCGCAGTAAATGGCAATCGAGCCGGCGCGGGTGCCGCGGCGCAGTTCCTTTTTCTTCTGATACTTGAGCTCGTCGAAATCGCACACACCGGCGAGCACGTCGCCCATGTAGCGCGTGCTGTAGTTGCGCACCCCGGATTTGCCGGTCAGCAGGCTCTTGCGAAACGTGGCCAGGTCACTGCCGTTCGGCGCAGTCAGGCCGATGCCGGTAATGACGATGCGAGAAGCCGTTAAGTCCCGTCCCAAGCGCGTTTACCCCAATGCGCGCAAAAGACAGCAAGCGGCGTCTTGTTCCCTGCTCCCCCGCGGCAATCTGCTCCCGTAGAGGCGCCTTGAACCCCGGCTTGCGATCGTTTGCGCTCACCCTGTGAGTTTTAACGGTGCTTACTGTAGCCGAAACAGCGCGTTTGTGGAGTGCTGAATAAGCAACTGAGAAGGAATTTTGACTCGCGGTGCCGTTGGCTCCCAGCGCCATTCTGCTGGGAACCTTGAAACGGAGTCTATTAAAAACCTGGCACGTGTTCGGAACGCTGTCGCGCCTTCTGAACCCAGGTCAGCAGCGTCGAGAGCTCGATGGGTTTGGTCACGTATTCGTCGTAACCGCATTCTTCGCACAGCCGCCGCTGCAGCGTGCTGGCGAAGCCGGTGAGCGCCACCAGGTACGGCCGGTGGGGCAACTCATGGCGAAGCAGCATATGCCCGAACTGCCAGGCGCGCATGCCTTCCAGCAGACCATCGCATATAACCAGGTGAGGCTGCCAGCTCTCACAGATCATGAGAGCTTCGGAGCCGGCGCTGGCGCCGCGTGCTTCGCATCCATACATATTGAGCGTGTTCACCAGCGTGTCCACGTGCTCCTGATAGTCGTCGATAACTAATGCCCTAATCACAGCGCCCTCCGTCGGTTATAGAGGCCCTGACGTCTCTGCCAAAGAAGCAACGGCAAATACCGTGCGGAGCACTCCGCGGGGGCTGTTTTTTTTTGCATTCTTCTGGCCCGCTCTTTGCCCTCCTGCGACAGAACTCAAGGACACAGTGGGGAGTGAACCTATGCGAACTGAAAGCTCTAAGGATATGCGCCTGAGAATTTATCTGCGCCGCGAAGCGTATGTGTGGATTTACCGGCGTAACAAGCCGGGACTGTGTTTCGGCTGGATTCTATCGCTGCGGGGAAATGACAATATCGTTTTCAAGGACGATGAACGTCATGGCGCGATCGTCATTCCTGTCTCGGAGATTGAATGCTGCGGCGCCGTGTAAAGCACATTGCATTGTTACTTATTTGCCTTCGTTAGCCTGAAAGCACCCAGCGCGCTATCCCCGCAGAGGGGATTCGGAAGACTTGAACCATGCCGCCATGCGCTCTATGCCTTCTTCAATACTAACCTTCGGTTCCCATTTCAGGTTTTCCATTGCGAGCGAAATATCGGGAATGGCAACGGCCAATTCGCCGGGAACGGCCGGTTTGTAGACGAGTTCGGCCTTCTTGCCCAAAGATTTCTCAATCAGCTGCACCAGTTCCAACAGCGAGGTGCCAAAACCCGATCCAACGTTCAAGGCCTCATACGTTTCGTGACCCACACACGCTGCTTCGATTGCCGCCACCGCGTCGCGCACTTCAATGTAGTCTCGCATGCTGCTGCCGTCGCCAAAAACAGTGAACGGTTTGTTACGCAGGATCGCCGCCGCGATCAGGAATGGCACCAGGTCCTGCCTCAATTCCGGTCCGTAGACGGAAAACAGTCGCAGGTTGACCACTTCCATTTTATGCAGAGCGTGAAAGGTATTGAGCAAAACTTCGCACGCCAGCTTGCTGGCGCCATACGGCGACGCGGGCGAGCTGCCCAGCTGGTCCTCCATGTACGGCAGCGGGGCATCCTTGCCATACACCATCACTGTGCTGCCAAATACGATTCTCTTGCAGCCGACCAAGTGTAGGGACTGTACCAATCCAGTCGTAAAGCGGTAATTGGCATCAATGTAAACTTCGGGCCAGCCGACGGACTCCCTCACCCAGGACCGGCCGGCCAGATGAATGCAGACGTCGGGCGCAAATTTCTTCAGCAGATCGGGCAAGCCCTTTAGGTTTTCGCCGCGCAGGAGTTGAAATTTATCGCGCTGCTGCGCTGTAAGTGCTTCCAGCCGCGCCACGCGCCGCTTGCTGCTGTCGGATGCCGTTGTTGAGAAGCGCACGAGTCCGGCGACCGTGTGGCCGTGCTGCAGCAGCGTGGGAATCAGGTGCGAACCGATAAAACCGGCGGCGCCGGTTACGAGAATTTTCATTCCAGTTAAACCGCCTTGCCTTCCCGGCGCAACTCCTCGCGCACCCATGCGACTGTTTTTTCAAGCCCCTCGGCAAGCCTAACCTTCGGCGAAAAGTTTAGATCCTTGCGCGCTCTGGAAATGTCCGCGCAGGTACGCTCGACGTCGCCCGGCTGCAGCGATGTGCGCTGAAGATTGGCCGTCTTGCCGGTGGCTTTCTCAAGGGCTTTGATCAGATCGTTGAGCGTGATCGGCGCTTCGCCGCCGAGATTGTAGATCCCGTAGTCGGCCGGTGACGAATTCACCGCGGCCGAAAGGCCGTCCACAATGTCGCTCACGTAGGTGTAATCGCGTGCCGACGAGCCGTCGCCGTAGAGCGTGATGGTTTCGCCGAGCAGAATTTTTCGGGTGAAGGGCGCTATGGCCATGTCCGGGCGCTGGCGCGGTCCATACACCGTAAACGGCCTTACGATGATGGCTTTTAGACCATGCAGTCCGTTGTACGTGCCAAGGAAGATCTCGCTCGCGCGTTTGGTTGCGCCATAAGGCGACAGCGGCTTAAGACAAGGCGCGTCTTCTTTGAAGGGTGCCGGCGTTGTGTTTCCGTACACTGAACTCGATGATGCCGCAACGATGCGTGTAATGCCCGATTCGCGCATCGCTTCGAGCATCGAAATCAAGCTGCCGACGTTGACCTTCTCGTACTTCAGGGGATCGACCAGCGATTGCCGGACACCGGCCTGCGCTGCCAGATGCAGCACGAGTTCTATCTTTTCCGACTGCAGCAGTTTGCTGACAAAAATGCGGTCGCCGTAATCACCTTCGACCAGACGGAAATTCGAGTTCTGCAGGGCAACGTTGAGGTTGCGGCGTTTCTGATCGGGCGAATAATACGGATCGAAATTATCCAGCGCAATGACACGATGGCCCTGCGCAAGAAAATGTTCTGAGGCGTGCGAACCGATGAACCCCGCCCCGCCCGTAATGAGTATGTTCATTGGCGCTGATCCTAAAGAAAATCACCCGGCGTGCAACTCATAACGGTCAGCTGCAGGAGTCTCCCGGCAGAGGGAATTTGTTTTCGCCGGCAACTCGGCTAAAAGAGGAACCATGAAGACGCACGACATGTTCCTGGCCATGGTGCTCACCAACGCCAAGCGCGCCGAAGCCCGCGGCGTAATGCTGACGGTTGATCGCGCCGAATCGCGCATCGACATGCTGCTTCTTGATGGCTCGTGCCAGCCGATGACACCGCCGCCCGCTGACGTTCTTCTAAAGATCATTGAGCGCCTTGAACAAGGCGAACGTGAATTCACCTCCAGCGTGTTCTCAATCGTTATCGAGGAAGTTAGTATTCAACGCGGAATCGATAATACCATCGCGCACATTTCGAACTGGTCGATGGAGCACGTCTGAATTCAAGCGTCGGAGTGTTACATAAAAAAGCCCCGCGCAGTGCACAGGGCGAACTCTCCATGACAAGTCCGGTCCAGCGCGGCCGGAAGCTACTTGCCGCGCTTGCCGCCCATGTTTGTTTCGAACCACTTGTTCCAGCGTTCGGCGTCGGTCCCGAAATCCTGACCGGTGATGAACGAGAGCGTTTCGGCGATGTCTTTTTTCAGCTCGTCAGTTGTTTTCGGCTCGCGCATTTTGAACGTGAGCGCGTCAACCACTTCGCGGTGTTCATTCTTGAACTTCGCGTAGTAGAGATAACGCAGTGCGAAAATCGCGGCGCGCTGTACGTTTGAAGCCGGATCATCCTCAGCAGCCTTCACCAGCAGCACGGTGCTTTCGTGCACGGCCTTCTGGTCGTAGGCATTCTTCTTTTCGCCCTGTCCGTTGAGCACCGAAATCAGTGCTTCGATAACCGCCATGCGGATATCCGTCTCTTTGGCCTTCTCCTGCTTCTTGGCGTTGGCGGCTTCGCCGGAAGCGGGTACAGCGGGCGCGTCGCCGGCGGCAGCTCCCGGGGCGGCCACGGCCGGTTTGTAGTCGGCGTAGGCCTGCTTGAGCGGCTCGACCGCCTCGGCACTACCGATAATACCCAGCGCTTCGATGCCGCCTTTGACCAGCTTGTCGTCCGGATTGTTCTTCACGAATTCAACGATCTTCGGGAAGGCGGCCTTCGCAGCAGTGGTCTTGCCTTCGCGCATGATCTGCGCCAGCACCTTCATCACGTTTACTTTCAGCTCGGAAGCCACCGTTTTGCTGTCCAGCATTTCGACGAGCTTGTTGATCGCCGGAAGAGGAAGCTCCGTTCCAGCGCTGCGGTTGAGCGCTTCATAGACAGCCGCGGCAGTCTGTTCGACAACAATCGGCTCGGGATCCGAGAGCAGCGGAACCAGTGTTTCGAGGCTGTCGTCTGCACCGAAGTTTCCGATTGCCAGGATCGCGCTGGAGCGCAGGCCCACCGGCTCCTGCTTATTTTTAGCGACGTCGACGAGGCCCCTGTAGGCATCTTTGTCGGGAAGATCTTTCTTGTTCAGCACATCGCGAAAGATTGAGCTGACGGCGCGGCGGAGCTGGAAGTGTTCCTTGGGATCCTTAAAGATAGCCGTGAAGTTCGCCATGTATTTGTCTTTGAACTTCGCATCGGCGTTCACGGTCAGCTTGCCGAGCGCCTTGATGGCGGCGATGCGTACGAAAAGATCGCCTTCCTTTTCGGTGGCAAGCGTGACGAGCTCTTCGGCCACGCGATAGTCGCGGATTTCTCCGGCATTGGTCATATCGCCGAGCCGCTCGATGGCCGTAACGCGGGCGCGGGCGCCCTTGTTCTTGGACTTAACGAGCAGGACGGTTTCAGGAATGGTGAGTTCCTTTTCTTCAGCGCGAACGCTGGCGCCCGAAACGGCGAGGCTCAGCGCGACGGTGGCGCAGCCGAGTTTGAGACCAGTCCAGGAGAAGGCACGCATAACCATAGAAAATTCCTCGCTTCCGATTCAACTCCGGCGCCGCGCGCCGCTCAAATTCAGCGGTATGACGGCGAGCAGGTGAAAAGACTGCAAATTTGTAACGGAATTAAACGCACCCTGTCAATCGCTGAAAACGCACGGTGCATGGCGAGAGGATTTCTTTTAACCGCCAAGGACGCCAAGACTCCAAGAGCGCCAAGAAATCAGGTACAAAGAAGCTGCGTGACGCGTACGTTCTCACTGGCCACTCGCCACCCGTCACCCGTCACTTAATCCAATTCAGCGCCACCTTCGGATCGACGTTGCCGCCGCTGACGACCAGTACGACGTCGCCGGCGTGCTCGGGTGATTCGGGGTCGTGATCGGGGTTGGTGAGCTTGCCGTTCAACCAGGCCGCCACCGCGACCGCCCCGCTGGGCTCGACCATCAGTTTCACTTCGCTCAGCAGCCACGAAACCGCACCGAGCACCTCTTCGTCCGAAACTGTCACGACGCCTTCGAGACACTTCTTCAGCAGCGGAAACGTAAGCTGTCCCGGCGTCGTGGAGCGCAGACCGTCGCAAACCGTCATCGGCGAGGGAATGCTGACGCGCTCGCCCTTTGCCAGAGACTGCTGGGTGTCATTCGCGTCCTCGGGCTCGATGCCAACAATGCGTCCGCCGAATCCGCGCGCGCGCAGGCCCGCTGCAATTCCGCCCATCAGCCCGCCGCCACCAACGGGGCCGGCGAACATGTAGAGGCGCCGCGTGCGCGAAGGCACGCCCATCCACTGATCCATGATCTCGCCGGCCAGCGTGCCCTGTCCGCAGATGATGCGCGGGTCGTCGTAGCTGGGAATCACTTCACGGCCGGTCGCGGCTGCGATCTCAAGCGCTTTCTTGTGGCGGTCTTCGACTGTGGTTCCGCAGTGCACGACTTCGGCGCCGAGCGCTTTGACTTTCGCGGTCTTCACCGGACTGGCGCGCTCGGGCATGACAACCGTACAGGGATAACCCTGCCCGCGTTCCATGCGCCCCATTTCTTGCGCCGCGAAGGCGATCGCCGCGCCGTGGTTGCCTGAACTGAATGCGATGACGCCGCGCTGGCGGCTTTCCGGCGGCAGTGAGGCGAGCGCATTGAATGCGCCGCGTGCTTTGAACGAGCCGGTGCGCTGGAGATTTTCGGGCTTGATGTAAACGCGCCGACCGTCGAGTTCCAGGCCTTCGGCCCGCAGCAGCGGCGTCTGGTTGATGTAGGGCTTGATGCGTTCGCGGGCCTGGCGGAAGTCTTCGCCGCTGGGAGCGTATTCCATCGATGGTTTCCTGAAAGCCTGTAATGCCGCGCGCGAAATGTCCTCTGCTTCGCACAGCCCGTGCGTTATAGTTCTCGCGGCTTTATCGCGAAGTATAAAAGGAATCGCTGGAATGCGACTGCAAAAAGACATCCCTTCTCCCGCTCCAGGGAGAAGGCCGACTGAGCGGAGCGAACGCGGGATGAGAAGAAGCGCGCTCTCTGCAGTCGGGGGTTACCCCTCACCCCGGTCTCGATTCGCTCACTCGGCCCTCTCCCGAGAGAGGAGAGGGATTGCGGTTGCGACGCTCCTTATTATTTGGGCGCTGCCGGTTCTTGCTGGGCAGCCGGCGCTGCCTGAAAATGAGCTCACGGCGCCGGCGAACATGGACGAGGTCGTGCGCGACCTGGTTGTCAATCTTTCCCGCGACAAAGTGGCGGCGCAGGACGCCGCGCTGAAGCTTTCGCGGCTGGGCAAGCGTTCCATTCCGGTGCTTGCCGATCTGTTGAAAAGCAGCCTGATCATCGAAAAAGAGGAGAAAGACGAAAAGAATCCCACGCCGAAAACTGCGGCGCAGAAGGGGAATCCGCACCTGGCATATTACACTGCGCTGGCGCTCTCCCGCATCAAGCTTGCAGACGCCGCAAAGCAGCTGCTGCCGGCATTGGAATCACCGAAGGTAGACCCCAATCTCCGGCAGCTTGCGATCGAAGCCCTGGGATTGGAATTCGTGCCCGAGGCCGGGGCGGTGCTGCAGAAAATTGCGGCCACCGACGCCGACATCGAGCTTCGCCGGAAAGCGTATGGGCAGCTGACGATCATGCCAAACTTCTGGGCAAGCTCGGAAAAGCTTTTCGTCGATGCGCTCTCCGATCCCGATGACGAAATCCGCGCGCTGGCCGCCAAGCAGTGCATGTTCACGCGCATTTATCTCAGCGGCACCGAGAAGCTGATCGACCTCGCCGAAAAGGATCCCCAGCCAACGGTGCGCGCCAACGCGATGCTGGCTCTTTCACGCATGCGCGCGACCCGAGCCGTGCCGATGCTGGTGCGCGTCTGCTCAGATGCCCAGGCGTCGGCGGCCACACACACGGCCGCACTGCGCACGCTGAACTTGATCACCGGAATGGGTCTGAAGGACAGCGCGGCTGTTGAGAAGTGGTGGAAAAATTTCGGCGAGAAGGAATACACGAAACCCGCGCCGCCGCAATTGACTCCCGCGGACGCGCCCGCGCAGCCGAAGATTTCTCCGCCGGCGCCCTCATCCACCGAGCCGAAGGAAAAGCAGCAGCCATGATCTCTCAGGCTCAGGCTTTTGAGCAGAAAGCGACTGCGGCTGCCGAGCACGACAGTCCCGCGCGCAGCGCCGACTTCATCGGCCGGCTGATAATTGCAATGAGTGTCGTGGCGCTGCTGTTTGCGTTCTGGGAGCCGCGTCTCGGGCAGGCCGCGGAATGGACCGCCAAAGAACTACGGATTCTCCCGCGCCTGAGCGTGTTCGTCGTGGCCGGGCTGTTTACGTTAATCCTCCAGGGCGCGCGGCCTGCTCGGATTGTTCTGTTGTTGCTGGGTGCGGCGAGTTTGCTGACGAGTTTTCTGCTGCTGCCATCCGTCGAGTCGAGCGGTTTTTCGCAGACCGAGTTGCTCAATCCAGTGCGGCCAAGCGGGAGCGTTTCACCGGCCGGTTACACGATGATGGCAGCAGGGCATTTTCTCGCGCTGCTGCGGCTGGAGCTGGCTGTTACATCGGCGCTGCTGCTAGGCATGTGGCTCGGCCGCGACATCAAAAATGGCTCGCAGATGCTCAGCCTGCTTCTGTGTGCCATCGTCGGAGACGTGTGGCTAAGCCTGGAGCACGTCACAGAGAATGCTCCCGCTTCGCATGCGCTGAGCCTGCTTCGGCTGCCCTGGCCACCGCCGACAGGGCATCTGGGTTTGAGCCCAGCCTGGACAGATTTGCTTTTTCTCGGCGCAACGTTGGAAGCCGCCAGCCGCCTGAAGCTGCACACGCTTTCAGTCGTGCTTGGGGCCGTCTCAGGTTACTGCGCCGCAGGTTTCCTGGCGCTCGAACCCTGGCCTGCCTGGCCATTCCTGACGATGATGATGTTCAGCAGCGGCGTGATGGTCGCAAGCTGGCCCGACATGGAATTCAAATTCGATGAAGTACTGCGTGGCTTCATCCTGGCTACCGCGCTGCTGATGTTCCTGATCGGCCTCACTGCCATTCAACGCCGCCTCAGCCCGCAGCCCGAACCGCAGATTGATCTCAGCCGGCTGAAGAATGTGACGGAGGATGTGCGCAGCCCGAAGGCAAAGTGGGATTTAAATGCATGATGCATAATGCATAATGCATGATGCATAAACTGACGGTACGGCTCGCTAAAGTTACTCCCCTCTCTTTGCATTCTTGGCACGTTGGCATTCTTGGCGGCAAAATGTCAGGCGCCTAGCTTGATTGTCGCAAGAACCGAATGCATGGCGCCTTTGGGGGAGAGGTCGCTGCGCATCAGGAAAAGTTCACGCACAGTCCATTCTCCGGAAGGAACCACTTTCGTTTTACTGAGCGTTTCGCCGAGCTCGCGCAATTTTCGATAGTGCGATTCGCGCGTGCGGCCGAGCGTGAGGTGCGGCGCGAAATCGCGCTCGGGCTCCTGGCCGGTAAGCGTGATGCATTCATAATCAATGCGCGCCTGCAATTCTTTGAGCTCAGTTAAATCACCGCCGAGCCCGGCCCAGATGATTTTTGGTTTGCGCTGATTCGGAAAGGCGCCAACCGCTTCAAGCCGCAGCGTGAACGGTTTGAGCGTGCTGCAGCCGCGGCGCAGCGAAGCCTCAAGAGGCGCGATGCTCTCGGCAGCAATCGACCCGAGAAACTTCAGCGTGAGATGCAGTTGATCGGGACGCACCCAGCGGACGGCTTCGCCGAGTTTAAGTTCGGATTGCAACCGCTGCAGTTCGCTGCGCACGCGCGTGTCCGGGTAAATGGCGATAAACGTCCGGACGTTCTCTGAAGGCGCAGACATCGGCGGCTATCTCGCAAGCCAAGAAAAAGGGCAGGAATCTCCGGCTTCTCCTGCCCTGATCTTCGCACTGCTTCAGATTGTTACTTCTGTGGCGCCGGCGCCGGTGGCGGCGGCGGAGCGGCCGGGCCGCGTGCTGTTGGCGGCAGCGCTGTCGGCTTTGATTCCAAGCCGTGCTGGCGCGCGCGGAGTTTCAGCAGCGTCAGCTCGTGAATGCGCTGTTCCCACTCCTTGTGGCGCGTGAAGAAAACCGTATTGGTCGTGATCTTCACTTTCAGCTTGGGGCAGGAATCGCTGTCGCGGCTGTCGATGCGGACTTCAATTTTTGAGTAATGGATATAAGGCGCTTTGAGCAGCGTGACCTTTCCGTTTTTGTTGCTCTCATCACACTGCTCAATATCGCCGATCTTGACGAACGCTTCTTCGGAGAGCGCCTGCAGCGCTGCTTCGACCAGCCGTTCATGCGTGACGGTGTAGGCGCGGCTCGTGTGGCCCCAGCCGCTCAGAAATAGAAAACAGACGAGCGCAAGCAGAGTAGAAACGACGTAACGCAAGGTAATCCCCTCCTCGATATATATTGCATAGCGCATGCCGCCGGAAAAAACAACTGCGCTGACTTACTTCTCTTCTTAATGGGGAGAGAAGACGTGAGCACAACCGGCTATCGGCACCGCCGGCGAACGCGGGCTGATGGGTAACCACTTCTTGCAAGAGACAGTTACCCCTCACCCGGCACTCGCTACGCTCGTGTCCGCCCTCTCCCCGGAGGGGAGAGGGAAGCGCATGTCCTTGACAAACCAGAGCTTCCAGCGAAGGTGCAGCGATCAAAAACGTCTGTCAGTAATCCACCGGAGACGCCAGAGAAATGATCGTCCGCTGTTTGTACGTGTCCTTATTGTTCGCGCTACTGTCGTTCAGCGCAGCCGCGGCCGACTTCAAAATCGGGCCCGACGTCTCGCTCGACAGTCTCTCTCTCGCGGCGTCGGATCAGCAATACCTGGTCGTCTGGCGCGATTTGCGCAACAGCCCGGCAGTGAGCATCCGGGGTGCGAGCGTGAGTGTGACGGGCGTGGTCTCTTCGGATTTTCAAATCAGCAGCGCGGCGGCGCAGCCACTGGAAGGGCCGGTTCAGCGCAACACCGTTGCGTACGACACGCTTGGAAAAAACTTTCTGGTGATCTGGACTGACAACCGAAACACGGGCCCCGGAATTCGAGGCTCTCTAGTTTCGCCAAGCAACACGGTTGTGCTCGATGACATCCTTATCGCTACGCTCACGCGGGCGAGCGACAATGCGCCCCAGGTCATTTTCAACGGAAGCGAGTTCGTTGTCGCCTGGCAGGACAGCGCTGGATCCTCCGGGAATGAAAGCCGGATTTCCTTCACGCGTGTGACCGGTGCCGGCGTTGCTGGACCCGTGCTAGCGTTGCCTTACAGCGCGGGGCAGAATCAGAAACTTGAATCCGTTGTCAATGGGCCCCTGGGAGAGGTGCTGATCCTGTGGCAGGATCTTGGCAGCACGCCGAACGCTACCTATGCCACGCGTGTTGCGCCGGATAATTCGCTGATTGCGCCGGCCGAAGGAACGCTTCTCTTTAAAAGGGATTTCAGCGTTACTGGCTTTGGCGCGCCGATCGGTGCTGCTTTCGATAGCGGCGAGTATCAGATTCTAAGCTCCCACGGCGCGCAGATCGACTCGTCGGTATTCAAAACGCGCCTGAAAACGGACGGCGCGCTGCTCCGGCCGTCGGTGCCCTTTGTCGAGGTCTCTCAAGGCGTGACCGGTTTGGCCGAAGACAATTTCCCGCGCGTTTTCTACAACGGCAACAAAGAGTTCTTCTTCATCCGCAACATCCGCGTCAGCGACATTGCTTACCACCTGATGACCAAGCGCGTGACGACCGATGGCACTGATCGCGATCCGAACATGGCGCTGATCGATTCGGCGTCGCAGGGCGTGCTCAATGGCGCGATGACGGCGGCGATTGGCACGCAGTACCTGGTGGTGTGGATGGATGGCCGCCGCGCCGGCGCGCAGCCGGATAAGCAATTGAACGTTTACGGCTTCGTTGCCGATGGCACGAAAAAGGGCGATGAGCTGCTGCCGTACATTAAGACGGTCGCACGCGCCGGCCCGATCGTCGGCGGCTCGCCGCTGATCGTTACGTTCGGCAACGGCGGCTCGACGGGCATCATCGATTCACAGCTGTGGGAGTTCGGCGACGGTGCGACCGCTGACGTTGGAAACACCACGCACAAATACACGCGCTCGGGCGAGTTCATCGCGGTGCTGTCGCTGATCCGTGCGGGGCTGTACATGCGCGATTTCGTGCGCATCAGCGTCGATGGCGACCTGCTTGGCGGCGGCGGCGGACCGCCTGAAGTCGTCGGCGGCACGCCCGGTCCTGTGAGCGCCGGCGTGAACACGGATGTGGTCGTGACATCGTTCAATTCGGTGCTGAACTTCACGCAAAACAACCTGGATTCGTTTCGCCTCACGGGCTTTATCGATCCGTCCAAGATTCCGCTGACGCTCGCGGACAAGGAAGGCTCGCTGGTCATCGGCGGCAAGACCTACACGTTCAAGCTGAACGCGAACGGCGCTTACGCGTCAGATTTTGCCACGAAGCCGAACGTGAGCGTCGGAATCAATCTCTTTAACGGCGTATTTGCCGTGCAGGTGCTCAACGAAAATCTCTCTACCGCTTTTACTGAGGCGACGAACGAAAACGTGGCGCAGCCCGGGCGCGAGATCAACGTTCCGTTCACCTTCAGCTTCCATACAGTGAAGCTCGATTCGTCGTTTACGGGGCTTTACACGGCCAAAGCTTCGAAGTCGGGACGCATCGCATACCAGTTCGCGAACTTTGGATACCCATCCAGCGGATTCTTCCGGATTTTTGGAAGTCTCGCCAAGCAGAATGGCAAAGACGCGAAAGTGAAGGCGCACTCGTTCGTCGTGACCGGCAACATGGGCTTCGGCGGACGTGCCGGCTTCACCAAAGCCGACAGCGGCCGCTGGAAAATTTCGCTCGGCAATTTCAGTGAAGACATTCCTGTCAACGCACTGACGCAGAAGGGCGAAGTCTACACGTACATCGGGCCCAAGAATAAGGTGGGGATCACGCAGTTCTCATACAATCAGCGCAGCGGCCTCTTCGGCGTTGTTCTGCGCAACCTCCCGGCGGAAGGCGACAACCCCTCAGGCATGCCGCTTTCGACCAGCAGCTTCGCGCGCGCGGACATGGCGTTCTCAGTCGACCTGGATCTGCAGGGCGGCAACGCCTTTCAGGCCAGCGCCTACGCGCGGTTCGTGCGGCGCAAATCTACGGCGACAAAGTGGACCAATCGCTAGAAAGAAGCGCCGGACCCGCCCGAGCCGGCGCACGCAAACGTCCCGTTCAGATGCCGTGGCCTTACGGGAATTAAAATCCCCGCAGGTGCCGCACCAGCTTCCACATGCGCTTGACCTCGCCGCGCGGAAGCGTCTGCGCTTCGGTCGCGGGATTCAGCGCCACCAGCCGCACGCTGTCATCGGTGAATTCGACGCGCCGGAACGTGCCGGAGTCCTGCAGCAGCACGAAGGCGAAATCGCCCGACTTCACTTCCGTGCCGGTGGAGAAGATCAGCACTTCGCCCGCGCGGAAGCCTTCACCGCCGGGGCCCTGCATCGAATCGCCGTGAACGCGAATGGCAAAACGCTGGCTGCCTTCGGGCTCATTTTCGAACGGCGGCAGTTGCAGCATCACTTCCAGCGGTCCTTGCGGCTCGCCGTTTGAATTCAGCTGCGACGGATAACCGCCGGCGGTGTCGATCAACGCCACTGGCGTGAGCTTGCCGGCCAGCATCAGTGCCGCGTGCTTGGGCCCCAGCGATGCGGCCCACTTGCGCTCGACTTCCTGAACCTTGCTCTCGCTATAAAAGACCTGGACCTCCACGCCCAGCGCTTTGGCGATCTTTTCCAAAGTGCCCTGGCGCGGTGAGACCAGTCCGTTTTCGATGCGCGAAAGATTGGGCTGCTTAAGACCAGTGAGCAGCGCCAATTCGGATTGCCGCATTCCTTTTTCTTTGCGCATCAGATGAATAATGCGGCCGATGTATCTGTGTATAGGTGCCAACGACATAATCACGTGCCTCCTGTTCACATAATATTCTATGAACCGGGCAGTGGCAAAATTTTGAACGAGGATAAATGGCGCAGGATCTATTAATAAATTCCTAAAGGAAGGTGTCTTCTCGGACAGAATTTGTCACAGCGGCAACGCTGAAATTTTGCGACAAATTTGCCTATTTCTGCTGTCGGGCCTCCTCCCAGGTCTCGGTGATCAGCCGCGCCGAGCGCCCGCGCGTGATGTAGTTCCAGGCCCACTGGAAGAAAACCAGCACCCGATTTTCAAATCGAACCAGGTACATCAGGTGGACAAAGAGCCACGTCAGCCACGCGAAAAAGCCGGTGAAGCGCAGCCAGCCCAGATCAACCACGCCGAAGGAGCGCCCGATCGTGGCCATGCTGCCCTTGTCGCGGTACTTAAAAGGGGGCAGCGACTTGCCGCGCAGGCGCGCCTGGATGAGATCCGCGACATAGCGCCCCTGCTGCATCGCGACGGGTGCGACGCCTGGCAGCGGACGTTCCAAGCCATGCTTGAAGTGCGCCAGATCGCCGATCACAAAAATATTGGGATGGCCGGGAACCGTCAGGTCCGGCGCCGTTACGATACGGCCGCCTTTGTCCAGTTCGCACCCTGTCGCCTGGGCCAGCGCTTTACCCAGCGGCGATGCCGCCACGCCCGCCGCCCACATGACCGTGCGCGCGGGAATGGTCTCGACTTTTTCGTTCTGCTTCACGATCACTTCGCCCGGCTTCAGGTCCGTAACGCTGCAGCGCGTACGAACGTTTACGCCAAGCTTTTCAAGCCCTTTCTGCGCCTGCGCCGAGAGCTCGGGCGGGAACGGCGGCAGGATGCGCTCGGCGCCTTCCAGCAAAATGATGTTGGCGCTACCCGGATCGATATTTCTGAAATTGCGGCGCATCGTCAGGCGCGCGATTTCGCTCAGCGCCCCTGCCAATTCCACCCCGGTTGGCCCGCCGCCGACAATCACGAAGGTCATCAGCGCCTTGCGCTTCTCCAAATCATTCTCGCGCTCGGCCTGTTCGAACGCCAGCAGCACGCGGCGCCGGATCTCCGTGGCGTCCTCGACGGTCTTCAAGCCCGGCGCGAGCTCTTCCCACTGGTCCTTTCCGAAATAGTGATGCCGCGAGCCGGCCGCAAGAATCAGCGTGTCATACGGCACGCGGCCGTCTTTCAGGATCACCTCTTTTTTCGTTACATCCACCCCCACGACTTCGCCCAGCAGCACGCGCGTGTTGGCATGGTGCTTCAGTACGGCCCGCAGCGGAGCGGCGATATTTGCCGGCGAAAGACCGCCGGTCGCGACCTGGTAAAGGAGCGGCTGGAAAAGATGAAAGTTGCGGCGGTCGATCAGCGTAACCCGTACGGGCGCGTGCTTAAGGTACTGCGCGGCGCGAATTCCGCCGAATCCGCCGCCGACGATAACAACGTGGTGATCTTTTGATTCCATGACGTTCCGATTCGATACAGCGTGGTCCGCTTCAACTATGCATGAGTCCGCCAACTGCGCGCCAGTGTAGTGGAAACAAACCGTGTCCCAATTAAAATTCGCGCCTCATTTGAGGAGAACCGACTTGGAAAATTCCGCTCCTGCCAGGCGCAGCATCCCGCTCTGCATTCCCGATATGGGAGCTGAAGAGATCGAGGCAGTCTCGTCCGTGATCCGCTCCGGCTGGCTGGCGCATGGACCGATGAACCACGAGTTTGAAAAACTTTTCGCTGCGTACATCGGCGTGCCGCACGCCGTAAGTCTGAATTCCTGCGCTTCCGCGCTCTTCCTGGCGGTGCAAGCTGGAGGAATTAAAGGTGAAATTATCCTGCCCAGCTTCACCTTTGTCGCGAGTGCCAACGCGGTCGTCACGGGCGGCGCGCGCTGCGTCTTTGCGGACATCGATTACGGCACCTGCTGCATCGATCCGGCGCATGTCGAATCCCTGATTACGCCGCGCACCGAAGCGATCATGCCCGTCCATTACGCCGGCCAGGCCGCGGATATGAATGAACTGGCTCGCATCGCCGCAAAACACAAGCTGCTCCTGATTGAAGATTCCGCCGAAGCGATCGGGGCAACTGTGGACGGAAAGCAGACCGGATCGTGGGGCACCGGCTGCTGGTCGTTCTACCCGACAAAAAACCTCGCCACCGGCGAAGGCGGCATGTTCACGACCACCGACGGCGCGCTGGCCGACAAAGTCCGCGCAATCGCTGGACACGGCGTGGCCTCGTCCACGTGGGCGCGCGAAAAGAAAGAGAAGCCGTGGCTGCGCGCGGCAACCTACGCCGGCTACAACTTCCGCATGAGCAACATCCTGGCGGCGCTCGGTGTCGTGCAGATGAAAAAGCTGGACCGCATGAACGACGCGCGCCGGAAACGTGCCGCGCAGTACAACGCGTTGCTGAACGAGGAATACTTCGATCTCCCCATCGAGGTCCCCGGCCGCAAACACGTCTACCAGATGTACACGCTTAAGCTGCAGGACGTCGACCGCACCGCGTTCCTGGCTGATCTGCGCAGCCAGGGCATCGGCGCGACCGTGCATTTCGATCCGCCGGTGCACACGCAGCCTTTCTATAAAGATGTGCTTGCCGGCGCCGAGCTCGAGCTTCCGATTACCGAGCGCGTTGCTCAGACCATCGTGACGCTGCCGATGTACCCGACAATGAGCGAAGCCGACGTCGCGTTCGTCGCCGCCGCGGCCAACCGCGCAGCCGAGAAACACCTTCTCTAAAAAACAGAGGTCAGGTGCTGGGTACCCAGCCCTGACCCCTGTACCCTGTATCCTGACCCCTGCCGTTTACTTCTTCAGCAGATCGTTGATCGCTTTCGTCTGCCGGTCTTTCTTCTTCACGGGGTCTTTCTCGCCTTTTGCGCCATCGATGGCGCCGAACGCTTTCTTAAACGCTTCCTTGTCTGACTTGGCGAGCTTCTCAAGAGCCGCATACGCTTCGTCGGCGTTGGCTCCAGCGGCAGTCGCGGCGTCGGTCACGAGCTGCTTGGCCCCCGCGAGCGTCGCGACGATGGCCTTGGTCTCTTCGGCTTCATGCAGTTCAGGATTCGGCGTCGAGGGGCCATTCTCAAGCTTCAGTGCCCAGCGGATGCCCATCAGCAGGTGCTGCTGAAACTTCGGATCGACCCACGTGCTTTCGTTGTGGCCGAGGTTGGTATAGAAGAGGCGGCCTTCGCCGACGTCGCGAACCCACGCGACCGGAACATGCCAGGGCATCTTCGTCTTGCATTTCTCCATATTGAGGCTCATCAGCACGCGCACGGACTTGGGATCAAAATTCTTGTACTGGTAAATCTCGTCTTTGAACTGAAATTCCGGCTCCCACATCTTCATCGCCGGATGCGTGGGTTCGTGATTCGTGAACGAGCACAGGTCGCCCGCATTCCATGGATGTCCGTTGAAGGAGCCATTGATCAGCTCGTAGTACGGCTTGAAATTCTTGAGCGTGTCGGTGGCGCTGTGCGTGCCAATGAAGGCCTTGCCGCTTTTCAGCCAGTCCATCATAGCCGTAAAGTTGGCTTCGCTGATCGGCAGGCCCTTCTCGCCTTTCGGGTCGAAGTCGCCGGTCGTATAGAACATGATGGCATCGAGCTCTTTGAGCTTCTCGGGCGTGATGATCGAGGCGTCCTGCGAACATTCGACGTCGAAGAGGCCGGATTCGGTGCCGATCTGGGTCACCGCGACTTCAGACGGCGCGAGCACGCCCGGGGCTTTGCGCTTCACCGCACCATGCATGAAGCCGCGCGACTGCGAGATGTAAAGCAGCTTGTACTTCTTGGCCGGAGCCGCTTCGCCGGCATGAACGGCCGTTCCGAGCAACGCGAAAGCGCACAGTAATGACAGGCAGATCCAGGATCGCATTTCAGTTTCTCCAATCATGTAATGACTTCCCTTGTTGAGATAACCCGAAGGCCGCCCCACCGTTGACAAAAACCGCGTCCCAATCTGTAAAAAACTGCACCGTGCGCGAAATGAACCTTAGGATTGCAGCGGGCTCGCTGATGATCTACTGGGCGCCGTCCCACGTCCGCCCTGTTTATTCTGTCCACGAACGCACAGTGCGCCCTGAATTCCCAACGGCCGTTGCCTTCTTTGCGCCATTAGCGCCTTGGCGCGAGCGCGTTATTTTGCAAACTTTTGCACACGTGCAAACCCGAGTCGCAGCCAAGCGGCCTCAAACCCTAATATATGACGTAGAAGTCCTCGTTTTATTGCGCCGAAATTGGAAAAAATAAGGGGGAATCGAAAGCAGACCGAGCTGAGCATTACGACGCCGGCAGGCGAGTACTAGCTCATCTCATTCCGAGACAGATAGGCCTTCCATAGCGCTAAGGGTGATCGCAAGTCGCAGCGCGAGTCAGCCGTGCTCTTCACTTATGGCGGGGTCCGTAAACAAATTTCAGAATTCCTGTCCCAAAAGATCTTCCTGCTGGAATTATCAGCAGGAGGAAACCCTGAATGGTGATTCAGCTCGATTGTCCGACGAAAAAGGTCGGCATGCTTGCCTCTTGTGAGCCGGTGACAGTCTGCGCGGCGCTCCAGCGGCTTGGCCGTTCCCGCGATGAGCAGGCCTGGACTGTTATTCTGGAGCGGCACGGTGCCGACATCCTGCGCGTTACCCGCCGGATTTTAATCGACAAAGCTCTGGCCGAAGACGCCTGCCATGAAACACTGCTGCAGATTCGTGCGCACGCGGGCACTTTCAAGCCATCACTCGAGGGCGGCGATCCCGAGGCCGCTGCACGCGCCTGGATTCTGCGTATTGCTGCCACTACCGCGCTCAAGCTGATCCGCACTCGCGAGTGTGCTGGGAGAATTGAGGCGCGGGCGTTTTTGCGCAACACAAATAGCGGCTGTCCTATCGATGCGCAGATCACGCGCGAGCAGATGGAGCAGGTGCGCCGTGAAATCGCCGAATTGCCTGACGTGCTGCGTGATTCAGTGGTCCTGAAGTTTTATGGTGAACTGGATTACCCGGAACTGAGCCAGGCACTGGCCTGTTCTCCTGAAGCAGCCCGAAAACGCGTGCAGCGCGGCCTCGAACGGCTGCGTTCGCGCCTCGCTCTGGCCGGGGTGGCATTTACTGTAAGCGGATTCATGAGTTCACTGGCCGGCGGCGGAACGGTAACGGCAGCCCAGCTAACTGCCGCAGTTGGCGCTGAGGCGGCTCCGACAGCGGCGCAGATCGCCGCGTGGAAAGGCGTGTTGAGCAGCACTGCGAGCCCTGCCTTCTCACTGGCTGCTCCGGTTGCTGGAATGTCGGTTGTAGTCAAGGCAGCACTGGCAATTTCAGCGGCGGTTGTTCTCAGCTCGGCGACTCTAGATTTTAAAGCATATGCAAAAGCTGCGCCCGCTAGCGCCCCCGTTGTCGCTGCTGAGGACAGGGACACTGCTGGGCCCAAGCGTGCGCCCCTCGCGCTGGATGCTGTTCGCAAGGTTGTGCAACCGCTGATGAAACCGCTGACTTTTGAGATCACCCGGATGAGGCCAGTGGATGCATTGGACAAGCTTGAAAAGCTGACCGGTGTGGCGATTCACATCGATCCCGTCGCGCTGGAGACACTGAACCGCCGGAATCTTTCATATGAAGCGAAGAACGAGCCGGCCCTTTTGGCGTTGAATGATTGGCTGTGGCATACAGATCTGGTTCTCCGGGCGAGCACCGAAGGCGTGACAATTGTCCCCGACGAGCGGCGCCGTGCTTTCCGTGAGAAGTTCAGCCTTAAGGCCACGATTAGCTATGTCGGACTAACAGGGGGAGTTGCTGCTGTCACTAAGGTGTTGCCCGAACTTCCCTTGGTGTTCGATCCCGAATCTACGGCCGATGAGCCCTATTTTGAATCCCATTGGATTGATCAGCCCGTCTTGCTAAACCTTGGATCAGCGGCCCGCATTGCTAAAGCACATGTCGCCCTCATCGGTAAAACAATGTACATCGCGCCGGGCTGGAAAGTCGCGGACGAAGTCTTTGAAGAAATGCTTTGTCCAGAACTGCCGGCTGCTTTTGCAGAGCAATTCAATGTTATCGACACAGTGAGGTTCGAGAAGACGCCCGCCTCCGAAGTTTTCAAGATGATCGAGCAGCAGACGCAGTTGAAGTTCGAGCTCGATCCAGAGCCGTCAACTCAGCGACGCCTTGCACAGCCTGTTTCGCTGACTGCAGAGAAAACAGAACGGATTGAAATTGCGCGCCGGGCCGCGCTGCAGGCTGGCCTTAAGCTGCGCTTCAGCGAGAAACAGATTTCCCTCTCCGCGCATGTAAAGAGCCAGCATACCGTGGATTTAGAAGCAGTGCCCGATCCGAAGCAGTTCATCGAGTTGAATTTTGATGCTCTCACGGGTCAGGACGTGTTGAGCCTGGTGCAGCGGCAGAACGGAATACGCTTTGTGGCGTCACCTGTGAAGTTGGTGCAGATGACGGAGTTTATCTATCATGAACCCCCGATTCCTCTGGCGCTGCTACTGGAGAAGGTGCTGCGGCAGACTGATCTGGGGTACCGCTTCGCCCCGGGAGAAGTGCGTCTGGTTCCTGAGCCCTGGAAGTCAGAAGTGCAGAGAGCCATTAAGAGGCCGCTGGGAGTGGATGTGAAATTCAATCGCACACCTTTGCTCGACGCCGTCAATGAGCTTCAAGGTCTGACTTCAGTTCCCATCTTCCTGGGGCCGAACACAGCCACGAAACCGATACGGTTGAGTCTAAGTGTTCTGAAAGAAGGGCTATTGGATTTGCACAGCCCGTTGTTTTCGGTCTGCGCGGGTGAAAATATTGATTACATCATTTACGACAACGCGATCTTTATCGGCGATACGCAGGAACTGGCTGCCGCTGTCACCGAGTTGCCCTTTGACGAGGCCGGCTTTGGCGTGGACGGTTATGAACGCGAAATCGATTACCACAAAAAGAACGTCCCCGCCCACGACATTTTCACCGCGCTCTGCGCCGGCGCAGGCTGCAGGCTGCGCATCGATCCGGAACTGGAAAAAAGCGGAGCGCTGAAACGGCTCGTCTCACTTCGCGTGCAGGCGTTTCCCTTGAGCGCCGCGCTGCGCTGGACCGCGCGGCTGTCGCCGTTTTAGTAGCGTATGAAAAAGGCGAAGTCGTACTACGCCGGGATCTGCGCGAGCCCCTCGGACAGATTGCCACGCGGACAGAGAGGAGAGCGCCTCGTCCCGCTCCTGCCAACGCAGTTCAGGAAGGCGTCAAAGACGAGTTTTAGCATCCCATGCTGAACACGAGTAAGGAACAAACGCCGGAAAAACAGAAGGACCCAGCGAACGGCGCTCCGTAAGAAGCGCTGCTCGCTGGGTCCTCGATTGTTGATTTCCGTTCTCTGACCGGCCAGTTACTTCTTGGCGAAGTATTTCGCGGGGTCGGCTTTGAAAGCTTTCTGGCAGTCGCGCGAGCAGAAGTGGTAGGTCTTGTCCTTGTAGTCAGCGTGATACACGGGTTTGGACTGCTTCTTCGTGATCGGGCACAGGCCCGCGGCCTCGGCCTCGTCGGTATTCATGTCCTTCGGGTCCTTGGCCTTCTCTTCCCTCTTCACTTCCTTTTCGCCTGCAGGCGCGGAGACGCAAAGGCCACAACCCAGCACGACTCCGGCCACAAGCAGACAGCGCATCCAGTTTGACATGGCATTTTCCCTCGAATGGTAATCTTGGTTAAGCTGACGCATCAGTATATGCCTTATTCGACAAAAAACAGTGCACCTAAGACACACCGCTGAGCCTTTTTAACCTTACTCTTCCGGCGCAACAATCTTGTCTCCGTACAGCAGGTACTGCCAGATCGCCTCGAACTGCTTGTTGGCATCGCCGTCGTAGATGTCATTGAGCTGCGTTTTGCCCTGCGTGGCAAAGGTCGGCATCTTGCTGCCGGCTTCGACGCGCAGAGGATCGCGGATCCAGCGGTGGAAGTAACTCTTGAGCAGGCGTTCTTTGGCGTACATGAGGTTGATGCCCGGCGCTTCGAAGACGCCGACCGCTTCAGTCGTGCCGACCGCGTGGCATTTGGTGCAAGCCAGTCCGCAGTTCTGGCCGGTGAGCTTGCGGCCAACTTCCGCCATCTTTTCATCCGGCGGCGGCTCGGTGGCGCTCACCGGGCGATAGCCGTGCCCGATGACCAGGCCCTTGGCCAGCAGCGGCGCGCGGCGCGGGAAATTGGGCATGCGCGCAAAGAGCCACGTGCGCATTTTCCTCGTGTCCTTGCCGCTGATGAAGCTGCTGATCCATTCGGGCTTCAGCTTTTCGCCGGTCCACGTCAGCTGCGGACGGATCTGATCGACCAGCTGCGGTTCATGCGGCTCGCCGTCCTTGGGTTCCGGCGGGACCTCCGCGGCCTTCAATTCTTCAACTTCAGATTCGAACGCCGACCACAGATCGTCATCGCTGTCGCGCCGGTGGCACGCGGCGCAGCGCAAGGCCTTAATTTGTCGCTCGGTGAATTCCGGCAGAGCTTCGGCGAGCAGCGAGCCGCCTTTTAAGCCGCCTCTGGCGATCGGCGAGGACGGAATTTCGCCGACAAACGCGAGCAGCGCGTCGCGCTGCGCGGGCGAGAGGCTGAAATCCGGCGCCTTGCCTTCGTTCTTCGGAGCCAGGCAGCCCTTCACCCAGTTGGCGTCGGCGATGCTTTTGATCGCCGGAGCCTTCGACGCATTCGCCAGGCCGTCGCCCATCTTATGGCAGTTCATGCAGCCGGCAGACTGCACGAGCTTCTTGCCGTTTTCAACGTTGGGCTCGCCCGCGAGCTTCGTGATCGGCCAGTTCTTGTCGTCGATCTTTGAATAGAGAAGGAATGCCGAAATCTTGGCAATCTCGTCATCCGTGAAACGGAAATTTGGCATGCGAATCCAGGCATAATGCTTGTCTGGCTGCTTCAGGAACTCGCGCAGCGCGGCCGGCTTCCACTTCGCGCGGACGAAGCGCAGAGGGATGCGGTCGGCTTCGATTTTTTCATGCGTGGGCAGCGTGTGGCAGCCGATGCAGCCGAGCTTGGCAACAAGCACGCCGCCAGCGGTGATCTCCGCTTCAGGCGGCGCTTCGGCCGGGCCATCGTTCTTTTTTCCGAGCGTGGCCAGGAAGCCGGCGATGTCGACAGCGTCTTTCTCGAGCGTCGCGCCGTGCAGCACCTGCGGCATGGAAGAGTCCGGGCGCAGCGCGCGCGGATTGGCGATCCACTTGGCCATCCAGTCAGTTTTCAGCCGGCCGCCCGCATCGGAGAGATTCGGCGCGTCAATGTCGAGCTCGGGCATGCCTTCGTGTTCTTCAACTCCCGCCGCAGCGGTCTTCGGCAGCAGGTCCGAACCCTCGTGGCATTTGGTGCAGCGCAAGTTTGCGAAGTGCTCGCGGCCTTCGCGCAGGCGGCGCGACTCGCGCAGAACTTTCTGATCGACATCATGGCTGAGCTGCACGATCGGGAGCGGCTCGCGGACGAATTCGCCCGACGCCGATTCCCAGTACATGCGCATGAACGAGTCGCCTTTGGCGGGGCTCTCGTAAAGGGCGGTGATTTTGTTCTTGCCCTTGTTGAGCTTCACTTTTTTGCCAGCGGTTTTCGAAAGATCATCGCCGCTCGCTTCAAGAACGGGCGCATCGTTGACCAGAAAGGTCAGCTTGCCGGCACCGTCGGCGGAGAAGATGTATTCGTCGCGCATGCCGACGGTCATCTCGCCTTCAAACGTGGCTTTCACCGGACCGGGCGGCAGGAAAGGCGTGGGCGCCGAACCTTCCGGAACGTAGAGCGCGATGAGGCGCGTGCTGCGAACATCTTTGCGCGTCGCTTTGTCGCCGGCGGCCGGCTTGAGCGACTCGATGGTGAGCATCAGCCCTTGCGCTGCCTTCGGCGGAGCATCAGCCAGAGGAGGAATAGGGATGGCGCCAGTGCTGGCAACCACCGCGGGAGTTCCGGGAGCCGCAGGAGCTTTATCGTTGCTCGTTATTGGAGCAGCAGGCGCATCGGGCTTAGGTCCCGTAGTATTAGGCGGAGTGCTTCCGCAGCCGGCAAGGAAGCAGAGCAGAGCGAGGGTGGCGATGTGCTGAACGCGCAACGATGAAGCCTCCTGTAGCGCACGCTTTAGAAAGCGTGCGAGACACTGACCGTTCAAAATGCAGGACGCTAATTTGAACAAAGACTGAAGCGAAGACAAGCGCAACTTTGCTCTCGTGAAGAGAGTTCTGGATTTCGCCGCGAATTCGGGCGGGCAGGACTGTTCTGCTCGCAGCAGGCGCCAGCCTCATGGCGAAAGCTATTCCTGGCTGTCGTCATCGTCCAGCTCAGCCACACTTTCTTTGAATAAAGCGGGCGGAAACTGACGCAGGTACTGCCCCATGAGATCATAGCTGCGCTGCCAGGCCATCGTGCGGTTCCATTTCTTCGCCTCAAAAAGAGTGATGAAATTTTCAATCTCATTTGTCATATGGAACGTCTTGGCCCACTTCCGGGCCTGTGCCAGCTGGGCGGGGATTTCAGCGGTGCGGTTGTCTTCTCTGGCCAGCACAGCCATGTGGATGTGGTAATACGGGCTGAAGAATGTCCAGCGCGCGGCGCCAATAATGAGCGCAAAGATTAGAAGTACCGCGACCAGCACCGGTGCGCTGACGCGCTTATTGCGGCGCCAGAGTTCAAACAGGCCGGCGAGCATGGATCCGCCGATGAAGCCGCCCAGGTGACCCCAGTTGTCGATGGGGCCCATCATTCCTGAAACGCCTAGCGCAAAGTACAGCGCGCACCAGAAAACCAGTTGCCGCACCTCGGAACTCCGCCAGGCATACTTGAGCACCGGCGTGCGCAGGATCTGAATCACGAGGTGGGCGCCAAGCAGTCCGAAGAGCGACGCCGACGCGCCGGCGGCCAGATGTCCGCCGAAAAGCTGGCTGAAGGCAAAACCCGTAATGCCGCTCAGCAGATAAAGCGTGCCGAAGTTTGCCGAGCCGAAGTACACTTCAGCCGACGGCGCCAGGTTGCGCAGCGTTATCGAATTGACGAGGATATGCATGAAATTAACGTGCAGAAAATTCGGCGCGATCAAGCGTAGCCATTCGTTTTCCCAGAGGCCCTCGCGCATGCTGCCGCCCATCTGAACCAGCACCTGCCCGCTGATCTGATTGAAATTGTTCGAGCGCATTGCACAAATAATATAGAGTACAATATTCACCGCCATGAACAGCATGGAGAGCGGCGCCATCGTGAGCAATTCACTGTTCCGCGTTCTCACGGGCGAGCTCCGAGCGAGGCGCGCGCACGCTGAAGGGCTGCAACTTTTACAGTCGCCACCCACAGCGGGATGGAGAACAGGAAACCAATGACGCTGTGGAAGAGCACGGTGAAAACCCGCAGCGCCGCCCAGACACTTTCCACTTGCGCTTCACTCATGTTTTTGAACAGATCGGGCCTCTGGCGCAGGACTTCCTGCTGCATCTCCGGCGTGAGGATCGGATAGCCCATCAGGAAGTTCAATGGCATGCAGAGCAGGATTGCAAACGCGGCGGTCAGGAAAACATTGTGCGGTCCATGCTGCATTTGCCGCGTGCTCAAGAAAAGCCCCAGCGCAAGCAGCGGATTGAAGACCATCAGCAGATTGGGCTGGCTCATATTCCAGATCTGCAGCGTCAGCAGCACCAGCCAGCCAATGGTAAATCCGCATGAGACAACCGAGAGCGCGCGCCATGTCGAAGCCGATTTTTCAATTCCTGTCAGCGCACTTGCCGCCTGCTTTGCTTTGCGCTCATTCTCAATCTCCTGTTCCTCATGAAGGAACGAATTGCAGAAGCGGCATTTGATAGCCGCAGCCTTGATTGTTTCCGCACAGTAGGGGCAGCGCTTGGTCGGCTCGGCAGAAACCTGTGCCATTGTTGCAGGCTGGGAAGCGGTTTGATGCGTTGCAGGAGCCTGGCTGTCAGCTCCTGGCTGCTGCGGGCTTGGCGCTGCGTCGGGAGACGCAGCCCCTCCTTGAGCGTCGCTGCCGACGACAGCATTTCGAATCTCGGCCGCCGCCTCACCAGCGAGATTTTTAAGCGGGCTTGCGGCATCTGGGACGTTCGACATGGAAGCTGCAGACGCTTCAGCCGGTTCGGGTTTTTCCATGTCAATCAGTTCAGGGTCCACGCGCGCAGACGGATCAGAAGGCAGCGGCGGAATTGTATTAGTTGCCTGGCAGCCCGGGCAGGTGACCGTGCGGCCGGCATATTTATCCTGAGCGAACAGAGCCTTACCACATTTGGTGCATGCGAAATGTATTGCCATTCAACCAGTCTGGATTCAGAGCGGCGGAGATTCAAGTAAATAGCAAACGTCGGTTGTTAGTGGTTGGTGGTTGGCTTCCATTCGCCAAGAACGCAGAGCACGCCAAGGGCGCCAAGAATGACCTTTGAAGGGTACTTCTTGGCGTTCTTGGCGACTTGGAGTCCTTGGCGAATAAGTGCGACGTTTCAACAGAACCCATCTCTCGTCACTCTCTCACCCACCCCGAAGCGGCGCATTTGAGTCTTCTGAGCTTTGTGCTAAAAGACTTAGCTCAAACTTTCAGGAGAATTCTCAAGTGCCCAAATGGTTCACGTTTCCGACTACGGACGATCTGCTCACCGGTGCGCGCGAGATGGGGCTGCAGGACGACATCCTCGTCGATCAGGATTTTTCCTCGCTGCTGCAACCGGTGAAAGTCGGCGGACGCACCGTTGGAAATAAGCTCGCGATCCACCCGATGGAAGGCTGCGACGGCGAGCTCGACGGACGGCCGGGTGAGCTGACTTTCAGGCGCTGGGAACGCTTCGGCCAGGGCGGATGCAAACTGATCTGGGGCGAAGCCGTCGCGATCCTGGATGAAGCACGCGCCAACGCGCGCCAGCTCTGGATTCATGACGGTTCGGTCAGCGAGCTCGCGAAGCTCCTGGAGCGGCTGCGCGAAAAACATCGCGAAAACTGGGGCGCAAACGCCTGCAGTGATCTGCTCGTGGGCTGCCAGTTGACTCACAGCGGCCGCTACAGTTACCGTAAGCCTCTAATCCTCCAGCGCGATGCCTCGCTTGATCCAGCCACGCTCGTTCCAAGCGGCGACACGAAAATCCCCATGCCCGCCGATTATCCGGTGCTCAGCGACGACGATTTGAAGCGCGTGGAAGATGCGTTCATCGCAGCGGCAAAATTGGCGGTAAAGATCGGCTTCGACTTCCTGGATATCAAGCAGTGCCACCGCTACCTGCTCTCCGAACTGCTCGCCTCGCACACGCGGCCGGGGCCGTACGGCGGATCGCTGGAGAACCGCACGCGGCTGGTGCGCAACGTCATCGGGCGCATCCGCAGTGAAGTGAGCAAAGACGTGATCCTCGGCACACGCCTCAACATGAGCGACTTTGTGCCATACATGAAGGGCGATGACGGCTTCGGCAAGCCGCGGCCGTACACAACCCCTTACGTCTGGTCCTTTGGCGTGGATAAAAACAATCCGGAGAAAGCCGACCTCACCGAGACAAAGCAGGTGATCAAGATGCTGAAGGACCTTGGCATCGCGATCATCAACCTCTCCATGGCGAACCCGTACAACAACATGCATTTTGGCAGGCCCTTCGAAA
>DASPJR010000206.1:0-11610 GCA_035628505.1 Planctomycetota bacterium | reverse complement strand
TGCGCTGAGTACAACCGACAGGACGCCGACGGTGACTGGTACCATTTCCCATCCGATGGCGACAGTGTCTGTCGTGGTGAATGGTGTAACCTATACGGGGACCAATGCTGGAAACGGCACCTGGTCGGCGAATGTGACCACGAACCTGGCGGACGGCACGTACAACGTTGTGGCCACCGCAACCAGAAATGGACTGAACGCCACAGGCAACAATCAACTGATTGTCGACACAACGAAACCGGTTGTTACCGTAAACTCCCTCAACACGAGCAATACTACACCGACCATTACCGGCACCGTGACGGACACGACAGGGACGATCGTTTCAATCGTGGTCAACGGGCGGACCTACAGCGCTACCGTCACGGGCAACAGTTGGAGCGCAGTTGTCACCCACTCCCTTGCGATCGGAACATACAATGTGGCGGCCACGGCCGTCGACGCGGTTGGCAATACGGGCAGCGACTCCACGACCAATGAACTGACCATCAGCCCCCCCCTTGCAATTACAGTGAACAACCAGATAACCAGCAACCAAACACCCGTAGTGGGTGGAAACGTAAATAATGCGGGCGCCTCCATTTCAGTGCAGGTCAACGGGTTCACCTATGCGGGCGTGAACAACGGCAACGGAACGTGGTCGGCAACGATTACAAATGCCCTGGCCGAGGGCGTCTTTGACGTCAAAGCCACGGTCAGCAGCGGCATGGACTCAGCCACGGACAATACATCCAATGAACTCACGATTGATGTAACGAAGCCGGCCGTAACTGTGAATACCCTGGCAACGTCCGACACGATGCCAACGATCACCGGCACCGTGACCGATGCCTCCGCCCCCAGCGTGTCAATTGTTGTGAATGGAAACACGTACATCGCCAGCGTGGTCGGCCAGACGTGGTCGGCTTCAGTGACAAGTGCGCTCGCCGAAGGCGCGTACGACGTGATCGCTACGGCCACCGATTCGGCGGGCAATACGGCCAACGACAGCACGAACAACGAACTGACGATCGATCTGACCAACCCAGCTGTGACCGTTACGGTTTTAACGACCGCGAATGCGTCGTTTACCATCACCGGCACCGTAACAGACGCAACGGCCGCGTCGGTATCTGTCCTTGTGAACGGGCAGACCTATGCGGCGACGGTGACCGGGAATACCTGGAGCGCCGCGATCAGCGCCACGCTGGCCGAGGGAATCTACGAAGTAGTCGCCACTGCCACCGATGCGGCCGGCAACACAGCGAACGATACCACGAGCAATGAACTCACTATCGATAAAACGAAGCCGGTCGTGACCGTGACGGCGCTGACTTCCAAGGACACTACTCCGACCCTCACGGGTACGGTCACGGATGCGACGTCGGCGAGTGTCTCGATAGTCGTTAATGGCCAGACGTACTCCGCAGTGGTTACCGGCAATAGCTGGAGCGCCGATGTCTCCAACGCACTCAACGAAGGAACGTACGACGTTCAAGCGACGGCAATCGACGCGGCCGGCAACACGGCCAATGATAACACGACCAATGAACTTACTATCGATCTGACTGCGCCAACCATCACGGTAACCGGTTTTGCAACAGCGAGCACCAAGCCGACCATTAACGGTACCGTAACTGACGCAACGGCTACGACCGTAGTCGTGGTGGTGAACGGCCAGACGTATAACGCGACCGTCACCGGTGGCACGTGGAGCGTGGAGGTCACCGATGCGCTAAGCGAGGGCGCCTATGAAATTACCGCCACAGCCACCGATGCGGCCGGCAACACGGCGAGTGACACGTCGAGTAAAGTAACGATCGATCAGACCAAGCCGGTTGTCTCCGTCAATACGTTAAAGACTGCGGATACGACGCCGACGCTGACGGGCACCGTGACGGACGCGACGGCGAGCTCCGTCACGATCCAGGTTAATGGCAAATCCTACCTGGCGACCGTGACGGGCAACTCGTGGAGTGCGAACGTTACCGACGAGCTGCAGGATGGCGTGTATAATGTGTCAGCGACCGCGACCGATGCCGCCGGCAACACCGCCAACGACGACACTAACAATGAACTGACGATCAACACGACCGCGCTGGCGATCAGCGTTAACACTCTTTTCACGGCCAATCAGTCCCCGACCATCGGCGGCACGGTGAACGACGCAACGGCCACTATTTCGGTGGACGTGGGTGGAGCAACCTATGCCGGACAGAACAATGGCAATGGCACCTGGTCGGCCACCATCACGGCGGTTCTGGACGAAGGTGTGTACGAGGTTGCGGCCGCGGCTGCCAACGGCGTGACGACCGCCAGCGACGCGACCAATAACGAGCTCACAATTGACCTGACCAAGCCGGCGGTGACCGTCGCGGCCTTGAGGACGGCGAACACGTCGCCGACGATCACGGGCACGGTGTCGGACGCAACGGCCACGACGGTATCGATCATTGTGAACGGGCAGACCTATGCGGCAACGGTGACCGGTAATACCTGGAGTGCGGCGATTACCGCCACGCTCGCCGAGGGAATCTACGAAGTAGCCGCCACGGCAACGGATGCTTCCGGCAACACAGCAGGCGATACCACGAACAATGAACTCACTATCGATAAAACGAAGCCGGTCGTGACCGTGACGGCGCTGACTTCCAAGGACACTACTCCGTCCATCACGGGTACGGTCACGGATGCGACAGCGGCGAGTGTCTCGATAGTCGTTAATGGCCAGACGTACTCCGCAGTGGTTACCGGCAATAGCTGGAGCGCCGAGGTGACCAGCGCGCTGATTGAGGGAACGTACGACGTTCAAGCGACGGCAATCGACGCGGCCGGTAACAGCGCCAGTGACAACACCACCAATGAACTTACTATCGATCTCACCGTTCCGGTTATTGCGGTCAACACATTGCTGACGAACAATACAAGCCCAACCGTCACTGGTACGATCGACGATTCGAAGGCAGCCATCACGGTTGTCGTCAGCGGCGTCACCTACACGGGCGTTAATAACGGCAACGGCAACTGGTCGGCCATCGTAACCGGCACTCTTGAAGGCGGTGTTTATGATGTTGCTGCAACGGCGACGGATGTGGCGGGGAGCAGTGCTAACGATGCAACCATCGACGAACTGAAGATTGACCTCACCGTACCTACCATCACAGTGAGCAGGTTGGTGACGAATGACCAGACCCCCACCCTGACAGGTACGGTTAACGATCCGCAGGCAGCGCTATCCATTACTGTCAATGGCGCGACCTATGTGGGGGTGAACGCGGGTGATGGCATCTGGAGCGCAACGGTCACCAATAGCCTTGCCGCAGGTATCTACGACGTCACGGCCACAGCAACTGATGCGGCCGGCAATGCGGGCCAGGATGGAACAATAGATGAACTGACGATTGACCTCTCGCCGCCGGACGTGACGGTCGTCACAGTGTCGACAAGTACCTCACCCGCGGTACTCACCGGTACTACCAACGACAGCGCGGCCACTATTGTGGTGAGGGTGAACGGCATCGACTACACTGCGACGAACCACGGGGATGGAACCTGGAGCGTCACCATTCCCAACCTCCCTGACAATACCTATGACGTCATTGTGCGTGCGACGGATGTCGCCGGCAATGCGGCCGTGCTCACAGTGCCTGGTGCGCTCACTGTCGATACGCAGCCGCCCACCTTTACCAGCCGTATCACGGCGAACCCTAACCCTGCGTTTGTCGGCCAGACGGTGACCTTCAGCGCGCCTGCCAGCGATGCCCAGGCGATCACGTGGCACTGGGACTTCAGCGACGGGATTAAGACCGATACAAACAGCGGAAGCACCAGCCACGTCTTCGGAAATCCCGGCCGCTATCTGGTGAACGTTACCGTGCGGGATGCAGGCGGTCTTCAGACGGACAGATCGGTCGAGGTCACCGTCGTTGTGGCGGCTGTAAGTCAGAGCGACTTTGATCAGGACGGAATTCCCGACGATAAGGATCCGGACGACGACAATGATAGCTTCACGGACGTTGATGAAACCGATGGCGGCTCTGACCCGTTCGACCCGAACTCGGTTCCCAAGACCCCTATGGTAATCACCAAGGTCTCGGCTAGAGCAGCTTTCAGCGCAAGCGGGAAAGACTCCTATACGATAAGCGGCATTCTCACAAACATGCCAAAGACCTTCAGTGCCCTCGGAAAAGAGGTTGTCGTCGACTTCGGTGGCGCAAATGGCACTTTCAAGCTCGACGGCAAGGGTCGCGGTAAGTCCGCGATGGGGCAACTGCGCCTGAAGCTCAAGCTGAAGAGAAACAAAGCGGCAAAGCTAAAAGAGTTCGTTGGCGGTCCGGTTCAGTTCCAAGTCAAGCTGAAAGGCGACTTGCGGACGAACTGGACCGACGAAGGCGTAGATCCCACGAAGGACAAAAAGCGCGTAATGCTGCCCATTGTAACTGATCTGAAGATGGGCGGAGTGGTCTACACAGACAAGGTGAACTCAACCTACTCCAGCAAAGCCCAGAAAACGGGAGCTTTCAAGTTCAGCCGAAAACTCCGCCGCTGATCGCGAGATAAGCGGGTAGGGACATTCTTGTCCATACCCGCTTCTTTTTTGATGAAATCAGCACATGCAGTCGCTTAATGCTGAACGGTCCAACGGATGTACTGGGCACTCCAGACAGCTACACCCTCTGAGTCCGATTGTTCACTTAAGTGCAGTGCCCCTCCTAAACTCCTGCAACTGGCGGAACGCGCAAAGTGTTTGTTGCGAAAGCGCGGCAGGGCAATCGTTCACCACCGCCACCATCAACAGAAATGTCGTTTAGTTCTAAATCTGCTTTAATATCTTTTAACTGACCTTCAGAAAATATCCAAATATACGCCGCAGTTGTGATCGGTACTTCTTCAAACAGATTAAAATTCATAAATGTCCAGTATTTAGAAAGCGCATTACAGTAGCCGCTAACAGCATGAATTGACTTCCCCCATGGCGCGGAGTTGTAACGGAACATCTGTGTGACATTGCAAGTAGGATTCATTTTGGCGATGAGCGCGGCTGTAGCCTGTTTAATCGATTCTGGCAGATTGCCCAAAGCCTCAATCACGCGCTGGAGATCAATAGGATGATAGCAACAGAATGGCAACACGCGACATTCTCCCCTATGGGGATTCCCGCTTCGTCCAGAAAGTGTCTTGGAGTGTTCTAAAAAAGATGGTGGGCGATACTGGACTCGAACCAGTGACCCTCAGCTTGTCGAGCTGATGCTCTAGCCAACTGAGCTAATCGCCCATCTAAGGAGGCATTCATTAAACACTCCTGAGCCTCGCAGTCAAGTGGAAGCCGAATAATGCGGCAGCTTTTTTGAAATGCTTCGTGTTGGCACACGCGTCAACGGGTAAACTGCTCTTATGGAACTCGATGATACGGTCTGTTTCTGTTTTCACGTCACCTACCGCAAGCTGCGCAACTATGCGCGCCATCACAAGCCGCGCGTCGCCTCGCAGATGTCCGAGTGCCTCGGGGCGGGCACTGGCTGCGGCTGGTGCCGCAAGATCATCGTTAAGATCTGGGAACAGAACGGCCAGGGCGACGGTTCCGAGATCCAGACCCTCGAACAACGCAAGGCTGAGCGCGAAAAGTACTGGCTGGAAAAGTATGGCAAAGTTCCCGGTGAAGGCCCGCCATCGAAGCCATCTGAATAGTCACGGCACATCAATTTCGAATTTGATCTGGAGAGTTCCTGCATGCCCGCTGGCGTCAACGGGCTTTGGCGCCTCTGTTACAATCACTTTCGTATCCTGGCGCTGGTCGGCGCGTGCAGGGACAAAGCGGTAATTTCCGGGGTAACTGCGGGAATACAGGTCGTCGATGCGTCCCGGCGTCTTTCCTTTGGGCAGCCGGCCAACGGGCCCGGAGAAAATAAATTTCTGCCTGAACTGTGGCAGCAGCTTTACCGGCGAGTCGGGTTTGAGCGACACTGGCTGCGTGCCTACTTTCAGTTGAAGCTGCCGGACCAGTTGCGCGGCAAAGTCGGCAAAGTACGTGCGGCGCTCCGTGTCAGAGACCGTGCCACTGGCATCGACATCCATCTTGTGGAGCTGCATCATGGCAGCCCGCTCGCTGAGTTGAAGCTGGTAGCTGACGTAGATGGATTCGCCGGCGACCCAGATACGTATGTCACGATCGACATGGTCGATCGGCGATTCATGGGCGAGCGGCCTCGCAGGCACATAAATAAGTAGAGCAAGCGCAGCGAAAAAAATAACGAAAGTTTTCATCGCAAGCTTACTTTCCGGCCGCAATGGCGCCATCCAGAACTTCTGGCATGTCGTTCAGATCAAGGCCTGTTTTTAAGAGCGCCGTCAAAAATGGAGCATCCTTCAAGCGCAGGAACTCGCGGTGATACTTCTGCGGATTTGCAGCGCTTGCCGCATGAATAGCCGCCAGAACGACGGCGAAGTCAGCCGAATGGAGGCCCCGCTGAATGACGGCGTGATCCCGCTTGCTGCTGGAAAGAAGCATCAGCATGGAGATTCGGGTGGAGGGAGTCGCCGTATCAAACAGTGCGGCCAATTCGGTTTCAGCGGCGGCGTCCCCCTGTTCGAGGAGCGCCATCTTCAGCAGCATGCGCGCCTGCTCCACTTTTTCGAGGGTGCCTGAATCAGAACCTTCGCCGGAGCTGAAGAGCACATCGGCCTGCGCGTGCAGGCGTTCGAGTTTCTGACGAACGTCTGCGCTCCGGAAGGCGCCAAGCGACCAGAGGCATTGCACGCGAACCGGCAGCGGAGCAGTCGTATCAGCAGCGAGAGACAGCAGCACAGACTCTGCATGCGGCAACTTTATGCGTCCGGCAATTGCCACCAACTGCTGCGCCAGGAGGGGATCTGTGGTGGACTTCAGCTCGTTCAGCAGTGCCGCCCTGGCTATGGCGCTTTCGTTTTTCTCGAGCGACAAAAAGATCTTCAATCGAACAGAAATGTTTTTAGATGTTTTCAACGCAGCGGCGAGATAGTTCGCCGACGCTTCGTCATTCACCGCGCCTAATGCCTCAATCAATGGAGCGGGCGCCGTTTGGTACTCGGTCGTGAGTTTCAGTGTTTGCTTCTCGAGCTCATCTGCAGAGTGCATTGCAACGGCCTGTAGTGCCACGCCGAGCACGCCGTTGTTCCGGCACTCCGCATCATTGAATGCCTCTAGAAGAAGCGCGGTGCGAGCGGGCCATTCAGCATGCATACAGGAAAACAGAAGCGCGCGGCGTACCTCTGCATCTTTACAACGCTTGAAAATATTCAGTGCCGCCTCTCCGGCCGACTCATCGTCGTGCCACGCTTCTAGTGCCTCCGCCAGGCGAATCAGAACCCTTGGCTCATGCTCGCGGCCGGCAAGACTCAACAATTCCGCGGGCATTCGCTCTCCGCCGAAGCGCTGCAACGCCGTGCATGCTTCAGCGCGAACTGAAACATCGGAATGAGAAAGCGCCTTCAACGCAAGTGGCGACATTTCACTCGCACCAGTCTCCCCCGCGCATCGAATCAGCACGGCATATACGCCGGGATCAGCGGAGAATCGCTCGCATGCGGCAAGCTTCAAAATGATGGAACGCAGCTCGTCAACGCACTGGCTCTCTCTTTTGAAATAGACGTGCGTGCTCCACTCCTTGAGCATGCGGCAGGCCTTTTCTATCTCGGGATGTTGTGCGCCCGCCTGTTCTTTAAGCCATTCCAGTGTCGGTCGAGGGGCGGCATTGATCAGCGCTTCGAGAACACGCGGAGTCCAGGCTTTTAATTTCAACGCGAGTGCAAATCTTTTCTGAGATTCAACTCCGGCCTCTGTATAGAAAACCTCATACGCAAGCGGATCATAGAGTTTAAGTAATTCGGGATGAGCGCGGCGGCATCGCGCAGCCATGGCAATGATGCCGTAGAGCGGCTCGATGCGCTCCTGTTTATCCAGACTCAACCCTTCAGCACAGGCCAGTGCGGCAGCCATGCCCCGGTCGACCGTTGGTTGAATGAGATCAGCGTAGTGCTCCTGCCGGTCCATGCGCTGAATCAATTCGGCTGCGAGTTCAGAAGCGGTTGCATTTTCAAGGTCGAAGAATGCTGGTTTCTTTTCTGGCCCGGAAGCCGCCTTTGAAAGAATGTAGCGCGGCCATAGAGCCGCGGTTTTATGGAACCAGTCGCCGCTCCTCAGCGGAGAGGAATGGTGATAGCGCTCCTTCAGATCGCCGTCCTGAACCACGGCCAGGATGAGCAGCTTCTGCCCTTCCATTTTCCAGCTTGTCTCTCTTTTCTTTGGGTCAGGTCGCGCGGCCGCTGGCGCTCCAATGCCGCCCCATGGAAGGCGCAGTTCAGCCGTGTAGCCGGCATCCGTGTCGTCGGATGAGTTTACCGTTGAAGCCGTCCCATCCGCTTTTGGCTTCATCTTAACGGCGAACGCAGTTGTGAAGTCGCCGTCGTCGGCGATGAACTCTTTATTGTTGAATAGAATTCCATATGCTAAAAGACTCGACTTGGCGATTGGCCATGCCGGATCAGCGACCGTGCACCAGACATCATTGAATTGATTGGCCGCGTTGTGGTGGATTTCCCAGAAGAAGCGTTCGTCGCCGAACGAAATGAAGAATTCGACGACATCGACTTTCTCCTTTGGATCAGCACTCCAGATCTCGCAGCCCTCGCGCTTATTTTTGTCCGGACCCTCCTTCACTCCAGACGGCTTCGCGATTAGATTTTTGTCGAACGTTTCATAGCCGATGTATAGGTAGTGCTCGTCCCACGCGTACTTAATCGTGAGCCGGGGCTCATCGCTGAGAACGCCTTTCTTGCTATTGATGTAGTCTCCACGAACGGTTTGAGCTTTCGCCCAGAACGGTTCATTGAGCGCGCCATCGATGCTCGCGCCACCCTCGACTTGAGGGACAGGCGATTCACTTTTTTCTTCAGCACACACCCACAAGCAGACGCATAGAATCGCAGCGGCGCATAATCTCACGCTTGGTTCCATTTACCCCTCCGGATTCTACCGATGCAATTCCGGCTCACACCAGTTGGCCGCATCGAACTTGTTTCCATCGCCCGCGTCGGTCGCAATCAGCCTCAGCCGGTCGACATTCTTTACGTTCAGATCGATGGTCTTCGGCTGGTCGAGTCCGGACATCACACCCGATGCCCAGACTTTTTTGCCGTCGGCGTAAACCTCAAAGACAACGCTCCCGCGCCCTTCTGTTACGGCATCTATACCAACCTTTGCGGTGAAGCGGCTGAATTGCTTATGAATGGGGAACTCGAGCAGGCTTTGCGCGAATACCCCCAGCCCGTTGGCAAACTCCGTGGTTCCGATCTTCAGGCGGGAGCCGGTGATGTTTCGTGCGGCCCGCATGTGTCCGAAATTCTGGTCCGCATGAATCGCGCCGACTGCAGAAAGTGGGAAAGCGCCTTCGCGATACTCCAGCACCCACCACGCGAGCGTGTTCGCGGGCCCGGAGTATCGCACTTCAATGGCCGCCTCAGGAGTTCCCTTCAGCACGTCTGCAGGAATAATGAAGATGGATTCGCGTACGCCGCCCGAGAGCTTCTGCTCGCTCCGGCGCAGATTCCACCTTCCCTCCGATTTTCCGTTCACCAGAACTTCGGCTTCCTGTCCGGTTTCATCGAGCAGGTATCGCTTGCGCAAGACCAGACCTGAGCCGTCCGCCACCTTTACTTTGAACGATTCCCTGCCCTCCGCCGCGAATCGAACACCAGAGACCTCTGTCGCGTCGCCCGATATTGTGCGCGCCGCCTGCTTGAACTCCTGGCCGGTATGCGAATACGACACGGGTGAATCTTTCAGTGGATTGAATGCGGCAAGAACGCGCTGAGACCACGCTGGAGCGGCCAGATCCCGCACGCAGAGTCTTCCCAATTCGGATTGGGCCTTTTCTCCGGGCGCGTTCAATACAAAAATCAGCGGCATTTTTCCAATAGCGTACCAGCTTTGCGAAGGCGCCGCGGGTGTGGCGAGAACATCCTGAGCTGACTCGACGGTGATTCCGGTGTGCTCAAAACTGATTCCGCCCGGATCGTCGTTGCGCCATATGACGGCGACCGCTTTTTCATTCTTATTCTGAAAAAGCAGGCACTGCGTCCGGCCGGGGATAGCATCCTGAACCTCAATTGCACTGATGAAGCGCATGTCGTCGAGCCAGCGCCGCGTCTGCACCATTGCCCACCACGCCGGCTTAAGATCATGCGCCTGAACTTTCTCGGTCATTGGCGGAACCGAGATGCGGCGCCTGTGCACCAGGCCAAGGCCAAGGCGCACCGAGTCCTCGTTGCGAATCGACAGGAGCGGCCGAATACCGTCGCTTTCAAGCAGGAACGCGGCGCGGCTCAGATACGCAGCCTGGTCGAAGGCGCTCAGGCCGGCGGATTCTTTCTCCACGGCCCAGTCCAGATCGCTGAGCAGGATTGTCTTCTCAGGGCCGCTCGTCTTCAGCGCCTCCCGAAGTTCTCGCGCGTACGCTTTGATTTCGGCATCTTCGGGAGATAGCCGGCCGACGTCGAGCCTGACCTGCACTCCATTGATGTGATCCAGCGCGGTGTCGCTTCCGACCGCCTGCTCGCGCAACTTGCTGAGGTACGGAATGGCCGTTGCGCGGTTCATTCCGCCAATAAGGAGAGGAATCTGCGGGCAGTATTCACGCCGCCAGGTATCAACAGCCTGAATCATTTGAGCAAATCTCGGCGGATCAACTTTCATCGGACCGTCGCTGTCCGGATTGTCCCAGAGAATCCAGCCGCCAACGTCTTTACCTGCTCCACGCATGGCTTCGCTTACATAGTTCTCCCAATCTTCCATGCGCGCGGGAACCATGAAGATGTCGACGGCGTGTCCGATGTCGCGCTGCCTGCGGCTGAACGCTCCTGCTTTCATCTGCTCAAAGCCGACACCAGCCGACCAATACGCGCCGTAGCCCAGGAGCACGAAGGGAGTCCCGCCCTGCGTGCGCGCATTTCGGCAGCGCTCGCGAATGGTGTCCATCTGGAAATTTCCGGGGTAATGCTCGACCCAGTCCCAGTCTTCATCGATGTATGTAAACGTGTCGCGCAAAGGCTTGCGCAGCTTCCATTCGTCCGAGAGTCCGGTCAGCCATTCGGCGCCGAGATGCGCCTGCAGATCAGCCACAAGCAGATCCTCTTCGAGCGATGCAAGGACCTGCCCGTCCTGCGTTAGCTGAGCTCGCACGCTGTATGCGCCAGGTGGAAGTTTTTCGCTGATGACGATCTGACGTTTTTCACCAGGCTTCAGCTCCACCGATGTTTCATCTCCGCTCACCTTGCTGCCGCGCCAGTCAAATATGCCGCACGTCACTGCAGCCCGGCGGGAATTTTGAGTCTCGTAACTTGCGACGGTCAAGATCTGCCGTCCAGTCGGAGTGACATTGGATTCATTTAAACGTTCAAGTGACATGCCGACGCGTGCTGGAGGCGGCAGATGCGTTGCAATGCTCACGTCATCAATAAAGACGTTTCCGCTTGGCGCATCCGCGGTGCGAGCATCCACGAAGAAATGCAGACCCAGGGGATACGTCGGAACAAAGGGATAGACTCTGCCCTGCTCGTCCCAGGTCACCGGGACAGGCGGCATCTGGAACTTTATTT
>DASPJR010000205.1:0-6163 GCA_035628505.1 Planctomycetota bacterium | reverse complement strand
AAGGCGGATGAGCCGAATTATGTGTACTGGAGTGAGCGCTGGGGCAAGCGCGGCGTGCGCGTGGTGGCCGCGCCACTGGATGTTTCGGCGCTGCTGCATGAACAGCTCTATCAGAAAAAGCGCTCGATCATCTTTGCCTCGGCCACCCTTTCCGTTCGCGATCCAGATGCCGGAGATGCAGCGGGACTGACGCCATACCGGCCGCTGAAGCAGGTGGGCAGTGTGCAGACGGCAGGAGGCAGGAGCGAGGGAGAACACGAGAAGCCGCATCCGAAAAGTTTTGAGTTCCTGAAGAACCGCATGGGCCTGTCGCTTTGCGGCCCCGAGAAACTCGACGAGCTGCTGCTCGGCAGCCCGTTTATCTACGAGGAACAGTGCCGACTCTTTATCCCAACGTTCATTCCCGAGCCGGGCGCGCGCGAAAAGGATTTCAATGCGATGTTCACGGCGATGCTGGGCGAGCTCATCATCGCCAGTGGCGGGCGTGCGATGGTGCTGTACACGTCCTATGCGGCGCTCGAATCCAGCGCAAAACTCCTGCGCAAGATGCTCGCCTCCGAAGCAATCGAGGTCATCGCGCAGGGCGAAGGCGAGTCGCGCGAATCGCTGCTCTCCCGGCTGCAGGCCGGCGGGCGCACCGCTCTGCTGGGCACAGCCAGCTTCTGGGAAGGCGTGGACGTGCGCGGTGAGGCGCTCTCCTTATTAGTGATCGCCAAGCTCCCCTTTGCGGTCTTTACCGACCCGATCGTTCAGGGGCGCTGCGAGCTGCTCGAGGCATCCGGCAAAGATCCGTTCCTGCATTTCAGCGTGCCGCAGGCAATTCTGAAATTGCGGCAGGGATTCGGCCGCCTGATCCGTTCGAAAACAGACCGCGGGATTGTCGTGCTGGCCGACAAGCGCGTTCTGACGAAGCGCTACGGCGCCGCGTTCCTGCGCGCGCTGCCGGCTCAGGCGCAGACGATGACCAGCCAGGATGCCCTGGTTCAGGCCGTACGTAACTTTCTTGGATAGAAGCTTCGTGGTACTATTCGGGGCGCTTTCCGGAACTTTGGAGATCGGTGGTGAACGACCCGTCGGTGCTCAAGGCCCTAACGCGCGAAACCAAAGCGCTGATCATCGTCAGCGAGTTTGAAGCTCAGCGCATGCCGATGTTCCAGTTGCGCGGGGTGCTGGAAGCGGTCGTTAAAGACGACGCCGAACGCAAGGTCATCATCGACCTGGTTGAAAACGATCTGCGTGCGACGGGTTATCCGCAGGAACAGATTGCCAGCTTCCTGACCGAGCTGCTGGCGCATGTGAAACCGAAAACATCAATCGATCAGCAGATCCTCGCGACGCGCAAACTGCGCTCGCCGTTTGCCGCGTCGTTTGACGCAGGGCCTGCTCCGCAGCCGCCGCCCGATACGGCATTCCCGCGTCCGCCGGCAGTGTCACCCGGCGGAATACGGCCGCCGGTTCCAGGCGTTACGGCTCCGCCGATCCCCGGTCCGCGGCCCTCATCGTTCATTCCGCAGCCGCCACCGGGACTTCCGCCGCGCGACGAACCTCCGCCGCCGCAGACAGCGCCGAGCCTGCCCACGCTTCCGCCGGTCTCATCGCCGCGCGCGGGCACTCCGTCGGCGGGCACAAGCGGCCAGCGGCGCTCGACACTGGTCTTTGAAGCCGTTCCCAAGACGGGGTCGAACACCGGGCTTCCGGCCGTCACACCGCCAACAGCCTCGCCCATTCCGCCGCCGTCAGGTGCGGGAGTGACTCCGGCAAGCGAACGCACCACAGCGCGACACGAGATGATGTTTTCCAATCTAGCTTCGCAGACCGCGGCGCCGCTCACCTATGTGGGCGAGCCGGCAGCGGCTCCGGCGGCACCAAGCGGCAAACCCAAGCCCGTCATTCTGCTCGCAGACGACGACCGCCGTGCGCGCATGGTTTTCCGCATGCGTCTTGAAGAAGCAGGCATGTCGCCGATTGAAGTCGGGACCGGAACTGAAGCATGGGAAAAGATTCAGCAGGGCGGCCTTTCGGCGGCTGTGCTGGACATGAAGATGCCAGGTTTGCATGGATTGGAAGTTCTCTCGCACATGGCCGACAAAGGCATTCAGCTCCCGGTTGTCGTCTGCACCGCGTACGACCAGCTTGAAGATGAGTTCGTCGTGCAGACACATCCGCGGCTTAAATACCTGGTCAAACCCATCGCGCCCGAAACCATGATCAGAGCCCTGCGCGAACTGCTTGGTCTCGACTTTTAATCAGCGCCGGCCCATAGCCATCTTCCTGCGTCCTGAATTGCACAAATCCCTTTAGCTCATGCAGGGTGTGGACGATTCCTCTCTTACGGTCGTGTCACGGCCGGGGGAACGGCCTGCTTCCTATGCAAAATTCAGTCTGCATCTGCTTGCTGTGTTCACTTTTCCTGATGAGCGCTTCTGTGCTCGCGGAGGAACCGCCAGCGGCTGCGACGGTCTCTGAACAGGCGCCGGCTCAGCCTGCGACTGCAGCAGCGGCGGCTGAGGACGACATTCGCGCCGAGATCGTCCCCTTGCCGCCGGTGCCGTCGTCAAAAGGCAACACGTCCACGAAAGCAGCTCAGCCAAAGACAGAAACCAGCGTAAAGGCCACACCCGTTCAGCGCGCGACCGTTTCGCCGCCGTCTGCGCTGCAGCCGCCGGAAGCAGGCTACGCCACGGTTCTCTCGGGCACGCTCTACGACGGCCTGTTTGAGCTCGGGCCGCAACAGTCGCCGATTCTCATTCGTGGAAATCTCATCGTTGCTGAAGACGCAACGATTATCATCAAGCCCGGTGCGGTGGTGCATCTGAAGGCCGATCCGAAAGCGGCGAAGCCCGCTCGCCCGGACGTTCCGGATCCCTCGCAGAGCGCGGTCATCTGGATGTGGGGCCGCCTTGTCGTCGAAGGTGCGACAGGCAATCCGGTCGAGGTCGCCAATCTCGAGAAAACGCCGGCGTCGCTGCTCCTTTACGGCTCGGCACAAAGCCGCATCGAAGGCGTGCGCCTGAAAAACGTGAGCGTCACGCAGACTGACGGCGTGTGCCAGTGGACGAACTGCGAGTACGTTTCCTCACCCCATTATGCGCTCGCGGCTGGTGCGGCGCTGTTCACGCACTGCTCGTTCCGCAATTTCGGCGGCGTATTTGCGACGTACAATCATGGCCCGTGGTCGCTGCTTCTGCGCAAAAACGTTTTTGAATCCTGCCGCGAAGGGGTGGTGTTAGCGAGCGATCCCGGCGAGGAGCGCCTGATCGTCGAGCAGAATCATTTCCTGAATACGCGCGGCGCGCACATCCGGCTGATGCCCTTTGCTGCGCCGCCGGCTGACGCAAAGAAAGCTTCCACACCCGACGTAGACGTCTTCATCGGTGAAAACTGGTACGGCACCGCGGTTCCTGAAGAAGCCGAGCTGCGCCTTGTTGACCGGCGCATTGATCCGAGCGTCCGCGCGCGGCTCAACACGCGTCCTCCAGCGGAGCGGCCGTACATGGGAGTCGGCACCGCGGTTTCGGCCGCTGTACTTGGGGCAACGCTGAAGGAACAGCAGGCGGCCGTGCAGAAGATTCTGCTGGCTCATGCGGCAGCGGCTCCCGCGAAGCCAAAGGCACGGCCGGCGGAACCGGCGGCGATGAGCCGTGGCGTGAAGCAGCCAAAGGGAAAGTAGCCGCGTGAAGACCGTTCGCATTTTTGATATCGACATTCCCGAACACATTTTCATTCCTCTTTTTTCAGCCGTGTTCATGGTTGTCTGGGTGCTGATTGGTTTCAGCATCAAGGCGTTCCTATTTGCACGCCTGCGCACGCTTGCAGCGAAAACGAAGACCAATCTCGACGACCTGCTGATTTCAGCTCTTAACGTGCCGCTCATACTGTTGATCATATCCGCCGGATTCATGACGCTGGCGGGCTTCGTCAACCTGAGTCTTACGCCGTCCGACCGCTATTTCATTTTCCTGGCCGTGACGGTGATGGCGGCAATCATCTTCGTCGATCGCATGCTGCGCGGAACGATCGATCTCTTCGCAGACCGTATCGAAATCTTCAAAACTGCGGGCGGGCTGATCCAGACATCCGTCCGCGGCGCGGTCGTGGTGCTCGGAACGCTGGTGCTGCTGGGAACGCTGGGCGTTAACGTGACGCCGATTCTCGCTTCGCTCGGCGTCAGCTCGCTGGCAGTGGCGCTCGCGCTGCAGCCGACGCTCGAAAACTTTTTCGCCGGAGTCCAGATTGTTACGGACCGTCCGATCCTGCCCGGCCATTTCATTCGACTGGAATCGGGTGAAGAGGGCTATGTTGAAAAAATCACCTGGCGCTCGACATGGCTGCGGACGCTGCAGGGAAATATGGTGGTGCTCCCGAACAAGCATCTGGTGACCTCGCGCGTACTGAACTATTATTACCCTGACAAGGAGCACAGCTTTCCAGTGCAGCTCAGCGTCCATTACTCATCCGACCTGGAGCAGGTGGAACGCGTGGCTCTGGATGTCGCACGCGAGCTGCAGCGCAGCTTTCCGGGGGCGGTGAAAACGTTCGAGCCGGTGGTCCGCTTTTTCGGCCTGGGTGCGTCCGGAATCGAACTGCGCGTCGTCCTTCGTATCGAAGAATACACGCTGCAGGGCCCCGTTCAGCACGCCTTCATCAAGGCGTTGATCGCCCGCTTCCGCAGTGAAAAAATCAGCATACCTTTCCCCATCATGGCATTGAATCTCTCGCAGGAAGGCGCTGAAGCCGCATTAAAACGTCCAGCCTGAACGTTCATTGGTTCTTCTAAATTCGCGACTGCCGCAGCCACTCCTGAACAATTCTTTACCCCGCCATGCGGATGGACTAGAACTGTCATGCACGTTCCGGCGCGCACCCAACCTGCAGGACCCGCATGGCCGAAGCAAAAAACGACGCAAAGCGAAAGGTCAACTTTTCAAACGCGTGGCGCGAAGCGCGCGAGCTGATCTATGTTCACCGTTACCGTCTGGCGCTCGGTTTCGGCGTGATGTTGATCAATCGGCTTTCGGGGCTGGTGCTGCCAACGACATCAAAATTCCTGATCGACGAAGTCATCGGCAAACAGCGCGGCGAGCTGCTCCTGCCGCTGGCCCTCGCGGGCGGAGCCGCCACCGCCGTGCAGGCTGCAACCTCCTTTGCGCTCTCGCAGATTCTCGGCGTTGCCGCGCAGCGCGCGATCAACGATCTGCGCCGGGACGTGCAGGCTCACGTGACGCGTTTGCCCGTGCGTTATTTCGATTCGACGACCTCGGGCAATCTCGTCTCGCGCATCATGAGCGATGCGGAAGGCGTGCGCAATCTCATCGGCACCGGCATCGTGCAGCTCATCGGCGGAATCATCAGCGCCATTCTCGGCCTGGCGGTCCTGCTGTATCTCAACTGGACGCTGACCGTCATCATTCTCGTCATCCTGATCGTCTTTGGCGCGTGCATGGCTTATGCCTTCACGCATCTGCGGCCGCTCTTCCGTGAACGTGGAAAGATCAACGCTGAAGTGACTGGGCGGCTTACGGAGTCAATAGCCGGAATCCGCAACGTGAAGGCTTACGTTGCCGAAGAACGCGAGCAGGCTGCATTCGGGCAGGGCACGGACCGCATCTTTGATAATGTGAAGCGCACGATGACCGGCGTCTCGGCTAACGTGGCCCTGTCAACGCTGATCGTCGGCGCCATCGGGATGCTGATGATCATCGTTGGCGGGCGCGCGATTCTGGACGGCCGCATGACCGTCGGCGATTTTGTCATGTACCTGATCTACGTTGGACTGGTGACCGCGCCGGTCGTGCAGATCGCCTCAATAGGCACGCAAATCACCGAAGCGTTCGCCGGCCTGGACCGCATCCGCGAATTGCGCAGCATGATGACCGAAGACGAAGGGGAGGCACAGCGCAAGCCGTGTCCGGAAATTCGCGGCGATATTCGTTTCGACAATGTCGTCTTCGAATACGTTCCGGGAAAGCCGGTGCTCAAAGGCATTTCGCTTTTGGCGCCGGCCGGATCGACCACAGCTCTCGTCGGCACAAGCGGCTCGGGCAAGAGCACGCTTGTGAGCCTCGTCATGGCGTTCAACCGTCCGCTTTCCGGGCGCGTGCTGGTGGATGGCCAGGATCTCAGCGAGCTGAAGCTGCGCGACTACCGCAGGCACCTGGGGGTC